>JBBCHB010000018.1:0-224595 GCA_037200015.1 Aliidongia sp. | reverse complement strand
CGGGCAACTCCACGGTTGGGTCGCCTCCGACCTGATCTCGAACGCCGACTGCGGCAACTGACGCGACGACCACTCGAGGCAACCGGAGCGGGGCGGGTCATCGGCCGCCAGACTTGCTATCCGTGTCGATCAACGACTATGGCCGCAAGCAACGTTACCGACGGCCACTAATTGAGTGACCCTGCCAGAGTGGGGAAAGCAATACTCGGTACGATCGCATCCTTGGCGCGTGCCGGATATCGAGGCTTTCCCATTTCCTCAGGCCATGCCGGCCACACCCAGTTTGAAATCCTCAATACTATCCGGGGAGCAGCTATGCGGCCGCGTAAGCTCCCGATCGGTGTCAACGCGCCCAATTGAGGTAGGATACGCCGTTCCGGGACTGCCTCGAATGTGAGGCGACCCGGTGCCGGTGCTGCGACGCTTCGCCACCGGCATGGCTGGACTGAAGACATCCCCTTGCTGCGGTGCAACATATATCTGTTCTAGAATAGACGCCGGGCAAAGGATTTGAGAGGTGCATCCGATGAGCACGACCAGTCGGAGGTGTGCGACATGATTGAGTTGCGACAACTCAACTATTTCGTCGCCGTGGCCGAAGAACTCCATTTCGCCCGTGCCGCCGAACGACTGCATATCGCACAGCCGGCCCTGAGCATGCAGATCAAGGCACTCGAGCAACAGCTTGCCGTCCGCCTCCTGGAGCGCAGCAAGCGGTCCGTCGCCCTGACGGCGGCCGGTGCGCTGTTCCTGGACGAGGCCCGGCTGACGCTGCGCCAGGCCCGGCACGCCGAAGAGGTTGGCCGGCAGGCGAGCCGGGCCGAGCTCGGCCCGCATCGCCGTCGGTTACAGCAGCTCCGTGCCGTTCACCGGCGCACTGTCGACGATCCTGCGCGGGTTCCGTGCAGCCCATCCGAATGTCGAGTTGATCCTCAGCGAACTGACTGCGCCGCAGCAGAATGAAGGGCTGGAGAATGGCGCGCTCGATTTCGGCATGTTCCGCTGCGGCTATTCTGCCCGACGGCCGGGGGTCCAGATCACGCCGCTGCAGCGCGAGCGGTACGACGTGGTCATGTCGAATTCGCATCCGTTGGCGGCTCATGACTGCATCGCCGTGACCGAGCTGGCCGAGGAGCCGTTTATCGCCTTCGGTGCCGCCGGCAGCTCGGCGATGACGTCGCCGATCAACGATATCTGTCATCGCGCCGGCTTCGCGCCGCGCATAGCGCAGACCGTGACGCAGATCACCACCATCGTCAGCCTGGCCGCGGCCGGGCTGGGCGTGGCAATCGTGCCGCACTCGCTGAGCCAGCTGCACATCACCGACGCCGTGTTCCGGCCGCTCGCGGTCGAGGACGTTTCGATGCTGGTTTTCGCCTGCCGACGCAACGAGCAGGCACCGGCAACTCTCGCCCTGATCCAGGAAGCGAGGAAGTACGGCGCTAAGATGGCGTCGCGCATGCCGCAACCGATCCTCGGCGTGATTCGCGGCGGCGAGACGGCCCAGGCGGGCGAGTGATCGGGGTTTCTGGAGTTCGGCATCGACGCGTCCGCGCGATCTGGTCGCTACGGACGCGTTCGATTGCAGCTTAATCTGACTTGCTCCGATCCCAGCCCGTAAGGCGGATCCGAAGACGGCGTCAGCGGCCGTCGGTGTTAGTTACCGCCCTGGGCAATAGCGTTCTGCGCGGCGAGATCGGCAGCGGCAAGCTGCGGCTGGGGTAAGGTGCCGCTGCAGGCAGCGACGGCGACAAGAAGCAGCGAAGCGAAGACAGCGCGTTGCACGGTCTTGAGCGTAGTGGTCGACATGACGGTTCCCCTTTTTCAGATGATGTCGAAGTCAATTCGCTTCGACATTACAGGAGATGGCCAGCGGCATCCGACCCGGCCAATATCGCATTTCGCGATTTTAATAAGGGGCGCTTATCAGAGCGAGAACTGCCGTCCCAGTGGCCCGATGGGGCTGCCCAGACAGCGACACGCCCGCGGCGACGGAGTCGTGGCGGGCGCGTTCGATGGTGGTCGGCTTAGTTTAGACCGGCCCGATCGATCTCCGATCGGTCATCAGGGCAACAGCGGGATTAGTTGCCGCCCTGGGCAATCGCATTCTGCGCGGCAAGGTCGGCGGCGGCAAGCTGCGGCTGGGGTAAGGTGCCGCTGCAGGCAGCGACGGCGACAAGAAGCAGCGAAGCGAAGACAGCGCGTTGGACGGTCTTGAGTGTACTGGTCGACATAGCGGTTCCCCTTTTTCAGATGATGTCGAAGTCAGCTCGCTTCGACATTACAGGAGATGGCTAGCGCGACCCCGGGCCGACCAATATCGTGTTTCGCGAGTTTGATAAGGGGCGCTTATCAGAGGAGGAGCCGACTCACCGAGGGCGGCCCGAAACTTTCCTGTCTTTGTAGTGGCTTATGCATCCACCGCTCTATCCCGCACTGCAATATCGATCTCACTGTGGACGCGCGGTCGTCGCTCGGACGATCAGCCTGACTTCGACCGTGCTGGTCTGCTCGACCGGTTCGCCCGCGATGCGGCTGAGCAGATAGGCGGCGGCGCGCTGGCCGATTTCTTCGGCCGGGACATGCATGGTTGTAAGCGGCGGGTCGAGGAACTCGGCATAGTCGGAATCGCCGAAACCGGTGACGGAGAGGTCGCGCGGCACGGTGAGGCCGAGCGCCGGGCTTCGGCCAGCACGCCGAACGCCAGCTGATCATTGCCGCACAGAATGGCCGACGGGCGCGGGCCGCCGCCGGCGAGCAATTGCTGCGCCGCACGCCGCCCCTCGCCGACGCGATAGGGCTGCTCGGTCAGCCATTCCGCATGCACGGCCAACCCACGCCGGCGCAGACTGTCGCGCACGCCGAGCACGCGCGCCGCGGCACGGTCATTATGCTCCAGCCGGCCGGCCACGATGGCAATATGGCGGTGACCGAGATCGAGCAGATGATCGGCCAGGACCGATGCCGCCCGGGCGTTGTCGAAGCCGACCGAGGCGCTCCCCGAGGCCAGGGTCCAGGCCTCGATCGCCGGCACATGCTTGCGCTCGAGATGCCGGCGCAGCAGCTTGTCGTGCTCGCCGCCGATCAGCACCAGCCCGTCGATGCCCTGCGACAGGAGGCGCATGACCGCTTCGAGCTCGATTGCCGGATCGTAGTCGGAATTGGCCAGCAGCAGCGTGCGCCCGGCCTGCTGCAGGCTGCGCTGGAGCGCGAAGACCGTGCGGGCGAAGCCGTCATTCTCGATCGTCGGCACCACGGCGCCGATCGTCCGGGTCCGTCGCGTCGACAGTGCCCGCGCAGCGCCGTTCGGGATATAGCCCAGCGCGCCGCAAGCCTGCTCGACCCGCCGCCGCATCTCGTCGCTGACCACGGCCGTGCCGTTGATCACGCGCGAAACCGTCGCCGTCGAAACACCGGCACGCTTCGCGACATCCTTCAGCCCGGCAGCGCCCGTCGCAGCCGGGCGCGGCGATCGTCGACCTGCCATGTCAGCTCCACCTAGAACGAAGAAAAACTATCGTGTGAAGCAATGAAAAAGGACATTTTCTAATCTGCCGGATCCCCTATGATTTTCCGCAGGTTACAAGAAAGCGCAGGTTGGGATGGATCTTGGCTTAAACGGCAAGACGGCGCTAGTGCTTGGCGGCGGCGGCGGGCTCGGTGGAGCGATCGCCAAAGCTTTGTCCGGCGAAGGCGTCCAGGTTGCAGTCGCCGATATCGACGCCAAGGCGGTCGACGGCACGCTTTCGGCACTCTCCGGCAAGAAGCTGGGCCTCGTCTGGGATCTGGCCGACCTGGCTCAGATCGAAGGCCATATCGCGCGCATCGAGGCCGAGCTCGGTCCGGTCGACATCCTGGTCAACAACACTGGCGGGCCGCCGCCGACCACCGCCTCAGGGCAGGATTCCGCGGTCTGGGCCAAGTATTTCCAGTCCATGGTGCTGTCGGTCATCGCCATCACCGACCGGGTGCTGCCCGGCATGAAGGCGCAGCACTGGGGCCGGATCATCACCAGCACCTCGTCTGGTGTCGTGTCGCCGATCCCCAATCTCGGCATGTCGAACGCGCTGCGCCTGTCGCTGGTCGGCTGGTCGAAGACGCTGGCACGCGAAATCGGCCGCGACGGCATCACTGCCAATATCATCCTGCCCGGCCGCATCGCGACCGACCGGATCAAATTCCTCGACGAGGCCAAGGCGAAGCGCGAAGGGCGCAGCGTCGAACAGGTTTCCGTCGAGAGCACCGGCACCATCCCGCTCGGCCGCTACGGCAAGCCCGAGGAATATGCCGATGTCGTCACTTTCCTGGCGAGCGAGCGCGCCGCCTATCTGACCGGATCGGTGATCCGCGTCGATGGCGGCCTCATTGCCAGCATCTAACCGGTAGGACACGAGACCATGGCATTGGACAAGAGGACGATCGCGATACTGTCTGGCATTTCGACCGCGACGCTGACCACGGTGCTGCTGAAGAAGGGCCTGCGCAATGTCTGGTTGCGCGGCACTAAGCCGCTGCGCCCGGGCCAGCCGCGCCTGGTCGGCCCCGCCTTCACGCTGCGCTTCGTGCCGGCGCGCGAAGATCTGGCGACGCCGGAATCCTGGAGTTCGCCGATCTCGACCCGCGCCGCGATCGAAGCCATGCCGGAAGGCTGCATCACCGTGGTCGACGCCATGGGCGTGACCGATGCCGGCATCTTCGGCGACATCCTGTGCGCCCGCATGAAGCTGAAGGGCGTGGCCGCCCTGATCACCGACGGCGTGGTGCGCGACGTCGCCGGCGTGCGCGCGACCGATCTGCCGGTCTGGTGCAGCGGTGCCGCGGCGCCGCCTTCGGTCGCCGGCCTGACCTTCGTCGCCTGGCAGCAGCCGATCGGCTGCGGCGGCGTCGCCGTCTTCCCGGACGACGTGATCGTGGTCGACGAGGATGGTGCCGTAGTCATTCCGGCCGCGATGGTCGAAGCCGTCACCGCCGCGGCCGATGAGCAGGAGCAGCTCGAGACCTGGATCTACGGCGAAGTGCAGGCCGGCGCATCGCTGCCCGGCCTCTATCCGCCCAATGCCGAGCACAAGGCGCGCTACGAGGAGTTCCGCTCGCGCCAGAAACGCGGCACGGATTAAGAGCGGTCCGGACGCGATGGCCGCCACGCAAGAGCCTTGCTTCGCCTTCGTCGGCTGCTTCACCACGCCCGAGCGCAAGGCACGCGGCACCGGTATCGATATCTGCCGTATCGATCCGGTCTCGGGGGCGTGGCGGCTGGCCGGCCATCATGGCGGGCTGACCAATCCGTCCTTTCTGATCACCGATCCGGCGCGGCACATCCTCTATGCCGTACATGGCGATCTCGACTATGCCTCGGCCTTCGCGATCGATCCGGCGACCGGGGCCTTGACCCCGCTCGGCCAAGCTGCGACCGGCGGGCGCAACGGCGTGCACCCGGCGATCGATCCGACCGGGCGCTTCATGATCGCGGCGAATTACGCGAGCGGCACGGTCGCCGTGCTGCCGATCCGACCGGATGGCACGCTCGGCGATTTCACCCAGCTGCTCGACCTGCCGGGAGCGGTCGGGCCGCATCGCACCGAGCAGGCCTGCGCCCATCCGCATCACATCGTGTTCGACCCGAGCGGCCGCTTCGTCCTGGTGCCGGATAAGGGTCTCGACAAAGTCTTCGTGCTGCGCTTCGAAGGCGGCGAGCTGGCGCTGGCCGGCCATGCCGTGATGCGGCCGGGTGCCGGGCCGCGCCACATGGTGTTCCACCCGACCCTGCCCGTTGCCTTCGTCGTGAACGAGCTGGACTCGACGATGGCGACCTGCCGCTGGGATGCCGAGACCGGCACGCTGACGCCCGTGCATCTGGTCTCCATCCTGCCGCCCGATTTCTTCGGCGCCAGCACTTCGGCCGCGATCGTCATCACGCCGGATGGCAAGAACATCTACGCCTCCAATCGCGGCCAGGACGGCATCGCCCATTTCGCGTTCGACGCCACGGCCGGCCGGCTGGACACGATCGGCTGGACGCCGTCCGAAGGCCGCGACCCGCGCTTCATGACGCTCGACCCGTCGGGCCGGCGGCTCTATGCCGCGAACGAGCAGGGCGACACCATCCTCGCCTTCGACATCGCCGAGGATGGCCGGCTGAGCCGCCGCGGCGTCGTGCTGTCGAGCACCAGCCCGTGCACGATTGCGTTCCGCTAAGTATCGATCGAACACCAAAACCAACGCCTGCCCAGAACGATACGTGACGACGCCAGCCAATGGCGCGACCATCGGAGGAAAGCATGAAGACCGGACGCTACCGCTTCGTCGTTGCCTTGCTGCTCTTCGTCGCGGGCATCATCAATTACATGGATCGCGCGGCGCTGGGCGTGGCGGCACCGTTCGTGAAGGCGGATCTGGGGTTGTCGCCCTCCGAACTCGGGCTGATCTTCAGCACCTTCTTCATCGGCTATGCCATCTTCGCCTTCGTCGGCGGGCAGCTGGCCGATCGCTACGGGCCGGTGCGGGTCTATGCCTGGGCCGCCGGCTGCTGGTCGGTGCTGTGCGCGGCAACCGGCGCGGTCACGGGTTTTACCCAGCTCTTCGTCGTGCGTGCGCTGTTCGGTTTCGCCGAAGGGCCGATGAATTCGACGACAAACCGGACGATAACCAACTGGTTTCCGCGCGAGGAGACGTCGCGCACCATCGGCTTCACCTTCTCGGGCCAGACGGTGGGCAGCGCCGTCGCCGCCCCGATCGTCGGCTTCCTGGCGCTCGCCTATGGCTGGCGCATCGCCTTCTTCGCGATCGGCGCGATCGGGCTGGTCTGGGTCGTGCTGTGGCGGCATTTCGTGACCGACCTGCCGCGCGACAATGCGCGGGTCAGCCCGGGCGAACTCCGGCTGGTCGCCGCCAGCCGGGCCGTTTCAATCGTTCCGGCTTCGGAACAATCGGCACCGCTGCTCTCGATCCTGACCCGTGCCAGCACGCTGTCGCTCGGCCTCGGCATGTTCGCGGTCAATTACTCGCTCTACATCTTCATCTCGTGGCTGCCGACCTATCTGACCGACGCGCTGCATATGGATGTGGCGCAGATGTCGGTCGTCGCCTCAATCCCCTGGGCCTGCGGCTTCGTCGGCTATGTCGGCGGCGGCATCGTCGGGGATTTCGCCTATACCCGGATGAGCGACCGGCTGGCAGCGCGCAAACTCACCACCATTGCACCGCTTGGCCTCGCCGGCGCGGCGCTGATCGCGGTCAATTTCGCGCCAAACGCGGTCGTCGCGGTGACTCTGATCGCCGTCGCGGTCATGCTGCTGACCAGCTCGGTGCAATCCTGCTGGGCGACCATTCACGAGCTGGTGCCGGAAAAGCAGGTCGGCGGCGTCAGCGGCTTCATCCACCTGCTGAGCAATATTTCGGGCATCATCGGGCCGAGCGCCACCGGCTTCGCCGTGCAATATCTGGGCGGCTATGACAGCGCCTTCATCGTCGCGGCCGCCCTGGCGCTGGCCGGGGTGCTGGCCATGACGGTGTTCGTCAAGCGGCCCGGCCGGATCGACCCGCCGCTTGCCACCATGCCCCGGCACGGCGCGGCCTGAAGGAGGTTTCGAGAGAATGAGCGTTCCCGCCAAACCCGTGCTGCTGACCGGCGCCTCCGGCATGCTGGGCCGCGTGCTGGCCCCGGCGCTGGCGGCCAAGGGCTGGCAGCTGCGCCTGACCGACCTGGCGCCGTTTCCGGACGAGGTGCCGGCCGGCGCCAGCTTCACCCGGGCCGATCTCGAGGACGGCCCGGCCATCCTGCGCCTGGCCGAAGGCTGCGGCACGATCCTGCATTTCGGCGGCATCTCGGTCGAGCATCCGTTCGAGACCGTGATCGGGCCGAATATCCGCGGGCTCTACCACGCCTATGAGGCGGCGCGGCGCGAAGGTGCCCGCATGGTCTTCGCCTCCTCGAACCACACGGTCGGCTTCCACGAGCGCAGCGCCGTGCTCGACGAGGATTGCGCGTTCCGGCCGGACGGCTATTACGGCCTGTCCAAGGCCTATGGCGAGCTGATGGGCCGGCTCTATTGGGACAAGCACGGTGTCGACAGCATCTTCCTGCGCATCGGTTCCTGCATTGCCGAGCCGATCGACGACCGCATGCTCAGCACCTGGCTGTCGCTGCCCGATCTGATCCGGCTGGTCGAGCGCAGCACGCTGGCCGCGGTCAAGGGCTGCCACGTCATCTGGGGCGTCTCGAACAACGCGCGCATGACCTGGTGGCGCGACGATGCCCGCGACGCGATCGGCTGGGCGCCCGAAGACAGCGCCGACGGCTATACGGAAGAACTGGACGGCAAGACCAGCGGCGACCCGATCGCCGAGCGCTATCAAGGCGGCGGCTTCTGTGCCCGCGACTATTCGCGGCCGGACGACGACGATTAGGATTCGTTGCAGAAGAATCGCTTCAAAAACCCCTCGCCCGCATTGCGGGAGAGGGAGGGACCCGGCGCATAGCGCTGGGAGGGTGAGGGTCGAGCAGCTTGCGAGGCCTATGGCGCTTACGCGCCTCACCCTCATCCGGCTCGCTAACGCTCGCCACCTTCTCCCGCAGTGCAGGAGAAGGATTCATTGCCTCGATTCGGCTATTTTCCAACCATCCCTTAGAGGGAGCAGCCCGTGAAAGCCAGCTACGCCGATCCTGTGATGGCCGATGCCGAGAGCAGCGACGCGCTCTACAGCCGGATTGCCTGGCGCATCATGCCGATCCTGTTCGTCGGCTACATCGTCGCCTATCTCGACCGGGTCAATGTCGGCTTCGCCAAGCTGCAGATGATCGGCGATCTGAAGTTCAGCGATTCGGTCTATGGCGTCGGCGCCGGCATCTTCTTCTGGGGCTATTTCTTCTTCGAAGTGCCGAGCAATTTGATCCTGCACAAAATCGGCGCGCGGATCTGGATCTGCCGGGTGCTGGTGGTCTGGGGCATCGTCTCTGCCCTGACCGCCTTCGTCACCACGCCGTTCCAGTTCTACGCCGTACGCTTCCTGCTCGGCGTGGCCGAGGCCGGGTTCTTCCCCGGCATGGTGCTGTACCTGACCTATTGGTTCCCGTCCCACCGCCGGGCCAAGATGATGGCGCTGCTGATGGCCGGCAACCCGGTCTCCGGCCTGCTCGGCGGCCCGCTGTCCGGCTTCATCATGCACAGTTTCGAGCACGGCACCGGCTGGGCCGGCTGGCAATGGCTGTTCGTCATCGAGGCGGTGCCGGCCGTGCTGCTCGGCATCGTCGTGTTCTTTTATCTCGACGACCGGGTCGCCGGCGCCAAATGGCTGAGCGCCACCGAGAAATCCTTCGTCGCGAGCGAGATCGAAGCCGAAGCCAAGGTCAAGACGGAGCACTCGGTCCGCGCCGTCTTCGTCAGTGCCCGCGTCTGGCTGATGTGCGCCATCCTGTTCGGCATCGTCATGGGCTCCTACGCCATCGGCTTCTGGCAGCCGACCATCATCCAGCAGACCGGCATCAAGGACCCGTTCATGGTCGGGCTGCTGACCATGGTGCCCTATGCGCTGGCGCTGGCCTCGATGATCCTGACCGGCCGCCATGCCGACCGGACGCGCGAGCGGCGCTGGCATGTCGCGACGCCGGCCATGATGGCGGCGCTGGGCTTCATCCTGTGCACCCAGGCCGGCACCAGCACGATCATCGCGGTGGCCGGCCTCGCCATGGCCGTCGCCGGGGTCGTGACCGCGCTGCCGATGTTCTGGGCCTTGCCGACCTCCTTCCTCGGCGGCTCGGCCGCGGCGGCCGGCATCGCGCTGATCAACTGCACGGGCAACCTCGCCGGCTTCTTCAGCCCGACCATCATCGGCGTCCTGAAGGACTATACCGGCACGCTCAGCTCCGGCCTGCTGCTGGTCGCCTGCTGCCTGCTCGGCTCGGCCCTGCTGATCCTGACGCAGGTGCCGGCCAAGCTGGTCAACCGGTGAGCGGCGTCAGGTCCGCGTGATCGACGCGCCGCCATCGACGAGCGACGCCGTGCCGGTCACGAACGCCGCATCGTCCGACGCCAGATAGAGCACCGAGCGGGCCAGCTCCTCAGGCGAGGCGACCCGCTTCAGCGCATGGAGGCCGGTGATGAAGGCCTGCTTGTCAGCCGTGTCGTTCATGTCGCGATACATTGCCGTGTCCACGGCACCGGGCAGGATCGCGTTGACGCGCACATTCTGCCCGCCGAACTCCGCGGCCAGCGCCTGGGTCAAGCCGATCAGGCCGGATTTGCTGGCGGCATAGGCGGCGACGCCGGGGAAGGCAAAGCTGTAGCCGACGAAGGTCGAGGTGAAGATCACCGACCCGCCGCCGGATTTCAGCATCGCCGCGATCTGATGCTTGGCGCCGAGGAACGAGCCGGTGAGATTGATCGCGATGGCGTCGGTCCAACCGGCCTCCGACACGCCGGTGCTGGGCCCGGCCTCGCCGAGCGTGCCCGCATTGTTGAACGCAATATCGAGACGGCCGAAGCGCCGAAGCGCGCGCTCCACCAGCGCTTCGGCATAAGCCTCGACGCGCACATCGCCCGCCAGCGCCACGGCCTCGCCGCCGGAAGCTTCGATTTCGGCGACCAGGCTGGCAAGTTCGGCCTCACGCCGCGCCCCCAGGACGAGCTTCGCCCCTTCCTGTGCAAACAGCTTGGCCGTGGCCCGGCCGATACCGGCACTGGCCCCGGTGATGATCGCGACCTTGTTGGTTAAGCGTCCCATGATGGTCCTCCTGGCCGGTGTGCGGGGATCGCAAGCACCGATGGTTTGTCACGACAGGAGATAGCGAGTCGGGGTGTTCTGGGTAGCCGGATAATGGCGGATCTTGTTTTCGGATGTTCCGAACGATGGGAGGGGCACTGGCGCGGATTGGCGACCGGGCCTCTCCTGACGCAGATGCCGGCCAAGCCGGTCAATCGGTCGCGCTAACTGCCGATCAACTGCCGCTCGGCCCAGGCGGCATAGGCTTCGAGATCCGCCAGCCGCTCTTCGGCTTCGGTGTATCGGCCGATGCTCACGCCGTATTGGACCTCGTCCTTGTCTTCCAGAATCCGGCGCAGTTGCCGTTCCTGCGCCACCGGCAGGTCGCGGCCGAACGCCTCGCGCAGCAGCTTGACCGCGGCACCGTGGTCTTGCTGGTTCACGAGCGATTTGCGGCTGGCGGTCAAAGCGTCGGTGAAAGCGATGGCCGAGTTGATGATCTGCGACATGACGGGATTCGCGTTCGATCCCTCTCGGGCCAAGGCAAAGCTATCCCGCGCTGCCTGCAGATAGGAACGGGCATTGGCCAGACGGCCCGTTGCATAGGCGCGGTCGACTGTCTTGGCCGGTCCGGTCCGGGTCATGCGGCACCGCGTTGCTTGGGCGGAAGGCTGGCGGCGAGCGAGGCAGGGTCGGGACCGACCAAGGGAACCGCATCCTTGATCATCCCCACCCACCACGGATCGTTGTCGCGTGCGAGCCGGAGAATGTCGTCGGCCACGAGTTCGACCAGGGACACCGAGACGCGCCATTCATCTTCGAGTCCGCGCAGTGCGTCGCGCAGCTTCGCCTTGACCGATGCCGAGGTGACGATGGCGATGTCGAGATCGCTGTCCGGCCGATCCTCGCCGCGCGCGACGCTGCCATAAAGCCAGGCCGCGACGACGCCGGCCTGGGCAGCCGCAGCGCGAATAGCCTCGATGATCGTTTCGAACCGATGGTCCTCCGCGGCGAACAAGGCGGCAAGCGCGGGAACCAGCGGGTGTCGGCTGTCGATGCGGTGCAGTCTCTGCCGGACGGAACCGATCGAGTCCACGAAACCCAGCTCAGCGAGATAGTCGAGCGCCGCAAGAACGCTCGGCTTGGTCAGCTTGCTCCGGTCGGCAAGCATCGGTGCCGAGAGTTCGCCCCCATGCCGGATCAGCGTCCGCAGGACGCGGACATTGGCCGGGTTCGCGAAGAGAGCGCTGAAGGGCTGCCGGAGGAAACTCTGTGGGTGGGTGCGCATCGGAGCGCTCCGTAAAATATACTTTCCCTATATATGATCTACTTACTCTACGGCAAGCTCATTATACGAACGACGCCGGAGAACCCGCTCCGCCTCCGCGACCACTCTTCATCACCCGCTTGGTGCCTCTGCTCAAGGTCAGCACAGGGTAGGGAGCGAATGGTCCGCTCCACGACGGTGAGGCCAAAAACTGGACGTTCATCTGGTGGCTTAATCGGGCCGCGAGCAGTAGTTTTTTTGTTCCTCTGTATTCGTAGAAACGGCCTCGCTTCTGCCTGCTTGCGTGTTCCCTCAAATCCGGTAAAAGCCACGCGCGCTAGCCGCCGATTCAACATGTGCAATAACTTCTAACCACCGTGCTTCCCAAGAGGCAACAAGACCTCTAACGTCAGCATGAGAGTAGGCGCGGCCAATTTCCTCAGGAGTAACTTTTCCATGTGCAATGTTATTACGCTCGACTACAATTGTATCTAACCGACCCCAGATTTCTTTCAAGATCGACCCAGGCTCGCCAAGATCGAAAATGTCAAACAGCAAAGACACTTGACTACGTTTCATAAAACTTCCATCAGCGGGAAATATATTCGCGTCAATCGTGCAATTCTTTGAATCAAACGCACATTCAAGTAGCTTTCTTCCAGACTCTTTCCAGATTTTCTTCTCAGTGGAATTTGAAATCGACACAAGAAGATTGTGGATTGCAAACTGACGAATTCCGGTTCGCAGGCGCCGATTACCCACGCGGAGCGACGCTGATCGCTCAAGTAACCCTCGACAAAGCGACGTCAACAGATTTTCGTAAGAAGCAAATAGGAGCAGAATTACCAATCCACGCACTTCACGACCGATATTTATGCCGTTTGATGGCGGTGCGGATGGGTCGGCAGCCTCTAGCATTCGTCTCATTGTGCTCACTCGGCGACGCAACTCTTCGCGGTACGGATCACCATCAAACATGTCGTGGTAACCCTAAAAACCTATCGCGACAAAATTCAATACGCCCTCGAACACGGGGCCTACTATTAGTCGCCGAACTCGTGAATCTTCGTAACTCGTCAGAATGAAGCCAGTCAGTAGAGTCAATAGCTGGAATATTAGACTCTATTTTTAATGCCAGAGCCGCCCCAACGGCAACCGCTTCAAACAAATTTACTGGCGTTGATCCCTTTCTAGTTTTGAGACCGTTCGGGAATACCTTAGAAAGATAATCAAATGTTTCGATGAATATTTCATTTCTTTCGTCTATTTTCGGATCTTCCGTAGCGATGGCGGCAAAATCGTTAATGAATCCCTTTACGGAATGCTCAAATTCACCGTACCGCTCAAGAAATGCAAAGAATCGTAATGCATAATCTTCTGGCGTTCCGTCTTTTGTTTTCCTTTCTGGCAATTTAACAACCGAATTAAATTCATCCGTGGCAGCCAGACGTGTTATGCAATCCATGAATGGGCCACGGAAGACACAGGCTCGAACCTCTTGATCTGTTAATTTAATTCCGCCAGAGTTCAGTCGTTCGAAAAGATCGAAACGAACCTGTAAGTCACTCTTGTCATTAAGAACCACTACCTTGACCGGTCTATCTTCGAGTGCAGTCCGAATATCTTCCGGAAGATCCGAGAAGCGCTGATTGGTGAGTGATGAAAGTTTCTCAAGGCTACTCAGCCGCAGCGGAAGATCTTTCAATTTTGCTACTTTACGGGCGTCAGCATTCCCAGCAAAATTGACGAGTGTCAACAATCGCTGGAGACCATCGACGACTTCCCATTGAACTTGCTGACCTGCCACTAGATTAGTTGCCATAAACAGTGGAGGAACCGGAATGCCGAGGAGAAGGGATTCAATTAGTTGAGATTGACGGGCGGAATCCCAACGAAACTGACGTTGGTAGACGGGAGCGAATTCGATCCTAGACCGCGCAACGCGCCGAATTAACTCGTCTACAGTTACATCATACGTATCAAAGTCAACCCTCCGACGTTGCTCCGCTAGCTGTTTCCGTTGCTGCTCTGGATCATGTGCGGCCACAGATGGCTCCTAAAGCTGGAAAGGGAGGTTAGATCCGTTTTTCTTAGCGCCAACAAAGATACGATCCTATTCCTCTTATTGCCCATTCTCACTCATCCACGCAAGTAGACGTTGTAGGGGAAATGGGGGAGACGGTTATAACGGTTCGGGACTTCCGCTTCGACGTGCCAAGCAGGCGGCAGCCGGCAATGCTGAAGACGCGGTTCCTGGATTTCTTGCCGGACCGCCCCTCCGCGGACCCGGATCGGAACTGGGCTTATGATGCCGGGTACCAAACATCGGACCCCATCCACGACAATACGGATGTATCTTTGTTTCGCAGTGAGTCCCTGAATGGCGGCGCCATAAGTACGTTCACCCGAGCGACCCCGCTATGACAGGCCGGCCTGATCCGTTGCGGAGCGCCACCGACTGCAATGCCTCAGATCCCCAGCCGCCTGCAAACCGGCACCAAGCACCCTCGCCCATACCGCCCCCTACCCCGCCTCCGCCAGCAACGCCTCGACCAGCCGGATACACGCCGAAGCCCGCCGCCACACCAACCCGATCCGCCGTTTCTCGAACGGATGCGGCAGCGCGAGCTTGGTCAGCGTCAGCCCCTCGGGCCAGGGTGGCGCCCAGTCGGGCACGAGCGACACGCCGAGTTCGCGGTCGACCATGACGGCGATGGCTTCGAGCGAATCGAGTTCGTAGCGGTCCTGCGGCCGGATGCCGGCATGCTGCAGATAGGTCTCCGCGAGCCGGCCGCCCCATTGCCGGCGGTCGTAGCGCAGGAAGGGTTCGCTGGCCAGGATCCGGTGCGGGTCCGTGTCGGTGATGCCGCGATGGACCAGCACGACCAGCGGCTCCTCGCGCCAGGTCGCCCAGCCGCAGGTTTTGGGCAGGGCGAATTGCGGCGCGACCACGACGGCGGCGTCGAGCTCGCCGTCATTGACCTTGCGATAGAGTTCGGACGACAGGCCGGGATCGATGTGCAGCTTCATCGCCGGATGCTTCCGGGCCAGCCGCGACAGGATCGGCGGCAGGATGCCGGTCAAGGCGCTGGAGATGGCGCCGAGATTGATCTCGCCGGCGAAATTCTGTTCATTGGCCAGCACGCGCAGATCGCGCACCTCGCGCAGCAGGCCCTGGGCGCGCGACAGCACGGCGGCGCCGGCCTCGGTCGCGCGCACCGTCCGGCCCGAGCGCGACACCAAAGCCGTGCCGATCTCGCGTTCCAGCGCCCGGATGCGCTGCGTCACCGCGGCCGCCGTCAGATTGAGCCGGCGCGCGGCCTCGGCGACCGAGCCGTATTCGACGACCAGGACGAAGCTCTCCAGGAATTGCGTGTCCATAGCCAATAAAATCTATCGTCTGAATATACCGGAAGCTATATTTTTTTGCGCGCGGCCGGCTGTATCCTGGGGCGTTCGCCCGCATCGCTTCGGTGCGCCGGCGGGCGCATACTCTGCGGTCTCGGGTACACGAAGGGTCGAGGACAACATGTCGACAGGTCTCCGCAAGGGGCTGACCAGCTATGGCGATGCCGGTTTCTCCCTGTTCCTGCGCAAGGCCTTCATCAAGGCCATGGGCTATTCCGACGACGCGCTGGAGCGGCCGATCATCGGCGTTACCAACACCTTTAGCGATTTCAATCCGTGCCACGGCAATGTCCCGGACCTGATCGAAAGCGTGAAGCGCGGCGTCATGCTGGCCGGCGGTCTGCCCATGGTGTTCCCGACCATCTCGATCGGTGAGAGCTTCGCCCATCCGACCTCGATGTTCCTGCGCAATCTGATGGCGATGGATACCGAGGAGATGATCCGCGCCCAGCCGATGGATTCGGTCGTCGTGATCGGCGGCTGCGACAAGACCTTGCCGGCCCAGATCATGGCCGCAGCCAGTGCCGATCTGCCGACGGTGGTCGTGCCGGTCGGCCCGATGGTGGTCGGCCATCACAAGGGCGAGGTGCTGGGCGCCTGCACCGATTGCAGGCGGCTCTGGGGCCAGTTCCGCGCCGGCACGATCGACGCAGCCGAGACCGAAGTGATCAGCGGGCGGCTGGCCCCCTCGGTCGGCACCTGCATGGTGATGGGCACGGCCAGCACCATGGCCTGCCTGACCGAGGCGCTGGGCCTGTCGCTGCCGATGAGCGCCGCCTCGCCCGCGACCCATGCCGATCGCCGGCGTATCGCCGAGGCGAGCGGCAAGCGCGCCGCCGAGATGGCAGTGTCCGGTTCGCCGCGGCCGAGCGATCTCATCACCAAGGCCTCGGTGCGCAATGCGCTGGTCGTGCTGCAAGCAATCGGCGGCTCGACCAATGGCTTGATCCATCTGACCGCGATGGCCGGCCGCGCCGGGATCAAGATCGACCTCGACGAGTTCGACACGCTGGCGCGCGAGATCCCGACGCTGCTGAATCTGAAGCCGTCGGGCGCGCATTACATGGAACATTTCCATCATGCCGGCGGCTTGCCGCGGCTGATGCGCGAGCTGATCCCGTTCCTCGATCTCGACGCGCCCAGCGTCTCCGGCGGCACGCTGGGCGACGCCATTGCCGCAGCCGAGGAGGTACCGGGCCAGGACGTGATCCGCAGCCTCGCGGCGCCGCTGAAGAAGCTGGGCGCCATGGCCGTGCTGCACGGCAACCTGGCGCCGCAGGGTGCCGTGATCAAGCAATCGGCCGCCTCGCCAGAGCTGATGCGCCATACTGGCCGCGCCGTGGTGTTCGATTCGGTCGAGGACATGACGACGCGCATCGATCAGCCCGATCTCGACGTCAATCCAGACGATATCCTGGTGCTGCGCAATGCCGGGCCGAAAGGCGCGCCGGGCATGCCGGAGGCGGGCTATCTGCCGATCCCGCTGAAGCTGGCGCGGCAAGGCGTCAAGGACATGGTGCGGATTTCCGATGCGCGGATGAGCGGCACCGCCTTCGGCACGATCGTGCTGCACATCACGCCCGAAGCCTCGATCGGCGGCCCGTTGGCGGTCATCCGCACCGGCGACCGCATCGCGCTCGATGTCGAGGCGCGCAAGATCGACCTGCTGATCGACGATGTCGAGCTGGCGCAGCGCCTGGCCGACTGGCGCGAGAAGCCGCCGCACCGGGCGCCGGCCGCACGCGGCTATGCCAAGCTGTTCGAGACCAGCGTGCTGCAGGCCGATCAGGGGTGCGATTTCGACTTCCTGCTGCGCGAGGCGGAATGACCCAGACGATCAAGATCCTGAGCCTGGGCGAAATGGCCGCCCGGGTCGACGCGGCGCTGGCCGAGCAATTCCAGGTCTATCGCGATGCCGAACTTGGGCTGGAGGCGATCTTGGCCGAGCATGGCGGCGAGATTGCCGGCATCGCGACGCGTGGCCGCGTGCCGACCACCGCCGCGCTGATCGACCGGCTGCCCAAGCTCGAAATCATCGCCAATTTCGGCGTCGGCTATGATTCGATCGACCTCGCCGCCGCGATCGCCCGCCGCGTGGTCGTGACCAACACGCCGGACGTGCTGAACGACGAGATGGGCGATTTCACAATCGGGCTGCTGGTCGCGACGATCCGGCGCCTGCCCCAGGCCGACCGCTTCATCCGCGCCGGGTATTGGGCCGAGGGCAAGGCCTTCCCGCTCTCCGCCACCTTGCGCGGGCGCAGCATCGGCATTGTCGGCATGGGGCGGATCGGCAAGGTCATTGCCCGGCGGCTCGGCGGCTTCGACCTGCCGATCGCCTATCACTCGCGCCGGCCGCAGCCCGATGTCGCCTATCACTATTACCCGACGCTGCACGGCCTGGCCGAGGCGGTCGATACGCTGATCGTCGTGCTGCCGGGCGGGGCGGCGACGCGCAACGTGATCGATGCCGGGATCCTGAAGGCGCTCGGGCCGAACGGCGTGCTGATCAATGTCGCACGCGGCTCGGTCGTCGACGAGCCGGCGCTGATCCGCGCGCTGGAAGACGGCACCATCCTCGCCGCCGGGCTCGACGTCTTCGCCCGCGAGCCGAAGGTGCCGGCCGAACTGCTGGAGCTCGGGCATGTCGTGCTGCTGCCGCATATCGGCACGGCGACGCATCACACGCGCGACATCATGGGCCAGCTCGTGGTGCGCAACGTCGTCTCGTGGTTCGCGGGCGACGGTCCGATCACGCCGGTGCCCGAAATCACCGCGGCGCTCGGCTGCAATTTGAGGAGACCGGCCTGATGCCGCTCGACCATACCGCCAGCGGCGTCTACGCCATTGCCGCGACGCCCTTCCTGCCCGACGGCCGGCTCGACACGGTGTCGATCGACCGCATGACGGATTTCTACCTGGCAAGCGGCGTCACCGGCCTGACCATCCTCGGCATCATGGGCGAGGCGCCGAAGCTCGACGCGGCGGAAGCGCTCGCCGTCTCGCAGCAGATCGTGCGCCGCTCGACCGTGCCGGTCATCGTCGGCGTCTCCGCGCCCGGCTTCGCCGCCATGCGCGCGCTGGCGCGCAGCGTCATGGAGGCCGGCGCCGCCGGCGTCATGATCGCGCCGCCGCCGGCGCTGCGGACCGACGACCAGATCATCGGCTATTACCGCCAGGCGATTGAGGCGATCGGCAGCGACATTCCCTTCGTTATCCAGGATTATCCGCTGACGCTGACCGTGGTGATGACGCCGAAGGTGATCCGGCAGATCGTCATGGACAACCCGTCCTGCGTGATGCTGAAGCACGAGGATTGGCCCGGTCTGGAAAAGATCTCGGCGCTGCGCGGCTTCCAGCGCGACGGTTCGCTGCGCGCGCTGTCGATCCTGACCGGCAATGGCGGGCTGTTCCTCGATTTCGAGATGGAGCGCGGTGCCGACGGCGCGATGACCGGCTACGCCTTCCCGGACATGCTGGTCGATGTCGTGCGCCTCGCCAAATCCGGCCAGCGCGATGCCGCGCATGATCTGTTCGACGCCCATCTGCCGCTGATCCGCTACGAGCAGCAGCAGGGCATCGGCCTCGCCGTGCGGAAATACGTGCTGCAGAAGCGCGGCGCGATAGCCCATGACGCCCAGCGCGCGCCGGCCGGTGCGCTGAGCGCCGCGGCACGGGCCGAGATCGACTACCTGCTGAGCCGCGTGGCCCGGCACGATCCGCGCGCGCGGATCGGATAAGGGCTGGCCGCAAAATAGTGGCGCCCCCTTGCTCCTCTCCGCCCCATTGGGGCGGAGAGGTTGGGTGAGGTGGGGAACGCTCCGACCCTGACGTAACCGTCGAGCCGCAATCCTCGTCGGACGGCAATAGTCCTTTGGAAAACATAGAAACTTTCGTCCCCTGCCGCACTACGGCACCTGAGCGTTCCCCACCTCACCCGGCCTCTCCGCCCCAATGGGGCGGAGAGGAGAGCGTTGCGGTCTGTCACCCAGGACGGAACGGAACCGCCGTTTACGCCGTTTGAGCCTCGCCGTTCACACCGAGGAGGCGCAAATGGGTCGATCCATGAACATGCTGGTCATCGCGGGTGCTTTGCTGGTGCTGCTTGGCGTTGCCGGGCTGGCCGTGCCGGTCTTCACCACGCCGCAGACCTCCGAGGTCGCCCGGATCGGCGACCTGCATGTCGAGGCCAAGGAAGACAAGACGCATGTCGTGCCGCCCCTGGTCGCCGGCGGCGCCCTGGTGCTTGGCATCGTGCTGCTCGCCGGCGGGCTGTTCCGCCGGCCGTAAGGATCAGCGGCGCAGCGCCGGGTCGGTCTGCACGACCCGGTGCCGCAGCGTGAACACGCCGGCGCCCGACAGGATGGTGCCGCGCGCGAGCAGCCGGCCGTTCTCCCAATTGGACAGGCCGAGTTCCGGCTCGTTCAGGGCATATTGCCCATCGACCCAGCGCGTGAAGCCGTCGGCCACGAAGGGCGCGTTGACCGCTTCGTAGAACCGCGCCTGCGCCGCCGGGTCCTCGCTGATCAGCGCCGCGATGAATTGCGGGCTGTAGCGGTTTGAACAGCCGGATCGCCTGGTCGAGATCGTCGACGATCTTCAGACTGACCTCGGGCGTGTCCTCCCACTCCCATTCGCGGCCGAGTTCCGCCTCCGGCAGGATTTCGCACAGAGGCTCGTCCCGATCGCCCCCGGCGCGGCGGATGCGTGTCATGGCGTTGCGCCAATCCGCCGGCACATGGGTCTCGTCGCCGGCCGCGATGTGCAGCTTGCAATTCTGGCCGCGCGCGGCCCCTGCCGCCTTGAGCGCCTCGAGGAAGACCGGCACGAGCTCGGCCGCCCGGCTGCGCTGGATGCAGCAGACATTGAGCGTGTTGCACACCTTGCGGTCGAGCGAGTTGCGCACCACGGCGGCGAAGCGCTCGGTGTCGGCCGCGCCGTCGGCCACCATCCAGGCGCCGCCGGTGCCGTGCAGGCTGACCGGAATGCCGCTCTGCCGCGCCACGGCGCCGAGCTGCGCCACGGCCGGGCCGGAGCCGCGCGCGACGGCCAAGGCGAGGCGGCGATCGGCGAACAGCGCCCAGCCGGAGGCGCGTTCGGCACTGTCGAGCAACGTCACCGCGCCAGCCGGCAAGCCCGCCTCGGCCAGAGCCGGTTCGAGCGCATGCCGGGTAATGGCGCGGGCCGTGCCCAGTGCGTCGCTGCCGATGCGGAACACCACTGCGTTGCCACTGCGCAGCACACCGGCCGCATCGGCGAAGACATTCGGCCGCCCTTCGAAGACGAAGCCGACCACGCCGAGCGGCGCCACCACCTGCTCGACGCTCCAGCCTGCATGCTCGACGCGCGCAGCAACCCGGCCGCGCACCGTGTCGGCGTCGCGCCAGGCGCGCAAGCCGGCGATCATGTCGCGGCGCATGGTCTCGCCGGCAACGAGGCGCGTAGTCGACCGCCCGGCCGCCCCGCGCCCGCTCGACATCCGCGGCATTCGCCGCCGCGATGGCGGCCCAGGACTCCGCATCGGCCAGCCGTTCGGCAAAGCAATCGAAGAACCGCGAGATCGCCCGATCGGCAATGCCGCCCATCGCCTGGAACGCTTCGATCGCCCGCCCGACCGCCGCGGCCGCCAGCGCCTTCTGCGCCGCGGGGATCAGCAGCAGATCGCCGCTGTCCTGCACGACCAGCAGATGATCGCCCGGCCGGAACCGCGCCGCCAGTTCGGCCGAAACCAGCGCAGCCCGATCGCCGCCAAAGGGAATGACGGTCCCGGGAACGAGGCGATCGAGCGAAACAATGGTCATGGCGAAGCAAGTGATAGGGCGGATTCGCGAGGCTGTGAAGCCACGGTACTGCGCAGCAGGGTCGAGCTGACGATGATGTATTCGGTACTTACATCGGATCGGAATCGCCGAGCCACGGATTGCTCAGCGAAATGCCAAGTGCTTCGAAATCAGAGACGTTGCGCGTTACGAGTGTGAGGCCGTGCCGCTCGGCCGTTGCCACGATGAACGCATCCATGCGCCGATCGGACGTCCGACTGCCTGGCGGCGCGCCGTGACGCGGCCCCAGGCTTGAGCCGTTTCGTCGTCGACCGACAGCATTCGCTTCTCAAAACGCGCGGGCAACTGCTCGGTCAGCCAGACATCCAGTCGATCGCGACGGGCGCCGGCCGGCAGTCTTTCTACGCCGTAGCGGAGTTCCGCCAGCGTGACGACACTGATGAAGATACGATCCTCGTCTGTGTCTGCAAGCCAAGCTACCACACCGCTATCGGGACGGAGCCTCATCCATTCTGACACCACGTTGGTATCGAGCAGAAAGCTCATAGCTTCAACTCGCGCGGACCGTCCTTGGAGCGGGACAGATCGAGATCTGCTCCTCGCAAAGGAGACTCGGCAAAGAAGTCGGCGAGACTTCCCGAGCGCCGAGTCTTGCGCTCCCACTCTTCCACGGCAACGACCACAACGGCTGAGCGGCCGTTCTTCGTGATGGTTTGCGGGCCGCTTTTCTGAGCCGTATCAACAAGCTCGCTGAATTTCGCCTTCGCTTCGGCGACCGTCCAAATTTGGCTGGCCATAAGCACTGTCCTTAACCAAAGACCCATATAGTCATAATGGTCATTTTCGCTGTCTACGCAAGCCCCAGCACAGCCGCTGCAATACGAATTCAACGAAGGCGTGGACTTTAGCCGGCGGCTCACGGCGCCCGGGATGCGGGACCTGGAGCGGGAGCCGCGTCTTTCGCCCCCATCACGCTGACGCCAGCCGACGCCCGTCGAAAGACATGAGAACTCCGGAACCTCCGCCGTCGGCACTGTTTCCGCCAGCTTGCGGGAAATCAAATGGATCGCCAGGCGGGAGCGGCCGAGGCACTCTCTCAGGTTGATCTTGCCAAGAGGGATTAGCAAAAATTAGCCTCGGATCGCCGCCGCCTTAAGGACTGTAAGCTGTGCTGGCGCGATGATCCGCATATCGGCGAGGACGCAGAAGCGATCAGCCGCCGATTGGGGGGAGCCCCGGACGTTGGAACGCATCGCCCCGGCTTGACCGGGCGCGATCGGGGGGATGCTCAAGCATTCCGGGATCACGGCACGTCCGATGCGACGTGCCGATCCGCCGAGGGAGTCTCGCGACCGCCATTTCAGCCTCGTCCTCTCCGCAATTACGTGGAGTTCGACCACATGACAGAGCAGCCCGGTTCCGGCGATGTGCTCTCCGACCGGTTCGACCGCACCCCGGCCGAACAGGAAGTCGGCCACATCGCTCTCGGCACCCGCCGCTTCGCCGTCAGGCTTCTGCCCGAGACGGCAGATCGGCCGGCGCCGCACGAGATCTGTCGCTTCGCATTGGCTGGCCGGGTCCTGGCGGTGTTCGAGACGTTTGAACGGCATCGCGACGCCGCCGGCGATGCGCTGGCGGATCTGGCGCAGCGCCTGTCCGGCCGGGAATTGGAGATCGCAGTGCTGGTCGCCCAAGGCCATGCCAACAAGAACATCGCTTATCGGCTGCAGATCAGCGAATGGACGGTCGGCACCTATATGCGCCGGATCTTCCTGAAGCTCGATGTCGAGAGCCGGGCAGCGATGGTCTATCGCTGCGCCCCGCTGATCAATGCGTCGCTGGTGCCGCAGAAGCCGGCGCACCGTCCCGCGCGGGACGATCTCTGATCAGGCGAAGACGGCGTGCCGCTTCTGCCGGGCCGGCGCAGCGCGGCCGGCCAGCGGCGTGCGGGCGCGCGGCGGGACGAAGTCGCGGCGGCCGTAGAGAAAAGCAATATTGGCGGCGCCGTCGCGCACCGGCCGCAGGCAGGAGGCCGGACCAGTCAGCAGCGCGGTCATGCCCGGACCATGGGCAGCAATCGTGCTGTCGCTGTGGACGACGACGCCGATCGTCACCTGGCCGCCGCGCCAGGCCGCACCGTAGCGCATGTCGCTGTCGGTCACCGCGACGAGATCGCCGAAGCGCAACGTCTCCAGCCCGTGGCGTTTGCGGGTCGGCGGATCGAACAGTTGGATATCGACATCGCCGCGCCAGACATTTGTTCTTACCGAGCGCGGAGCCCATGATTGCGGCCGGCAGGATATGCGTCACACGGACTTCGAGCGCATTGCCGACCGGCCGGGGCGCCCAGCGCCGCAACAGGCTCGGCGCGCAATTGGTCACGGCGACCTCCGGGAAATCCGGCAGCTGCAGCCCCAGACCGCAGGCATAGATCTGGATCCGGTCGCCGATATCGAGGCGCCACAGCGTCTTGGTGTCGAAATCGACCAGCAGATGGTTCACCCCGCCATGCTTGCCGGTGACCATGCCGATGGCGCCGGTCGCCGGGCCGGTCGCGACCCGCGCGCGATTGCCGACGCAGGAACTGGTCAGCAGCGCCATATTGGACCGCTTGCCGGACCGATGATCTCGCGTCCGTTATTGTGCAGCGCCACGCCAGGCTCGACGTGGTCGGCCGCGAGCCCGACGCAGGGATCGCCGATCCGGCAATTGATCGAGATGCCGCCGGTGCCGGGCAATATACGCGGCACGCCGTCATGGCCGATGCGATACGGGTTCTCGCGGCCGACTGCATGGGCGATCTGGCCCTGCATCGCCTGCATCACGAGTTCGTCGCTGTTGAGCCGCAACCGCACCGGATCATGCTTCGCCATGTCGGTTCTCCGCATCCAGATCGTACCAGAAGGCGCGAGCACCCTCCCAAACACCCCGCATCGGCCGGGCGGCATCTCGGTCAGGAAATCGACCTCGTCGCCCGGCGCCCCGAAGCCGTGCGGCGGAAAGCCGGGGCCGAGCGGCAGGCGCGATCGGCCGGGCACGACCAAATGTACGAGTGCCAAACGGATACCGGCCCAGATCAGACCGGCGAGCCCGGCCTCGACCAGGAGCTGCAGCATCAGACCGCGCTCCATCGCCACCAAATCGTCGAGCGCGTCGAGCCGCCGGCACGGCACTCCCCAATCTTCGAGATGCCGGCACAGCGCCGGCGGCTCGTCGCGATTCGGATCGTCGCGCAAGCTGAGCAGCACCGCACCAGGCAGCAGCGCCGCGAGCGCTACGGCATCGCGCGTCGCCGCGACCATCGGCCCGCTCGCCTCGGCGCCGGACAGGCGCTCGTCGAGCGCCTCGGCCATCGCCTCCCAGCGCGGCACGACGGATTCGTCCAGCCCGTCGGGCAAGCGGCTCTCGCGCACGGCATCGCGCACCCAGCACAGCTTGGCACCGCCCAGCCCCGCCTCGTCGCGCAACCGCAGCCAGAGCCGAATCGCCTTGCCGCGTCTCCTCCTCGCCGCGATGGCGGTCGCCCGGACGGCAATCGGCGAACGGCCGCAACAGCTCCGGCTCGCGGTCATAAAGCGGCCAGCCATCGAGGATATTGAGGAATTCGGGCCCGAGCCAGACCTCGGCATGGCTCGCCAGCCCGTGGATGAAGGCGGCGCCGTCCTCGGACAGGCAAAGATGCGGATCAGCCACGCAGCTCCAGCGCCGGCGGCTGATCTGCACCGACAAATCGGGCCACCAGCCCCGGCCCATGACCCGGCACCCCGGCTAGATATCGGGCGAAGGCGGGTTCGGGTCTGCGCCGGCTGCGCAGGCCGAACACCTCTTCGAGCGGGGGCGCCACGCCGGCGAAGCCGCGGCCTTCGCGCGTCATGCGATAGGCGGCGAGCCAGGCCTCGGCGTGCTGGCCGATATGACCCATCTCGGTCTCGAACATCTGTGGATCGGCGCCGGTCTTGAAATCGTGGTCGGCGACGAAGAGCAGGATGCGGCGCCCGGTCTCGGCCATCTTGGCGCGCTGCGAGATCTCGGCCATGCCGCCGAGATAACGCTGCGACACGGCTTCGACGACGTTCCACTTGGTGTTGGCATCGAACGCCTTCTTGATGTCGGGCGCGTCGAGCAGGGTCAGCACCTGCTTCAGGTAATGGCCGGTCTCGACCGAGAGGGCATAGATGCTGCCATAGGTCGCCCGGTTCAGGGCGTAGCGCAGATCAGTGCCGAGACGTTGCACCGTGGCGGCGCTGCCGAAGGCGCGCTGGTCGATATGCTGGCCGCCGCGAATCACCTCGCCGATGCGCAGATCGCGCCAGATATTGTGCGACCGAGCCCATGAAGCCGACGAGCTGCCGGTGGAAATTGCGGTTGACCACCATGCCGGAGCTGGCCGGGTTGGTGCCGTAATTGAACGCCCGGCGATAGGCTGCCTCGCGATGCCGGAGCGAATAGCGCTGCGGCTGCCACTTCTCCAGCAGATAGAGGCTGTTGGCGCCGGGACCGCGGGGTCAGCTTGATACTGCCGGAATGGAACAGCCGCAGCAGCACTTCGGCGACCTGGAACACCTTCGAGCGTTCGTATTGATAGATGAAATACAGCTCGCTGCGGCATGCAGCTGGCTTGCGACGAAATTGTCGTCGAAATCCGATTTGAGATACGGATAGGTAATGTCCTCGAAGCCGAGCCGGCCTTTCGGGCCGACGCCGATCAGGTCGAGGAAGCCGTCGCCGCCGGTCGGCGCCTCGGAGCCTTTTTCGACCAGCTCCGCGAAGCGCTCCTCGAATTGCTGGGTATAGGCCCGCCGCTCTTCCGGCGGGACCGTCGCGAGCTGGTCGCGAATGAAGCGGTCCCAGAGCCGCTGGATCGTTTCCGTTTGCTGGATGGTCATCGGACAGCTCCTAATGCAGGCGCGTCGCCGGAGTCCGGGCGCGCGACATTCGTTGGTTCACTACCGTCTCGGCTTCTTGGCGGTGGACGTATCTCTAGGCGGCGGATCGTCCGGAGCCGTCAGCAAATCCTCGACGTTCTGGAGATCGAGACCCATCGCTTCGACATGGTGCCGGGCCTCGGTCATCATCCTTTCGAAATCGGCGATCTCGGTGTTCAGCGAGCCAACGGCGCCATAGAGCTTGAGCAATTGCTGGCCCGACAGGTAGAGCGCGTGGTGATGGCGATCGAGACGCGCCATAATCTCGACATTCGCGTGCTGCAACGCCGTAACATCGGCTGCGGTCGCCGCCGCCTTCGGTTCCAGGACATTGAGACGCGCGGTCACCCCGACATTCGCCTGCTGCAGCGACGTCACATCGGCTGCCGTCGCCGCCGTCTTGGGTTCCAGGACATCGATCCGCTTCCGATCGCCCTTCTGATCGGTATCCAATTTGGCGACCCCATCACCCAGGGTCTTCAGCGTGCCGTGGACGTCGGCGAACGGCTGCTGGACGGTCGAGGATAGGACGCCGCCGACACCGCTGGAGATGGCAGCGACGGAGGCCGGGTCGACCGTTGCGACGATGCCGAACTTGCCGTAAGCCGCCGGAGCCGGGGCGGCGGTAGTTTTCCCCGATGCTGCATCGGCGCCCGAATTTGACGGAGGATTCGGATTCGACGGATCGTCCGGCGGGATCGTCATCTTCACGAGATGCACGGCCGCGCATCGGATCTGCTCGACCAATTCCTGCAGCAACAGGGCGGTGATCGCGCTGGTGCCGACCAGCGAGCCGTGCTGTTCGCGGCGCCCGTCGAGCTTGGCAAGCTCTCGCAAGACGTCGAAATTGATCTCCGGCGGCGGTTCAGCCGTGAAATCCGGCAGTTTGGTCAAGGCGCACATCACACCCTCCTCGCGATCAGATCGAGGCTCTGCTCGAATTGTTGCGGCAACGCGGGCGCGATCCGCGGCAGATGCTGGATATTGACCTCGTAGCGGGCCTGGTCGATGACCGCGCGGAGCAGCCGGAAGATCGGCGCCTGGTCACCCGCCTCCATCGCGACGGTGCGGACGAGGTTCTCCCAGCGGATTTCCAGCTCTCCTGAACGCGCAGCTCTTCGGCCACGCTCTTGCGCTGCCTGTCGTCGAGATGCGCGGGGACACCGGTCTGCCGGATCGCGAAGTAGCGCGTGAAAGCACCGTGCAAGCCAGCGGCATTGGTCACGCCTGTCGGTAATCCGAATTGATCTGGCGCAGATCCAGCGCGAACCCGTTGGCGATAAGATTCTCGATCGGCGAGCCGTTGCCCCAGTCTACAGGGGCGCCGGATTTGTCGCCGGGCGTCGTTGTTGGTCAGCAACTGGTAGATCACCTTGATGATCGCCCAGAAGGCGATCGCCCGCCATTCGGTCGGCCCGCCCTCGGAGGTCGAGGAGCCCATCGCCAGCAGATCGATGCCGCGGTCGAGTTCGAGCAGCAGCATGTCGAGCAGCACTTGCGGCTGGACGCCGCGCGCGCTGTTGCTGGGGAACAGCCCGTCGAAGATCGTGGCGAGCGTGCCGCGTGCGGCAATCAGGTCGAACAGCGCGTTGTCGTGTTCCAGCTGGTTCGTGTAGTACAAGCCGTAGAGCAGCAGCGCGGCCGGGCGATGCGCAGCAGCCTGAGGCCGCCGGCAGGCCGGAAGGTCTCGGCGAACAGCTCCAGCGCCTGGAGATAGGATTCGAGCGGCGGCGAGCGGTCGAAATGCCCGTCCTCCCGCGACATGGCGCCCGGCGCCACGATCGCCATGCGGCGGAAGCGCTCGATATCGAGCTGGGCCGTGACGCCGAGCGCGCGCAGCCCGTCCGACGTGCCGTTCTGGGCCCGGGTGATCAGCGTATCCATGGTCTGCGCAATCTCGGATTCGAGCAGCAGGCGAACGCAGATCGCCCTGGCCCTGTTCCTCGAGCCATTGATAGAGCCGGCGATAAGCATCGACGCCGCGCGGCCAGTCGTCCGGGCCGTAAGCCTGCTGAGCGCCGCCGTTGAAATTCCTCAGCGCGTAGATCACCGCATCGCGGCGCTGCTGCAGCTCGGGCAGTGGCACCTGGAGCAGGTAGTAGCCGGTGGCGAAGCCGACGCTGGCCAGCGATTCGCCGAGCGTGACCAGCAGCACCGCCGAAACTTCGTCGAGTGCCCGGCCGAGCCGGCGGAAATTCTGCTTCATGCCCGGCGACAGCGAGCCGACGAAGCGCGCCATGCGCGCGTACTCGCCGAGCTGGCGCCGCACCGACATCACCTTGTCGCGCTGCGTCGGATCGAGGCCGTTGCGGGCGGCGGCATGGCCCTGCACGATAGCGGCGCGGATGGAATCGCCCCAGCCATTCATTTCGGGCGTGATGTCGTTGGTCAGCGGATTGTTGCTCAGATCCTGCAGCGCTTTCTCGACGTCGCCATTGGCGATGCCGAACTCGGTATCCGACGAGCTGCGCGCTGCCGCGAGATTCGGTCGCGGACGGCAGCGGCGCCGGCAGGTTGGCCATGCCCATGACCTCCTGCTGCATGCCGCGGGCCTGCGGGTGGTCCTGGTAGTAGGACAGCAGCCCCGCGGCGATCTGCTTGGCGTTGCGCGGGTCGTTCACCCGCAGCTGGTTACGCAGCATGTTGTCGAGGGCCAGATTGACCGCGGAAGCGTGGCCGCGGTTCGGGCGGAGCCGCGGGCCTGGCCATTGGCCGCAGGACCGCCGGTGAAGCTATTCGGGGGAAAGGACATGACCTACCTCGTCTCGTTGAGTTCGCGGGTCGGTAACTTTCGCACTACGCAGCCAGCGCTGCCTGGGCATCGCCGAGCGTCGTCGGTGCCGGAGGATGGTGCTCGGCCAGGCGGGCGACGACCCGCCGGGACAGCGATCTTGGGGGAACGCGCCCTGTGTTCAGGGCGTAGCTGGCAGCGCTGACCAGATGCCGGGGCGGCAGGGCCGGATCGGGCATGCCGCCCTCGGTCAGCACCCGGGCACCGGCGCGGATCGCCGCCTCATCTTCGCGCCGGAATGGAATGACGTCGGCGAGCGCCCGATGCGCCAGGTTCCGGCGTGTCTGGAAAGCGACCTCGTCGACGACCTGCGGGATCAGGCCGCCGGCGCTGTCCAGCAGGTTCTGCGGCAGCCGATGGAACCGGCGCGGATCGTAGAGGCCGCCCCAGGCCTGCTCGAGCCGGATGGCATCGGTGCCGAACCCCATCCGGCGCAGCATCTCGGTCAGCATCAACACGCGCAGATAGCCGGTCGGGTGAACGCCCGGCCGAAAGGTAAGCGCGCGTGGCGCCGGATGGGCGAGAAATTGCGCCATGCCCCAGGCCACGGCCGGACCGCCCAGCAGCATGGCGGCGAGATCGGCGAAGATCTCCTTGTGCCAGCGGCGGTAGATCACACGCAGCAGCGGATCGCCGGTCGCCGAGAGCACGCGCTTGGCCAGCGCCGTCTGCGTCTCCTGCCAGATCGTCATATCGGCCTGCAGATTGTGCGCGCATTCGTGCAGGAAGACCGACTGCCAGGGATTGTCGCGATCCCACGGGATGCGGATCACCGGGAACGGATTGGCCCTCGCCCAGCAAGCGGCTCAGCACGGCGCCGCGCCGCATGGTCGCCGGCGAATAGCCGTGCTCCATATAGGTCACGGGCGCCAGCGAACGGCGGCTGAGCAGGCGAGGGGCCGCCTGACGCACGGCCGCGTAGCAATCGGCGGCGATCACGTCATGCGCCGCCAGCACCGGGGGCGTAGGTGCTGCCGCGCTGGCTGAAGACTTCGAAGAACATGCCGAAGGCGCGGCGAGCCCGATCGACCTCGCGCTCGACCAGGGCGATGTCGATCAGCACGCGCTGCGGCGGTGGAATGCGCCCATTCGCGCTGGACGACGCGCAGGCGGCGGGCAATCTGGCGATCGATCGTCGCCAGACGCTGGTTGGCCGCCGTGAAATGAGCCGGCGACGGCACATAGGGCAGGTCCTGCGGCCGGATACCGACCGAGTTATAGTCGATCCGGGCGAGCCGCCGGGCTCGGGCCGCGAGCCCCAGGATACGGGCGCGCAGGAACGGCCTGACTGCAATGACTGTCTGTGCGTTCATGGCCTTCGCGTTCATGATCCGAGGTCCTGCTTGCGCCGCGCCGCGATTACCGGGCCGAAGGGGTCAGCGGATGATGAATCCGCTTACCCCTCTCTCGCCGGTCTGTTCAGATCGGTTCGACGGTGAGCCGAACCGGCCCGTCGAACCGCCAGCTGCGGCGACGGCCGCAACTGCCGCAGACCGCGGCAGCGCCCGCCCGCCGTACCGCGATGGGCGTGGCCGCGCCCCACGCCCTGCCCGTGGGTCATGCCATGACGGCGATGCCGCCGGCCGACCCCGGTACCCGTGCCGGTGCCCCAACGGCCGCGGCGCCCGACATGACCGCCGGGATGGCCAGCACGACCGCCGGCATGGCCGTGCCGTGTCCGGGCCCCGGCGAGACGGCGCAGCAGATGGGGTGAACGTGTGGCCGCACGGACGCCGCGCGAGACCAGGTGCGGCAGATGCCGGGCCGACAGGTGCTTGCGCTGCGCGATGCGGCGGGCATGGGTGACGATCGCCGGCAGGGCATGGACCGCGTGCGGCCCGTGCTTGTGCACGAGGTGCCGGGTCGCGGCCGTGACGGTCTTGACCAGTTGCTTGCGCTGCGCATGCGGCAGTGCCGCCGCCGCGCGCTTCATCCCGTGGCGGATCGCAACCGCCGCGATCGCCGGCGCCAGCGCGTCGATTGCATCCTCTTCCTCGGCGAAATCCGCCAGATCTTCGAAGGCGTCCATCTCGTCGCCTTCATCGGCCAGCACGTTGCCGATGAGGCCCGCGGCACGGCCGATGAGCTGCGCTTGCGGGATCGGAATGGCGCTGGCGAGCGGGGGCCACGAAGCGCGCGGCCTTGCCGACGCCCCGACCGACCTTCTTCAGGAACCCGCCGATCCGGCCGAAGAATTCGTCGGTGTCGGCCGCCTCGAGCGCATCGGCCATGGCGTCTTCGAAATCGTCGGAGCCGGCGTCCTCGTCGAAGGAATCGCCCGCTTCTTCCATTTCGTCGAACTCGTCGCCGGCCTCGAACTCGTCGGAGGCTTCGAATTCGTCACCCTCGTCGAACTCGTCCGCCGCCTCGAACTCGTCGCCCTCGTCGAACGCTTCCATGGCACTGTGGCCGGGCTCGGCCATCAGATCTTCCATCATGTCTTCGTCGAATCTGTCGGTCATCGTGGATCTCCTGGTGGTCGGGCGAAGTGCCCTGGTCAGCTCGCTCGGGTAAATCTTCAGCGGGCCGCGAACAGCGTGACGGCACGGCGGGCCCGGCGCTCCGCGCCGCATTCGAGCGTGTTTTCCGCCTGTTCCCGGAGCCGCCGGATCTTCGGCCGGCGACAGCACCGGCGGCAGATCTCGCACCGTGACGCTCCGCCTCGGGGCGGCGGGAGGTGGATACCGCTCCCTCGTCTCGGCCCAACTGAACACCCAAAGCCGATTTATCGAAGTCACACGATGGAGGTCACTCAAATGGTGTCGCCCATCTGGTGTCGCTCATTCGAGCGACGGAAGAATTCGATCAGGGAATTATTTTGGTATCGTCGTTTTTACTAATATACCTCAAGCGGAATACTCGCTTGAAACCCTGCACCGCATTGCGGGAGAGGGAGGGACCCCGGCGCGCAGCGCTGGGAGGGTGAGGGTCGAGCCGCTTGCGAGACCTATCGCGCTTGCGCGCGTCACCCTTCCGGCTCGCTATCGCTCGCGACCTTCTCCCGCAATGCAGGAGAAGGATTCACCGCCCCGGCCACTTGCCTCAGATGCCGATCGCTGCTTTCAGCCGATCCTGCGTGAGGGGCAGATTGCGAATCCGCACGCCGACCGCATCGGCGACGGCGTTGGCGATCGCGGCGGCGGTCGGTCCCTGCCCGGCCTCGCCGGTTGCCGAGGAAAGGCTGGCCCGGACGATCGACGACATGGACCTCGACGCTGCGCGGCGCCGCCGGGAAGCGCAGGATCGGATAGCTGCTCCAATCCCGGCTGATAATGCGGGTCCGGTCGAAACTGACCGTCTCGTAGAGCGTCCAGCTGGCCGACTGGACAATGGCGCCTTCGATCTGGTTGCGGATGCCGTCCGGGCTGACCGGCTGGCCGCTATCGACCGCGGCGACGACCCGGCCGAGCCGCACGGCGCCGGTTTCGCGATCGACGGCGAGATCGAGCGCCACGGCAGCATAGGCGCGAGATTCTTGTAGCGGGCGAAGCCGAAGCCGCGACCGCGGCCGGGCATGCGCTGCCAATCGGCCCAGCCGAATTTCACGGCGGCGGTCTCGACGACCTCCTTGGCCCGCGGATCGTCCAGATGCCGCAGGCGAAACGCGACCGGATCGGCCTGTGCCGCCTGCGCCACTCGTCCATGAAGGATTCGAGCGCAAAGACGTTGAGATAAGCGCCGAGCGACCGTTGTGCCGAGACGCGCAGCGGCATGGTCGGCAGGAAGTGATGCACGATTCGGGCACTGGGCAGGGTGTAGAGCGGAATGGCATTGCGATCACCGCCGCCTTCGGGCATCGGGATCGGCTTGATCGGCTTCTGCTCGAATTTATGCGCGCCGAGTTGTCCGGCGAGCAGCATGCCGGCCCCGCCCGGCCGGCGGTCATGGGGATTGCTCCAGACGGCGTAGGTCCAATCGACGATCCGTCCGCCGGCATCGAGCGCCGCCTGCGCCTCGGACACCATGGCCGGCCCGAAGGGTCCCAAAGATGTTCTTGATCGCGCATGAGCTGAACGCGGACCGGCTGGCCCGGCAGCGCCATGGCAAGGAGAGCGGCGTCGCCGGCTACGTCGTCCGCGCCGTTATGGCCGTAGCAGCCCGAACCTTCGGTATGGATGCAGCGGATCTTGTCCGGCGGCAGGCCGACCAGCTCGGCGACGGCGCCACGCAGCGGATAGACGCCTTGGGTATGGCTCCAGATAGTGAGCGCACCGTCCTCGAACCGCGCCACCGCACAGGACGGACCGATCGAGCCGTGTTCGAGATAGGGGCGGCTATACTGGGCCGAGAGCGTCTTCGCGCCGGGCGGCACCGGCTGGCTCCGGTCGAGGATGACGTAATCCTCCGACGGCAGCTGCTTCAGCACGGCCGCCATATTCGTCTCGGCCGGCAGAGTCGCCGTCTCGGTCCAGCGCGCCGCCGCGGCGAGCGCCTGCATCGCCGTGACGGCCTGCCACTCCCGCGCGGCGACTACGGCGAGGAAATCGCCGTCGCGCAGAACTTTCACCACGCCCGGCATCGCCTCGATCGCCGCGCTGTCGAGACGGTCCAGCCGCGCGCCATAGCTCGGCGGCCGGACGACCCGGGCGTGCAGCATCCCCGGCAGGCGCAGATCCTGGACATAGCTGGCCCCGCCGGTCACCTTGCCGGGGATATCGACCCGCGGCAGCGATTGCCCGATCTGCCGATAGCCGGCGGGGGTCCTTGAGGCCGGTGCCGGGCACGACCGGCCGATGCAGCGACAGGCCGGCCAACCAGTTCGCCATAGCCGGTCTGGCGGCCGTCCTGGGTGACGGCCATGCCGCCGTGCGTGGTGACCTGCTCGACCGGCACGCTGAAATAGTCGGCTGCCTGGGCGAGCAGCAGCGCATGGGCATAGGCGGCGGCGTGCAGGATCGCCGTGCCGCTGTCCTGCATCGAATGGCTGCCCGAGGTGATGCCTTCATTCGGCGTCCGCCCGGTATCGGCGGGTGACCAGATCGATCCGGCCAGGGTCGAGGTCGAGCTGTTCCGCTGCGATCTGCAGCAGCGCGGTGCGGATGCCCTGGCCGAGTTCGGCCTTGCCGGTAAAGACCGTGACCCGGCCGGTCGCGTCGAGGCCGATCCAGGCGTCGAGCGAAGCTTCGGTCCGGAGCGAGCCCGGCATCGCGCCGCCCTGCGCCAGCGCCGGCCAGCCCGGCAGCAGCGAGAAGGAAACGACAAGCGCGCCGCCGCGCAGCAGGGTCCGGCGCGAGATGCCGGCCGCGCTCATGACCGTGCCGCCTGCACCGGGGTCGGCGCTGCCATGAGCTGGGCCGCACGGCGGATCGCCGCCAGGATCCGCATATGCGTGCCGCAGCGACAGAGATTGGGCTGCATATGGGCGCGGATCTCGTCATCGCTCGGCGAAGGGTTCCGGTCGAGCAGCGCCTGAGCCCGCATCACCATGCCGGCGATGCAATAGCCGCACTGCGCAGCTTGCAGCTCGATGAAGGCGGCCTGGACCGGACCGGGATGCTCCGCGCTGCCGAGATCCTCGATCGTGCGGACGGGCCGATCGCCGATCGCGGCCAGTGGCGTGATGCAGGACAGTACCGGCCCGCCCGTCCAGCAGGACCGTGCAGGCGCCACATTGCCCGAGGCCGCAGCCGAATTTGGCGCCGTTCAGCCCCCAGATCGTCGCGCAGAACATAGAGCAGCGGCGTGCTCGGATCGGCATCGATCTCGTGCACGCGGCCATTGACCTTGACTGTCGGCATTTCATTCCTCCGCCGTCACTCGGTCGCCGGCTGCCGCGCCCGGCGGATCGCGTCGTCGAGATCGGTCCAGGCCGGACGGCCCGCAATATCCTCGCGCAGATAGCGAAGCAGCTCGGCCAGCTGAGTATCCGTCAGAGCTTCGGCGAAGCCGGGCATGAACGGGCCGGACTGCCCGGCCGGCGGCTGCAGCCCGACCAGAAGCAGCCGGGCCGCATCGTTTGGTTCCGGCGCGGCCAAGGTCGTGCTCAGCGCCAGCGACACCCGGCCGCCCGGCGCATCCGGGCCGTGACAGGCGCCGCAGGCGCCGGCAAACAAGATCGCGGCATCGGCCGTTACCGGCCGGACAGCGGGCTGCGCCGCCGGCGACGCCGATGCGGCCGGCATCAGCGAGGCGATATAGATGGCAATCGCCTGTACATCCGCCTCGGGCACCCGGGACAGCTCGGCAATGACCGGCGCCATTGGGCCGGCTGCGGCGCCGTGCCGGTCCTCGACCCCGGTCCGCAGATAGAGGAAGAGCCGCGCCTCCGTCCAGGGCTCGGGCGCGGTCGATGCCTGGTTCAGCGCCGGCGCGTCCCATCCGTCCGCTTGTCCGCCGGAGAGGGCGACATGCTTCACCTCGCCGCCCAGGGCATTGTGCGGGGTATGGCACGCGCCGCAATGGCCGACCGTCTTGACCAGATAGGCCCCGCGATTCCAGGCGTCGCGGCGCGACGGGTCCGGCCGGAACGGATGATGCGGGGCGAACAGCAGATCCCAGCGGCGAGCAATGGCCGAAAATTGAAGGGGAAGCCCAGGTGATTGGCCAGCGCGCTCGCCCGAACCGGCCGGCGCGTCATGAGAAACGCGTAGAGCGCCGCGATGTCGTCGTCGCCCATCATCGAGAAGTGGTTGTAGGGAAAAGCCGGATAAAGATGGCTGCCGTCGCGCGCGACACCGTCGGTCATCGCGCGGCGGAAGGCGGCGAGCGACCAGCTGCCGATACCGGTATCGGGATCGGGCGTGATGTTGGTGGCATGGATCGCGCCGAACGGCGTCGCCACGGCTGAACCGCCGGCATAGGCCTGGCCATCGCGACCGATATGACAGACGGCGCAATCGCCGAGCGCCGCGAGCCGGGCGCCCGCCGCGATCTCTGCCTCGGCGAAGGATGAGGCAGCAGGGGACGCGATCGGCACAATCGACGGGCGCCAGCTCGCGACCAGCGCGGCAGTTGTCGCGACTACCAGGATCGAGAGCGTGACGACGCCCGCCCGCCTTGTCTTCATCGCGCCCCACGATGTCAGGTTGTGCCGCCGCCCCAGGGCAGCACCGGCCAATCCATGTCATTCCAGCCAAACACAGTCTGGTACCGATTCGGCTTACAAACGTCATGCGACATGACGTCTCTGCCTGTCCGATCGTCCCACAATCGCCTTGCAACCGAGCGGGGCGCGGCCACCCGGCGCGGGCGCTACCCTCACGCACTCGGCCGGCGCCCCCAGTCGCGCCGGGATCGTCGTGCTGGGGCTTTGCCCTTGCGCGAAACCGAGCAATACTCACGCCCGTACACGCGCACCTTTGCCCGCCCCCAAGCCAGAATCCCGCCCGTGCCGCTTGATCTTCCGTCGCTGCTCGCGATTGCCCAGAACGTGACCGTGCTGCTCGTGCTGTCTTTGCTGCACGATCTGCTGCTCGGTGCGCTGCCGATTGCGAGCCGTCGTTACCAGTTCGGCACAGGCGCGCTGTTCGGGGCGATTGCGATCTGCACCATGATGGTCGCCGCGCAGCCCGTGCCGGGCATCCGGATCGACGGCCGAAAATGCGATCATCATGGCGGCCAGCGCCTTCGGCGGCCTGCCTTCCGGCGCGCTGGCGGCGATCATTGCCTCGCTCGGCCGCCTAGTCCTGGGCGGCGTCGGAGCGCCGATCGGCGTAGTCAGCATCGCCATCGCCGCGGTGCTGGGCGCGGTCCTGAACTGGGTCGGCGGCCAGCTCGTCACCCGGCTGGCCCGGACCTGCTGGCCACTGGTCATGGGCGTGGCGCTCGGCGTGACCAGCACCGCGCTCGGCCTGCCATTCCCGGCCAGCCGCTGAGCGGCCATAGCGAAGCCGTCTGGCCTCTGCTCGCGACCTATGTCCTGGGCTATCCGCTGCTCGCCTATCTGCTCGGCCGGGAGCGCGCCCGCGTCATCGCCGAGGCGGCGCTCAGCAACGAGCGCCGGCGCTTTCGGGCGATCTTCGACCAGAAATCGCGAATTCCTGGCGATCCTCGATCCGGAAGGCAACCTGATCGAGCTGAACGCCACGATGCAGACGGCGCTCGGGCCCGACATGGTCGCGACGGGGAAGCCGTTCTGGACCATCGCCCTGTCGCTCGCCGCAGCCGATCGCGAGCAGCTGAACCGGACCGTCCTGGCCGCCGCCGCCGGCATCCGCGCCGGCTGCACGCTGACCCTGGCGGAGCGGGAAGAGCCGGTGACGCTGGATTTTGCCGTCTCGCCGGTGCTCGACCAGGATGGGCATGTGATCCTGCTATCGGTCGGGCGACCGACACGTCGCAGCGCATCAAGGTCGAAGCGCAGCTGAAGAGCAGCGAAGCTCTCTACAGCGCCCTGTTCGACAACACGGCCGACGGGCTGTTCGTGGTCAGCCGGGAAGGCGGCGGTTTCCGCTTCCGCGAGGTCAACCCGGCCTTCGAGACCGCGAGCGGGATGCGGCGCGCGCAACTGCTCGGTCGTCGTCCAACCGAAACGCTGCCGGCGCCGGCCGGCGTCGAGATCGAAGCCATGTTGCAGCGCTGCATGCTCGGCAGCGGCTCGGTCGCCTTTGACATCGGCTTCGACCGGCCGGGCGAGCGGCGCTATTGGGCCGTGTCGCTGGCTGCCCTGCCGGGCGATGCGCTGGCCTCGGCCACGGTGATCGGCAGCGCCCGCGACGTGACCGAGGCCCGGCTGCAGCAGGATGCGCTGATGCAAGCGCAGAAAATGGAGGCGGTCGGCCAGATGACCGGCGGCATCGCCCATGATTTCAACAATCTGCTGACCGTGATCGCGGGCAATCTCGATCTGGTCGAGATGCGGCTGGCGCGCAGCGGCATGAAGCCGGATGAAGGCATCACCCGGACCATCGCCTCGGCCCAGCGCGCGGCTGAACGGGCCGAACGCCTGACCCAGCAGCTGCTCGCCTTCTCGCGCAAGCAGCCGCTGCAGCCCAGCGCCATCGACCTCAATGCGTTGATCGACGAGGCCCAGGACCTGCTTGCCCGCTCGGTCGGCGAGACCGTCGCCATCGTCAAGGTCAAGCAGCCGAACCTGCCGATCTGCACGGCCGACCCGCATCAATTGGAGCTGGCGCTGCTGAATCTGGCGCTTAATTCGCGCGACGCGATGCCGGAGGGCGGCGCGTTGACCATCGCCACGGCCTATCGCTCGCTGCGCCCGGCCGAGGCCAAGCGGCTCGATCTCAGCCCCGGCGACTACGTCACCCTTGCCGTCTCCGATACCGGCACCGGCATGCCGCCCGAGGTCGCCGCCCATGCCTTCGATCCGTTCTTCACGACCAAGGATGCCGGCCGCGGCAGCGGGCTCGGCCTCAGCATGGTCTATGGTTTCGCCAAGCAGTCGCGCGGCCATGTCGCACTGGCCAGCACCGTCGGGCGCGGCACGACCGTGACCCTCTATCTGCCGTGCCAGATCGACCGCCGCGCCGATGAGGAGCCGGCGGTTGCGCCGGATGCGGTCGCGCCCGGCTGCGGCGGCGAGACCGTGCTGGTGGTGGAGGACGACGTCGAGGTGCTGAAATACGCCAGCTCGGTACTGGAAGAACTGGGCTATCGCGTGCTCAGCGCCGAGAACGGAACCAGCGCGCTCGACCGGCTGGACAGCGAGCATGTCGATGCGCTGTTCACCGATGTCGTCATGGCCGGCGGCATGTCCGGTTTCGAACTGGCGCGCATCGCCAAGGAACGCCAGCCCGGGCTCAAGGTCTTGTTCGCAACCGGTTACGCTGCGGAATTCGCGCAGCAGGACAGCACGGTCGAGCCCTTGCGCGTGCTGCATAAACCCTATAAGCGCCTACCGCTCGCTCAGGAGATCCGGCAACTCCTGACGGCAGCTGAAGGCGCCGTTCCCGGTGCGGCCCATTTCAATCCCCGCCTCTCGCCGGCAAGCGGCCCCATGCCAATAACCGCGCTCAAAATCTATTTCGTCTTCCTGCTGACCTATGCGGGCATGGCCGCCGGCCGCCTGCCCTGGCTGCGCGTCGACCGCACCGGCATCGCGCTCCTGGGATTGATCGCACTGCTCGGCAGCCAGGCACTGACGCTGGACGAGATCGGCGCGCGCATCGACATGCCGACGCTGATGCTGCTGTTCGCGCTGATGATCATCTCGGCGCAATTCGTGACCTCCGGCTTCTGCGATGCCGTTTTTTCCCGGCTCGGCACCACACCGGGCAGCCCACTGCGCATCCTCGGCCTGACCGTGGCGATATCGGGTGGGCTCGCTGCCTTCCTGGCAACGACATCCTGGTCTTCGTCGCGACGCCGATCCTGATCGATGCGGTGCGCCGGCGCGGCCTCGATCCCCGGCCCTATCTGATCGCCTTCATCGCAGCCAGCAATGCCGGCTCGGCCGCGACCATCATCGGTGCGCCGCAGACGATCCTGATCGGCCAGCTGGGCGGGTTGCGGCTGCCGACCTATCTTGCCGCCTGCGGCATCCCGGCCCTGGTGGCGCTCGGCATCGTCTTCGCCGTCGTTGCCTTCCTCTGGCGCGGCAAACTGGCCCTCGCCGCCGACGGCTTCCAGGACGCGCCGCTGCCGCCGGTCGAGCTGCGCCGCCATGACGGCAGCCAGACCAACAAGGGCCTCGTCGCGCTGGGAGCGCTGCTCGTGCTGTTCTGCACCGGCCTGCCCAAGGACGTGTTCTCGCTGTCGATCGCGGCACTGCTGCTGATCAACCGCAAATTCGCCAGCCGGACGATGATCGCCGCGGTCGATTGGCCGATGCTGCTGCTGGTCGCCTGCCTGTTCGGCGTGACCGGCGCGCTCGACGGCACGCTCGGCGCAGCCTATCTGATCGACATGCTGCAGGACGTCCATCTGCTGCCCGACAGCCTGATCGTGCTGGCGCCGCTGAGCCTGGTGATGAGCTGCACCATCGGCAACATGCCTTTCGTCATCCTGCTCCTGCAGCTGTGGCAGGACATGCCGGCCGGCGCGTTGCACGGGCTGGCGCTGTTCTCTTCGCTGTCGGGCAATCTGCTGCTGATCGGCAGCCTGTCCAATTTGATCATCGCCGAGCGGGCGGCCGAGCGCGGCGTCAATCTGCGCTTCTGGGAATTCGCCCGGGCCGGCGTGCCGATCACCCTGGCCAGCATGGGCTTCGCCGTGTTCTGGCTCTATCTGACCGGCTTCATGCCGTTCCTGCCGATCACGGATTGAGGCGGCCGATGCCCGAGATTTTCATCCGCGACGCCGTGCCGGAGGATGTGCCGGCCATTCTGCGCATGATCCGCGAGCTGGCCGAATTCGAGCGCCAGCCGGATGCCGTGGTCGCGACCGAGGCCGATCTGCTGCGCGACGGCTGGGGGCCGCAGAAACGCTTCGCCTGCCGGATCGGCGAATTCGAGGGCGCCGTCGCCGGCTTCGCCCTCTGGTTCCCCAATTACTCGACATGGGAAGGCCGCGCCGGGATCTATCTGGAAGATCTCTATGTCTCGCCGGCCGTGCGCGGCCATGGGGTGGGCGAGCAGATGATCGTCGATCTGGCCCAGATCGCCATCCGTGAGGGTTTCCGGCGGCTCGATCTCAGCGTGCTCGACTGGAATCCGGCGCGTAATTTCTACCTCCGACTCGGCCTCGAATACCGGTCCGACTGGCTGTCCTACCGGATCTCCGGCGAAGCGCTGGCCGTGCTGGCGGCGAAGGGAGTAGCGTCAGGAGCCTGACGGCGACAGCCGCATGAACACGACGGCGCGGCGCCGGAACGCATGTGTCGTGGCGACATCCTTTGCGAGTTCCGCTTCGAGCGGCATCTGCGCGCGCAGCCGGCTGATCAACCAGACGGCCTGCCCTGCTGCAGCAGGGCGCGGATCCTTTCCTCGTCGATCGGCGTCAGCGGCGATACGCTGTCGTCGAGCGCGCGGATCGCCGTGCCGGGTCCGTCGATCGGCGTCGCATCCCAGCGATAGAGTTCCGCCTCGTCGGCGGCGTGATAGTAGCGGAGTGCCATCGCCGGTACGCCGTTGAGCAGGATAACTGCGTCGCCCGGCTGGCGCGCCGCATCGAGATCGGCGAGATATTCCCGCCACGGCTCGGGCTGAAACTCCCACAGGCAGAACCCGGTATTGAGCGTTGCCAGCGCCACGGCGCCGATCGCCCAGCCGCGCGGCAATGTCGCCAACGCCGCGGCCTGCAGCACCGCAGCCGGGATGAGCAGCCAGAGCGCCGTGCGCGGCAGCAGGATCCCTGTCCCGGCGAGCAGTGCCAGGCCCAATACCGTCAGCGCGGCAAGCGGCGCCACGGCGCTGCGCCTCGTCCGGAGCGGCACCACGACCAGCAGGACAAGCACCGTCGCCGACAGCGCCTGAGCCTGCAAGGTACCGAACGGGTATTCATGCCCCGACAACAGCTCGATTGTATATTGCGTCCAGCCCGCCAGGCTGGACGGCGGAATCCAGGCGAGATTGGCCGAGTTGCGCTGGGCCAGGATGATCGCGAGCTGCGGCGCCGCACCGCCCAGCAGCAGGAGCTGCGGCAGCAGCCAATCGGCCAGGATGCGCAGCGTCTTGCGCCGCCGGATCAGCCAGTCCAGCGCGAACACCGCCTCCGCCGCCGCCAGGAAAAACAGCGCTGCATCATGGGCATAGAGCGCCACCAGCCCGGCGGCGGCAAAGATCAGCGACCAGCGCCGCACACGGACCGGCGGTGCGTCGATCGCCTGGACCAGCGCCAGGGCGGCAACGGCGATGAACAGCAGGCTCAACGAATAGGGTCGTGCCATCAGGGCATAGCGCGCCGTCACGGCGGTGGTCAGGTAGAGCGCCGCCGCGAGCCAGGCCATCCCATCGCCGCGTCCGCTCTGCCGCGCGACCGCGCGGCCAATGGCGAAGACGACCGGAATCGTCGCCGCGCCGAACAGAAGCGACAGCGACCGCACCGCGACCGCGGAGTCGCCGAACAGCCCGATCCAGCCATCGAGCAACAGGAAATAGAGCGGCGGGTTGGTTTCGTGGCGCCACCCTTCATTCAGAAGAAATGACGGCCCGCGCTCGGCGAAATAGATCGAGAACAGCTCGTCATAATCCAGGGACAGATGATCGAGCAGCGCCGCGGCGCCAGCCAGGGCCAGCACGAAGCCGCACAGCAGCACCGCGCGCCAGCCGGCGATTCGTCGGATCCAGTCTATGGCGATGCCCCCAGCAAGCCCTCGCGCGAGTCTATCGACTGGGCTGCGCAGCGTCAAACTGCCGCCGAGCAGCAGTTGTTCGACGAAATTGCCGTTCCTGAACAAAGCGCTGCGCCGCAAACATGGTATTGTTGCGGCGCAACCTCGACGGTGGACACCTCAGCATGTCGACTCCCGACCCTTCCGAAATCCCGGATAAGGACTTGCCGCTGCGCGAAGATATCCGCCTGCTCGGCCGCGTCCTCGGCGATACGGTACGCCAGCAGGAAGGGGATGCCGTCTACGACATCGTCGAAGCGATCCGGCAGAATTCGGTTCGCTTCCACCGCGACGAGGACGACACGGCGCGCCGCGAACTGGAAGTCACGTTGAACGGCCTCGGTCCCGAGCAGACCGTGCAGATCGTCCGCGCCTATAGCTACTTCTCCCACCTCGCCAATATCGCCGAGGACCAGCACCACATCCGGCGCACCCGCGCCCATGCCATGACTCGAGCCGGTGCCCGGCGCGAAGGCAGCATGAGCCGGGCGCTGGCCCGCGCCGCCGAGGCCGGACTTGCCGGACCGGCGTTGAAGCGGTTCTTCGGGCAGATCCGCGTGGCCCCGGTACTGACCGCGCATCCGACCGAGGTCCGGCGCAAGAGCACGCTCGATCGCGAGCGCGAAGTGGCGCGGCTGCTCGACGAGCGCGACCGCCAGACGCTGACGCCGGAGGAGCTGGAGGCGAGCGAGGATACGCTGCGCCGCGCCGTGCTGACGCTGTGGCAGACCAGCATATTGCGCCGGGTCAAGCCGACTGTCGCCGACGAGGTGGCCAACGGCCTGGCCTATTACGGCTACACCTTCCTGTCCGAGCTGCCGCGTTTCTATGCCGCGCTGGAGGATCAGCTGGGCAGGAGCGATCCCGCCTGGACCGAAGGAGATCTGCCCTCGTTCCTGCGCATCGGCAGCTGGATCGGCGGCGACCGCGACGGCAATCCCTTCGTGACCATGGAGGTGCTGAACCGCGCGCTCTGGCTGCAGAGCAAGCGGGCACTGGAGCATTACCTGGACGAGCTGCATGCCTTGGGCGGCGAGCTCTCGATCGACGCCACGCTGGTCGAGGTCAGCGACGAGGTGCTCGAACTGGCCGCGCGCTCGCCCGATCATTCGCCGCGCCGGCTCGACGAGCCCTATCGCCGCGCCATCACCGGCATCTATGCCCGGCTCGCCGCCACGGCGCGGGCGCTCGACCATGCCGAGCTGCCGCGCCAGGCGGTCGGCGACGCGCCGCCCTATGCCGATACGGCGGAGCTGCGCGCCGAGCTGGACATCGTGCACCACTCGCTGACGGCCAACGGCTCGGCCACTCTCGCGCGCGGCAGGCTGCGCATGCTGCGCCGTGCAGTCGAGCTGTTCGGCTTCCATCTGGCCGGCATCGATCTGCGCCAGAACTCCGACGTCCATGAGGCGACGATCGCCGAGCTGTTCGAAGCGACCTGTCCCGGCACCGATTATCTCGGCCGCGACGAGGCCGGCCGGATCGCGCTATTGCTGGAAGAGCTGCAGACGGCACGGCCCCTCGCTTCGCCCTATCTGGAGTATTCCGAGACGACACGGTCGGAGCTGGCGATCCTGCGCGCCACGGCAGAAGCGCATCGGCGCTACGGCAAGGGTGCGGTGCCGAACTACGTGATCTCCAAGGCGGACGGCGTGTCCGACGTGCTGGAAGTGGCGCTGCTGCTCAAGGAAGCCGGCATGCTGCGGCCGCGCGAGGGCGAACTCGATGTCAATATCGTGCCGCTGTTCGAGACGATCCAGGATCTGCGCAATAGCGGCCTGGTGATGCAGCGGCTGCTCGGCCTGCCGGCCTATCAGCGCCTGCTCGACAGCCGCGAGCGCGTCCAGGAAGTCATGCTCGGCTATTCGGACAGCAACAAGGATGGCGGCTTCCTGACCTCAGGCTGGGAGCTGTATCAGGCCGAGATCGCGCTGATCGAGGTGTTCAAGCGCCACGATGTCGGGCTGCGCCTGTTCCATGGCCGCGGCGGCTCGGTTGGCCGCGGCGGCGGGCCGAGCTATCAGGCGATCCTGGCCCAGCCCGAAGGCGCCGTGCAGGCCGGCATCCGCATCACCGAACAGGGCGAGGTCATCGCCGGCAAATATTCGAACCCGGAAGTCGGCCGGCGCAACCTGGAGATCCTGGCCGCCGCCACGCTGGAGGCCGTGCTGCCGCAGCCCGGCCATAATTCGACCAAGCCGGACTACCTCGCCGCCATGGCCGAGCTGTCGGCCAGCGCCTATGCCGCCTATCGCGACCTCGTCTACGACACGCCCGGCTTCGAGCGCTATTTCTGGAATCGACGGTGATCGGCGAGATCGCCAATCTACATATCGGCAGCCGCCCGGCCTCGCGCAAGAAATCGACGAAGATCGAGGATCTGCGCGCCATTCCGTGGGTCTTCGGCTGGGCGCAGTGCCGGCTGATGCTGCCCGGCTGGTACGGCTTCGGCGCCGCGGTCAAGGCCTGGCTCGCGGCTCATCCCGAAGACGGCCTGACGCGGCTGCAGGCGATGTATCGCGACTGGCCGTTCTTCACCACGCTGCTGTCGAACATGGACATGGTGCTGGCCAAGAGCGACATCGCCATCGCGTCGCGCTATGCCGGGCTGGTCGAGGACAAGGCGCTTGCCGCGGAGATCTTCCGCCGGCTGCGTGCCGAATGGCAGGAATCGATCGGTGCCTTGTTGGCGATCATGGACCAGCAGGATCTGCTCGAACGCAACCCGCTGCTGATGCGGTCGATCCGCAACCGCTTCCCCTATCTCGATCCGCTGAACCATGTTCAGGTCGAATTGCTTAAGCGCCACCGCGCCGGCAACAGCGATCCGCGCGTGGTGCAGGCAATCCATCTCTCGATCAACGGCATCGCGGCTGGGCTGCGCAATAGCGGCTAAGCACCGGGCCGGATCACGTTTCACATAGCATCATTGATATTTTTAACATCACTATAACCAGTTCATATGTTAATACTGGGGTGTAGAAGGGGAGTTGGCCGGTGATCACCGCCGCACAGATGCGCGCCGCCCGGGCCCTGCTGGGAATCGACCAGAAGACCCTGGCCGAACTTTCCGGCGTCTCGCCGCCGACCATCCAGCGGATGGAGGCAAGCGAGGGCAATGTCCGGGGCGTCGTCGACACGCTGACCAAGGTGATCGAAGCCCTCGTCGCGGCCGGGATCGAACTGATCGGCGACAATGCGCCGAGCACCGGCGGCGGACGGGGCGTCCGGCTCAAGCGACCCACGCCGCGCGGCGATAACCGGGACTGACCGAGGCAGGTCGGGCTGGGGTTGCGCGGCTCACCCGAGGCTAGATCGACCGCCATGGCCATTGGTGCTGCTGCCCCGAGCTTCGCCGAGCTGTTTACGCCCAAGCTCGTCACCATCCTGCGCGAGCGCTACGGCGCGGCGGATTTCCGCGCCGACCTGATCGCCGGGCTGACCGTCGCGATCGTGGCCTTGCCGCTGTCGATGGCGATCGCCATCGCCTGCGGTGTGACGCCGGATCGCGGTCTTTACACCGCGGCAGTCGGCGGTTTCGTCGTCTCGGCGCTGGGCGGCAGCCGCTTTCAAATCGGCGGTCCGGCCGGCGCTTTCATCGTGCTGGTCGCTGCCGCCGTCGACCGGTTCGGCGTCGACGGGCTGCTGCTGGCGACGATGATGTCGGGCGCGATCCTGATAACGATCGGCTTCCTACGGCTCGGTACCTTCATCAAATATATTCCCTATCCGGTTACCGTCGGCTTTACTGCAGGCATCGCGGTCATCATCTTTGCCAGCCAGATCAAGGATCTGCTTGGGCTGACGCTGCCCGGCAAGGAGCCGGGGCCCATCGTCGAGAAGTTGGCGGCCTTGGGTCCGGCCCTGCCGAGCGCCAATCCGGCGGCGATCGGGTTGACCCTGTTCGTGATCGCAACGATCATCGCGCTGCGGCGTGTCCGCCCGCATTGGCCGGGGTTCCTGATCGCAGTCGTGCTGACGACAGCGCTGGCGACGCTGTGCCACCTGCCGGTCGAGACCATCGGCAGCCGCTTCGGCGGCATCCCGCAGACGCTGCCGGCGCCGCATCTACCGCCCTTTTCGGTCGCGAAGGCGATCGAGCTGCTGCCGACGGCGATCTCCTTCGCGCTGCTCGGTTGTATCGAGAGCCTGCTGTCGGCCGTGGTCGCGGATTCGATGACCGGGCGTCGGCACCGCTCGAATTGCGAGCTGGTCGCGCAGGGCGTCGCCAATATCGCCTCGCCCCTGTTCGGCGGCATCTGCGTGACCGGCGCCATCGCGCGCACCGCCACCAATATCCGCGCCGGCGCCCGCGGCCCGGTTGCCGGCATGCTGCACGCGCTATTCCTGTTGCTGTTCATGCTCGTCGCGGCACCGCTCGCCCGCTTCATCCCGCTCGCCGCCTTGGCCGGCGTGCTCGCGGTCGTCGCCTGGAACATGGCCGAGAAGCATGCCTTCGCGACCCTGCTGCGTGCCTCGCGCGGCGATGCCGTCGTGCTGCTGACCACCTTCCTGCTGACCGTGTTCCGCGACCTGACCGAAGGCATCCTGGTCGGTTTCGGCATCGGCGTGCTGCTCTTCGTCCACCGCATGGCGCAAGCGATCGAGATCGATAATCCGCTGCTGCCGTCGGAAGAGGATCAGGCCGATACACCGCGCACCGCTTATGACGCCGCTCTGGCCAGCGATCCGGATATCGTCGTCTACCGCATCTCCGGCGCTTTCTTCTTCGGCGCGGCGTCGAGCGTTTCAGCCACGCTCGACCGGATCGGACAGCAGGCCAAGGCCTACATCATCGACTTCGCCGCCGTGCCGGTGATGGATTCGACCGCTGCGGCAATGCTCGAAGGCTTCGTCCGGCGCATGGACCGCCGCGGCGCGGCAGTCTTTGTCAGCGGGGCGCGACCGGCGGTCCGCCACGTGCTAGTCACCCACGGGCTGAAGCCGCCGCAAGTGCGCTACAAGCCCAATATCGAAGTGGCTCGTGCCGCCGCGCGGGACCAGATCTCGGAACGTCGCGCGGTCGCTTAGCGCATCGCCCGGCGCAGATTCCCCCCGGCCTGCGCCAGTGCGGCCTTGGCCGCTTCCGGCGTCATGCCGTTCAGCACCAGCACGGCCTGCTTGAGATCCCCGGCGCAGGCGGCGAGCGTCGCCACCGCGTCGGCTTCGCTGCAGCCGGTGATGCCGCGCAGCATGTCGAGGGCGCGGCGCTGCAGTTTCGCGTTCTCGACGCGGACATTGATCATCAGATTGCCGTAGACATAGCCGAGCCGGACCATGAGGCCGGTCGAGAACAAGTTCAGCACGCATTTCTGCGCCGTACCGGCGGCGAGTCGGGTCGAGCCGGCGATCACCTCTTCGCCGGTCGCAATATGGATCGGGTGTTCGGCCGCCGCCAGCAAGGGCGAGCCGGCATTGCCGGCGATGCCCAGGGTCATGGCGCCGCGCGCCCGCGCCGTCGCCAAGGCGCCGACTGTGAAAGCGCTGTTGCCGCTGGCCGAGATGCCGATCACGACATCGGTAGGGCCGCAGCCGGCGGCCGCGAGCTTGGCTTGGCCGGCGCCGGCATCGTCCTCGACCGCGCCGTCGAAGCCGTCATGCAGATCGGCGATGCCGGCCAGCACGACCACGACGCGCGAGGCCGGCCAGTTGAAGGTCGGCGTCAGTTCGAGCCCGTCCAAGGCGCCGAGCACGGCCGAGGAACCGGCGCCGACATAGATCAGCCGGCCGGTCTCGCCGAGACGCGCCGCCGCGGCGTCGATTGCTGCACCGATCGCCGGCAGCGCCGCCAGCCCGGCCGCGACGGCGCGGGACTGCCCAGCCCAGAGCGCCTCCAGCACATCGCCGGTCGTCCAGCGATCGAGCTCGCGAAAACGCTGCCCGACATGTTCCGTTCCACTCGAAACCATGGTCCCGACCTCTGCTGTGGTCTTATCCGAGATGCCGCTCGACTACAGGAATTCGGAGACGCCGGACAGGGCCGAATCCGTGAATCAAACTGATTTTGACAAGGCTTACGGCGCGTTTCGGCAGATAGACGAAATTGACAAATTTGGCGCCTCGTCGCCTGGTATCTCTCTGGTATTACCGAAGCCGAGCGGTGAGGCGGATCATGTCGGGCACGGAGAGCTTATTCCTGGGCGTAGATGGCGGCGGCTCCGGGTGCCGGGTTCGGCTGGTCGATGCGCAGGGCCTGGAGCGCGGCGCTGGTGTCGCCGGCGCGACCAATATCCGGCTCGGACTGGCCGAGGCCTGGGCCTCGATCCTGGGCGCGACCGACCAGGCCCTGGCCAAGGCCGGGCTCGGCCGGGACGCGCTGCCGCAGATCCATGCCGGGCTCGGCCTCGCCGGCATCACCGGGCCGGTCGATGTCGAGCGGGTGCGCGCCGCCGGGCCGGGCTTCGCCAGCATCGCGGTCGACACCGATGCCCATACCGCCTGCCTCGGCGCCTTTGCCGGCCAGGACGGCGCCATCATCAGCATTGGCACCGGCAGCGTCGGCTATGCCGTGATCCGCGGCGAACCGCAGTCGATCGGCGGCTGGGGCTTCGAGGTCTCGGACCAGGGCAGCGGTGCCGATATCGGTCGCGAGGCGGTACGCGCCGCCCTGCTCGGCCATGACGGGCTTGGTCCCGCGACCGATTTCACTGCCAGCGTGATGAAGCGGCTGGGCGGCCACCCGCCGCAGGTCGTTGCCTGGGCCAATAGCGCAAAGCCGCGCGACTATGCCGAATTCGCCCGCGACACGCTGGGCTTCGCCCAGTCGGGCGACCCCGGTCGCAGCGGCGATCCTGGAGCGCGCGGTCGGCCATGTCGGCGTGTTCATCCGCCGGCTGCGCGCGCTCGGCGCGGCCAGGATCTGTCTGATGGGCGGCCTTGGCCCGGCACTCGAAGCGTGGTTGCCGCCTTGGGCGCAGGCCGTGCTGGCCAAGCCGCAAGGCGACGCGGTCGACGGTGCCATCCTGATGGCGCGGCGCCATGGGTGAGATCGCCCACGACCTCGACCTGTTCGACAGCGGCGCGCTGTCGCCCGAAGATGCGCTGCCACTCTATCTGCAGCTCGCGCGCCATTTGCGCCGATTGATCGCCGGCGGCGTCCTGCGGCCCGAGGCGCCGCTACCGGCCGAGCGCGAGCTGGCGGAGCGGCTGAACGTCCTCGCGCGTCACCCTGCGCAAGGCGCTGCAGGAGCTGGCCGGCGACGGGCTGATCGACCAGCGGCCGCGCGCCGGCACCTATATTCGGCGCATCCATGTCGAGCAGGCGCTGTCGGTGCTGACCGGCTTCACCGAGGACATGCAGTCGCGTGGCCTCGATCCGGCCTCGCGCTGGCTCAGCCGGACGATTGGCCCGGCGACGCCGGAAGAGATCATGGCGCTCGGCCTCTCGGCCGGCGATCCGGTCAGCCGCCTCTGGCGCGTCCGCCTGGCCGATGCCAGCCCGATCGCGATCGAACTGGCGGCGATTCCCTGCCGCTTCCTGCCCGATCCGCTTGCCGTCGGCAGCTCGCTCTACGACACGTTGCGCCGGCTCGGCCATCCGCCGCATCGCGCGCTGCAGCGGCTGAGCGCCATCGTACTGAACCCGCAGCAGGCCGAGATCCTGAACGCCCCGGCCGGCGCGCCGGCGCTCTACATCGAGCGGCGCACCTTCCTGGCCAATGGCTGCCCGCTGGAATTCGTCCGCTCGCAATATCGCGGCGATGCCTATGACGTCGTGGTCGAGCTCAACCTGACCGACCCGCCGGTTCCCTTCTCCCAAAATCCTTCGATCGAGAGACGCCCATGACCGCCCCTGCCGATCTGCCCGCCATGGCCCGCGAGGCGGCCGAAACCAGTGAAGCGGTTCAGCGCCAGATCGAGCGCTGCGCTCCGCTGTTCAAGCTGTTCGCCGCCAAGATGCAGGAACTCCGGCCGAGCGTCGTGGTCACCTGCGCGCGCGGCAGCTCCGACCACGCCGCCGCCTATGGCAAATACCTGATCGAGACCCGGCTCGGCCTGCCCGTCGCCTCGATCGGCCCGTCGGTCGCCTCGCTCTACAAGGCGCCGCTGCAGCTCAAGAACGCGCTGTTCATCGCCGTCTCGCAATCCGGCCGCAGCCCCGATCTGCTGCGGCTCACCGAAGCCGCAGCAAGCAGCGGCGCCTATGTCGTCTGCATGGTCAATGACGAAGAATCGCCGCTGGCCAAGCTGGCCGATCTGTTCATCCCGCTCTGCGCCGGGAAAGAGATCAGCGTCGCCGCGACGAAGTCCTATCTGACGGCGGCCTTTGCCTTCCTGCAGCTGGTCGCCCATTGGCAGGACGATGCGGCGCTGAAGCAGCATGTCGCCGCTACGCCTGGCTGGCTCACGCAGGCGACACGGCTCGACTGGAACCCCGCGCTGCAGATACTGCTCAAGTCTCAGGGCCTCTATGTCATCGGCCGCGGCCTCGGCACTGGTGCGGCCGCGGAAATGGCCTTGAAGTTCAAGGAAACCTGCCGGATCCACGCGGAAGCCTTCAGCGCGGCCGAGGTGATCCATGGCCCGCTCGAACTGGCCGGGGCCGGATTTCCCGGCGATCGTGCTGACGCAACACGACGAGACGGCAAGCTCGAGCGGTGCCGTGATCCGCCGGCTGCTCGATCTCAAGGCTCCGGTGCTGAGCACCGACACGACGCTCGACGGCACGGTCGCGCTGCCGACCCTACCCGATCTGCCGCCGGAAGTGGCGCCGCTCGCCGCGGTGCAAAGCTTCTACATGGCGGTGCACAGCCTGGCGACGGCGCGCGGCCGCAACCCGGACCGGCCGGCCCATCTGCTCAAGGTGACGGAGACGGTCTGATGCGCCGCACCCTGACCGGTGCCCGGATTTTCACGGGCGAGACCATGCTGGACGATGCAGGCGTGCTGATCGAGGACGGAGCCATCCTCGATATCGGCAAACCGCCCGGCGGCGTCGAAACGGTCAGGCTGCCCGAGGGCGCACTCCTCGTGCCCGGCTTCATCGACGCCCAGGTCAATGGCGGCGGTGGCGTGCTGTTCAACGAGACGCCCGACGAGGCGACGATCCGCACCATCGTTGCCGCCCATCGCCGTTTCGGCACGACCGGGTTGCTGCCGACCCTCGTCACCGATGACGCCGAGAAGATGCGCGCGGCCGCCCGAGCTGCCATCGCGCTCACCGGCCAGCGCGGCAGCGGCGTGCTGGGGCTGCATCTGGAAGGTCCCTATCTCAGTGTCGAGCGCCGCGGCGTGCACAAGGCCGATTTCATCCGCAAGCCGACACCTGCCGATATCGACGAGCTGTGTGGCTGGGCCGGGCAGTTCCCCGGCGGCAAGCTGCTGGTGACCGTGGCGCCCGAGAATGTCGACGACGCCGCGATCAACCGTATGGGCCGCCGCCGGTATTGCCGTCTCGGCCGCGCATTCCGGCGCGAGCTATGAGCGGACCCAAGCCGCAATCGCGGCCGGCCTGACCGGCTTTACCCATCTGTTCAACGCCATGCCGCCAGTCGCGAACCGCGATCCGGGCATCGCCGCGGCCGGCATGACGGATCCGGCGACCTGGTGCGGCATCATCGCCGACGGCATCCATGTCCATCCGGCACTGCTGCGCCTGACGCTCGATGCCAAGCCGCGCGGCAAGGTGTTCCTGGTGACCGACGCGATGCCGCCCCTCGGCACCTCTGCCGACAGCTTCGTGCTCTACGGCGCCACGATCCTGCGGCGCGACGGCAAGCTGACCACGGCCGACGGCACGCTGGCCGGCGCCGATCTCGACCTGCCGGCCGCCATCCGCAACTGCCTCTCGCTGCTCGGCCTCGAGCTCGAAGAGGCGCTGCGCATGGCGTCGCTCTATCCGGCCGAGTTCCTGGGACTCGCCGATCGGCGCGGCCGGATCGCGCCGGGCTTCGCCGCCGATCTGACGCTGCTCAGCCCCGGGCTGGAGGTGCTCGGCACCTGGGTCGACGGCATCTGGGCCTCGGCGGCGCGCTGAAAAGCTAAGGCCGCGCAAGGCGGCAATCAGGGGAGAACTGTCGAGTTGAAGCGTGTCGATCCATCGAGCCCTTCTCCCGCACTGCGGGAGAAGGTGGCGAGCGTCAGCGAGCCGGATGAGGGTCCGGCGCGCCAGCGCCGAAACGAACACTCCTACGGTCTTGTCGGCGGCTCGACCCTCACCCTCCCGCTTCGCGGGCCCCTCCCTCTCCCGCAATGCGGGAGAGGGGTTTTTGCAGCGGCTGTTTATTCTTAAGGGGGTTGGTTCATGACGGGGTTCGATCGCAACAGGCGTGGTTTTCTCAAGACGGCCGGGCTCGGCCTGTCGGCGCTCGCCGGCAGCACGCTGCTGCCCGGCAGGGCCCGCGCCGAGGCGTCGCTCAAGAATTGGGTCTGGGTGCCGAACAACACCGAGCGGACGACCGATGAGTGGAAGCGCCGTTTTGCCCTGCTGCGTGCCGCCGGCGTCAACGCGATCCTGCCGGAGATCTACGACGGCAAGCACGCCTATTTCCCCAGCACGCGGCTGCCGGTGCAGCGCGACTGGCTAGGCGAGATCCTGCCGCTGGCCAAGGCCGAGGGGCTGGAGGTGCATGGCTGGATGTGGTCGATGCCCTGCCTGCTCGACGACATCATGAAAAACCACCCGGATTGGTACAACGTCAACGCCAAGGGCGAATCCGCCGTCGACAAGCCGGCCTATGTGCCGTTCTACCGCTTTCTTGACCCCGGCCGGCCCGAAGTGCGCGAATGGGTCCAGGGTACGGTCAAGGAGCTGGCCGCGATCCCGGAGCTGACCGGCATCCATCTCGACTATATCCGCCACCCCGACGCAATCCTGCCCAAGGGCCTCTGGTCGAAATACGGCATCGTCCAGGACAAGGTCTATCCCGCTTACGACTACGGCTACACGCCCTATGAGCGCGCGCGCTTCAAGGCGCTGCACGGCATCGACCCGATCGACGGCATCACCGACCCCAAGCTGGAACAGGCCTGGCTCGAATTCCGCTGGCAGATGGTCGACGATCTGGTCAACGACTATCTCGTCCCGGCTGCCCATGAGAAGGGCAAGATGATCACCGCCGCGGTCTTCCCGGGCCGAGCGGTGCCCGGCAGAATGTCCGGCAGGATTGGGGCAGCTGGCATCTCGATGCCTTCCTGCCCATGCTCTACAACGACTTCTACGAGGAAGGGCCGGAGTGGGTCGCCGACCAGACGCGCGAAGGCGTCGCCGCAGTGAAGCAGCCGCTCTATAGCGGGCTCTTCGTCGGGCCGATGGACGAGGCGAGTTTTACCAAGACCGCCAAGCTGGCGATCGGCGCCGGCGCTTCCGGGGTCGCGATCTTCGCCGACGAGATGATGGACGACGCCAAATGGCAGGCGCTGCGCCGGCTGACCGCCAGCCGGAGCCTATGATGCTGATGCGGCTCGCGACGCTTACCCTCGTGGCGCCGATGCAGGGCTGGGTCACCAGCCTGGACGAGGTGCCCGACCCGGTCTTCGCCCAGCGCATGCTGGGCGACGGCGTCGCGATCGACCCGACCGGTTCGACGCTGCATGCGCCCTGCGCCGGCGAGATCATCGCGATCCACCGCGCCGGACACGCCGTGACGCTGCGCGCGAGCAACGGCGCCGAGCTGGTCATGCATGTCGGGCTGGAGACGGTGGCGCTCGACGGCAAGGGCTTCGAGGTGCTGGCGCGGATCGGCCAGCAGGTCGAGGCCGGCGATCTGCTGCTGCGCTTCGAACTGGATTTTCTGGCGCAGAACGCCAAGAGCCTGCTGACGCCGATCGTGATCACCAATGGCGACGCGTTCCGCATTGCCCGCACCGCCACGGATTGCAGCGTGGCGCCGGGCGATTTCCTGTTCGAGCTGACCGGCGGCACCGTCGAGGCGGCGGCCGAGAGCGGCGGCGCTGAAGCCGAGCGCCAGCTTGCCGTGCCGTTGCGCCACGGCATCCATGCCCGGCCGGCCGCGGCGCTCGCCGCCTGCGCCAAGGGTTTCGAGGCGGCACTGGCGCTGGAAGCCAGCGGGCGGCGGGTCAATCTGCGCAGCCCGGCCGGGTTGCTGACGCTCGGCGTGGCGCTCGGCACGCGGGTCACGATCCGCGGCACCGGCGCGGATGCCGCCGCCGCAGTCGATGCCATTGCCGCCCTGCTGGCAAGCGGCATGGGCGAAGCAGCCGAGCTGCCGCCGGACGCGCCGGCCCGGCCCGTGGCCGTCGCCGCGCCGGTCAAGGCGCCGTTCGGGCCGGAGGAGCGCGTCGTCCTGCGCGGCGTGACTGCGGCGCCCGGCCTGGCCATCGGCGTGGCTATCCGGGTCGATCCGCCGGCGCTGGAGCCGCCTGAGCAGGGTACGGATCCGGCGACCGAGACGGCGGCGCTGGCATCGGCGCTGGCGCGCGTCGCCGAGCGGCTCGGCCGGCGCGCGAGGGGGCGGCCGCGGCGCAACAGGAGATTTTGGGCGCGCATTTGGCGCTGCTCGACGATCCGGACCTGATCGAAACCGCGCAAAATCTGATCGCAACCGGGCGTAGCGCGGGCGCCGCCTGGCGCAGGACGGTCGAGGCGCAGGCGGCTCAGCTCGAACGGCTCGACGACGCCCGGCTGCGTGAGCGCGTCGCCGATCTGCGCGACCTGGAGCGGCAGGTGCTGCTGACCCTGGCCGGCGCGGACGCGGCACCGGTGCTGCCCGAGCGCGCCATCCTGATCGCCGAGGAGCTGCTGCCGATGCAGCTCGTGCTGCTCGACCGCAGCCGCATCGCCGGCATCGCCACGGCAGGCGGCGGCCCGACCTCGCATGTCGCGATCCTGGCCGCCGCGGCCGGCATCCCGGCTTTGGTTGCGATGGGTTCTGAGGTGCTGAGGATCGCCGACGGCACGGCGCTGATCCTGGAGGCCGAGTCGCGCCGGCTGCAAGTCAATCCGGAACCGGGCGCCGGCGCTGCGGCCGAGCAGGCGCTGACCCGGCGCCGCGCCAAGCGGGCCGCCGATCTGGCGCAGGCCGGTGCCGATTGCCGCCTGGCCGACGGGCTGCGCGTCGAGGTCTTCGCCAATCTGGGCGGTGCCGACGAGGCCGCGGCGGCCGTCGCCAACGGCGCCGAAGGCTGCGGGCTGCTGCGCTCGGAATTCCTGTTCCTCGACCGCCGTTCCGCGCCGGACGAGGACGAGCAGCGCGCGCAATACCAGGCTGCGGCGACCGGCTCAGCGGCCGGCCGCTGATCATCCGCACCCTCGATGCCGGCGCCGACAAGCCGCTGGCCTATCTCGCCATGCCGGCAGAGGAGAACCCGGCTCTGGGCGTGCGCGGCATCCGCATCGGGCTGCAACAGCCGGAGCTGCTGCGCACCCAGCTGCGCGCGATCCTCCGGGTCGAGCCGCGCGGGCAATGCCGGATCATGCTGCCGATGGTCGCCTCGCTGGCCGAGCTGCGCGCCGTGCGGATCATGCTCGAAGAGGAGAAGCAGAAGCTCGGCCTTGCCGAGCCGATCGAACTCGGCATCATGATCGAGACGCCGGCCGCCGCCATCACCGCCGATATCCTGGCGGCCGAGGCGGATTTCTTGTCGATCGGCACCAATGATCTGACGCAATACGTGCTGGCCATGGATCGCGGCAATCCGGCGCTGGCCGCCGAGCTCGATGCGCTGCATCCCGCCGTACTGCGCATGATCGCGCAGGCGGCCGCAGGCGGTGCCAGGCATGGCAAGCTGACCGGCGTGTGCGGCGGCCTCGCCTCCGATCCGCTGGCGGCCGGGCTGCTGGTCGGGCTCGGCGTGCGCGAGCTGTCGGCGACCGCCGCGGCCGTGCCCTCGGTCAAGGCCGCCTTGCGGCCGCTCGATCTCAGCCGCTGCATCGCAGCCGCGACCGAGGCGCTGACGCTCGACTCCGCGGCGGCGGTGCGCGCCCATCTCGCCGCCGCCTTCGCCGCTTCGTGAGCCGCCCCGATCATGCATGAAACTGCCAAATACCCGCGCGGCACCGATCTCGCCATCGGCTTCACCCTGCTCGGCAACGACCGCGCGGCCTTGACCTTCCGCGCCGAGCTGACCATTACGAATCGCGGCCCGGTGCCGCTGCCGGCCCAGGGTTGGGCGATCTATTTCAATTTCTGCCGGATGATCCACGCCGACAGCGTCGGCGGCCATGCCGCGATCGGCCACGTCAACGGCGATCTGATGCGCCTCGCGCCCGCTGCGGAATTCGGTGCGCTGCGGCCCGGCCAGAGCTGCCGGATCGGCTTCGCCGGCGCATTGTGGCTGCTGCAGGAGACCGACGCCCCGGACGGCTTCTTCATCGTCTATGCCGACGGCACGCCCGGCGCTTTCGCCGAGGGCATCGGCGATGCCCAGATCGCGCCCTTTGCGCCGGCCGACCAGCTCATGCGCGGCGAACAGGATCTGGTCCCGGCCGAGACGCCGGTGCTGCGCTTCGAGCGGAACGCGCCCCTGACCCTGTTGCCGGCCGAAGCGGTCGGGCGGATCACGCCGACACCCCGCGCTGCCGATTATCCCGGCGGTAACTTCACGCTCGGTCCGGATGCGACGGTCGCCGGCGGCGCCGAGCTGTCCTCCGAAGCGCTTTATCTGCGCAATGCCTTGGCCAAGCTGATGACGGGAAAGCTGGCGCTAACCGCCGGCGATGCCGCCGCGATCATGCTGCGCCTCGATGCCGGCCTCGACGAAGCCTATCGCCTGACTGTCGGCGCGGAGGGCATCACCATCACCGGCGGCTCGCCGGCTGCCGTGTTCCATGCCATCCAGAGCCTGCTGCAGCTGCTGCCGGTCGAAGCCTGGCGCCGGCCGCAGCACAGTCTCGCCGTGCCGTGCTGCACGGTCGAGGACGCGCCGCGCTTCGGCTATCGCGGTCTGCATTTCGACGTCGCGCGCAATTTCTCCGACAAGGCGACCGTGCTGCGCGTGCTCGACCTGATGGCGCTGTACAAGCTGAACACGCTGCATTTCCACCTGACCGACGATGAAGGCTGGCGGCTGGAAATCCCGTCGCTGCCGGAGCTGACCGGGCTCGGGTCGCGCCGCGGCTTCACCCAGGACGAGACGGATTGCCTGATCCCGTCCTTCGGCTCGGGCGCCGATCAGCGCGGCCACCAGGGCAGCGGCTTCTACAGCCGGGCGGATTTCATCGAGATCCTGCACTACGCCCGCGCACGGCATATCGAGATCATCCCCGAGATCGACCTGCCCGGCCATGCCCGCGCCGCCATCCTGGCCATGCGCAGCCGCTGGCGCCGGCTGATGGCGGAGGGCCGGCCGGACGAGGCCGAGGCCTATCGGCTGGACGATCCCGACGATCGTTCCGCTTACGAATCGGTCCAGCATTGGCATGACAATGTCGTTTGTATCGGGGCCGAACCGATCTATCGCTTCTTCGATGCGGTCGTGCGCGACATCAAGGCAATGTACGACGCGGCCGATACGCCGCTGCGCACGATCCATACCGGCGGCGACGAGGTCCCGCATGGCGCCTGGGACGGCTCGCCGCTGTGCCGCGCCACGATGCAGCGCGAAGGCCTGGCCGATGCGCATGCGCTGCTCGGCTGGTTCTTCGAAAGGCTGCGTCGCATCCTGGCTGGAAGCGGCCTCGCCATGGCCGGCTGGGAGGAGATCGCGCTGCGGCACAAGGACGGGCGCAGCGAGCCCGAGACGCGGCTGCTCGACGGCGATGTCCGGACCTATGTCTGGAACAATGTCTGGGGCTGGGGCCAGGAGGACATCGCCTATCGCCTGGCCAATCTCGGCTACAAGGTGGTGCTGTGCAACGTCACCAACCTCTATCTCGACCTCGCCTATGAGAAGGACCCTCCCGAGCCGGGCTATTACTGGGGCGGCTATATCGACACGCGCAAAGCCTATGAGTTCTGCCCGCTCGACATCTATACGACGGCAAGCACCACCGTGCTCGGCCAGGCGCTCGACCCGGCCAAGCTGGCCGGCATGGCGCGGCTGACACAGGCGGGTGCGGCCAATATCCTGGGTATGCAGGCCCTGCTCTGGGCCGAGAATGTGCGCAACCGTGGGCGCGCCGAATATCTGCTGATGCCGCGGCTGATCGCCATGGCGGAGCGTTGCTGGGCTGCCGATCCGGGATGGACGCAGATCGCCGATCGGGCCGAACGCCAGGCGGCGATGGATCGTGACTGGAACGGCTTCGCCAACCGCCTCGGCCAGCGCGAGCTGCCGCGGCTCGACGGAGTCCTCGGCGGCATCTTCTATCGCGTGCCGGTACCGGGTGTCGTGATCCGTGACGGCTTGGCCCACGCCAATTGCGAGGCGCCGGGCCTGACGCTGCGCTACACGCTGGACGGCAGCGAGCCGTGGCCGCATTCGCTCGCCTATGCCGGGCCGGTCCATTTGCCGCACGGCGCCGTGTTCAGAATCGCCGCCTTCACCACCAACGGCCGTCGCAGCCGCACTGCCGGAGCAGCCCCATGACCCGTTTCAACTTCGCCCCGGTCCAGCAGCTCGGCCGGGCACTCATGCTGCCGATCGCGGTCTTGCCGGTCGCCGGGCTGCTGCTGCGGCTGGGCCAGGACGATCTGCTCGGCATCGCCTTCATCGCCGCCGCCGGCAATGCCATCTTCGCCAATCTGGGCCTGCTGTTCGCGATCGGCATCGCGGTCGGTTTCGCCGATGAGAATCACGGCGCCGCCGGCCTGGCCGGCGCGGTCGGCTTCCTGGTCGCGACCAAGGGCGCCGAGGCGCTGGTCGCGATCCCGCCCGATGTCGTCGGCGAGCTGGCGATCATCGGCTTCAAGGCCAAGACGGTCTCGACCATCAGCGTGCCGTGCGGCATCCTCTCCGGCATCATCGCCGGCGCGCTCTACAATCGCTTCAAGGACATCAAGCTGCCGGAATATCTGGCGTTTTTCGGCGGCCGGCGCTTCGTGCCGATCGCCACGGGCTGCGCCGGCCTGCTGCTGGCCGTGGCGTTCGGGCTCGGCTTCCCGACGCTGGAGCAGGGGCTGGACGGGCTCAGCCGCTCGATCCTGGCCGCCGGGCCGGCCGGGCTGTTCGTCTATGGCGTGCTGAACCGGCTGCTGATCGTGACCGGGCTGCACCACATCCTCAACAACATCGCCTGGTTCCTGCTCGGCAATTTCAACGGCACGACCGGTGACCTCAAGCGCTTCTTCGCCGGCGATCCGAGCGCGGGCGCCTTCATGTCCGGCTTCTTCCCGGTCATGATGTTCGGCCTGCCGGCCGCCTGCCTCGCAATGTATCGCGCAGCCAAGCCGGGACGGCGCGCGGCGATCGGCGGCCTTCTGCTGTCGATGGCACTGACCTCGTTCCTGACCGGCGTGACCGAGCCGATCGAGTTCAGCTTCATGTTCGCCGCCCCGGCCCTCTACGCGATCCATGCCGTGCTGACCGGGCTGTCCATGGTCACCATGCAGCTGCTCGACGTGAAGCTCGGCTTCGGCTTCTCGCCGGGCTGTTCGACTACGCGCTGAATTACGGCAAGGCGACCAACCCGCTGCTGCTGCTGCCGGTCGGCCTTGCCTATTTCGCGGTCTATTACGTCGTGTTCCGCTACACGATCACCGCGCTGAACCTGAAGACGCCGGGCCGCGAGGACGAGGATCCGGCCGCCCCGACCCGCGCCGCCCTCCCGGCCGAACGCGGCCGCGCCTTCGCCCAGGCGCTGGGCGGCGCCGGCAACCTCAGCCATATCGATGCCTGCACCACGCGGCTGCGCCTGGAAGTGGTCGACAGCGCCGCGATCGACGAGCCGGCGCTGCGCAGCCTGGGTGCGCGCGGCGTGCTGCGCCCGTCGAAGACGACCTTGCAGGTCGTGCTCGGCCCGATCGCCGACATGGTGGCGAGCGAGATCCGCGCAGCGCTCGGCAATCCGGCGCCGTCTGCGGCGACCGCACCGCTGCCCGTTCCGGTCGCTGCGATCACGCCGAAAGACGCCACCCGCCTGCTCGCCGCCCTGGGCGGCGCCGGCAATCTGCGCGAGATCGACGCGCGCAGCACGCGGTTGCGGGTCACGCTCGTGGATGGCGGCAAGATCGATTCGGCCGAGCTGCGGGTGATCGCCAAGCGCGGTTTGGTGCAGGCTGGCCCGGAATGCCTGCATCTGCTGATCGGTTCGGATGCCGAAGCGCTGGCGGCGGGGCTGCGCAAAATCGCAGCTTAACGAACGGCCCCAAAAGGAAAAACTGTCATCCCCGGACTTGTTCCACGGCTGTCCGGCACGCGGCTTGCTACGCGGCATTTTTGAGCCTTTGGGTTGCGGTCGGCCTTTTGATTGCTCGTCGATCGTGGAAGGTGAACTCCATTTGCCCGGTTGCCGGCTTGGTGGTTGTGGTTTGTTGAGGAGCGTCGGGATCTGCCTGCGGTGCATGAGATTGGCTCGGATCAGCCTAGCGAAGGCGAGCGGGCTTTCGACGAGTTTGTTGGCTTGCTGAGCCAAGCGCAACAGCAGGAAGGCGATGAGCGCGACGGCGATCTGGATGCGCACGGCGTTCTGGGAGGTTCCGAAGAAGTGGCGGATCTTGAGGGTTTGCTTGACCCATCGGAAGAACAGCTCGATCGCCCAGCGTCTTTTGTAGAGGGCGGCAATTTCCTCGGCGCTGGCGTTTAGGTCATTGGTGAAGATCCGCAGGATCTTGCCGGTTTCGATGACGACGCGGATCTCGCGGACCAGACCGGATATCGGGTTTTTGCGGGATGCGGCTAGGCGCTTGGGCAGGTGGCCGAGGTGATCGCTGAGCACACAGGAATTGGCCGGTACGGCGTGTGTTTCGACAACGCTGAAGGGCGTATTGGCCTTGAGGCGGGTCACGATACGGCAGCCGGCGGCATGGAGCTTTGCCCACCAGCCGAAGTCATAATAGCCGAGGTCGAAGACGTAGGTCGCTCCCGATTCGATCGGCATTTCCTTGGCGGCGGTGATGTCATTGACATTGGCCGGGGTCACGGCGGCATAGATCGGGCAATCGGCGTCCGGATCGTAAACGATGTGCATCTTCGCGCCGCAGACCCCGGTCGAGAAGCTTGCCCAGTCGCGGCTCAAGCCGTTGAGCGGCAAGCCGCTGGAATCGATCAGCCGCACGGCATCGCCGACCTTGCGCCGCCAGCCGCGCTCGAATTGCCCAAGCAGCGCCGAGAACAAGCCGCTGAACACGTCAGCAGGGCGATAAGCGTTGGCTTCGGCAAGGGTCGAGCGTGCGACCCTGCGGCCGCCGAGGTGATAGAGTTGGGCGGCGTGGCTCTGCAGCCCCGCTTCGATCTCCCGCAGGCTCGCCGCCCCGCAAAACTGTCCATAGAGCAGCGCGACCAACTGATCCTTGGTCCGAAGCCGCCGGGCATCCACGTCGCTGCCGTGTGCCTCGACCAAGCGGTCAAAAGCATCCCACGGAAGAAGCTTCACCAGACCCTGAAAAACGTTATCCTGATGGCGCATGACGTTGGTCCTATTTCGTATCTCGAACACCGGCCAGATGCTCAAGAGCGAGTAGAATCAATGTCATGCACCGCGTCCAGCAAAACATGTGCCGGACAGCCGTGGACTTGTTCCGGGGATCCACGTCGGGCCGACGCCTGAGAGCCGACGGAAGACTGTCAAGCACTGGCCGCGGGCTTGGAAGGTCAACCTGATTACCGCTGGAAATCCTGGCTGGGATGATTTGTCAGGCGAGATCGTCTGAATCCGTCCAACTCTCAGGCGTCGGCCCGACGTGGATGGCCGGGACAAGCCCGGCCATGACGGTAAGTATTTTCGGTAATTACGAAAATTGGCAGCACCCGCCCGAGATTCGCGCCTATGGGCTCCCGCTGGCAAGACGAGGGGCTTTGACGGCCTATATCATTCGCCCGTCAGCCGCAGCACACCAAACGCCTCGGGCACATGGAACGTCAGTTTCCCGGTAGCCTGCCAGGCGATCAGCGCGCGATCGGGCGACGGCCCCTGGATCCGGAAGAAATTGGCTCGCAGCTCAAGGCCGGCCTTCGGCGGCGCATCGGTCAGCGCGCTCCACGGGATCGCCATCGCGCCGTACCAGATGTGGCGCTTCGCATCGATCCGCGCGGCAACGGTGAAGCCCGAGTTCCAGCCCGGATCGCCCCAGCGCGAGACCTGCGGATCGATGGCGAGATCGACCCACTCGCCCTGCGGCGAGAGCTCGAACTCGCGATAGCGTTCAAGATGCGCCGGGTCGCCGGCGATGAAGGCTTCGGCGACGTCCCAGTCCCAGAGATGCGGGGTCTCGTGGGCCGGATCGGGATCGGGTTTCAGATTGAGCCGATCATAGCGGCAGATGAACAGCAGGTAGAGATGTTCGGCTGACCAGCGCGAGCGGATCTCGGTGTGCAGCTCTGGACGAGGCGTCCCGAACGTGTCGCCGTCAGCAACGATGCCGGCGATGCTCTGCCAGAACGGGCCGTCGGGGTCGGTCGACAGCACCGCATCCTCGGCCGGGCGGCTGTCGAGCACCGGCGCGGCCGCAACCGGCGCGGCAAAAGCGAGGCTAGCCAAGAGGCTGAGCCGAACCGTCCAGCGCATACGCCCTCCTGCCCCCGACCAGCCGCATCGATTCAGGATAGGCCGGCCGGCGGCCGAGTGCCATGATGGACCGCGCAAGACAATAGAAGAGCCTGCACGATGATCGACGACATGCCCGGTCCGACCTCGCGGATCTATTTCTCGCAGCGCCTGCGGCTGCATTACGTGGATTGGGGCAATCCCGGCGCGCCGCCGCTGCTGCTGGTCCATGGCGGCCAGGATCATTGCCGCAACTGGGATTGGGTCGCGGCGCAGTTGCGCCATGACTGGCACGTCATCGCGCCGGATCTGCGCGGCCACGGCAATAGCGAGTGGTCGCATGACGGCAGCTACCCGATGGCAAACTACGTCTACGATCTGGCGCAGCTGATCCATCAGCAGGAGCTGGCGCCGGTCACCATCGTCGCGCATTCGATGGGCGGCAACATCGCGCTGCGCTATACCGGCATCTATCCGGAAAACGTCCGCAAGCTGGTCGCGATCGAGGGGCTGGGTCCGTCGCCCAAGCTTCTGGCCGAACGGGCCGGGCAGCCGATCCATGAGCGCATGGCGAAATGGATCCAGGATACGCGCGCGCTGGCCGGCAGGCTGCCGCGCCGCTACCACTCGATCGAGGATGCCTTCGCCCGCATGCAGGCCGAGAACACGCATCTCTCGCCCGAGCAGGCGCGGCACTTGACCCAGCACGGCGTCAACCAGAACGAGGACGGCACCTATAGCTGGAAATTCGACAATTACGTCCGGGTCTGGCCGGCCTACGACATCCCGCTGGTCGAGCTGCACGCGCTGTGGGGCCGCATCACCTGCCCGACCCTGCTGGTCTATGGCAAGGAAAGCTGGGCGTCGAACCCGGAAGAAGACGGCCGCTCGAAGCATTTCTCGACCGCGAAGGTCGTCACCTTCGAGCGCGCCGGCCATTGGGTGCATCACGACCGGCTCGAGGATTTCCTCAAGCTGATGCGCGACTTCCTATAGCTCAGAAGCCGAAGACGCTGGCGCCACCCTCGGCGCCGCCAACGGCGCGGCGGAACACGCCGAACAGTTCGCGCCCGGTCCCGGCCGCGTTGTGGCCCGGATCGTAGGACGCAGGCAGGCGGGTCGCCAGCACGGCCGGATCGACCAGGAGCTCCAGCGTGCCGGCCTCGGCATCGAGCCGCACCGGATCGCCGTCATGGACCAGAGCGAGCTTGCCACCATCGGCCGCTTCCGGCGTGACATGGATCGCCGCCGGAATCTTGCCCGAGGCGCCCGACATGCGGCCGTCGGTCACCAGCGCGACGTGGAAGCCCAGATCCTGCAGCACGGCCAGCGGCGTGGTCAGCTTGTGCAGCTCGGGCATGCCGTTCGCCTTCGGCCCCTGGAAGCGGACCACGGCGATGACGTCGCGATGCAGATCGCCGGCCTTGAATGCCGCCTGCAGCTCTTCCTGATCGGCGAAGACGCGGGCCGGCGCCTCGACAATGCGATGCTCGGGCTTGACCGACGAAACCTTGATCACGGCACGGCCGAGATTGCCGTGCAGGATGCGCAAGCCGCCATCCGCCGCGAAGGGCGCCGAATGCGGCGCCAGCACCTTCGGATCGAGGGTTTCGCTGGGCGCCTCGCGCCAAATGAGATCGCCCTCGACCAGCGCCGGCTCGCGCCGATAGTGGTCGAGCCCCGGCCCGGCCACGGTCTGGACATCGGCATGGAGCAGCCCGGCATCGAGCAGGTCGGCCATCAGCACGGCCATGCCGCCGGCCGCCTGGAAATGATTCACATCCGCCGTGCCGTTCGGATAGATCCGCGTCATCAGCGGCACGGCCTCGCTGAGCGCCGAGAAGTCCTCCCAATTGATCCGGATGCCGGCAGCGGCGGCCATCGCCACCAGGTGCAGCGTGTGGTTGGTCGAGCCGCCGGTCGCGAGCAGCCCGACGATGCCGTTCACCACGGCACGCTCGTCGACGATGTCGCACAGCCGGGTCGGGCTGTCGCCGAGCGCCGAGAGCTGCAGCACGCGCTGCGACGCCGCCGCGGTCAGCGCATCGCGCAACGGCGTGTTCGGATTGACGAAGCTGGCGCCGGGGAGATGCAGCCCCATGATCTCCATCAGCATCTGATTCGAGTTGGCCGTGCCGTAGAAGGTGCAGGTGCCCGGCCCGTGATAGCTGGCGCTTTCCGCCTCGAGCAGCTCGGCCCGGCCGATCTTGCCCGCGGCATAGAGCTGGCGGATCTTGGCCTTTTCGCTGTTGCCGAGGCCGGAGGTCATCGGCCCGGCCGGGACGAAGATCGTCGCCAGATGGCCGAAGCTCAAGGCGCCGATGACGAGGCCGGGCACGATCTTGTCGCAGACGCCGAGGCAGAGCACGCCGGTCGAACATGTCATGGCTGAGCGCCACCGCCGTCGCCATGGCGATGACTTCGCGGCTCCACAGCGACAGCTCCATGCCGGCGCGGCCTTGGGTGGACGGCCGTCGCACATGGCCGGCACGCCGCCGGCGAATTGCGCGACGGCGCCGGCCTCGCGCACGGCCTGCTTGATCAGACCGGGGGAAGCGCTCCAGCGGCTGATGCGCCGGAGAGCATGTCGTTATAGGCCGAGACGATGGCGATATTCGGCTTCTGCCCGGTCCTTGAGCTCGGCCTTGTCGGTCGGATCGCAGGCGGCATAGCCATGCGCGATGTTGGCGCAGCCGAGATCGGTGCGATACGGCCCGCGGATCGCCGGCCCGCATCCATCCGGGCGAGATAGGCGGCGCGGCTGGCGGCACTGCGCGCCACGATCCGGTCGGTCACCTCGGCGATGCGGGCATTCATCTGGGCGGACATACTCGAACTCCACGGGAATGCTTTCAGTCAATCAGGTTCGTGCGGAACCCTTCTCTCTGCATTGAGCCTGTGAAAATATCATCCACGGCTCTGCTCGTCAGTGGGGCGGGCGAGGACGCCCCACTGACGAGCTTGCGAGAACCTTGGCGGATACATTCACGTCCTCAAAGCAGCGAGGGGGCCGGACTTTCCCCTCACATCGGGTCATCATGCCAGGTGCGGCCGTCCCGCTCGATCAGCGCGCGATCGCCGCGGAGGGGCCCCAAGTCCCTGAGGTATAAGGCTTGCACGCCCTGTCCGGTCCGGCTCCAGCCGTCGAGGATCGGCTCGACCCAGCTCCAGGCCGCTTCGACCTCGTCGCGCCGCATGAACAGCGTGGCATTTGCCGCGGACCACATCCATCAGCAGCCGTTCATAGGCGTCCGGGAACCGCGTCTTGAACGCCTCGGCAAAGCTCAAGTTAAGTGCTGTGTCCCGGAGGCGCAACCCGCCGGGGCCCGGATCCTTGCTGACCAGCATCAGCTTGATGCCCTCATCGGGCTGCAGGCGCACGATGAGCCGGTTCGGATCGATCCGCCCGGCGCCTTCCGGGAAAATGTCGAGCGCCACGGGGCGGAACTGGATGACGATCTCCGACGCCTTCTCCTGCAGGCGTTTGCCGGTGCGCAGATAGAACGGCACGCCGGCCCAGCGCCAGGAATTGACCCTCGACCTTGAGTGCCACGAAGGTCTCGGTATCACTGGCGGCACCAGAGCCCAGATCGTCGAGATAGCCCTGGACCCGAGCCGCCCTGGCTGGCGGCCGGCACGATACTGGCCGCGCACCGTGTTGGCGCCGACCGTCTCATGGGTGATCGGCTTCAGCGCGCGCAGCACTTTGAGCTTCTCGTCACGCACGTCGTCGGCGTCGAGCGCGGGTCGGCGATTCCATGGCGACCAGGGCAGAGCAGCTGCAACAGATGGTTCTGCACCATGTCGCGCAGCGCGCCCGAATGGTCGTAGTAGGCCGCCGCGCTGGGCCGACGCCGATCGTCTCGGCCACGGTGATCTGGACATGATCGATCGCGTCGCGCTGCCACAACCGCTCGAACAGCGAATTGGCGAAGCGCAGCGCCATCAGATTCTGCACCGTCTCCTTGCCGAGATAATGATCGATGCGGAAGATCTGCTGCTCGGCGAAGACCGCGCCGACCTGCTCGTTGACGTCGCGGGCCGATTGCAGATCGTGGCCGAGCGGCTTTTCCAGCACGACGCGCGAGCAGGGGCGTGATCAGGCCGTGGTCGTGCAGGTTCCGGCTTGATCCGGCCGAAGAGATCGGGCGCCGTCGCCATGTAGAAGACGCGGATTTCGCCGGCGCGCGGCGCCAGGACCGTCACCAGCGCGTCCCAGCCGCGCTCCGCGGTAGCGTCGACCGAGATATAGGTCAGGCGCTTGACGAAGCGCCGCCAGACTTCGTCGCTGAACTCGCCGGCCGGGATATGGGTCTGCAGCGCATCATGGACGCGGGTCCGCCACGTCTTCTGTTTCGGCCTCGGCACGCGATGCCAGGATGATCCGGGAATCGGCCGTCAGCTGCTGATCCCGATCGCGGAAATAGAGCGACGGCAACAGCTTGCGGCATCGACAGATCGCCGGTGCCGCCGAAGACGACGAAATCGAAGGACGCGACGGGGATGATCTTCTGCATGAGTAACGCTTCTCTCACGGTGCCGGGACGCAGCGGCGCGGTGGACAGGACGGGCTGAGGTGGTCGCCGGGTAGCATTCAGCCCTTCTGGACTCTAGCACGGCGACATGACAGCGCTGTTTTAGAGGGAAAGGATTGCGCTCGCTTTGTCGAGCGACTTAGGGGCTGGCGGCATCTTCGGCAGACGAAAGGGGGGCCCGGTCGCACAAATCCGGACCCCCCAGCCTATGGAATAGAGGGAGGAGATTCCATTCCTTAGACCTTCGCCTGCACTCCCCGGAAAAATCGCCGCCGGCCGAGGCCGGTGGTGCCGGGCAGTTGCGGCGGGACGCTGATCGCGTCGTCCGCCGATCCGAAATCACCGCCTTGTCATTGCGCCGGCCTCCGGGCGGCGACGGGCGCATCGAAGAAGGCGTTCGCGTCGCCGTAATAAAAGGTCGTAATTCCGCGGTCAGCCGGCCGGTCCGGGGATTGCCGTCATAGGTAAAATCCGGGACCGATCGTCGCGGCATGCAGGCTGGTGCTCTTGTAGATGATGGCGCGGTTGAACACCGCATCGTAGGAGGCAATGCGTTCGTAAAGCGGCGTGTCGCCGGCAATGTACTCGGCCGGTGCGGCAGCACTCAGCTCCTGCTTCAGCACAGCATCGTACTGCCCGACCCGGTCTCTGCTCATCGTCTCGTATCCGGTCCTGCGGTGGCGGTAGAACGACGTGCCGCCATGCGGGTTGGTGAACAGATAGTGCAGCACCACCACGACTTTGGGATCGAGGAAATCGGTATGCGGAACCCGCTGCCTGATCCCGACCTGGTCGGGCTTTGCCGTCACCATGGAAAACGTACAAAGGCAATCGATCACGTCATTACTGCCGAGGCCGAAGACCTCCGGAATGATCCGCCGCGTAAAGAAATGCGCGAACAGCGGATAAGGCGCCGGGACCGGTGCCTGCACGCCGGGATACATGCTGCAGCCCGCCGGAAACTTGCGCCGCTCGCTGCATGGTCGACGAGTTGCTCGGCATCGAGCAGGAAATCGTCGACGACGATGACCGGCAGGCCTTCCGTCCCGATACGATCAACCCGCATCCGAAAGTTTTCATGCAGGAAGGGCCTGACTCTCATCCCGTCTGCTTCTCATAAATCCGGTACGACCATCGCACCGCCGGTCGAAAACTATGCCATGGCGGCGACCGGCGCCGCCATGGCAACTCTCATTTCGCGTCCCCCTCAGCGATCTTCGGCTGGGCGATGAGCGATCAGTACTTAGCCCGTGACCGAGAACCAGTAGGTCCGACCGAAGTTGTAGTTCGCCAGCGCGAGCCCATGCTGGTTGATGTCGTTTTCGGACTCGTTGGCGGATGTTCTGCACGCTCAGACCGGCCGAGAAGTTCGGCGTGATCGTGACGTTGAGCTGACCGTCGAGCTCGCCGCCATCACCCAGGAAGTACTTGTCGCCGCGGGCCGTCGAGGCCTTCATAAATGTTCGAGTGCCGCGTATAGGCCAGATGCACGTCGCCATACTCGTTCTGGTAGTAGACCGTGAAGTTGCCGGTGTCCTTGGCGGCACCGAGCATCTGACGGCCGCCGAGCCCCTGTGTCGGGTTGTTCTGCGAGCTTTCGGCATAGGTGAAGTTGGCGACGGCGCCGAAACCCTTGATCGGCAGGATCGAATCGAAGGGCTGCTGCCACGACAGTTCGAAGCCGCGCGACTGGCCGCTGTTGTTGATCGGCGTCACCACGTTGTAGGTGCTGTAGATCGGGTTGGCGAGGCCGAGCGGGTTGTTCTTGTTCAGGGTCAGGGTCTGGTTCAGCAGCACCTGGGTGGTCGTCGCCTGATCCCAGGTCCTGCATCTGCATGTCGAACAGCGTGAAGCCAACATAGGATTCCGGCGCGTAGTACCATTCCGTACCGACGTCGAAATTGGCGGACCGTGTCGGCTTCAGGTTGGGATTGCTGGCCTGGACCGGTCAGGAGCGAGTCGGTCAGGGACAGGCGGGCCGGCCAGCTGGTAGTAGTCCCGGACGGCTCACCGTCTCCGAGCCGGAGACCCGAACCACCCATTCCGGGGTCAGCTCGAACTTGAACGACGCGCTCGGCAGGATGTCGAGATAGTCGGTTCTTATAGGGGTTTACGTAGTAAGTGCCGAAGGCGGACGAGGTGATCGCCGGGATCGACGGATTCTCCGGGGTCGTCGCATAGCTCTGTACGCCTCTATCGGTCGAGGCAACCCGGATACCGACGTTGCCCTGCCAGTTCGACCCGCCCAGCTTGGCCATGACGTAACCGGAGTCCGTGTCCTCCTTGAAGCCGTAGGCGCCCTGGGCGTAGAAGCGGCCGAGCGACGTGCCGGGACCGCCATTGTTGTTGATGGGCGTTCATCAACAGGCTTTCCAGCTCTTTCGGATTGACCGACACGGTGAAGGGCGCCCGGAATGCCGGCGGCCTGGAACCCGCCGGTCGGGAAGAGACCGTTGGCAATCCCGCCCAGCGAAAGGTTGCAGGCAGCGCTGTAGCAACCGGCGAAATCTTCCGATTCTGTCGAGTTGCGGTTGTGCTCGGTCACGCGAACACCGGCCTTGACCGACTGGGACGATGCCGTCCGTCGAGCAGATATTCGGGCGTCCAACTGGCCGTAGCCTTCGCTGTCGATATAGGCGAACTGGTCGAAGCCGACCCAGTCCTGGTTGCCGTTACCGCCGAAGGCCGTGTAGTTGGCCGGGTTGTTGAGCGCGGCGCCGGCGCCCGGATAGCTGATCGCCGCCGGATTGCCGCCGTTCAGCGCATAGGCCACGCCGGATTCGGCATTGCCCGTCGTGCCGAGCGCAAGCTGATTGGTACCGCTCTTGCCTTGGGTGTAGCCGACATTGCCGTGCAGGATGACATTGGCATACGGCTTGTAGGTGCCGTCGAGGTTGAGGAAGTAGCTCGACGCGATGGCATCCGGACGATAGATGTCCGTTGACGCCGGGCTCGCCATAGTTTCGCCGTTCGGCAACAGGCCCGGCGCGAAGGTCGCCGAATTCACCAATCGTTCTGACACCGAATAGGATGACGGGACGATCTTGTTGACCACGAGGCCGCCGCCGCCGCCGATATTGGCGAGGTCGCCCTGATTGTAGTTGGTGTCGTTCTCGTAGCTGTAGAAGCCGTTCAGCTTGACATCGAGCTGGCTCGTCGGCTTCCACTCGACCGCGAAATCACCGCCGCGGCGGAGCCGTTCGTTCTGGAAATACGCGGTATTGATGATGTCCGGGATCGTCGCACCCTGCAGCGCCGTCGGCCAGGGCGCCGAAGTGGGCAGCTGGGAGTAGCCTAGGATTTCCTGACCGGACCGGGCCATGAAATGGTCCGTGTAGAAGCCCTGCACCATGATGCCGAAGGTGCCGTCGGAATTCTTCAGTTGATCAGGCCGTTCAAATCCGGGCCCACCTTGCCGGACGCATCGCCATAGACGCCGCCGGCCTGCAGCTGGCCGAATATTCTTTCGTGAAGGACAGCGGGGTGCGCGTCACGAGATCGGACCGAGCCGGCGGTGCCGCCTTCGGGATCATCCGCTTCCGAACTCTTGCGGACTTCGATCCGATCGACCATTTCCGCCGGGAACAGCTCGGTGGAAACGCTGCGGCTGGCGGCGTTGAGCTGGTCGAGGATGAACCAGTCGCCGGAGCTGACGGTATGGCCGTCGATCAGGACCTGGGTCAGGGTCGGTGAGGTGCCGCGCATTTCGATGCGGTCATTCTCGCCGAAACCGCCCGAGCCGGCGGAACGCGGACTGGATCGTGTTGACGCCGGGCAGGCGCGACACCGCGTCCGCGATGTCTTGTCCGGCATCTTGCCGATATCCTCGGCGCTTACGCGTCGACGAAGCCGTCGGCGTTGCGCTTGACGTCCAAGGATTCTGCAGCGAAGCGCGGATGCCGGTGACGGTGATCTGCTCCGCTTCGAGCGATGCAGCCGCCGGCGCAGCCTGCGCCACTTGAGCCGGGGTAGCCGCCGCCGGTGCGGTCTGCGGCGCGTCCTGCGCCTGAGCCAGGCCTGCCGTCGCAAACAGGGCGAACGCGCTGACCGAGCCCCTCAACAATCTCTTCCTATTCGACATAGTCCCGCCTCCTCACATGTTCTTGGGTGCTGTGGGCCATGTCGAGCCGCGGCCGAACCTTTTCGGGTCCTCTTGACCCCGGCGCTTGATGCGCCCCCCGATTCATTGCCTCCACGCCGCAGGATTTTCGGATATGGCTCCCGAACGCCCGAGCAGGCGGATCCCCTTTCGCCAGCCAAGTCAAAGCGCATCGGCCCTGTCGCGAAAGGCGAAAACCGGCAGATTGGGCGAAAATGACAAAAATAAGTAGCAGCCCTGCGCTGCAAGCGGCCGACGGGCCGCCATGGCCATGCTCAGGCCGATTCGCAAATATCGATCGGAGATGATTTTCGGAGGCCGCATCGGCGCGGCGAGGCGATTTCCGACCTCAGTATTATCTATACGCGCTCGCCTGACGCAGATGGAGCTTCAACCGGGCGAGCGCTTCGGCCAGCTTTTCACGCTCCGCACACGCTTCGGCAGCATTGCGCAGCACGTATTCCGCGGTGCGCACGACGTCGCGCCAGCGCGGGTTGCGCGGCAGGGTTTCGACCAGCAGGTATTTGTCGAGTGTGCGGGTCTGCAACGAGCTGCGGTCCATATAGACGCGCCACAGTCCGCTTTCCTCGGCCAGCTCGATCTTGCCCTTGTGCTTGGTCTTCTGCCAGTAATCGAGCGCCAGCGTCATGACTTCGACGATCGAGCGCCGGAAGCCTTCATCGGCTTCGAGCTGCGCGTCGATCAGCTTGTCGGCCGCCGCCTGCACCGGTTCGCTGCCCTCGTGATCGCCGCCCGACTCGGCAATCATGCAGCGGTACGGCGATCGTCGGTGCCGGCATCGGCTCCGGCGCGAGCGAGCCGAGCTGGGGCCGGGAGTGCGGGTGCCGGGGCGGCGGCGACCACGACCTGCCGGCGCAGCAAACCAGGCCGACAGTGCCACCGCGCCACATCCGGGCCGCGACCAGCATGACGAACCAGAACCCCAACCCGCCCGACAGCGCGCCGTGATCGGCCCAGCACGACATATTGCCAGCCGGTCAGCGGCAGCACGAAGGGGCCGTGCACGGTCTCGCGTGCCGCCACCGCCGGCTGCGAAACGGCGATCGGCGCCGCCTTATCGTCGAGCATCAGCACGCGGATGCCGGGCCGGCGCAGGGGCCGTGAGACGCTGCTCGATCGCCGTCAGCGGCATGCGGAGAACGCGACCACGCCCTCGACTACGTCGTGACGGATCACCGGGGCGCGCGAGCAGCACGCCGTAGCCGCCCTCGAGCTTCAGCACATTCGAAATGTAGAGCACCTGCTGCGGATCGCTAGTCTGCTGCAGCTGCGCCATGACTTCGCGGAAGGGCCGCGGCCAGCGCCGTGGTCGCGGTAGCGCGGCTGCGCCAGATCGGCGGCGAAGGCGCTGTCCTTTTTCAACGAATAGACGACTCGGCCGAGATGGTCGACCAGGTAGAGATCGTCGACAGGGTCGAGGCGATCAGGCTCTCGAAACTCGGGTGGAATCGGTCATGGACGCTGACATAGGACGGCAGCGAGGGCGGCATGTCGGGCGGCTGCGACTGGTCCTTGGCATAGTATTTCCGCAGCAGTGCTGCGGCCCGTTCCGGGTCGGGCGAGATCTGCGCGAAGGCCGGCGCGAAGCCGTAATAGCGGCCGATGCTGTAACCGATGAAGCTGGTGCTGGCGAAGGCGGCACTCTGGCTGCGCGCGAAGTCGATCAGCGAGGTCAGATCATGTTCGGCCGAACTCTGCGCCGCATCGATCTGGAATTGCGTCTTCTGCTCAATAGTATTCGACAGCAGGAGGAGTGCTGCGAGAAACACCGAAATCATCGAACCAGAAAAACCATGGCCCCGGAAACGCGGCCCCCCAACCGATTCACTGCCATCCCCCTACAGCGGCGGTGTTTTCGTTTACAATTTTGACGTTTTTGCCGTCGTTTTGATCGAATCGAAACACCACTCAAGCCATGGGAGTATAGGACCAAGTCGCCACGGCCGTAAGCGCCGGCGCCGCTGCTGCGGCAATAGAAGCCGCCCTCGTGCCCCAGCCGCCACACTTGTTTGGGCGGTCCGGGAGCAAGGGGAGGGACTCAACCCCAGGCATCGGCGCAGCCGGGTACTCAATGATCGGCGCGGCCGGTAAACCCCGGCCCGCTTGGCAGGCTTTAATCTTCGGTGGGGGCGGGCGTGAGCCCATAGGCGCCAACCTTGGCCGGGCGCAGCCAATTTCCGAAATTATCACAACCCTTTACAGTCATGCCGGGCTTGTTCCGGCCATCCACGTCGGACCGACGCCTGAGAGTTGGACGGATTCAGACGATCTCGCCTGACACATCATCCCAGTCGGGATTTCCGGCGACGATCAGATTGACCTTCCAGGCACGCGGAGACCCACCCACCTTTCATCTCGCTTACCTCCGTCGGCTCCCAGGCGTCGGCCCGACGTGGATGGCCGGGGACAAGCCCGGCCGTGACGGTGAAGGGGTTTGTATTAACTGCCTAATTTGGCAATGATCGGGGCTAGGTTAGCGCCTATGGGCGTGAGCCGGCAATCCCCTCTCGCGCGACAGGTTCTGCCGGCTCACGCCGGCAAGGCGGGCGGGACGCCCGCCCCACTGAAGATTGGAGCCTGCCAAGCGGGCGAGCCTTCGCCCCCCCGACCGCCGCGCCGCATTGCCGTGCGGCGGTCCATCGGCAATGGTGGCCCAAACGATATCGGCCGTCCGCCCCGTCGAATCGTGCCGCCGACCAACCCGCGTGGAGACCCGTTCCATGGTGCCGAGAAAACGACAGAAATCCAGCCGGCGACTGACGAAAACAACGAGTTTGCAATCTAGTCGCCCCGGCGGATGGCGTGACACAGTCGGCGCTCTTGAAGGCCGGCCCACGGCCCGTGCTCCAGGGGGAGGCACAAGACCCGGGCCAAGGACCCCGATGTTCAGAACATTGACCGCCTTGCTGTTGAGTTTGCTGCTGCCCGCGAGCGCGCTGGCGGAATCGAAACCTGACCATCGTCGCCAACCTGACGACCGGCTGGTCCGCAACTTCAACCCGTTCAACGAAACGACGCGCCTGCACAGCCGTGCGCGACTTCGTGTTCGAGCCGCTGGTCGTGTTCAACGCCATGCATAACGGCAGCCCGAATTACCGCCTGGCCACGGAATACAGCTATGTCGGCAATCTGCTGAAGCTGACCTTCAAGCTGCGCGACGGCGTGCAATGGTCGGACGGGGCTACCCTTCAGCGCCCGCGACGTCGTCTTCCCCTTCGAAATGCTGAAGAAGCACCGGCCGCTCGACACGCTCGACATCTGGAACCGGATCACTGCGGTCGATGCGCCCGACGCCGATACCGTCGTGTTCACGCTGAAGCGGGTCAACACCAACATCGCCTATGAGATCGTGCGCGTGCCGATCGTGCCCGAGGCATATCTGGAGCAAGGTCGACGATCCGGTCACCTTCACCAACGAAAACCCGGTCGGCACCGGTCCGATGACCGAGGTCCGGCGCTTCACCTCGCAGATCTACATGCAGTGCCGCAACCCGCATTACTGGGACGCGCAGGATCTGAAGGTCGATTGCCTGAGCTTCCCGCAGGTCGGCACCAATGAGCAGTTATTGACCGCCGCGGCAGCCGGCAGTATCGACTGGTTCGGCGCGTTCCTGCGGATATTGAGCGCACTTATGTCTCGGCCGATCCGAACCATCACCGCTACTGGGTTCCCGCCGGGCGGCACGGTTGCCATCAACATAAATTTCGATTCGCCCGATGCCGACAACCGCAAGGCCTTCCGCGACCTGAATTTCCGCCGCGCGGTCAGCATGGCGATCGACCGGGCCGCGATCGTCGACATCGCCGGCTACGGCTATCCTACGGTCAACGACTATGCCAGCGGGCTCGGCCGGACCTTCCAGGGACTGGTCCGATCCGGAGGTCGAGAAGGAATACGGCAAATATGCGCGGTTCGACAAAAACGCCGCGCGCGCCCTCCTGGCCGAGAGCGGCTATCGGGACGCCAAGGGCGATGGCTTCGTCGCCAATCCCGACGGCAGCCCGATCAGCTTCACCATCCCTGGCGCCGAATGGCTGGACCGATTGGGTGAACACGACCCAGCTCGTCGCCGAAAGCTTGAACGTGATCGGCATCAATGCCCGCGTCGCGACGCCGGACCCCGCCGCCTGGACGCAGAAGCTGATCAGCGGCAATTACGACATGGCGATCAACAGCTACCTGACCGGCGAGACGCCCTATCGCTCCTTCGACACGGCGTTCCATTCGCGCTTCGCCGGCAAGACCCGCTTCGCCGCGACCCGCTTCGTCCGATCCCGGTCTGGATTTCGGCGCTCGACGCCTTCGTCTCGACCATCGACCCGAAGGAGCAGCGCGAGGACATGGACAAGGTCCAGATGATCCTGGCCGCCAACACGCCCTATGTGCCGCTCTACAGCAACCCGGTCTGGTACGAATACAACACCAAGCGCTTCAAGGGCTGGTTCAACGCCGACAACCCGGTCGCCCGTCCCGACGTGTTCGACGAGACGCCGGAACGCCTGCTGCATCTGCTGGCGCTGGAGCCGGTCGGGCCATGATGCTCGTGGGCGCATATTCAAGTGGCAGCCAACCCTCGCCTGCCCGAATCCCCCTCTCGCCCCATTGGGGGGGAGAGGGTCGGGGTGAGGTGGGGAACGCTCGGAATCGGCATCCAATCAGCGCCTCTCCACACGCTCCGGTATTCGGCAGCAAGATCCGTCGATATTGGAGCGGTCCCCACCTCACCCCACCCCTCTCCCCCCCAATGGGGCGGAGAGGGAGAATTTTGGTGTCGCCTGCCCGCTTGCAGGAAGGTTCGCTCTAATGGGCTTCCTGCTGCGTCGCCTGGGCTATCTACATCGCGGCCTTCATCTTCGCCGCGAGCTTCAATTTCCTGTTGCCGCGGCTGCTGCCGGGCGATCCGGTCGAGACCATGTTCGCCCAGGCCGCACTGCGCTGCCGCCGGAAAGCCTGACCGCGCTCAAGGCGACTTTCGGCTTCCTGGACGAGCCGCTGCCGCTGCAATATCTGCATTATCTGGAAAGCGTCTTTACCTGGAATCCGGCCTGTCGGTCAAGTTCTACCCGCAGACCGTCGGCCAGGTGTTGCTGCGATCCCTGCCCTGGACCGTGCTGCTGGTCGCGACCTCGTCGGTGCTGGCCTTCGCGCTCGGCTCGCTGGCGGGCGCACGCGCGGCCTGGCGGCGCGGCGGCGGGTTCGACAGTTTCGTGGCACCGGGCGCCATCATGCTGCAAGCGGTTGCCGCCGCTGGTCACCTCGCTCTTGGCGCTGTTCCTGTTCGCGATCAGCCTGAAATGGCTGCCGACCGGCTTCGCCTGGGATCCCGATGACCGATCTGGATTTCTCCGGCACCGCGATCGGCAGCGTGCTCTACCATGCCGTGCTGCCGGGTCGCGACCTTGGCCATGGCGCAGCTCGGCGGCTACCTCGTGACCATGCGCAACAGCATGATCAACCTGCTGGGCGAGGATTACATCATCCTCGGCATGGCCAAGGGGCTGACCGATACGCGGCTCAGCCTGTCCTATGCCGCGCGCAATGCGCTGCTGCCGGCGCTGACCAGCTTCGCCATGAGCCTCGGCGCCGTGTTCGGCGGCGCCCTGATCACTGAGGTCGTCTTCAACTATCCGGGTTTGGGCTACACGCTCTACCAGGGCATCACCGCGCGCGACTACCCGCTGATCCAGGGCCAGTTGCTGGTCATGACGCTCGCCATGCTGAGCGCCAATTTCATCGCCGACCTCCTTTATTTCGTCGTCGATCCGCGCCTGAGGAGGGCCTGAGCATCCGCGCGCTGTTCGCCACGCTGACCGGCATCGCAAGGCCGCGATCGGTCTCGGCATCGTCGGGCTGTTCCTGCTGGTGGCGCTGCTGGCGCCCTTGCTGGTGCCCTACCCCGCCGATGATCCGCACGGCCCATCCGCCATGAGCCGCCGAGCGCCGCCCATCTGTTCGCGCGCGACGCGCCATGGGGCGCGACGTGCTGGCTCAGATCATCTGGGGCACGCGCATCTCGCTGCTGGTCGGCTTCGCCGCGGGGCCGGTCGTGACCGTGATCGGCGGTCGCTGTCGGCGTCACCGCCGGCTATTTCGGCGGCCGGATCGACGAGGCGCTCAATCTCCTGACCAATGTCGTGCTGGTCATCCCCAACCTGCCGCTGATGCTGGTGCTGGCCGCCTTCATCGGCCAGGCCGATCCCTTCGTCATCGCCGCGATCATCGGCCTCAGCTCCTGGGGCTGGGGTGCCCCGCCGTCTGTGCGCGCCCAGACGCTCAGCCTGCGCCGGCGCGACTATGTGCTGGCCTCCGAGCTGCTGGGCGAGCCGGCCTGGCGGATCATCGCGGTTCGAGCTGCTGCCCAACCTCGTCTCGATCATCGGCTTCAACTTCATCGGCAGCGTGCTCTATGCGCTGACCACCGAAGCGACGCTGGAATTCCTCGGGCTGGGGCGATCCTCTCCGCCGTGTCCTGGGGCACCATGCTCTATCACGCCCGGACCACCTCGGCGCTGATGGTCGGCGCGTGGTGGGAGGTCGCGGCACCCAGCCTGGCTCTGGTCGTATTCGGCAGCGCGCTGTCGCTGATCAATTTCGGCCTCGACGAGATCGCCAATCCGCGGCTGCGCACGCCTCCGCGTGCCGCGTCGCATCCTCGCCACCCTTGCCCGATCGGACCTTCGGCATGAATCTGGCCCGGAAAAGCGCGAAGGCCGAGAACAACCCGGTCGGCGCGCCGAGCGAGGCGCTGCTGCGCGTCGAGTCGCTCGCCGTCGATTACGCCACGGCCAAGGGGCTGCGCCGCGCGGTCGAAGATGTGTCCTTCACGCTCGGCCGCAACGAGGTGCTCGGGCTGGCCGGCGAATCCGGCCTCGGGCAAGAGCACGGTCGCCTTCGCCATCGCCCGGCTGCACAAGCCGCCGGCCTTCATTACCGGCGGCTCGATCCTGCTCGACGGCGTCGACGTGCTGCGGCTCGAAGGCTCGGCATTGCGGCAGTGGCGCTGGCGCGCGGTCAGCGTCGTGCTGCAAAGCGCCATGAACGCGCTCCAATCCGCTGCTGACCGTGCAGGCGCAATTCGCCGACATGTTCCGCAGTCACGGCACCCGCAACGCGGCCGAGATCCGCGAGCGCAGCGCCGAGCTGCTGCGCATGGTCGGCATCGCGCCCGACCGGCTCGACGATTACCCGCACCGCTTCAGCGGCGGTATGCGCCAGCGCATCGTCATCGCGCTGGCGCTGGCGCTCGAACCCAAGCTGATCATCATGGACGAGCCGACCACCGCGCTCGACGTCGTAGTCCAGCGTGAATTGCTCGAGGAGGTCGCGAATCTGCGCCGCCGGCTCGGCTTCTCGATCCTGTTCATCACCCATGATCTGGCGCTGATGAGCCAGTTCTGCGACCGGATCGGCATCATGCTCGAAGGCCGGCTGGTCGAGATCGGCCCGCCGGCCCAGCTGATCGCCACCCCGGCCCACGCCTATACGCGCAAGCTTTGGCAATCCATCCCGCCGCTGCATCCCCCGGCCGAGCCGCGCCGGGTCAGGGAGTCCGCCCCGTGACGCCTGGCGTCGATCTCGCCCCAGCCGATCTGGAAACCCGCCGGCTCAGCATGATCTTCCGCGGCCGGCGCGACGTCGCCGCGCTGAACGATGTCAGCTTCGCGCTGAAGCCCGGCCGCGCGCTGGCGCTGGTCGGCGAATCCGGCTCGGGCAAGAGCACCTGCGCCAAGCTGCTGACCCGGATGCTGACGGCGAGCGGCGGCCAGATCTTGTTCAAAGGGCGCGACGTGACCGCCGCCTCGAGCCGGCGCGAGCTGCTGCATTACCGCAGCCAGGTCCAGATGGTTGTTCCAGGACCCCTTCGCCGCCCTCAACCCGGCCCACTCGATCCAGCACCACCTGGCCCGGCCGCTGGCCCTGCACAAACGCAAGCTCAGTCGCGGCGAGCGGCGCGACCGCATCCTGGAACTGCTGCATCAGGTCGGCCTGGTGCCGGACGAGACGCTGCACAAATACCCCCACGAGCTGAGCGGCGGACAGCGCCAGCGGGTCAACCTGGCGCGAGCATTGGCGGTCGATCCGGCCGTGATCATCGCCGACGAGGCCGACCTCGATGCTGGATGTCTCGATCCGCCTCAGCGTCCTGGATACCCTGGCGCCGCTGAAGCGCGAACGCGGCATCGCCATGCTCTACATCACCCACGACATCGCGACGGCGCGCTACATCGCCGAGGAAACGGCCGTGATCTTTGCCGGCCGGATCGTCGAGCTCGGCCCGACTGCCGCGGTGATCGATGCCCCCCCGCCATCCCTATACAAGACTGCTGCTCGCCGCCGTGCCGGAGATCGGCCGGCCCTTCGGCGCCGACGGCACCGGACTGGTCGGCCAGGCCGAGCGCATCCGCCAGCTGAGCCGCGGGCCGGGCGCGCTGCAGGAGGTCGCTCCAGGGCATTTCGTGCGGGAGGCCGAGGCCCTCGCGGCCTGACGCCGCCAGGCGGCCATGCAACCAAATCGCCGGCCCATTCGTTGATCGAACGAGATGCGCAACCCGGAGATGCCGGAATGCGCCTTTCCAACGCTGACGAATTCGGAGAGCGATCATGAGCAAAATCACAAACGGCCTTCGCATCTTGACCGCCGGCGCCGATCCTGACCGGCACCCTGGCTCTTGCCGCCTGCGGCGGTTCCGACACCCTTGTCACTCGGACGACGACGGAACGGACGACAACCGTCGCGCCGACCATGGTCGCGCCGCCGCCGGGGCCCGCCGGGCGTGTCCTCCACGACGACCACCACGACGCGGCAGATTCAATAATCCTCCGAGCCGCGCCCGCCTCGTCGTCAGCCTGACGCGGCACTTGCCTTTCATCCCGGACTCGCCGTCAAATCTTCGACGGCGAGGAGAGAGAAACGGCATGGACGAGACGGGCGCGCTGCTCGCGGCCACGCAAGACCGGCTGCTTGAGACGCATTGTACCCCGGTAAAATTGCTGGAGGCTGAGCGCGGGAGCTGGGCAGCGCCGCTCTGGACCGCGCTGGAAGATGCCGGGCTGACCCGTGCCTTGCTGCCCGAATCCGCCGGCGGTGCCGGCCTCGATCCGAAAGACGCCCTGGCGCTGATCGCGCGCCGCCGGGCGTCACGCCGCTCCTGCCCCCTTGGCTGAAACCATGATGGCCGGCTGGCTGCTCGCCGGCGCCGGCATCGCGGTGCCCGACGGGCCGCTCACCATCCTGTCCGACGCGATTCTGACGCTCGACCGCGCAGGTCTTGGCTGGCGCCTGACCGGCCGAGCCCGCCGTGTGCCCTGGGGCCGCCATGCCGTCGCAGCGGCGGCGCTGGTCGAATCCGGCGGCGAGACGCTTGTCACCCTGGTGCCGGCCTCCCCGCCTGGAGTACGATAGCCGGCGCCAATCTCGCGCTTGAACCGCGCGACGACCTCACAGTCGATGCGACGCCCGATGCCGTGGCGCCTGCAGCGACCGGTCGGGGCTGCGCTGCACCGGCTGGGTGCCCGCGATGCGTTGCCTGGCGATCGCCGGGGCGCTGGAAACCGTGCTCGCCATGACGGTCGACAATGCCCAGCAACGCGTGCAGTTCGGCCGGCCGATCGGCAAGTTCCAGGCGATCCAGCAGAGCCTGGCGATCCTGGCCGGCCAGACCGTGGCCGCCGGCGCGGCGGCCGACATTGCCGTAGACGCCCTTCGCCGACGGGCTGCTTTTGGCCCCGATCGCCGCCGCCAAGGCGCGGGCCGGCGAGGCGGCCAGCATCGCGGCCGGGCATCGCGCATCAGGTCCATGGTGCGATCGGCTTCACCCAGGAGCATGCGCTGCATTTTTTTCACCAAGCGGCTATGGTCCTGGCGCGACGAATTCGGCAACGAAGCGGAATGGAACCTGGCTCTCGGCCGGCTCGCCGCCCAGGCCGGCGAGCGGCTGTGGCCGGATATCATCGCAGCATGAGCCCGGTCCCCATCCCTTTTTACTTCTGCACTGATCACGCTCGCCGTGCCCTGACTGGAACCCATCCGTGATGCAGATCCTCGATTTCGCCCCGCCGCCCGCCTTCGCCCGAAGCCGAGGCGCTGCGGCGCGAGATCCGCGATTTCCTCGCCATCGAGATGGCCGGACGGCCACCGGCCTTGCGCGCGGACTCCTGGAGCGGGACCGATCCGGAATTCAGCCGCAAGATGGGCGCGCGTGGTTGGATCGGCATGACTTGGCCGAAGCGCTATGGCGGACATGAGCGCAGCGCGCTCGAACGTTATGTCGTGCTCGAGGAGATGCTGGCGGCCGGCGCACCGGTCGGCTCGCATTGGGTCGCCGACCGGCAGAGCGGACCGTTGCTGCTGCGGCTCGGCACGGAGGCGCAACGGCAGCAGATCCTGCCGCGCATCGCGGACGGCGAGTGCTATTTCTGTATCGGCATGAGCGAGCCGGATTCCGGCTCCGACCTTGCCTCGGTGCGCACCCGTGCCGTCGCCGTGCCGGGAGGCTACCAGGTCAACGGCACCAAGCTCTGTGACCTCCGGCGCGCATTGCTGCCACTACATGATCCTGTTCTGCCGGACCGGCGGTGCGGAGGACGACCGGCATGGCGGCACCAGCCAGTTCCTGGTCGATCTCAAGGTGACCGAAGGCGTCACCATCCGCCCGGTGCTGGCCCTGTCCGGCGTAGCATCATTTCAACGAAGTCGTGTTCCAGGATGCTTTCCTGCCGGAAGATGCGCTGATCGGCGCGCTGGGCGATGGCTGGAAGCAGGTCACCGGCGAACTCGCCTATGAGCGCAGCGGGGCCGGAGCGCTTCCAGTCCTCCTTCGCGCTGCTGACCGATCTGGTGCAGGCGCTCGGCCCCGATCCGTCCGAGCGCGCCGCCATCGCCATCGTCAGACTCAGCGCGCATATCATGGTGCTGCGCCGCCTGTCACGCTCGGTCGCCGGCCATGCTCGGCGCGGGCCGGGATCCGGCGCTGCAGGCCGCGGTCGTCAAGGATCTGGGCGCTCTGGTCGAGCAGGAGATCCCGGAAATCGCCCGGCTGCTGGTCGCCTCCGAACCGCAGCAGGCCGGATCGACCGAACCGCTTCCTTGCCGTACTCGCGCATACTATCCTGCCCACGCGCCGTCCTTTTCGCAGCGCGGCGGGACGCGGGAGATCCTGCGCGGCATCATCGCGCGCGGCCTCGGCCTGCGCTGAACCATCGGGAGACACATATGGCCGACCCCGTTCTCTACGAGCAGGAAGGGCATGTCGCCCTGATCACGCTCAACCAGCCGGAGCTGCGCACGCGATCTCCGATGCCGAGGAGATCGACTCACTGGTCGCAGCGATCGAGCGGATCGACGGCGACATGTCGGTGCTGCGCCGCGATCCTGACCGGCGCCGGCAGCGCCTTCTCCTCCGGCGGCAACGTCAAGAGATGGCCGAGCCGGGCGGCGGCCTGGCCGACAAAATCCCGGCCCAGACCGCGCGCCACTACAAGAGCGGCAATCCAGCGTATCCCGCTTGCCTTCGACCGGCTGGAAGTGCCGATCATCGCCGCAGTCAACGGCCCGGCGATCGGCGCCGGCTGCGACCTCGCCTGCATGTGCGACATTCCGCATCGCAGGGACGAGCGCCCGTTTCGCCGAAAGCTCGTCAAGCTCGGCATCATCCCGGGCGATGGCGGCGCCTGGCTGCTTGCCGCGCGTGGTCGGTTTCTCCAAGGCTCGGAAATGGCCTTCACCGGCGATCCGGTCGATGCGCAGGAAGCGCTCGCCTGTGGCCTGGTCTCACGCGTCGTGCCCGATGCCGAGCTGCTGCCGACGGCCAAAGCGCTCGCCGCCCGCATCGCCGCCAACCCCGCCGCATGCGCTGCGCATGACCAAGCGCCTGCTGCGCGAGGGCCGGCACAGCAGTCTCGCTACGCTGCTCGAATTCTCCGCCGGTCTGCAGGCGCTGGCCCATGCGACAGGGCCGATCACAAGGAGGCGATCGGCGCCTTCCTCGGCAAGCGGCCGCCCAGTTTCACGGGGGAGTAGCGCAAACCCTCGCCCGCTTGGTGGGAGAGGGTTTGTCCCTCGTTGCTCATGATCACCGTGCCGCTGGCGGCGAACATGCCGCCAGCGCCGTGGCAGACCGAGATCTTGGCGCCCCGGCACCTGGGCCGGGGCGATGCCGCGCATCTGGCGGGACGCTCTCCTGGAGCGCATACATGCCGTACATGCCGGAATGCATGTAGCTCAAGCCGCCGCCATTGGTGTTGAGCGGCAGCTTCGCGCCCGGTTGCCGTGTTGCGGCCGGCGATGAAGGTGGCCGCCTCGCCGGCCGGCAGGAAGCCCAGATCTTCCAGGCCGAACACCGGCAGATGGGCGAAGGCGTCATAGATCATCAGATGGTCGACATCCGCATGCGTGATGCCGGCCGATTTGAAGGCATTGCTGCCGGACACGCGGAAGGCGCGCGACGAGGTGAAATCGGCCATCTGGCTGACCATCGGCGTCTCGACGCTCTCGCCGGTGCCCAGGATATAGACCGGCTTGGTCGGGAAATCCTTGGCCCGGTCGGCCGAGGTCAGGATCAAGGCACCGCCGCCATCGGTCACCAGGCAGCACATCAGCAGCCGGAACGGATAGGCGATCATGCGCGAGTTCAGCACGTCATCGACCGTGATCGGGTCCTTGAAGGTCGCGCGCGGGTTCTTCGCCGCCCATTCGCGCTGGACGACCGCGACCATGGCGAGCTGCTCCTCGGTCACGCCATAGGTCTTCATGTAGCGCAGCACCGGCATGGTGAAGAGCGTCGGCGGACCCATCGGGCCGAAAGGCACTTCGAACTGGCCGAACAGGCTGCTCGGCGGCGGCACGACGCGCGTACGGCCGATGCCGGAGCGGCCGCTTTCGCCATGGGTGATCAGCACGGTCTTGCACAGCCCGGCCGCGATCGCCGCCGTGGCGTGGCGGACATGGACCATGAAGGAGCAGCCCCCGACCGAAGTGCCGTCGACCCAGTTCGGCGTGATGCCGAGGTAATGGGCCAGCGTGACCGGCGTCTCGCCGGCCGTGGCGATGCCGTCGATATCGGACGGCTTCAGTCCGGCATCGGCCATGGCGTTGAGCGCGGCATCGGCATGGAGCTGGATCTGCGACATGTCGGGAATGACGCCGAGCTTAGTCGTCTCGGCCGCGCCGACGATGGCGATTGTCTTGGGGGCGATCGATCTTACAGTCATCGGGCTTACCCCTTCACCGGCTGGAACAGGGGCAGCGTGATCTCGTCGTCGAGCGTCTCGAAGGCGACTTCGAGCTTCATGTCGAGCTGCAGCGCCTCCGGCGTCTGCGGGCAATTGGTGATGTTGGTCATCAGCCGCGGCCCTTCATCGAGCTCGACCACCGCGATGGCGTAAGGCGGCGTGAAGCCCGGCACCGGCCGGTGATGGATGACATAGCTGAACAACCGGCCCTTGCTCCGCTCGCCTTGACGATCGAGACATGCCGCGAGCCGCATTCGGGGCAGAACGGGCGCGGCGGGAAATAGGTCTTGGCGCAATCGTCGCAGCGCTGCAGCCGCAGCTCGCCCCGGCGCGTGCCCTCCCAATAATGCTGCGTTTCCGGCGTCGGCTCCGGTCGCGCCCCGTCTCGGTTCGGCCATCTCGTTCCCTCGCGTTTTAATTTGGTTCGGCGAACTATTCTTACGGTAAGGCGGCGCGCCTGTCACGCCAAGCAGAGGCCGGCGCAAGGCAGACCGCGACAAAATGCGCGAGAGGCCGGGGCGCGGATTGCTGCGATTTCTGATGCAGTGGCCAGCGTCGCATCCGGCCGCCTAATAAGGGAGGTTCTCATGTCGGGTTTCGCCCTGGGCGACGTCCGGAACGGAAAGACTCTACGGCCGCTTACACGCGGATTGGGACTCGCTGCCCTCTGCGTGGCGCTGTCGGGCTGCTACTATTACGTGCCGCCGACGACGCAGCTGGCCTGCGTGCCGACAGGGCGCACCGCCGGCCGCACAGGGCCAATATTATCAGGCGCCGCCAAGCCAGCCGGCGCCCGCCCCTCAAGGGCAGGGCCAGCCGCCCGCCGCCGGTGGCTGTCCGGACGGCATGGCCGCGAGCTATGTGCAGACACCGGGCTATACCGCGCCCTACGGGTATGGGTATGGGTACGGCTATCCTTACGGCGGCTATCCATATCCCGGTTACGGCTATCCCGATTACGGCTATCCGGGTTACGGCTATCCGGGTTACGGCTATGGCTATGGCTACGGTTATGCGCCGGTGGAAGTCGGGTTCGGCTTCGGCTATCGCGGCCATTGGGGCGGTCGCTGGCGCTGATCCGGGATAGCCGGTTCGAACGGGCGGCGGGACGGGGGGTCGAAGCATGGCACGGCTGTATCTGGTGCGGCACGGCAAGGCAGCGGCGGGCTGGGGCGCGGATGCGGATCCCGGGCTCGACGAGATCGGCCGCAACCAGGCCGAACAGATGGCGCAAGGCCTGGTCGGGCTTGGGCCGCTGCCGCTGATCGCCAGCCCGTTGCGCCGGACCCGCGAGACGGCCGCGCCGCTGGAACGGCTTTGGTCGGTGACCGCAGGGATCGAACCACGCATCGCCGAGATCCCTGCGCCGGCTGAAAGGCTGGCGGAGCGGGCCGAGTGGCTTTCGACCGTGATGCAGCAACATTGGAGCGCGCTCGACACCTCGCTCCGGGCCTGGCGCCAGGCACTGCTCGAGACCCTGGCAGGCTATCGGGCGGACAGCGTCCTGGTCAGCCATTTCATCGCGATCAATGTCGCGGTCGGTCACGCACTGGGCGATGAGCGGGTCGTCTGCTTCCGGCCGGAGAACGCATCCTGCACCGTGATCGAAACCGAAGGCATGGCGTTTCGCGTAATCGAGCGGGGCGCCGAAGGCGCGAGCCGCGTGCTCTGACGTCGCGGGCGGCAATTTCCTGCCCGATTCGCCGCCGGGATGATAGAACTGAGTGACCCGCGACGCTGCAGGAAGCCCGATGCCCGACGATACGATCCCCGCAGATCTGCACCCGAGGCCACAGGATTATCCGTTCGATCTCGACCGCACGCTGAGCGCCATTGTCGGCATCCGAGCGCTGATCCCGGAGGACGGCTTCACGGCCGGGCCGCTCGGCACCGAGCGGTCGGGCAGCGGCATCGTCATCGATCCGGCGGGGCTGATCCTGACCATCGGCTATCTGATCATGGAAGCGGAGACGATCTGGCTGACCACGATCGACGGCCGCGCCGTGCCGGGCCATGCCCTCGCCTATGATGCCGAGACGGGGCTCGGCCTGGTCCAGGCGCTCGGCCGGCTCGGCCTGCCGGCGCTGGAATTCGGCGATTCGGACACGCTGGCGATCGGCGAATCCGTCATCCTGGCCGCGGCGGGCGGGCGCAGCCAGGCAGTCAAGGCGCGGATCGTCGTCCGGCAGTATTTTCGCCGGGTATTGGGAATACATGCTCGAAGATGCACTCTACACGGCGCCGCATCATCCGAATTGGGGCGGTGCCGGGCTGATCGACAGCGAAGGCCGGCTGGTCGGCGTCGGCTCGTTGATCGTGCAGCAGCAGGTCGCCGAGACGCGCTCGCTCAGCCTCAACATGGTCGTGCCGATCGATATCGTGAAGCCGGTGCTGGAGGCGCTGCGCAATCGGGGCCGGAGCGACCGCCCGCCCCGCCCCTGGCTCGGCCTCTACGCCGGCGAGCAGGACATGTGGTGATCGTCCACGGCCTGGCGGAGGGCGGCCCAGCGCAGCGGGCCGGGGTTCAGCTGGGCGACCGCGTCATTGCCGTCGACGGCGAACCGGTCGGCGATCTGCGCGATCTCTGGGCCGGGATCTGGGCCGCCGGCGATGCCGGGGCCACGGTCCGACTGCAGGTCGGCCGCGGCACCAACACGCTCGATCTGGTCGTGACCTCGGCCGACCGCGCTAACTTTCTGCGCCGCCCGCCGCTGCAGTAGCGGTAATCCCGACCAGTCCGGAATCACCGCCGCCCTCCGGCGCCGTAGTATCGGTCTGGGTCACGACCGCGGTTGCCGATGCGCCGGATGGCGGTTGCGGCGTGAATGGAATGGGCGCGGCGGGCCTATCGCCCGTGCCGCGCAGCTGGACGAAGCGCTGCAGCGTGTCGAACCAGAAGGGCGCGCCGAACAGCGAGGCAGTGGCCATGATGACCCAGCCGGCAACATGATTGAACGCGAGCAAGGGCTGGTTCAGCACTTCGTCCCACCCCGCTCCCCAGGAAAGCGCCGATCGTCGTTTGCGGTGAAGTCCAGCCGATCGGCAGGCCATAGGCTTTGATTGCCGCCAGATCGGGCGTCTGCGACACATCCGCGGCCGTCACCTGGATCGAGCCGGCCAGCGCCGGCTGAGTCAGCAGGGCATGGACGATGGCAATCGCATCGATATTGAACACCGCCGCCAGGGCGAGGCCGATCAGGAAGGTCCAGAGCTGGGCATAGCGCTTATAGTCGCCGCTGACCTGGTTCATCGCCGAGTCGAACCAGCTGGCGATGTCGGATTGCATCTTATGGATATCCTGGCCGGGAGCGCGCCTTGATACCCTGCAGCAGCTGCTTCAACTGCTTGTCCGGAATATTGTCGATTGCGTCGGACAGGCCCTCCAGCGTGCGCGGATGGTCCTTGCACACGACATCGAGCAGCGCCGCCGCGAAATGGCTTGCGGGAATATAGGACGGCGCGCCGGCAGCACTGGCCTTTGCGCAATTGCCCGGACCGCGCGGGTTGATCGCGGCGTGGTTGAGCAGATCATAGAGAATCTGCGCACCGGGCTTGCCGCCATCCTGGGGGGCAGGGCCGGCAGCGTCCTGAAGATCGGCGGCAGCAATCGCCGCCACCGGCCCGGCGGCGTCTGGGCATTCAGCAATGATTTCAGCCCATCGAGCAGCGTACTCGCCCGCAGCTTGAGCAACGATGCCAAGCCTTCAGTGACCGTGCTGACCAGAAGCGCCACGCTGGCAAAGGTCAGACAGATGCCGATGAACATATTGGTGACAGCGCTGAGCGTCATCTTCCCCTCCCCCGCCGACCGGTTCCCCTCCGGAGCATCTTACCGCAACGGTCGGAAATTTCGACTTATGGTTTAGGCGCGTTCACGCAGCCGCGACTTGCCGCTCGATCAGCCCCTCGACCTCGTCGAATGCCGAATGCAGCGCGATCGGCGCGCGGTGCAGTTCGAGCGCAGCCGGCGGCAGTAGCGGGAAACCGGCCTCCGGGTCGAGCACGACCCAATCGGCCGGCAGGGTGCGGCGGCTGCGCACGGTGACGGCATAGGATTGCCGGACCGCGACCTCGATGCCGGACGGGTTCTGGCTGGTATAGACGATCTTGCCCGGCCGCCCGATCGCAACCAGGGCATTGAGTGCGCGCGCCCGGAACGGACAGCCCGACGGATAGACGGCAAGTGGCACCGGTCCCTCAGGCGGGGCGAAGAAGCCGGGACTGGCTGCCCAGACGACCTCCTCGGCACAGAGCACGCGGCCTTCCGACGGCTCGATGCAGCGGATGCCGAGCACGAGATCGAGCTCGCGGCCTGCAACCGATGCACCAGCTCGGTCGACATGGCGCAATAGATGTGGAGCTGGCTGCGCGAGCCGCGTTCCTCCAGCGCCCGCAATAGATCGGGCACGATGATCGCGGGCATAATCCTCCGGCAGGCCGAGCCGCACGACCGGCGCATCGGCGCCCTCGGCAGCGACGCTCAGCGCCTGTTCATGGAGCTGGACGATGCGCTTGGCGTAGATCAGGAACTTCTCGCCGGCCCGCGTGAACTCCAGGCTGCGCGTGGTGCGGATCAGCAGGGGCGTGCCGACGATCCTCTTCCAGCCGGCGGATCTGCAGGCTGATGGTCGATTGGCTGCGATGCAGCTGCGCCGCTGCCTTGGTGAAGCTGCGCGTCTCGGCGACGGCGATGAGATCCGACCAGCAGATCATGGTCGAGCGACCCAGCCATTTATTGCGAACCTCAATAAATTCGATCGAAGAAACTCGCTTATCACAGGCAGGGAAGCCAGGCAATCTCCACCCCCGAGATAGACTTTGAGGCCGGCATGTCGGAAATATCGATCAGTGTAGAGACCGGCCGCCGACGCGGCGGCGGGGAAGTCCGGCCGCAGCCGCAGCAGCGCTCCCGGCGGCATCGAGCAGAAGCCGTTCCGCCAGCCACGCCGCCAGATGCCGCCGGTCGGGCTGATCTCGGCCGACCAGCTGGAGGCAATCCACAACGCGTCGCTGACGATCCTGGAAGAAATCGGCATGGATTTCCTCCATGAAGAGGCGCGCGCGATGCTGAAGCGCCACGGCGCGGAGACGACGCCCGGCTCGGACCGGGTCCGTTTCGATCGCGGCATGATCACCGAGGCGATCAAGACCTGCCCGTCCGAATACACGCTGCATGCCCGCAACCCGGCCCATCACCTCAATTTCGGCGGTGACTGGGTGATCTTCCCGCAAGTCGCCAGCACGCCGAACTGCACCCGACACGGATCGCGGCCGGCGTCCCCGGCAACCAGCAGGATTTCCGTGATTTGGTGAAGCTGGCGCAGAGCTTCAACATCATCCACATGACCGGCGGCTACCCGGTCGAGCCGGTCGATATCCACGCCTCGGTCCGCCATCTCGATTGCCTGTCGGATTTCCGTCAAGCTGACCGACAAGGCCGTTCCACAGCTACTCGCTCGGGCGCGAGCGCAATCTCGACGCGATCGAGATCGCCCGCATCGGCCGCGGCATCAGCCACGAGCAGCTCGAGCGCGAGCCGTCGCTGTTCTCGATCATCAATTCGAGTTCGCCGCTGCGGCTCGACACGCCGATGCTGCAAGGCATCATAGAGATGTCGAGCCGCAACCAGATCATCGTCATGACGCCGTTCACGCTGGCCGGCGCCATGGCGCCGGTGACGCTGGCCGGGGCGCTGGCGCAGCAGAATGCCGAGGCGCTGGCCGGCATCGCCTTCACCCAGATCGTGCGGCCGGGGGCGCCGGTGGCCTATGGCGGCTTCACCTCGAATGTCGACATGAAGTCGGGCGCACCGGCCTTCGGCACGCCGGAATATATGAAATCGGCCATGATCGGCGGGCAGCTGGCGCGGCGCTACGGCTTGCCTTACCGCACGTCGAATGTCTGTGCCGCCAATACCCGTCGATGCCCAGGCGGCCTATGAATCGGTGTTCTCGCTCTGGGGCGCGATCATGGGCGGCGGCAATTTCATCATGCATGCGGCCGGCTGGCTCGAAGGTGGGCTGTCGGCCTCGTTCGAGAAGACCGTGCTCGATGTCGACCTGTTGCAGATGGTCGCCGAGTTCCTGGAGCCCGTCGTGGTCGACGACACGACACGCTGGCGCTCGATGCCGTGCGCGAGGTCGGGCCCGGCAAGCATTATTTCGGGGCGGCCCATACTCAGTCGCGCTATCGCGACGCCTTCTATGCGCCGATCCTGTCCGACTGGCGCAACTTCGAGACCTGGGCCGAAGCCGGCAGCCCGACCGCGATCGAGAAGGCCAACCGGGTCTGGAAGGATGTGCTGGCGGGCTACGAGAAGCCGCCGCTCGATCCGGCAATCGAAGAGGAGCTCGATGCCTTCGTGGCGAAACGAAAGTCCGAAGGCGGCTTCAAGACGGATTTCTAATACCCAATCGCTCCTCTCCGCCCCATTGGGGCGGAGAGGAGAAAAATAGCAGCACCCGCGTCATCGACAGGATTTCAGAAGGGACTTCAAGGCCGTGAAGACTGAGACACAGGTCGTCGTCATCGGGGGCGGCGTCGTCGGGTGCAGCGTGCTCTATCACCTGACCAAGGCCGGCTGGCGCGACGTCGTGCTGCTGGAACGGCAGGAGCTGACATCCGGTTCGACCTGGCACGCTGCCGGCGGCTTCCACACTCTGAACGGCGATCCCAATGTCGCCAAGCTGCAGAGCTACACGGTCGAGCTTTACAAGGAGATCGAAGCGGTCTCGGGCCAGTCCTGCGGGCTGCATCTCACCGGCGGCCTCATGCTGGCCGGCACGCCGGAGCGGATGGATTTCCTGCGCATGGCCCATGCCAAGGGCCGCTATCTCGGCATGCATACCGAGCTGCTCTCGCCGGCCGAAGCGAAGAAGCTCATGCCGCTGCTCGAGGAAACCGAATTCCTCGGCGCGATGTACGACCCGAATGAAGGCCATCTCGACCCCTCGGGCACGACCCATGCCTATGCCAAGGCGGCGCGGCTGGGCGGCGCCGAGATCTATCGCTTCAACCGCGTCACCGGCCCTGTCGCAGCGCCCGGACGGGAGCTGGGATGTCGAGACCGAACAGGGTCGCATCCATGCCGAGCATGTCGTCAATGCCGGCGGGCTCTGGGCGCGCGAGATCGGCCGCATGGTCGGCATCGAGCTGCCGATCCTGGCCATGGAGCACATGTATCTGCTGACCGAGGACATGCCGGAAGTGGCCGAGGCCAATGCCTCGACCGGCCAGGAGATCCTCCACACCATCGATTTCGAAGGCGAGATCTATCTGCGCCAGGAACGCAACGGCATGCTGATGGGCACTTACGAGCAGGGCGGCGTGCCCTGGTCGGAGCGCTCGACGCCGTGGGATTTCGGCCAGGACCTGCTGCCGCCCGACCTCGACCGCATCGCCGCATCGCTCGAAGTCGGCTTCCGCCACTTCCCGGCCTTCCAGAAGGCCGGCATCAAGAAGATCGTGAACGGCCCCTTCACCTTCTGCCCGGACGGCAATCCGGTCGTGGGTCCCGTGCGCGGCCTGCAGAATTACTGGGTCGCGGCCGGCGTCATGGCCGGGTTCAGCCAGGGCGGCGGCGTCGGGTTGTCGCTGGCCAATTGGATGACCGAAGGCGATCCGGGCTTCGATGTCTGGGGCATGGATGTCGCCCGCTTCGGCGATTACGCCACACTCGCCTATACCAATGCCAAGGTGCGCGAGAATTATTCGCGCCGCTTCCGCATCACCTTCCCGAACGAGGAATTGCCGGCGGCGCGGCCGCAGCGCGTCTCGCCGGTCTATGATCGGCTCAAGGCGGCGAATGCCGTGTTCGGCGTCGCCTATGGGCTGGAACATGCGTTGTGGTTCGCGCCCAGAGGCCAGGCGCCGGTCGAGCAGGTCACCTTCCGCCGCTCCGATGCCTTCCCGCATATCGGCGAAGAAGCCAATGCGGTGCGCGAGGGCGTCGGCCTGCTCGAGACGACCAATTTCGCCAAATACGAAGTGCGCGGCGCCGCGCCGAGGCGTGGCTGGCCGGCCTGCTGACTGCGCGCATGCCGGCGGTCGGGCGCATGACCCTGGCGCCGATGCTCAATCGCCGCGGCAAGCTGATCGGCGATTTCACCGTAGCGCGGCTGGCATCCGATCATTTCTACATCTTCGGTTCCGGCCCGGCCGAGACCTATCACATGCGCTGGTTCCAGGCGCATCTGCCCGCCAGCGGCGTCACGATCCGGCCGCTCGGGCTGGAGCTGACCGGCTTCTCGATCGCCGGACCGAATTCGCGCGACGTGCTGGCAGCACTGGCCGGCGACGATGTCTCGAACGAGGCGTTCCGCTTCATGGCATTCCGGAAGCTGGATCTCGACCGGGTGCCGGCACTGGTCGGTCGGATCAGCTTCACCGGTGACCTGGGCTACGAGATCTGGGTCAAGCCGGACTATCAGCGCCTGCTGCTCGATCTGCTGCTCGCCGCCGGCATCCCCGCACGGCATCCGCCTGTTCGGCAGCAGGGCGCTCGACTCCTTGCGTTTCGAGAAGAATTTCGGCGTGTGGGTCGCGCGAATACCGGCCGATCTACACGCCGCTCGAAGCTGGGCTCGATCGCTTCGTCCATTTCGACAAGGGCGAGTTCATCGGCCGCGAAGCCGCGCTGAAAGACCGCGACCTCCGGCCCCGAACGCCGCCTGGTCGCCTTCACCATCGAGGCGGCCGATGCCGATGCAATCGGCGACGAGCCGATCTGGCAGGACAGGAAGGTCGTCGGCTGGGTCACCTCGGGCGGCTATGCCCATCACGCCAAGCGCTCCATGGCGCTGGGCTATGTCCCGGCAGCCCTGGCCGGCCAGACCGAAACGCGCGGCTTCGAAATCGAGATCCTCGGCGTCCGGCGGCTTGCCACGCTCCAGCCGCAGCCTATCTTCGATCCTGACGGCAGGCGCATGCGCAGCTGAGGACTGCATAGCCGGCATGACGCGCAACAATCTTGCGCGTGATCGGCTAGAGTGCTCGAAGCTGCCTGGAGCGTGAAGGAGCCTAGCCATGACCGAAGCGTATCGAGCGCATCTGCGCGGCATCCTCGACCAGATCCGCGCCGACGGCTTCTATAAGTCGGAACGCGTCATCGGCAGCCCGCAATCTGCCGAGATCGCGCTGGCCGATGGCCGGCGCATGCTGAATTTCTGCGCCAACAATTACCTGGGCCTGGCCGACGATGCGCGGCTGATCACGGCGGCGAAGCAAGGACTGGACGAAGACGGCTTCGGCATGGCCTCGGTCCGCTTCATCTGCGGGACGCAGAGCGTGCACAAGCAGCTCGAGGCGGCCTTGGCGCAGTTCCTCGGTACCGAGGACAGCATCCTCTATTCGAGCTGCTTCGACGCCAATGGCGGGCTGTTCGAAACGCTGCTCGGCGAAGAAGACGCCATCGTCAGCGACGAGCTGAACCATGCCAGCATCATCGACGGCGTCCGGCTCAGCAAGGCGCGGCGCTACCGCTATCGCAACAACGACATGGCGGATCTTGCGGCCAAGCTGGACGAGGCGAAGCGCGACGGCGCCCGCTTTACGCTGGTTGCGACCGACGGCGTGTTCTCGATGGACGGCATCATCGCCGATCTGAAATCGATCTGCGACCTGGCCGAGCGCCATGGCGCGCTGGTCATGGTCGACGATTCGCATGCCGTCGGCTTCATCGGCCAAGGCGGCCGCGGCACGCCGGAGCTGTGCGGCGTCGCCGACCGGGTCGACATCCTGACCGGCACCTTCGGCAAGGCGCTGGGCGGTGCGTCGGGCGGCTATGTCGCCGCGCGCAAGGAAATCGTCGAGCTGTTGCGTCAGCGCTCGCGGCCCTATCTCTTTTCCAACACGCTGATGCCGGGCATTGCCGCTGCGACTCTCGCCGTGCTGGAGCTGCTGTCGTCCGCGGAAGGCGCCGAGCGGCGCACCCGGCTGCAGCAGAATGGCGAACGCTTCCGTGGCGCAATGGCCGAGGCCGGCTTCGATCTGGTACCTGGAAAACATCCGATCATCCCGGTCATGCTGGGCGACGCCCAGCGCGCCGGCGCCATGGCCGAAGCACTGCTCGGCCTCGGCATCTACGTCATCGGCTTTTCCTATCCGGTCGTGCCCAAGGGCAAGGCGCGTATCCGCACGCAAATGAGCGCCGCCCATACGCCGCAGGATATCGACCGTGCCGTCGCCGCCTTCACCGAGGCGGGCAAGCGGCTCGGCATCATTTGACGCGTTTTAGGATAAGGATCCGATCATGAAGGCGATCGCCAAGCTCGAACGCGCGCCCGGCCTGACGCTGACCGATGTGGCCATGCCGGAAGTCGGCCATAACGACGTCCTGATCAAGATCAGCAAGACGGCGATCTGCGGCACCGATTGCCATATCTGGAACTGGGACGACTGGGCGCAGAAGACGCTGCCCGTGCCGCTCCATGTCGGCCATGAATATGTCGGCGAGATTGTCGAGATGGGAGCAGGCGTCCGCGGCTTCGCGATCGGCGACCGCGTCTCGGGCGAAGGCCATATCACCTGCGGCTCCTGTCGCAACTGCCGCGCCGGCCGCCGGCATCTGTGCCGCAATACGGTCGGCGTCGGCGTCAACCGGGCCGGCGCCTTCGCCGAATACCTGGCGCTGCCGGGCTTCAACGCCTTCAAGATTCCGGCCGACATCTCCGACGAGATGGCCTCGATCTTCGATCCGTTCGGCAATGCCACCCACACCGCGCTGTCTTTCAACCTGGTCGGCGAGGATGTGCTGATCACCGGCGCCGGGCCGATCGGCATCATGGCCGCGGCCATCGCCCGCCATGTCGGTGCGCGCAATGTCGTCATCACCGATGTCAATGAATACCGCCTCGATCTCGCCCGCAAGCTGGGGGCGACCCGCGCGGTGAACGCGGCCACGGAAAGCCTGCGCGACGTCATGGCCGAGCTGCACATGACCGAAGGCTTCGATGTCGGGATGGAGATGTCGGGCGCGCCGAAAGCCTTCTCCAGCATGCTCGAGAACATGAATCACGGCGGCAAGGTTGCCCTGCTCGGCATCCCGCCGGCGAACACGGCAATCGACTGGAACCAGGTTATTTTCAAGGGTTTGGAGATCAAGGGCATCTATGGCCGCGAGATGTTCGAGACCTGGTACAAGATGGTCGCGATGCTGCAGAGCGGGCTCGATTTGAAGCCGATCATCACCCATCGCTTCCCCGTCTCGGAGTATCGCGAGGCCTTCGCGACAATGCTGTCGAGCAACAGCGGCAAGGTCATTCTCGATTGGGCGGCGTAGACGGCCATTCATCGGAAAAGACAATAAATAAGATCGGAAAACCTCGCTTCTCCTCCGGCCATCGGCCCGGCATTGTTCCGGCATCAGCCGGAGGGAAGCGATGCGAAGCAGGTTGCGCGTGATCATTGGAGGCGCTGCACAATTCGCCGACGACGTCGGCACGCTGCGGCCGCGCATTACGCGCGATCCGGTCCCGGTGCTGTTCGCCTTCGCCGAAGGCCGCGGCGTGACCTTGATCCCGCCGCCGGCCGAAGAGCGGCGCGGCACCGCCCGCTTCGCCTACAAATACTACGCCGCTTCGAAGTAGCATCGCTGCATAGAGACTATGGCCGATCGACCTGCGTGTTCGCGCCAACGGCGTAATGACCATAATGGTCACCCCTCTTGACGTTGGCGAAGCGATGCGCTATGACCATTGCAGTCATTTCTTGAGGTCGCAGTGAGCGCAACCCAGATTTCGATCGCCCAAGCCAAAGCTGAGTTCGCAGCCCTCGTGTCCCGAGCCGAGGCCGGTGAGGAGATCGTTGTCACCCGTAACGGAAAGCCCGTTGCGCGGCTGTCGCCGCTGTTGGGACAGCCCGCTGTTTATGGTGACCTGACAGGGCTGCGAATGGCAGACGATCTCTCGCTGCCCGAAAGCCTTGTAGACGACTTTATGGCGCGCTGATTGTCCAAGGCTCTCTTGCTCGACACGCATATCTTCCTCTGGATGCGCGCGGCGCCTGCCAAACTCACCGAGAAGGAACGCGCGCTTATCGATACCGCGCCGCGCCGCGCCGTCAGCATAGTAAGCCTTTGGGAAATCGCGCTGCTCGTGAGCCTCGGGCGCATCGACACCGATCCCCGTCTATTCTCGCTCCCGCAGGGGGTTGAGCTTCTGCCTCTAATACCCAGCCATTGCCTGGAGTTGATCGGCCTGCCGCAAATACACCGCGATCCATTTGATCGGATGCTCATCGCCCAGGCCCGCGTCGAAGGGCTGATCATGATCACCAGAGACTCGAAGATCTTCGACTACGGTAGCGCGGGAGCCACACTCGCGTTCGTCGAGCCCCCCGACCCGGTCTGACACAAGAAGAGCCAATCGTGCCGCTTACTTCCCAGCTGATGCTGCCACTCGAACCGACGCCGCGCTTGCGCCATGGCCGGATCGTTGAGCCGCACGCCGAAGCGGAAGGGCTATACGATGCTGTCCTAATACTACGACGCCATGGCCGAACCGTCTACCGGGCCGGCGCCGAACACAAGGTTGACGGCCGGCTGCTCTCGACCCGCCAGCTCCTCGCCCTGGCGCGCAATGCCCCGGCAACGCCAACCCGCGCTGACATCTGAAGAGGGCTGCCGCAGCGGTAACCGGGGGTTTCCGTCAGGGCGTGGCGGGTCGCTCGAGATGCGCCTGGATCTCGTCGAGCTTGGGGCCGATTGCCGCGCCGACGAAGATCTGCGGCTCCGACGGGGTCAGTCCTTCCTTGCCTTCGCGCGCGGCGATCGACGTCCTGGCCGCGTCGAAGGCTGTCGTGAAAGAATAGGTCTGCTGCAGGGCATGGCCGAAATAGGCCTCGCCGAAATAGGTGAAATCATTCTCGTTGCCGCAGCCGAACGAGGTCCGATCCTTGCGCGCCGCGGTCATGACCAGCGTGTTGTCGTCTTTCAGAGATTCGACGAAGCTGCCCGAATAGCAGGCGGAAACGACGATGACCCGCCATTTGATGCCGGCCTGATCGAGCAGCCGGCGCAGTTCGACAGCCGATAGCCCATCGAGCTCGAACCGGTCGAAGCGCACCGCAAGATGGCCAGGCGAGCCGTGCGAAGTCAGGAAGAGAACCAGGACATCCTGGTCGCGATCCATCTTGCCGGCGAGACCGTCCAGCGCGGCGCGGAGATTGCTGACGCTGGCGAGCGGCAGCTTGTCGACGGTCGCGGGATTGTCGACCAGCAACAGCGACCGGTCCGCCGTGCCGAATTTGTCGTCGAACAGATATTGGGCGAAGCGCGCTTCCTTGAGAAACACGTCCTGGTTTGCCCAGCTCGCGAAGCCGAGAAAATAGAGCGAACTCTCCCCCGGCTGATGCGGCTTGATCGCGCCGAGCGCGTTCTGCATCAGTCCCGGCTGCGCGGAATAGACCTGCTCGACATCGACGAGCGGGCCGTCATCCTCATCCGCACTCTGCGGCGGCGTATACCAGAACGGGTAGGAGATGCCGAAGCCGGTCGGCGCCAGCGGCCCAAGAACGACGAGAAGGCCGAGCAGCACGACGGGCCAGCGGCGTTGCGGCAGCAGCAGGCGCAGCGACCGGATGCCGTAGAGCGCGAACCAGATCGTATAGACCAGCACCGAATAACCGACGAATACCGCTTCGGGATTGCCATTGCCGCCCCACAGCAGGGCGGCAGCGGCCTCGGGGACGTCGAGGACGAGGCCGCCGGCGAGCATCAGCATCATGAGCGCCGGCGCCACCTGCGGTGCACGTGCCAGCCGGGCGGCGACGTAGCTGGCGATCAGCGTCGCCAAGGTGCCAATGGCTTCGCTCGCCCAGCCCAAATTCCAGAAACGCGGATTGGCTCCGGCCTCAAGATAGCCGCACAGGATATCGGCCGCGAAGCCGAGGAAGAGCAGCATGAAGATCTGGTCGAGATCGAAATAGAACAACCGACGCGATGCCGGCAGCGGCAGAGCCAGGCGGATGGCACCGACGAGATTGCCGCCGAGTCGCCGATATTTCCTAGCCATGGCAATACCGTAGCGGGCAGGCAGCGAATAGGATGGCGACGTCGACGTGTCCAAGAGAGGCCCCGGCAAGGTTCGGGCTGTACAACCGCCGGCCATCATAGCGGGAGCCACGACACATGCCAGCCATCATCTGACGCCGGTGCTCGACGCGCGGTGCCGGCGTGCCTACACTCCGCGGGCTGCCGTCATCGGAGTTCCGGAATGGCCGAAGATCCGCTCAATCTCGATTGCTTTTTCCCGCCCAAGCAGGAGGCCTCCGAATTGGGCATGATGGGCTTCGACCGCGCGACCGGCGGCGCAATGGCGGCATGACGCGCTACAATCGCGTGCATCTGATGCTCGGCCAGCCGTATTACCGCTTCTGCGATTCGATGAAATTCATCGGCGACTGGCTGAAGGCCACGACCGGGCCGTGGTGGGTCGAATACGAAACCCTCAGGGAAGTGGGCGATTACGCCGCCCGCACCCGCACGGTGCAGGATTATGCCAAACAGAACGGCGTGGCTCCGATCAGCTATGCCGCGAGCTGCATTTGGCCATCCCCTATGAATGGGGTGATTGCGGCTGGATCGTCGAGGCGCGGCTGGTTCGCCGGATCGACGCCTATAAGGGGTGGGGCGATATCGCCTTCCTCAGCGAGGACGAGGGCCCCGGCGCGACGCACGGGACGGCGGTGCCAAATACATCCCTCTCCCGAAGAAGGGAAGTCTACCAGCTTTATATCCCGGAGATCTGGCACCACATCGACGACGCCTTCGTCGTGGTGCAGAAGGGACCGGCCAAGTCCTTCGTCATCTGAGGCTCACGCCGACGGGCCGCACCTCGATGGTCACATGCGAGAGCGCGGCGAGGACGCAAGCCGCGCCTGGTAGAACGCGACGTCCCGGGCGCGCGCTGTCGCCACCGACACGATCGCGCCAGATGGCCGGGCCCGAGGCGCCAGAGATGCAGATCGGCCAGCCGATCGCCATCCGCCTCGATCTCAAGCCGGATCGACGCCGCCATCTGCCGGTCCGGCGTCATGTCGAGCAGGATGCTGCCGGTATCGCGCACCAGGCCGAACGACCAGTTGGCGATGACCAGCATGCCGACGATGCCCATGACCGGATCCATGAAATTCCAGCCGAGCAGCTTGCCGGCGAGCAGCCCGACGATCGCCAGCACCGAAACCGCCGCATCGGCCAGAACATGGATAAAGGCCGCGCGCATATTGTTGTCGCGATGCGCGTGCATGGCCATGGTCGTGGTGATCGGGGCCATGGTCGTGGTGCTCGTGGTCGTGATGATGCCCGTGCTCATGACCATGATGATGGTCGTCGCCGCTCAGCAGCCAGGCGGCTGGCGATATTCACCCAGCAATCCGACGACGGCGATCGGGATCGCCACATTGAAATCGATCACGACCGGATGCAGCAGGCGCGAGATGCCTCGTAAACCAATGAGCAGCGCGATCAATCGCCAGGATGACGGCGCTGGAGAAACCGGCCAGATCGCCGAGCTTGCCGGTGCCGAAGGCGAAGCGCGGATCGCTCGCATGGCGGCGCGCATAAGTATAGGCCAGCGCGGCGATTCAGCATCGCCACGGCATGGGTCGACATATGCAGCCCGTCGGCGACGAGCGCCAGCGAGCCGTACAGGCTGCCGCCGCCGATTTCCGCGATCATCATGACCGAGCACAGCGCCGATGACCGCCCAGGTCCGGCGCTCGTTCTGCTCATGCCCGGTCCCGAGGAAGACATGGCTATGCGTGCCGGGGAACTCGTGCGCGGTAAGATCGGACATGGCGGCCGCTCCTATTTGAAATAGCTGTTGCACGACGTCGACCAGTTCGTCGACGCCATGGCCGTCGCCGGCTTCGCGTTCGACCAGGTGAGTGCGGATGTGATCCTCGACCACCTCGGCCAGCAGCCCGTTGATGGCGCCCCGGCAACCGGCGATCAGATGCATCACCTGTTCGCAGCCGGCCTCGCCGTCGAGCGCCCGCTCGATCGCCTCGACCTGCCCGCGGATCCGGCGCACCCGGTTCAGGAGCTCTGCTTTTCCCCGGATCGTATGGCTCATACCGCCTCTTTAGTATAGGGGGGCATCCTATCTGCCTTACATCTTCTGTCCAAGACTCCGCCCTCTCCGCCCCAAAGAAGCAGGGCGGAGAGGGCGGCGAGCCTTACGCGGCCGGCCGCTCCTTCTCAGGCGGGACCAGCGCGTCAGGCCACCATTCTTCAGCAACAGCCCGAGCAGTGCGTCGAGCGGGCCGCCGCTGCCGGAGCCGCTGAGCACGACATTCGGCACCAGCGGCACCTTGGCGTCGCGGATCGCGGCTTCAAGGGCGATGGCGATCTCCTTGGCCAGCTGGTAGCCTCGGCCCGCCGAAGGCTTCGACCTGGGCCTTGGTGGCGCGGGCGCCGGCCTCGCCGACCGCGGCGATGCGATCCGCTTCGGCCACGCCTTCGGTGCGCGTGCGCATCGCCGTGGCCTCGGCCGTGACCCTTGGTCGCCGCCGCCTCCTGCTGCTTGCGGCGCAGCTCGGCAGCGCCCTGGTTCTCGGCGACGTTGATCAGGATCGCCGATTGGGTCAGCTGGGCCTGGGCGCCGGCGATCGCCTGGGCGTCGCGCAGCTCGCGCTCCCTTTTCGGGCCGCGGCGCGCTGGCTGTCATAGGTCGCGATCTGCTCCTGGCGACCTGGCGGGCGCGCAGCTGTTCGAACACCGTGTCATTATGCTTGTCGGTCGGCGTGGCCGCGCGGCGTGCCGATCATCACCTCCATGACGTTCAGCCGGTATTTCTGGAAGCGCTCGCGCATTTGCTCGACCGCCTCGCGCTGCACCTCGGCGCGCTGGTTGACCAGCTCGATCAGGGTCCGGCTCTGCGCCGCATCCTTGAAATAGGCGCTGACCATCGGGTCGAGCGTCTGCTCGACCAGCTTCTTGATGTCAGCGAATTGCTGCACGACCCAGGACGCATCCTCATAGCCGATATGGAGCACGATCGAGAGCGGCAGGATCGGCTCGAAGGCATCGCGCGTGATCAGCCGGATCTCGGCGAGGTTGCTGTCGAAGCCGTGCTCCTCGCTGCGGCCCTCGACCCAGCGCAGGACGAAGTTCGTGGTCGGCACCGTCACGACTTCAGCGCTTAGGGGTTGAGCGCGTATTTACCGGGCGGCAGCGGGCTCTGCCACACGCCGCGGCTGCCCGCGCAACGAGCGCGCCGGTGCTTGTAGTCGGAGCCGGAGAGATCGGCGCCCATCGGGCCGGTATAGGAGATGACGACGCCGACCTTGCCCAGCTCGATTATGGTCTTGGGCAGCAGCTCGACGGTCGCAAACAGCCGGTTGACGTAGTACGTGCCCTCGACCAGCACCTGCTCCTGCCGGCCGCGCCGGCCGCCGGCGGCCAGGAAGCGCTCCGGATCCTGGAAGCTGTTGTGGAAGCGCTCCGCCCGGGCTGGATCGGTGCCGACGGTCGGCGCGATGATGTCGTCATGGTCGAGCGCCGGGCCGTCATGGACAGTTCACGACGCCGATCGAATCATCCTGGTCGCGGATCACGACCGGGGTAAAGCCCTGGCGCTGTTCGAGGATGTCGCGCATCTCAGCGACGACGACCGTGTCGCCGAGATTGACGGCGTGATCGCCCTCATCGGTGAAGACGATGAACTGCGCCGTGTTGATGGCGTAGACGCCCTCGCGCAGGATGCGGCGCTGCGGACCGCGCTGGCCGCCATCGGCAAGGAAACCGCGCGCATCCTCGAAGGACAGCTCGTCGCTGCCGATTGCAAGCGTCTGGCCCGGCTGCAGCGGCGCGCCGCCGCGGGCGAAGACATAGCCGATCGTGCCTTGCGGCACGGTGACGAGGCGCTGCTTATGCACCCGATATTGGAACGGCATGAGGAAATGCGCGCCGCCGCGGCAGGATTTCCGGCCGAAGCCGGCGCGGCCGTCGAGCGCCAGAAAACCGTCCTTGACCGAGCCGTTCAGGCTCCACAGCTTCTCGACGATGCCCACCTCTTCGTTGCGGATATAGATCAGCATGCCGGACAGCCAGATCAGAATGGCTGAGACCAGCACATACGCCGAGGGCGACGAGCGCTATCGCGCCCGCCTCGGACGTAAGGATCGTGTTGTACATGGGAGAATCTTCCTATGAAGAACCGATGCGAGGATCGGTCCAGGAAGATTTTGTGATTCGGGCCAAGGCGGCACAACCCAGGGGACATGAGGCCCGGCGCGGGGGGCACGATGGAAGTGGCCATGCAAAGCGGCCCCTTGCTCGAAGGCCGCTTAGGACAGCCGCATCGATAATTGCGGTCAGCCGCGCCCGTAAGTTCCGACCAGCAACCCCCTTGCCAGAACACCCGGTTTCCATCGCCTGGAGCGCAGCGCCGCGACATTGATGCTGTAGGAATCCGGCGCCTCAGCCAGCGCGAAGACCTGGAAGACGTAGCGATGCAGCCCATGCCCCGGCGGCGGATCGGGCGGCAGATAGCTGCGCGACAGGAAGGAATTCTTGCCGATTTCGAGATGGTCCGGCTGTGGGGCGTGGCCGGAGAGCTGGCCCGGCAGCAGCTCGCATCACGGCCGCTGCGATCGAGCACCACGGCATGGACGAGCGGTTTCGGGGTCGGGCTGTCGGGATCCTCGACCAGGACGAGAACAGCCGCCGTCTCCTCCGGTACGCCCGGTCCAGACCAGGGGCGGCGACAGTTTTTCGCCATCATCGGTAAAGCGCACCGGCAGCGAAATGCCGTCTTCGAGCGCATCGCTCATGACGGTAAGGCTATCCGGCGCCGCGGCGCGCGGATCGTGAAGACGAGTTCGTCCAGGCCCGGGCGCATATTCCGAAGCATGCGGCCTACGCCGGCCGGCAGATGTTGTAGCATGGGTCGCCTCCTCGGTCGCGATTTACATCAACCTCACGACCGCAGCTGGATCGCAAGGCAATGCAACTCCCAGGGGAACCGGGGGTTCCGGCGGCCTCTCCTTTGACCCAAGCTACCTATAAGTGCCTCGCGCCCGCTATCGACCTCAGCTGAACACCCTGAGTCCGGCCAGTTGCGGGTCGCGCATGATCTCGGACGGATTCGGGGGCGGCATCATATCCGGCTCGGCGATACGGCCGGCGCCGCGCGTCTCGGATGGCGTAAAACCGTGCATCGCCTTGAACTGGCGCGAGAAATGGCGCAATCCGAGAAACCGGCATCGAGTGCGATATCGGTTACGAGCCGGGTCGTGTTGTCCAGCAGCCAGCGGGCATAGCGCAGGCGGAGCGTCCGATAGAACACCGCCGGGCGCATGCCGACCACCGTCTGGAACAAGCGTTCGAGCTGGCGGGTCGACAGCTTCAGCCGGATCGCGATATCGGCGATCGGCAAGGGTTCGGCGACATGCTGCTCCATCAGCAGCATGGCGCGGCGAATGCGCTCGTCGAGCACGCCGCTGACCACGGGCGGATTGCGGCTGCGCCTCGTTGCCCGGCCGCCTCGGTCGAGCAGCAGCACATGCCGGCTTTTCTGCGCCACGGCGCGACCGATATGGCGCTCGATCAGATACGTCGCGAGATCGGCCGTGCCGCCGCCGCCCGAGCAGGTGATGCGGTCGCCATCGACCACGAACAGCCGGTCGGCGATCGGGTGGTGATGCGGGAATTCGTCGAGGAAATCCTGGTAGTGATACCAGCTGACGCAGCAGCGCCGGCCGATCATCAGCCCGGCCCGGCTGAGGATGAAGCTGCCGGTACACATGCCGACCAGCTTGACCCCGGCGCGCGCCGCGGATTTCAGATATTCGACCGTCTCGTCGTCGATCTGGCGGCCGGCATGCAGGATGCCGCCGACCACAACGATGTAGTCGAAATGCTTCGGGTCCTGAAACCCGCTGGTGCGCGCGACGGTGACGCCGCAGCTGGCGCGGGTCGGTTCGGGCCGCGCCGCCATCACCGACCAGCGGCACAGGATCTGCCGACTGCGATCGCCTTCATCCGCGGCAAGGCGCAACTGGTCGACGAAAAGCGAAAAGGCGGAGAGGGTGAAATTATCGGCCAGAATGAAACCGACCGACAGCGGCGGGCGGGTCGGACTCCGCTCATCCTGCGGCAGTGTCTTGCTCGTCTTCAGATCCAGCATTCCAACGCCTCCCCACAAACTCACCGATATTTGGATCGGCCCCCTCAGCACTCCGTGAAATTGACTGCGAGACCGCCGCGCGAGGTCTCTTTATACTTAGCATGCATATCGGCGCCCGTCTGGTACATGGTGGCGACGACCTGGTCGAGCGATACACGATGCGTGCCATCGCCGTGCAGCGCCAGCGACGCGGCGTTGATCGCCTTGACCGCGCCGAAGGCATTGCGCTCGATGCACGGGATCTGGACCAGCCCGCCGACCGGGTCGCAGGTCATGCCGAGATGATGCTCCATGCCGATTTCCGCGGCATTCTCGACCTGTTCGTTGCTGCCGCCGAGCGCCGCGGCCAGCCCGGCAGCGGCCATGGCGCAGGCGACGCCGACCTCGCCCTGGCAGCCGACTTCGGCGCCGGAGATCGAGGCGTTCATCTTGAACAAGGCGCCGATTGCCGTCGCGGTCAGCAGAAAGGTGCGCATGCCGTCATCATTCGCACCCGGGCAGAAATCGCGGTAGTAGCGCAGCACGGCGGGCACGACGCCCGCGGCGCATTGGTCGGCGCGGTGACGACCCGGCCGCCGGCGGCATTCTCCTCATTGACCGCGATCGCGAACATGCTGATCCGGTCCATGATCTCGTGGGCGTGCCGGACATTGCTCTGCTGGTTCGCCTCGTGCCGTGCCAGGAGCGCCCCGCGCGCGGCGGCGGACCTTGAGCCCGCCCGGCAGCTCGCCCTCGGCGGTAAGGGCCGCGATCGATGCACAGCATCATGGTGGCGTCGATGCGCGCCAGGTAGCGATCGACCCTCGGCCGCCGGGCGCAGGGCCTGCTCATTGGCCAGGGTGATCTCGGCGATGGTCAGCTTGGTCTCGCGGCCGAGTGCCAGCAGCGCATCGGCGCTGTTGTAGCGGAACGGGACATTGGCCGGCACCGCTTTCCCGCCGTCTCGGCCTCGCGCACGACGAAGCCGCCGCCGATCGAGCACCAGCGTTCGACCAATAGCTCGGCACCGGCTTCGTCATAGGCCGTGAAATGCATCGTGTTGGGGATGCTGCGGCGTCGGCGACAGCGTATCGAAGATGATATCGGTTGCAGGATCGAACCGGATCGTCCGGCCACCCGGCAGGGTCAGGCGAAACTGTTCGCGCGCCTCGGCCAGGATGGCCTTGGCGTGATCGGGATCGACCGTATCCGGCGCCTCGCCGGCCAGGCCGAGCAGCACTGCCTTGTCGGTATCATGGCCCTTGCCGGTCCAGGCGAGCGAGCCCAGCAGATCGACCTTGAGCCGCGCCACTTGGCGAGGGCGCCCGATTCGGCCAGCGCCGCGACGAAACCGGCGCCGGCCTTCATCGGCCCGACCGTATGAGAAGATGACGGCCCGATGCCGATCTTGAAAAGTTCGAAGACGCTGATCATGGCCCTGCCATCTCCGTCACCCGGCCGCCTGCTCGTCCAGAACCTCTTCGAGATACTGGGTCCGTAGCTGACGAAGGAGCGCCATAACTCGATGTGAAAGCGATCGGTATCGGTGCGCCACAGCACCAGCTCGGCCTTGCCGAAGATCGTGCGCGTGCACATGCCGATCGGAAAAGCAGCAAGATCGAGGTCGAGCGGGCAGCCGGCGTTTGAGCGCCGCCGCGGCCCCAGGGCCGCTGAGCGCGAAGCTCGTATTGCGATGAGAGATATCGACCACCGAATGGCGCTGCCCGGCGAGCGCACCTTCGAGCGCGGCCTGTATTGCCTCGCCCTCTTCAGGGTCGGGCCATCAGCAGCCATTCATCCGGGCCGAGCCAGAGCGCCGCCCGGCTGCCGGACGATGCGGCACGGCAGGCTTGACGCGGCAGCATCACGCCGAAGGCGGATCCGGCCGCGTCGACCGCCGCGTCGCGGCCACGGAAATTGAAGCGTGCCGCCGGCGGCAGCGGGCTGATCCGGGTGGCGCCTTGGCTCAGGGCGAGGCCGGCGAAGACGGATTGGCGTGCCGCCGACAGATTGGGCGCGCTGGCGGGGCGGACATCAGGCATCGAGGCGCGTCCCTTCCGGATCGACGAAGACGGGATTGACCAGCCGGACCGCGACATTGCGCTCCGGCATCGGGGCATAGAGCGTCTGGCCAAGCCGCGCTCGGCCGCCCGAGATCAGGGCCAATGCGATCGAGTGGCCGCAGACGGCGCTGTAATAGGACGAGGTAACATGGCCCAGCATGGTCATCGGTATCGTCTGGTTCGGATCGGCAACCAGCTGCGCGCCCTCCTGAAGCACTGTGGCCGGATCGTCGGTCAGAAGCCCGACCAGCTGCTTGCGCGACGGGTCCGACATGGCCCCCCCGCGCCAGTGAGCGCTTGCCGACGAAATCCTTCTTGGCCTTGCCGACGGCCCAGCTCAAAACCGGCATCGTCCGGCGTGGTCGTACCGTCCGTTTCCTGCCCGACGATGATATAACCCTTTTCCGCGCGCAGCACATGCATCGCTTCGGTACCATAGGGCGTAATGCCGAACCGCGCGCCGGCGTCGAACACCGCCTGCCACACGGCGCGGCCATATTCGGCCGGAACATTGATCTCGAAACCGAGCTCGCCGGTGAAGCTGACCCGGAACAGCCGGGTCGGCACGCCGCAGATCCGGCCCGTCCGGACGGCCATATGCGGCATCGCCGCGGCTGAGATGTCGATATCCTCGACCAGCGGCTGCAGCACCTTGCGCGCATTCGGCCCCTGCACGGCGATGACCGACCATTGCTCGGAGACCGAGGTCAGATAGACGTCGAGATCCGGCCATTCGGTCTGGAGGTAATCCTCCATCATGTTGAGCACGCGGGCAGCACCGCCGGTCGTGGTCGTGACATGGAACCGGTCGGCAGCGATGCGCCCGACCACGCCGTCATCGGTGATGAAGCCGTCCTCACGCAGCATGATGCCGTAGCGGCAGCGGCCTGGCTCCAGCTTGCTCCACGGATTGACATACATGCGGTTCATGAATTCGGCGGCATCGCTGCCGACGATCTCGATCTTGCCCAGGGTCGAGGCGTCGAAGATGCCGACCGAGCTGCGCACCGCCTTGCATTCGCGGTTGACGGCGGCATGGATGTCCTCGGCCCCGACCGGGAAGTAATGGGCGCGCTTCCAATTGCCGACATCCTCGAAGGCGGCGCCGCGCGCCTCGGCCCAGCCATGGATTGCCGTGCGCCGGACCGGATCGAACAGCTCGCCGCGCGACTTGCCGGCGATCGAGCCGAAGGTGACCGGCGTATAGGGCATGCGGAAGGTGGTGAGGCCGATCTCCGGCACCGGCTTGCCCAAGGTCTCGGACACGATGCCGAGCGCATTCATGTTCGAGGTCTTGCCCTGGTCGGTCGCCATGCCGGTCGTGGTGTAGCGCTTGACGTGCTCGATCGAGCGGAAGCCCTCGCGCAGCGCCAGCTTGATGTCCTTGGCCGTGACGTCGTTCTGGAAATCGACCCAGGCGCGGGTGCCCGGCGAACGGCCATGGGGCAGCGCGCCGATGAAGCCGCCCTCGTCCTTGGGCGTGATCCGCTCGGCCGAGCGCGCCGTGCCGTGACCGGCCGCCGCCGCGGCGCCTTCGCCGGCGGCGATACCGTCGGCCAGCGCCGAGGCCAGATCGTAGAGGCCGCGGCAGGCGCCGGCCGAGATCTCGGCCTCGGCCGAGCGCTGCGGCACATAGGCCTTGATGCCGGCATCAAAGCCGAGCTTGCCGCGCGACTGCGAGAAAAGATGCACCGATGGCGTGAAACCGCCGGACATCAGCACGACATCGCAGGGCAGATGCTGGTGATGGCCGAGCTTTCCGTCGCTGCTGCAGGCTGCGACATCGACCGAAGACACGCGCAGCCGGCCCGAGGTGCCGGTCACGGTCATGCCGGTCAGCACGCGCAGCCCCGCCGCGCGGCCGCTTCGGGCAGCGCGCCCTTGGCCTCGGCCCGCGTATCGACGATCGCCGCGATCTCGACCCCGCCCCTGGCCAGTTCGATGGCAGCGCGATAGGCGCCGTCATGGGCGGTGACGATCACGGCCCGCCCGCCCGGCGCCACGCCGTAGCGCGCAGCATAGGTGCGGCCGGCATCGGCCAGCATGATGCCGGGCCGGTCGTTCTCCGGGAAGACCAGCGGCCGTTCGACGGCGCCGGTCGCGAGCACGACCTGCTTGGCCCGGACCTGCCACAGCCGCTCGCGCGGCAGGCGCGGATCGGGCTGGGCCAGATGGTCGGTGATGCGCTCGACGAGCCCCAGATGATTATGAGCGAAATAGCCGAACGCCGTCGTGCGCGGCAGCAGCGTTACCCGGCCGTTGCGTGCCAGCGCCGCCAGCGTCTCGAGCAGCCATTGCGCCGCCGGCTTGCCCTCGATCGTCGAGTCGAGATCGGCCAGCAGCGAGCCGCCCAACTCGGCCTGCTCGTCGCAAAGGATGACCCGCGCACCGGTCTCGGCCGCGGCCAGCGCCGCAGAGAGCCCGGCCGGGCCGGCGCCGGCGACCAGCACGTCGCAATGGATATGGCGCTGGGCATAGTGATCGGCATCGGCATCGGTCGGCGACTTGCCGAGCCCGGCCATAGCCCGGATATTCGGCTCGTAGAGCTGCTTCCAGGCCGATTTCGGCCACATGAAGGTCTTGTAGTAGAAGCCGGCCGGAAAGAAAGCCGAGAAGACATCGTTGACCGCGCCGACATCGAAACCCAGCGACGGCCAGCGATTCTGGCTCTCGGCGACCAGCCCGTCATAGAGCTCGACCTGGGTCGCGCGCAGATTGGGCGTGTAATGCGCCTGGTCGCGCCCGATGCCGACCAGCGCGTTCGGCTCGTCGGAGCCGGCCGAGAGGATGCCGCGCGGCCGATGGTATTTGAACGAGCGCCCGACCAGATGGGTGCCCGACGCGAGCAGCGCCGAGGCCAGCGTGTCGCCGGGATGGCCGGCATAGGCACGGCCGTCGAAGGTGAAGCCGATGCTGCGCGACCGGTCGATCCGGCCGCCGTGCTTCAGGCGGTAGACCGCACTCATACCTTGGTCTTTCCGGCAAGATCCGGCCTTGGCTTGCCGGTCTCATAAGTGGTCACGAAATTATCGGTCGCCGTATCGCGCACTGCGTTGAAGAAGCGTGCGCAGCCATGGAGATGGCGCCAGCGCTCGTAATGCAGGCCCTTGGCATTGGCGCGATGGAACAGGAACTGCGCCCACTCTTCATCGCTCAGCGTCGAGGGATCGGCCGGGCGCACGAGATGCGCCTCGCCGGCATAGCTGAATTCCAGCTCGGCCGCGGGCCGCAATAGGGACAATCGATCAGCAGCATGGGCGCCCTTTCAATGCGCGACCGCGGCGGCCGCGGCCTCGTCGATCAGCGTGCCGTCGCGGAAGCGGTCGAGACGGAACGGGGCGTTGATGGCGTGCGGCTCGTCGCGCGCGATGGTATGGGCGAAGACATGGCCCGAGCCCGGCGTCGCCTTGAACCCGCCGGTGCCCCAGCCGCAATTGACGTAGAGCCCGGGCACCGGCGTCTTGCCGATGACCGGCGAGCGGTCGGGCGTGACGTCGACGATGCCGCCCCAGTTGCGCAGCATTTTCATGCGCCGGAACATCGGGAACAGCTCGCAGATCGCATCCAGCGTATGGGCCGCGATGTGCAGGCCGCCGCGCTGGGTATAGGAGACATAGGCGTCGGTGCCGGCGCCGATCACCAGCTCGCCCTTGTCGGACTGGCTGATATAGGCGTGGATCGTGTTGGACATGACGACACAGGGGAAGATCGGCTTGACCGGCTCCGACACCAGCGCCTGCAGCGGGTAGCTTTCGAGCGGCATGCGCAGCCCGGCCATCGCCATCACCGTGCTGGTATGGCCGGCGGGCGGAGACGCCGATCTCTTGGTCCGGATCACGCCGCGCGTTGTCTCGACCGCTTCGACCGCGCCGCGCGCATCGCGCCGGATGCCGGTCACTTCGCAATTCTGCAGGATGTCGACGCCGCGCGCATCGGCGCCGCGCGCATAGCCCCAGGCGACGGCATCGTGCCGCGCGACGCCGCCGCGCCGCTGCAGCGCGGCACCGAGGATCGGGTAGCGCATATTGGCCGCGATATTGAGCGGCGGGCAGAATTCCTTGGCCTGCTGCGGCGTCAGCCACTCATTGTCGACGCCGTTCAGCCGGTTGGCATGGATATGGCGCTGCGCGCCCTGTACGTCGTGAATCGTATGCGCCAGCATCATCACGCCGCGCTGCGACAGCATGACGTTGTAGTTGAGGTCCTGCGACAGGCCCTCCCACAGCTTCAGCGCATGGTCGTAGAGCGCGGCACTCTCATCGAACAGGTAATTCGAGCGGATGATGGTGGTGTTGCGCCCGGTATTGCCGCCGCCGATCCAGCCCTTTTCGAGCACGGCGATATTGGTGAGCTTGTCTCCTTGGCCAGGTAATAGGCCGTGGCGAGCCCGTGCCCGCCGCCGCCGACCACGACGGCGTCGTATTCAGGCTTGGGCTCCGGCGAGCGCCATTGCGGCTGCCATCCCTGGTGTCCGCCCAGCGCCGCGCGCAGCAGCGAAAAGGCCGAAAATTTCTGCATCTGCGCCCCGACCTTCTCCCCGACTATAGACCATCATCCGCCCGCTTCGCCTCGTGAGCGAGAATGCTTCGGTCGGAGATCTTGTACAAAACCGACATGCGTGTCGATCTGGGACAAGAAACAGGCTCTGCCCGAAACCCGCACAGAGCGGTTGGCAGGCCCGCCCCCCTGGAGGGAGCGCCGCGCGTAAGCGCTGTGATTTCTATTGTCCGCAGATGACGCAGATTGAAAACGACTCATCTGCGCTAATCTGCATCGTCTGTGGATCACATCCGAATACCAACGACCGCTCCGGACAATATGATCCAACGACAACCAAGCATACGTCAATACCATGGGTCAAAGTATTATTATACCGCTTGACACCTGTAACTAATAAATTCTTGACACTTCGGATGTTGTTTCTCCAATCGTCGTCACTGCTGGCAACTCTCACCGTTTCGCGCTTCCTATTTCACAGCGCCGTGCCACGACTCGTTCGCGGCATCGGCAGAAGGAGAACGACACTATGCGGACGATACGCACGATCCTGGCCGTGGCTGCACTCTACGCGGCGGCCCCGATCCTGGCCCAGGCCGCCGATCAACCGGCGACGCCGGCACAGCCGGACACGACTCAGCCGCAAACCGGCCAGGACGGCAAAACGCATTCCGGCCATCATCATCACAAGCAGCAGGGCACGCCGTCGGACGGCACGGACACCGCGTCGCCAGGGCATTGAGGCTGCTTGTCCGCGACGGATCGTTGCTCTAGCGTGTCGGGCGACGCATCCACGGAGCGCCGCCCTCGCCGGTGACGCCGATCTGGCGGAACGATGACGACGAAGCGGCGGGTCCCCATCCGGAAACATCGAGCGGATCCGCCGCCGGTTTTCGACTACGCGCTCAATCTGCATCGCCAAGGCGAACTGGCAGAGGCCGATGCGCTCTACCAGGCGGTACCGGCATCCTATCCGCGCTATGCCGATGCTTTGAATTTGCGCGGGCTGCTCCGGCTTCAGCAAGGCCGATCGGCCGATGCGATCGGATTTTTCACCGAAGCCATAACCGCGCAGCCGGCCAATGCGACGCTGTGGTCGAGCCTTGGCCTGGCCCAATCCGGCTCGGGCAACTGCGCGGACGCCCTGGCCAGCTTCGACCGCGCCCTCGCGCTCAAGCCCGACTTCCCCGAGGCGCTCAACAGCCGCGGCAACGTGCTGCGGGAGCTGCGCCGCCCGGACGAGGCGCTGGCGAGCTACGACCGCGCCCTTGCGCTCAAGCCCATGCCGATGGATATCGCCGTGAGCGCGGCAATGGCGACGATGCCATATTGCAGCCGACGGATCAGCCGGCCGCGGCGCGTCACCACGCCGCGCGCCGTCCGGGCAACCGGTATTCGCGAAACACCAGATCGGTCAGCAGCCTCTGCAGAAAGACCGGCGCCCCGGCTGCGTCGCGGCCGGCGACATAGATCCCGCGGAACAGAAACGCCTCGTGATAGGCGCTCGGCCGCAGCATCGCCGCTGCCAGTGTGCGCAACCGGTCGGTGACACTGCCGAGCGCCTGCGGCAACAGCACCAGGGCCTCGGGATCGGGCGGATCGCCCACAGCGAAAGCCTGGAGCTGCAGAGAGCCCAGCCCGGTGACCAATCGAGCCACCGCTTCATCGATCCATTCCGGCCGGAACAGCTGGTCGAGACCGTAGGGCACGGTCCAGCCAAGCATCTCTCGTCGTCCATTGGCATCGAGGGCCGCGACGAGTCCCGGGAAGCCCTCGAGCCGCTCGCCATGGGTCACGACCAGATAGATCGGCACCCGCAGCGCGGTTCCGCGCTGCAAACGCCCAGATTGCTTCGTAGAGCTGGGTCCCCTCGGCGATCAGCCGATCATGCGGCAACGCCTGGGCACCGGCGAGCCAATCCGCCGGGATGGCGACGACCAGCCCGTCGAGCGGCCGCGTCGGCCGCTCGCCGCGCAGCAGCCGCATCAGCCGTTCGAGCCGACCGCGCCAGCCCTCGGTCGCCAGCAGCCGCTCCTCGGTCCTCGATCAGCGCGCCGTCGCGGCAGAAGCGGATCGCCCAATGCGGCCCGGGTAATGGTATTGGCCGCCGGATCGCCGGGCTCAGCCGGATCGACCGCCTCGTGCAACCCGGCGATACCGGCCTCGGGCGGGCCGAGCAAGACGATCCAGGGCACGGTGTAGGGATGGTCCGGCACGGCCTCGACCCCGGCCAGACGGTGCAGCGCGGCACGCAGGCTGCGCCGCGCCGCGCGCATTTCCCGCTCGGCCTCTGGCGCGGATGGGACAACCGTGCGGCCGCTGGAGCCGCTGCCTGGCGCCGGATCCGGCGCAATGCCGTCACCGTGACGACGATGATCACGATCAGCAGGACCAGCAGGATCGCCGTCAGCACAGGCAGGTAGGGCGAAAGTCCCGGAGCCATGACGTCAGCGCACCGCGCTGCGGTCGGCAGCGACGATCCGGTCGGCCGCAGCCAGCGTGCCGCGATCTCGGCATACCAGGCGAGATGGGGTCAGCAGAAAGAACAGCAGCACCGCGCCGATCGCGCCATAGATCCAGGGCCGCAGCCGGGGCACGCGCGCCAGCGATCCACCCGTCAGCGCCTCGCTCGGCGGCAAGGCGTCAAGCCATTCGACCGTCATCGGCGCCGGCCGGTGCAACGCCAGTTGATAGAGCTGGCGGCGCAGCCGGCAGATGGCACCACGGTCATTGCCGCCGCGATAGCGCCCGCGGAAGCCGAGCGCGAAGGCCTGCATCAGCGCCACGACCAGGTCGTCCTGCCCGGCAGCGCGCGCGGCGATCAGCTGCTCGGCCAGATCGAACAGCCGCTCGCCGGCGATGCGCGTGCCGTAGAGCCGCTCTTCGAGCAGCAGCTCATCCCAGCAGGCCCGACCCGGCCAGTCCAGCTCCTGCAGGAACACCTCGTCGGCCAGCGCCGCCAGGACATAGCCCATCTCGACCGGATTGCCGCCATCCGGCAGGCGCGGCCCCGGCAGGCCGGCGTAGCGCACGACCGCTTCCTGCAGGCGCTGCGCCAGCCGCCGCGCCCCGGCCTGCACAGCGTCGCCGCCGGCATCGCCCGGCATACAATCGGCCAGCCAGCTACCATCCCGGACCGCCGCGACGGCGACGGCCAGCTCCGCATAGAAAGCGCGGAAGCGTTCGAGTGCGTGGAACACGCCGGGATAATGGGCAGCATCGATCATCGGTCGTCCGCCGTCCGGTTCGGCACATAGAGCAGGATTTCGAGCGGCCGGTTCGGGTCTTCCTTGTCGGTCGCGCCCTGGATCTCCAGCACTTCGCCGGCCGCCGCCTCCAGCCCGCGCTGATCGCCATCGCTGGCGAGCGGCACGGCATAGAGCACGACATTGCGCGGCGGGATCAGGTCGATCTCGCGCGCCGCATCGATGCGCATGCGGCTGGCGCCGGTGTAGCGCGCCTCGCGGATCGCCTTCATCCGGTTGTCGATGCCGATCAGCGCGCTCTTGGCCCAGTCGACCAGCTGCGCCGGCGCCTGGCCGGCGCCGCACGCAATCCGACATAGAGTCGCTCGCCGAGCCAGCCCGCTTCGAGCTTGAGCGTAAAGCGATGGCGCCGCAACCTGGTTGAAGCGGATCGCGTCATAGGGCTCCTTGAGCCGTCCGACCATGAAGGCGATGACGCATCGATTGCGGCGAAGACCGGCAGCGGATCGCGATGCTCATAGGCCGGCAGAGCATCCGGCACCGGCTGCCCGGCAATGCCGGCCAGGCTGCCGATCGTGTCGGCCAGCGCCAGATAGAGATCGAACGGGTGCGAGACCTGGGCCTGCAGCATCGCCTCCAGCCGCGGCAGTGTCGCGACCAGGGCGCGCAGTGAGGCACCCGCCTCGCCCGCCGCGACTTCGCCACCGCCCAGCCCGGGCCCCTGCAGCCGATCGGCCAGCGCCGCGGCCTTGTCGCGCAGCTTGACGGCGATGCCGTCGACGATCTTGTAGATCGACGTCTCGGCCGTGACTGCGAGCAGCGGCGGCTCGTGCGCCTCGGTCACGAAGACCTCGTCGCGAAAACCGATCCGGCACAGCGGCAGGCTGACATATTTCGGATGGGGCGCGACATCCGGGCTCGGCGTGGTTATCAGCCCCATGACGACGCGCAGGCGATCGATTTCGACGGCGCCACCATCCGGATTCTCATCGGCGACCGGCTTGCCGATCAGGCCGGCATAGCGGCCCTCGCCCTGCTCGCCGGCCATGCGCATTCCGGGGCGATCGGCCATGACGATCAGATGCACGGTGACCGGCGCGCTGCGCAGCGCGTCGCTCTGGCTTTTGAGATCGATCTCCAGCGGAGCGGCGCCGTCGAGCGGATGGACCACGACCAACCCGTCCGGCATGACCGCTTCGAGATCGAGGATCTGCACGCGGCCCTGGCGCAGCAGCGCGCCGCTATAGGCAATGCGCCGGATGCCCCAGCGGAACGGCAGGAGATGGCCCAGGTGATAGGCGAGCAAGGCTTCGAGCCGGCGGCCGGCCAGCTGGAAATGCTGCGGCGCCAGCAGCATCCCTTCGGTCCACTGCACCGCTTCCGGTATGTCGCGCGCCTCGATCATCGCTTCGTCATGCCTTCCGAGAAAAGAATCAGGACCCGAGCCGCAGATCGGTCTCGCCCAGGGTCAGGCGGATGCGGCTGTCGTCGCCCAGGCGCAGCCGGTGGTCGCCCGGCGTGGCATAGCTGGCGAAGACGAAGGCATCCTTCAGGTCGCCTGGCGAATCGACCGTCGCCTCCTGCACGGCCTGACCGGGCGCCAGTTCCCAGGAGGCGACGGCGATGTCTTCCGGATAGTCGCGCAGCAGCTGAGTCTTGCGCTGGAACCAGTCATGGGCGCCGAGCTTCAGCAGCACCGCCGTCGCATCGTCGCTTGAGCTCATCACCAGATCGACGGCAATGGCGCATCAAGATTGGCATCGGTCTCGCTGAGGATGCTCATGCGCGAGATCGACTTGCCGCCGACCCAGCTGCAGCCGGCCAGCGCAAGGGCGCCGAAGAGGACGAGACGCCGCGACAGCGTCATGGCGCGGCCTCCGCGCCATGGCGGCGGACCGCGATCGCGTCGATGTCGAGTTTGCGCTTCAGCGCCGCGGCCTCGCCCAACGCCCCGCCCCGGCTGTCATAGCCATCGGCCAGCCGGGACCATAGTGCATGTCATGGCCGGCCGGCGATTTGTGATCCTCGACCTGGGCCGGATAGCCCCGATCGGTCAGCTGCTTGGCGAGGTGCTGAGCCCGATCGAGTTCGGCAAAGGCGCCTAGCTGGACGGCATAGGGCAGCGTCCGCTGCGACCTTGTCGTCATCCACCGGCGGTGCGGCGGCAGCGGCCGGTGCGGGACTCGGCGCAGATGCGGGTGGCGGCGGATCGACGGTCGCCGCCGCGGCGGCGACCGGCTGTGCCGGAGCCGGCGCTGGCAGTGGGGCGGCGGACGGCTCGGCGGCCGGCGGCTTGGCGGCAATCGGTTCGGCTGCGGGTGCGGGTGCGGCCGGCGGCAGCTTGACCGAGGGAGCCAGCGGCAACGGCCGATCGACTGCCCACAGCGTCACGACGGCGCCCAGCGCCGCGGCGACCACGGCGGTCGCGACCAGTCCGATCGCAACCACGATCCAGCCGCGATCCGCCGCTGTCACGGCACCATCACCGAGGTCTGACCGGGATTGACCACCTGGATCACCCCGGCCCAGTTGCACATGAGCTTGCAGTTGTTGTCGAGCGCCGGCATGCCGCCAATCGGTCGCGGTCGGGGCGCCTGGTGCCCAGGGTGTCGCGGTGGCCGGAATGCAGGGCATCGGCGTCAGCACGCCCAGCGCGGCCGCGGTCGCCGCCGCCACGGTCGGGTTGGCCAGGCTGCTGCACACGCCGAACGGCATGATGTTGAGCAGCGGCACATTATCCATGATGGTCGCTGCCGGGACACCGCCGGCCGTGGTGCGATTGGCCGGCAGCACGACCATGCTGCTCGGCGCAGCGCCGAAGCTGCATTGAAGCATCGCGCCCATGACGACCTGTACCGCCAATCGCCCCCCCGGATCGGCAGCCTGCCACGCAGGACCTCGCCCGCCCCGCGCATTGAGGCTTCATCTAATGCCTTGAGGATTGCAAGGTCCAGCGGGATTTGCGCGACATCGTCGCAAAACGAAAATTTAAAGTGACGTAGAGTTGTAGACCGTCGAAACCTTGTTCGCCGGGTTCGATGACTTAGTCATGCTTGTGCCGGCCTGACTCCCTTGGCATGCTGGCCGCGACGAGGAGGATGAGCGCGGCAATGCAGCAGATCGAGGCGGTATTCACCCGGGCGGTCGAACATCATCTGGCCGGCCGGCTTGACGCGGCAAGCCGCGACTACCAGACCGTGCTGGCCGCCCTGCCCGATCATTCGCCGACGCTGCATCTGCTCGGCGCGCTGCGTTTCAGATCGGCCAGGTCGAGCCGGCAATCAATCTGATCGCAGTCCGCAATCGCAAATGACGACTCGGTGCCGGCCTATCACAACGATCTGGGTGAAGCGCTGCGGGTCGCCGGACGGCTCGACGAGGCGGCCGAGAGCTACCGCGCCGCCCTGGCGCTGGAGCCAGGCAATGTCGCCGCGCTCAACAATCTCGGCATCGTCGAGCAGACTCAAGGCCGGCGGGCGGCTGCGATCGTGCTCTATCGCCGGGCCATTGCCCTCGCCCGCGACTTCGCGCCGGCCCATCTCAATCTCGGCGTGGCGCTCCTCGAAGGGGACGATCTGCCGGCCGCGGAAACAGCGCTCGAAACCGCTCGCCGGCTTGACCCGTCAAGCCGCCAAGCAATGCTCAACCTGGCCAATCTGCGGCAAATGCAAGAATCGGCTCGACGAGGCGGTGGCACTCTATCGGAGCCTGCTCCAGGCCGATCCGAACCATATCCAGTCCCTGGTCAATCTGAGCCAGGCGCTGCAGCGCCAAGGCCTGCCCGACGAGGCTCTCGTCCTATTGCGACGCCGCCCTCGCCATCGCCCCCGACCTGCCGGCCGCGCATTGGAGCGCCGGGCTCTGCCGCTGCTGCTCGGCGATTTGAAACAAGGCTGGGGACGGCTTCGCCTGGCGTTGGCAGGCCGGCGCCGTGCCGCCGCACGGTCTGGACGGGCCGGAATGGGACGGCACGCCGCTGGCTGGCCGCCGCCTATTGATCCATGCCGAGCAGGGCCTGGGCGACACGATCCAATTCGCCCGCTATCTGAAGGCCGCCACGGCACGCGCGGCCGGCGAGGTCACGCTGCTATGCCAGCCCGGCGTCCGGCGGCTGCTTGACCCGCTGATCTCGACAGTCACGGCCGGACGAGGCGCTGCCGGCCTGGGATTGCCGCATCCCGCTGCTCGACCTACCGCGGCTGTTCGGCACCGAGCTCGACAGCATCGACAGCACCGTGCCCTATCTAAACGTGACACCCGAGCGGGTCGTCGATTGGCAGGCCCGTCTTGCCGATCTGCCAGTGCCGCGCATCGGGGCTGGTCTGGCGCGGCCGGCCGGACCACAAGAACGACCGCAACCGCTCGATGCCGGCCGCCGCTCTGGCTCCGCTGACCCGCCTGCCCTATGGCTGGGTCAGCCTGCAGCAGGGCGTTACGGCGGAAGAGCTGGCGGCGCTGGGCGGTCCGCTGCAGCTCGGCGACAGCTTCGGCGATCTGCAGGACGCAGCCGAGGCGATCGCGGCGCTCGACTCGTCATCACGGTCGACACTGCCCTGGCCCATCTAGCCGGGGCGCTCGGCAAACCGGTCTGGCTCCTGCTGCCCCTCGCGCCCGATTGGCGCTGGTTGACCCTACGCTCGGATAGCCCGTGGTACCCGACGGCCCGCCTGTTCCGCCAGGACAGCGCCGGCGATTGGGACTCGCCGATCAAGACGCTCCAGGCCGCCCTAGGAGACTGCTCTCCGTCCTGATGGCGACGCCGTCAGTGCTTCGGCATCTGCAGGCTGAGCAGCCCCTGCACCGCCTCGGGAGGCAATTTCTTGACGTCGTGCGGGACTTCGAACAGCTTCGGGTCCTGCGGGCCGAGCTTGATATTGGTCAGCACGTAGCTCGCCTTGAGTTCCTTCTTCTTCGGCGAATTATAGGTGCCGTCGAGCTTGGTCACGATGCCCTCGCCGGTCATCCAGACCCAGCCGTCGAGCGCCGAGCCGTCGGTGCCCTCATGCTCGATGCGATAGCGGGAACTCTTCAGCCCGGCAACGATGTCGGTGCCGACCGGAGCGCCGAGCGCCTTCGTGCCGTCATATTCAGTTACCGCCTTCGGGAAGGCGAATTCGGCATAGACATGCAGGCCCGGCACGATCAGCCATGCGACCTGGCGATCGGCGCGCAGGATGGCGATCATCGGGAGGCCGTTCACGACTGCTCGTGGCGCTGCATGCCGGGTGCCGCATAGATGTGCCCGTCATAGGTCTTGCCGCCGGTGACGACGCTGCGATCGGCGCTGAACGGCACCTGGGTGTCGCCGACCAGCGGCGCCGCCTGGACCGAAGGCGCCAGGGCAAGCAGGAATGCGACAACGGGAAGCAGGGGAAGGAAACGCATGGGGACTTGCTGCTCCGCATCGGGACTACGAGGTCTTGGGTGATAGGGTCAACCCGCTTCAGGGCCTTGGAGATGCAACGCCGCACCGCTATCGTCAATGCCGAATGCATATCCCTGACCGAGAGTTTCCAACCATGACCGAGACGATTTCCAGCCGCGTTCAAGCCCTTGGCCTCGAATTGCCGAAGGCCGCGCCCCTGCGGCAAATTACGTTCCCTTCGTCGTCACCGGGAATCTGGTGTTCCTGGCCGGGCAGATCTGTCAATGGAACGGCGAACGGCGCTATGTCGGCAAGGTCGGCGGAGAGATCAGCGCAGAGGACGGGGTCAAGGCGCGCAGCTCTGCGGCCTCAACATCCTGGCCTGGATCAAGGAAGTCGTGGCCGATGATTTCGACCGGGTGGCAGGGGTCGTGCGCCTCGGCGGCTTCGTCAATTCGGTGCCGGATTTCGTCGAGCAGCCCAAGATCGTCAATGGCTGTTCCGACCTGATGGTCAACGTCTTCGGCGACAAGGGCCGCCATGCCCGTACCGCGGTCGGCACCAATGTGCTGCCCTTCAACGTCGCGGTCGAGGTCGAGGCGATCTTCGAGATCCGGAGCTGATGGACGGGGACGACACCCAATACAGCCTCCGCGTGGCGCCCAAGCTGGCCGCGATCGAAGCGGCGGCTTGGGATGCCTGCGCCGGGCCGGACAATCCCTTCGTCTCCTACGCCTTTCTGTCGGCGCTGGAGGATAGCGGCTCGGCCAATGCCCGCTCCGGCTGGCAGCCGCAGCATCTGTCCCTGGCCGCACCCGACGGCCGCATTGTCGCCTGCGCGCCGCTCTACCTGAAAAGCCATTCCTATGGCGAATATGTCTTCGACCATGGTTGGGCCGAGGCCTATGAGCGCGCCGGCGGGGAGTACTACCCGAAACTGCAATGCGCCGTGCCGTTCAGCCCGGTGCCCGGCCCGCGCCTGCTGATCCATCCCGAGGCGCCGCCAGAAACGTCTCGACTGATGATCGGCGGCATGGTCGAGCTGGCGCGCCGGCTCGACGTTTCGTCATTGCACATCACCTTCCGACTCGCGACCAATGGGACGAGTTCGGTGAAGCCGGGCTGTTGCAGCGCATCGGCCAGCAATATCATTGGGAAAATCAGGGCTATGGCAGCTTCGACGATTTCCTCGGCGCGCTCAATTCGCGCAAGCGCAAGGCCATTCGCAAGGAGCGGCGCGAGGCGCTCGACGGCGGCCTGGACATCCGCACGCTGACCGGCGCGGAGATCACCCGCAAGCATTGGGACGCGTTCTTCCGCTTCTACATGTCGACGAGCGACCGGAAATGGGGGTCGGCCTACCTGACCCGGCGCTTCTTCGACCTGCTCGGCGAAAGACTGGGCGACCGGGTCGTGCTGGTGATGGCCGAATACCATGGCGAACCGGTCGCCGGCGCCCTCAATCTGCGCGGCACGGACACGCTTTACGGCCGCAATTGGGGTGCCGTGGGCGACTTCAAATTCCTGCATTTCGAAGCGTGCTACTACCGCGCCATCGATTATGCGATCGAACATGGCCTGGCCCGCGTCGAAGCCGGCGCGCAGGGCACGCACAAGATTCAGCGCGGCTATCTGCCGAGCGAGGACCTACAGCGCGCATTGGATCCGCGACGCAAGTTTCGCCCGGGCGGTCGCGAATTTCCTCGAGCGCGAGCGGCCTTCGGTCCGCGAGCAGATGTCCGAGCTGGCCGAATCGTCGCCGTTCCGCCGCGACAACGAGTCCGATTCTTAGGCCCTCGGCAAGGACGCGCAGCTTGATCATCGGAATGGAGACGAGACCGCTGCAGCCCGGCGCTTCGGGCGGCATCGTGCAGAACCAGATCGGCGTCTTTCGGGATGTCTTCGCCTGCTATCCGGAGCACCGCTACGTCATCTTCTGCACAGCAGCCAATCGGGCGCTCTTCGCCGGCCTGTCCGACGGCGTGCAGTTCGTCGAACTGCCGGGGGAGACTTATTCGGGCGCGCTCGGCGCGTGGCTCGCGCAGCATCGAGTCGACGTCCTGTTCCGCAGCTATCCCGACCCCGAGCCGCTGGATTTCCCGCTCGCGCGCCAGATCGTCTATGTCCCGGACAACCAGCATGATTTCCTGCCGGAGCTGTTCGAGCCGCCCGTCCTGGACTATCGCCGCCGCGCCTTCGGTCAAGTGCTGGCCGGCGCCGGCGCCATCGGCACGATTTCGGAATTCGCGCGCCGCATTGGCGGAACGGGCACCGGCCGGGCGCGACATCTTTCTCATGAGCCCCGCCCTTCAGCGGGAGCATATTGCGCTCGCGCCCATGAGCCTCGACCCGGCCGAGACCGCAATGCTGCCGCGAACGCCGTTCTTCTATTATCCGGCCAATCTCTGGCCGCACAAGAACCACCGGCGTCGGGCGTTCACACGCGATGCGATCACCGGTTACGCCTTGGTCCTGACCGGCCATCCGGAAGGCTGGCCGGAGATCGCAACGAGGTGTCGCGATCTCGATATCCGTCATCTGGGCTATGTCAGCCCAAGACTGTGTGGCCGGCTGTTCCAGGACGCGACGGCGCTGGTCTTCTTCTCGCAATTCGAGGGGTTCGGCATTCCGCTGCTGGAGGCGTTCCACGCCGGGACGCCCGTCCTGTGCAGCAATGTCGCAAGCCTGCCGGAGGTCGTCGGCGATGCCGCCCTGATGGCCGATCCGACGGATGTCGGGGCGATGGCGGCGGCAATGCGGCGCATCGCCATGGATGCCGGGCTGCGCCCCGAACTGGGCCGCCCGCGGTCGCCAGCGTTTTGCGCCTCTATAGCTGGCGGCACTCAGCGGAGAATTTCATGGCGGCCTGCATCCGGGTCGCCCACGCGCGCCGCAGCGGCGTCCGGGGAAAAGCATGCGGCAGACCATCGGCTGAAGGGCATCGGCGGCCGGCCGCCGTTTCCGACACCGGCCGCTGATCTCCGGCTACTCGTACGAGCTCCGGTTCGGGCTCGCTGCCTTCTACGTCCGGCCGTTCCGGGCCGGGGCGGTTGGCAAAGGTGAAGGCGAGCTTGTCGTCCTTGACCGTGACCTGGACGACGCCGCCTTTAGCGAGGCGACCGAACAGCAGCTCCTCGGCCAACGGCTTCTTGACGCTTTCCCTGGATGACGCGGCCGAGTGGCCGGGCACCGTAGAGCCGGTCGTAGCCCTTCTTGGCGAGCCAGGCGCGCGCTTCGTCGTCGAGTTCGATTGGTGACACCGCGATCGGCCAACTGCACTTCGAGCTGCAGGACGAATTTGTCGACGGACGCGATGGATCGTCTCCGGCGCCAGCGGCGAGAAGGAGATGATGCTGTCCAGCCGGTTGCGGAAATTCCGGCGTGAACATGCGGTTGATCGCCTCCTGATCGTCGCCCGAGCGGACTTCGCTGCCGAAGCCGATTGCGGTTTGGGCCAGTTCCGAGGCGCCGGCATTGGTCGTCATGATCAGAATGACGTTGCGGAAATCGACCGTCTTGCCGTTGTGGTCAGTCAGCTTGCCGTAATCCATCACCTGCTAACAGGATGTTGAACAGGTCGGGATGGGCCTTCTCGATCTCGTCGAGCAGCAGCACGCAATGCGGGTGCTGGTCGACCGCATCGGTCAGCAGGACCGCCCTGGTCGAAGCCGACATAGCCCGGCGGCGCGCCGATCAGCCGCGAGATGGGTATGCCGCTCCATATATTCCGACATGTCGAAGCGGGTCAGCTCGATGCCCAGCGTGCGGGCGAGCTGGACGCGCGACCTCAGTCACTTGCCAACGCCGGTCGGGCCGGAGAACAGGTAGTTGCCGATCGGCTTTTCCGGTTCGCGCAACCCGGCGCGGGCCAGCTTGATCGCCGAGGCCAGGGCCTCGATCGCGCTGTCCTGGCCGAACAACCATGGTCTTGAGGTCGCGCTCCAAGTTCTGCAGCACTTCCTTGTCGTCGCGCGACACGCTCTTGGGCGGGATGCGCGCCATGGTCGCGATGACCGCCTCGATCTCCTTGGCGGTGATCGTCTTGCGCCGCTTGGCTTCCGGAACCAGCATCTGCGCCGCGCCGACTTCGTCGATCACGTCGATCGCCTTGTCAGGCAGCTTGCGGTCATTGATATAGCGGGCCGACAGCTCGACCGCGGCGCGGATCGCGTCGCCGGTGTAACGGACCTTGTGGTACTTCTCGTAATAGGGCTTGAGGCCACGCAGGATCTTGACCGAATCCTCGATCGAGGGCTCGGCCACGTCGATCTTCTGGAAGCGGGCGGACCAGCGCCCGGTCCTTCTCGAAATAGTTCCGGTATTCCTTATAGGTCGTCGAGCCGATGCAGCGGATCGCACCGCTGGCCAGAGCCGGCTTCAGCAGATTGGAGGCGTCCATCGCGCCGCCGCTGGTGGCACCCGCGCCGATCACCGTATGGATCTCGTCGATGAACAAGACGGAACCGGGCATGTTTTCCAGCTCGGTCAGCACCGCCTTGAGTCGCTCCTCGAAATCGCCGCGATAGCGCGTGCCGGCCAGCAGCGCGCCCATGTCGAGCGCGAAGATGATGGCGTTCTGCAGCACTTCGGGGACTTCGCCGTTGACGATGCGCCGCGCCAGCCCCTCGGCAATAGCGGTCTTGCCGACACCGGGATCGCCGACATAGAGCGGGTTGTTCTTCGAGCGGCGGCACAGGATCTGGATCGTCCGGTCGACCTCGGCCTCGCGGCCGATCAGCGGATCGATCTTGCCGGTGCGCGCCTTCTTGTTGAGATTGACGCAATAGGCATCGAGCGCGTCATGGCCGCGTTTCTGCGGCTTTTCGGTCGAGGCGGTCTCCTCTTCGGCGCCCTGTGTGCGGCGCTGCTCGGAGCGGCCCGGCGCCTTGGCGATGCCGTGGGAAATGTAGTTGACGGCGTCGAACCGCGTCATCTCCTGCTCCTGCAGGAAATAGACGGCGTGGCTTTCGCGCTCGGCGAACATTGCGACCAGCACATTAGCGCCGGTCACTTCCTCACGACCGGAAGATTGCACATGGATCGCCGCGCGCTGCAGCACGCGCTGGAAGCTCGCCGTCGGCTTCGCGTCCTCGACATGGCTCGAAATCAGGCTGGCCAGATCATTGTCGACATAGTTCAGGAGGTCGCGGCGGAGCTTGTCGAGATCGACGGTGCAGGCGCGCAGCACCGCAACGGCATCCTGGTCCTCGGTCAGCGACAGCAGCAGATGTTCGAGCGTCGCATATTCATGCCGCCGTTCATTGGCATAAGCGAGGGCCCGGTGCAGTGTCTTTTCCAGATTGCGCGACAACATTCGCGGCTATTCCTTCTCTGATCCGTTATCCGGCTCACGGCCCGGATGCCCGCCCATTTCGGCCCTTGCCGATCGTCCATCCGCCGGATCCCGGAGGATGACACTGCAGGTGCAGCCCGGTCGGCTCCGTCGCATCATGAGACGGACCGCCTGGTCCGCATCTTCTCCGAAGAACCGCTCCAAACCGTAAACGACGTACGCGGTGGATGTTGCATAGCGATTCAACATCATTCCGCGGTATGGCAATGCGGCTACTCCTTCTCGAGCGTGCACTGCAGAGGATGCTGATGCTGCCGGGCAAAATCCATAACCTGCGTCACTTTGGTTTCCGCCACCTCATAGGTATATACGCCGCAGATGCCGACGCCCCGGCGATGGACATGCATCATGATCCGCGTCGCCTCGTCGCGGTTCTTGGCGAAGAAGCGCTCGAGCACATGCACGACAAACTCCATCGGCGTGTAGTCGTCGTTCAACATAAGCACCTTGTACAACGAGGGCTTACGCGTCCTCGGCTTGGTCTTGACGACGACCCCGGTCGAGTGCTCGTCGTCGCTGCGCTTTTCGATATCGCTCATCCTGGTCTCTGGTCGTCGGCCGCAGCGTGCTGAAACTCGTCCATAGAATATAGGAAACAGGCGGGGTCGCCCAAGTCCCCGCGGCGCGCAACCCAGCCCGTCATGCAAGACCATGCCGGCCGACCGGCCCGCGGCTGCCGCGCCGATGCAAAAGCATGCCATAGACACGGGGCGGACCGCACATACAAAAACGGCCCCCCGGACGCCGGGAGGCCGCTTTCGAGACATTGCCGCCGCCGGACGCCGGCGTCCGGCAGGCCGTTCGGCCAGGATCAGGCGGTCGGCTTCGCAGCTTTCTCGACGACCGAGGTCACACGCGCGCTGAGCGGCGCGAAGGTGTCGGTCGCGATCTTGGTGCCGAGTTCGCCGAGCTTGGTCGAATTGGCGACCATCTTGTCGAAACTCGACTTGGTAAACTCGGCATTGAGTTCGACCATGTCCTTCAGGGTCTTAGCAGCGAAGATCGCCTTGGCGGCGGCGGCGTTGCTTTCGAGCTGGGCTTGCGTCAGGGCGATGACCTCCTTGGAAATCGCCTCGACACCCTTGGTGAAAACGGAGTTGGCCTGGATAAACGCGTCGATATTGGCTTTGCCGAAAGCGGCAATCTCTTCATAGCCCTTGAAGGTCGGAGTCGCGGTCATATGGCTCACCATGAAGGTCAGAGGTTGAGACGGCTTCGAAGCGGTCTTCGGTTCGGAAGGTACCGCCGGCGCGGCGGCGGCCGGCTCCACGATCTCGACCGGGGCCGACACGGGCACCGGCGAGGTGGCAGGAAGCGCAACGGCGGAGATCGGCGTTGCAGGCTGTTCTGTCGCGGGAGCGTCAGCAACCGCGATCTCTGGGACGCGCGCTGCCGGCTTTGCAGCCGGCGCCTCGGCAATCCGGGTCGGAACGGGCGCTTTCGCCGCAACCGGCTTGGCCGCGACCGGTGGCTTAGCGGCCTCGACCGGCGCTGGCGCCGTGATCGCGGCAGGCTTGGCGGCGATCGCCTTGGTGGCTGGCTTCGTCTCAGCGGGCTTGGCTGCGACCGGCGCCGCCGACTGGATCGGCTCGGCAGCCTTCGGAGCAGGCGCCGCAGCCGAGGCCTGGACCGGCTCCGCCAGCTTACGCGGCGTACGCTTTGCAGAGCTCAAAGGCTTGTCGGAAGCAGTGCTCATTGTCACGCCCTCATTCACTTCAGGCCAGCGGCGGGGCTGGCCCGGTATGTTTTTGTTGCAGTGCAATATGGCGAAGAAATATGCTTCGGGAGCGCAGCCGTCAAGCGATATTTGTGCGCCGCACAAGGGTTTTTGCGGTGTCGCAGCACTTGCGATCTCAATCATTCTTCGATATCGATTCGGGGTCTATTTCCCGCATTGCGGCAAGAATTCCCGGCGCCTCGGCCTGCCGACCGGCGGCGAGAGAATTTAATAGACAGGAAATCGACAATTTCTTAAGGTTTTAGCGCTCGACTCTCACGGAGTGTATGAGGAATTGGGGGAGGTGGATTTGACGCGTTCCATCGTGCGGTGGCGGGGGGGTCTGGCCATTGCGATCGGATTGCTGGCGACGACCGCGCTGGGCGCCGCCAATCCCGCCTTCGCCGGCTACGCCTCGGTCGTCGTCGACGCCGGTACGGGCGAAGTTCTCAACGAAGTCAATGCCGATCAGGAAAACTACCCGGCATCATTGACCAAGATGATGACGCTGTATCTCGCCTTCGAGGCCTTGGAGAAAGGCCATCTGAAGTGGGACCAGCAACTGCCCGTCTCGAAATGGGCATCGGAAAAGATGCCGACCAAGCTCGGCCTGCGGCCCGGCGACAGCGTGTCGGTCCATGATTGCGTGCTCGGCATGATCGTGCTGTCGGCCAATGACGCAGCGACCGTGATGGGCGAAGCGCTGGGCAGCTCCGAGCCGGCCTTCGCCAAGCTGATGACGGCGAAGGCACATGAACTCGGCATGACCAGCACGACCTTCAAGAATGCCGCCGGCCTGCCCGATGAGGAGCAGGTGACGACTGCGCGCGACCTGGTCAAGCTGGCCATGGCGCTCTACCAGGATTTCCCCGACCAGTATCACTATTTCTCGACGCGCGAGTTCACCTTCCGCGGCCGGCTGATCACCGGCCATAACCATCTGATGTACCGCTATGCTGGCATGGACGGGCTGAAGACCGGCTTTACCTCGGCTTCGGGTTTCAACCTCGCCGCCTCGGCGGTACGCGACAATCGCCGGCTCTTTGCCGTGGTGATGGGCGGACAATCGGGCGGCGCACGCGACAATCTAATGGCCACGCTGCTCGACAACAGCTTTGCGCATGAGCAGACCGACCCGGTGCTGGTCGCGGAAGCTGCCGGCCAGAGCAGCCGCGGCGCCCGCCGGCTGCTCGCCGCGCTCTCGCCGATCGGCCATGCCGACGCAGCGACGCTCGAAGCGGTGCCGGCCAGCAATCATCGGCAGGAACGTCAGGAACGCCGCGGCCAGATCGTCACGGCCGTCCAGACCGCGCGCTGGGAAGTCCAGATCGGCGCCTATGGCAAGCACGGCCAGGCGGAACAGGCGACGCATGAGGCGCTGCACCTGGCCAGCCTGCGCGGCAAGCAGGTCGAAATTCTCAACCCGACGCGCGGCGAAAGAGTCTATCGCGCCCGGCTCGCCGGCTTCTCCAGCGAGAAACAGGCGCGCGAAGCCTGCGCCGCGCTGAAGCATTCCGGTCATGCCTGCAGCGTCGTGCCGCCCGGAAAATTCGGCATCAAGCTGGCCGCAGCGCGCTGAGCTTCGGCCGTTAGCAAGCCCTTCTCCTGCATTGCGGGAGAAGGGCTTTTCGTTTTGGCGGAGGTCAGAACTGCGGCGGCTGGATCCCGCTCTTCGTCAGCTCGGCGACCAGCGCCTGCTTCAGCCGGTCGAGACCAGCCTGGTCGCCGGATTCGACACGCGCCACGAGCACGTCCTGGGTGTTCGAGGCGCGCAGCAGCCACCAGCCATCGGCGGTCTTGACCCTCACCCCGTCGATCGCGCTGACCTCGGCGCCCTGCTGCTGCAGGCGCGCCTTGACCTCGTCGATGACCGCGAATTTGCGGGTTTCGCTACAGGGAAACCGCAGCTCCGGCGTGTTCAGCACGGCCGGCAGCTTGTCGCGCAGCTGGGCCACGCTTTCCTTGGACCGGCCGAGGATGCCGAGCAGCCGGACTGCGGCATAAAGCGCATCGTCGAAGCCATACCAGCGATCGGCGAAAAAGATGTGGCCGCTCATCTCACCGGCCAGGGGCGCCCCGATCTCGGCCATCTTGGACTTGATCAGCGAATGGCCGGTACGCCACATCAGCGGCACGCCGCCGAGAGCGGCGATCTGGTCGAACAGCACCTGGCTCGCCTTGACGTCGGCGATGATGGTGCCGCCGGGATGCCGGGTCAGCACGTCGCCGGCCAGGATCACCATCAGCTGGTCGCCCCACAGGATGCGCCCCTGCCCGTCGACCACGCCGATCCGGTCGCCGTCGCCGTCGAAGGCGATGCCGAGATCGGCCTTCTCCTCGGCCACCTTGTCCTGCAACTGCACGAGATTGTGCGGCTCGGTCGGGTCCGGGTGATGGGCCGGGAAATTGCCGTCGATCACCTCGTTGAGCAGGACGTGCTTGCCCGGCAGGCGCGTGACCAGCTCGACCAGCACCTCGCCGGTGGCGCCGTTGCCGGCATCCCAGACAACCGTGAGCGCATGCTCGCCATCGTAATCCTTGGCGAGCCGGGCAATGTATTCTTCGGTGATCGAGACGGTGCGGATCTGGCCCGCACCGCTCTTCCAGGCACCGGCGGCCGAGATCTCGCCCAGATGCTGGATGTCTTTGCCGAAGAAGGATTTCTTCCCCAGCATCATCTTGAAGCCGTTGTAGTTCGGCGGATTGTGCGAGCCGGTCAGCATGACGCTGCCGTCGACGCCTTGCGTCACCGTCGCGTAATAGACCATCGGCGTCGGGCCGCGGCCGACGCGCAGCACGTCGATGCCGCTTTCGGTCAGGCCCTTGACCAGGGCCGCTTCGAGCATCGGCGAGCTGAGACGGCCGTCATAGCCGACCGCGGCGGATTTGCCGCCGGCCTCGGCCAGGATCGTGCCGAAGCTGCGGCCGATCGCCCAGGCATCCGCCTCAGTCAGGGTTTCGCCGACGATGCCGCGAATGTCGTATTCGCGCAGGATGGTCGGGTTGAAGGGATGTCGCGTCTTGTCCGCAACGGCAGGCATCGGGCGCTCCAGTCGGAAAAGTCGAAATCAGGATTTCGGGGGAAAGCAGCGTGCTGAGGACTTCGCGCAGCTGCGGTGCGACATCGTCACGCGACAGGCCGAAGGCGATATTGGCTTCGAGGAAGCCGATCTTGTCGCCGCAATCATAGCGCAGACCGTCGAAGCGCAAGCCGTGGAAGGGCTGACGGCCGATCAGCCGGACCATGCCGTCGGTCAGCTGGATCTCGCCGCCGGCACCGCGCGGCGTGTTCTCGATTTCGTCGAAAATTTCGGGCTGCAGGATGTAGCGGCCGATGATCGACAGGGTCGAAGGCGCCTCGGTCGAGCTCGGCTTTTCGACCAGGCCCTTGACCGAGACCAACTTGCCGTCGTCGTTCTCGACATCGAGGATGCCGTAACGCTTGGTGTGCTCGCGCGGCACATCGACCACGGCGACGAGATTGCCGCCGGTTTCTTCAAAGGCATCGATCATCTGCTTCAGGCAAGGCGTCTCGGACAGCACCAGATCGTCGGGCAGAATGATCGCGAATGGCTCGTCGCCGACCAGTTTCCGGGCGCAGAGCACGGCATGGCCGAGGCCGAGCGGCATCTGCTGGCGCACCGAGGCAACTTGCCCCGGCGAGGGCAGCCACTTCTCGATCGCCGCTAGCTCGGCCAGCTTGCCGCGTCCGCGCAGCGTGGCTTCCAGTTCGAAGCTGATGTCGAAATGGTCCTCCATGGCGGTTTTGTTGCGGCCAGTGACGAAGATGAATTCCTCGATGCCGGCCGCCCGCGCCTCTTCCAGCGCATATTGGATCACCGGCTTGTCGACGACGGTCAGCATCTCCTTGGGCATCGCCTTCGTGGCCGGCAAGAAACGCGTGCCGAGCCCAGCCACCGGGAACACGGCCTTCCTTACGATCTGACCCATGTGATGTCCTTTTGCGGGGGATATCGCCGAATAGCACGGCACACGGCCGCCGCGGATGGCAATTCTGGGACGTTAAACAGCAAATCCGGCCCCGGTGTTCCACGCCAGCACCTCTAGTGCCACAGGCCTGTGTCGCGGTGCAAGAAGCCGCGCGCTCAGCCCGGCCGGATCCAGATCGCCGTATCGTGGAATACGGCGCCACCGGCCGGTGGCCCCGGCTCCGCGCTGGTCAGTGCATTGATGCCGATGCCCTCTTCGAAAGCGGCGTTGGGCCAGATGCTTTCGACCACAACCACGCCGCGTTGCACGCCATCGAACGGCTTGGCATGCAACAGGACCGTGCCGCGTTCATTGCCGAGCCGCAGCCGTGCCCCATCGCCGCAACCGAGCGCAGCCAGATCGTCGGGATGAATCAGCACGGTCGGCCGGATCTCGCGCGCCCGACTCGACGGCGTCTCGGTAAAGGTGCTGTTGAGATAGGAACGCGACGGCGCTGCGACGAGACGATAGGGCTTTTCCGCGGTCGCGCGGTCGATGACCCAGTTCTGGTCGGGCAGCGCCGACAACCCGCCCGCCATCGCGCCCAGCCCGGACCAATCGGCCTTGAAATGGAACTTGCCGTCGGCATGGCCGAACCCGTCGAGGAAATGCGCGGTTTCGAACGGCTTGGCGCAATCGAGGCCGCGGCCCTCCAGAAAATCCTCGGCCGGCGGCAGGCCCGAGACAGCCAGCGTTTCTTCGATGATCTGCCAGGGCGTCAGCCCGAAGCCGCGATGCTCCGCGCCCAGGCGTCGCGCCAGCCCGGCAATGACATCATGATTCTGCCGCGCCTCGCCCCGGCGAATCGACCGCCTTGCGCCCGATTTGCAGCATGGTGTGGCCGCTCGCGGTATAGAGATCGTCATGTTCGAGGAAGGTCGTCGCCGGCAGCACGATATCGGCCATTGCGGCCGTCTCGGTCAGAACTGCTCATGGACGCAGACGAAGAGATCGTCGCGCCGGAAGCCGGCATGGACCTTCACGCTGTCCGGTGCCACCGCCATCGGGTTGGTGTTCTGAATCAGCATCGCGGTCACCGGCGGTCCGCCCTTGAGCGCTTCGGCATCGCCGGTCAGGATCGGCCCGATGCGCGATTGGTCGAGCGCACGGACCGAGGGGTCGAGCCGGTCGAGTCCCTGGATCAGCGTCTTGTCGAGCCGATAGAGCGCGCCGCCGGAATAGAGCGCGCCGCCGCCGCGATGCTGCCACGCCCCGGTGACTGCAGGCAGACAGGTCGCGGCATGCATCTGCGCAGCGCCGTTGCGGCCTCGCGCGAAGCCATAGCCGACGCGCAGGAAGCTGCGCTTGGTCCGTCCGTAGAGCCGGGCGAAGGCCAGGATCTGCGCCTCGGATACGCCAGTGATCGCCGCGGCCCAGCCTGGGTCGCGAGCAGCCAGATGCGCTTCAAGCTCCTCCGCTGCATCGGTATAGCGCGCCATATAGGCCCGATCGGCATAGCCCTCCTTGAACAGCACATGCATGACCGCGCAGGCGAGCGCCGCGTCGGTGCCGGCCGGACCATGAGATGGAGGTCGGCCGCCTCGGCCGTGCTGGGTGCGATAGGGATCGACCCACGACCAGCTTCGCGCCACGCTGCTTGCGGGCGCGCTGGATGTGGGTCATCAGATTGACTTGGGTCGAGACGGGATTGCCGCCCCAGACGACGATCAGATCGCTTTCCGCGATCTCGCGGCTGTCGACGCCGCGCTTCACCCCCGACCCCGGCCATCCAGCCGGTATCGGCCAGCGTGATGCAGATGGTCGAGAATTGGCGCGAGTATTTCATGACATTGCGCAAGCGGTCGATGCCATCACGCTGCACATGCCCCATCGTGCCGGCGTAGAAATACGGCCAGACCGTCGCCGCGCCGTAGCGCTGTGCCGCCTGGACGAAGCGCTCGGCCACGATGTCGAGCGCGTCGTCCCAGCCGATCGGCGCGAACCCGTCCCGACCGGCGCCCTTCGGCCCGACCCGGCGCATGGGCGTCAGCAGCCGGTCCGGATGATGCTGCCGCTCGCATAGCGCGCGACCTTGGCGCAGACCACACCGGCCGTGTAGCCGCCACGCCGCCCGCCATGGACCCGCCCGATGGTGTGGCGATCAAGGATCTCCACTTCGAGCGCACAAGTGCTCGGGCAATCATGCGGGCAGACGGAATGGGCGATATCGTCGGGCATGGCCTAGCCTAGTGTCGGAACGCTCCTACCCTAGGCTAGCGGACCGGAGCCGGCAATCCGCGCCGACGAGGAACGCGAAAAGGGGCTTACGGTTTCGAAGCGGCATCCTTGTCAGGATCGATTTCGTAGAGAACCCATCCGGATTCCTGAGCAGGCGCAACCGAATGCAGCCAGGCCGGCGGGTCGTCCCGGTTCAAGCGATCGAGCAGCGTCGTGGTTGGTCCATCGACGATGGCTGTCCCCGCTGGAGCGCCGGGACAAATCAATATGAACCGGGCATCGGTGGCTCGCACCTCCGGTGGCACTCTCTCGAGGTCGCGAGCGTTCCAGGCGGCCCGAAGGCGCATGAAACCGGCAATGCCCTCGTGATAGATGGAGCCGATGATCTGCACGCGCGTTCTATAGAGCAATTCCGGCCCGTCATTCACATTCGCCAGAACGACTGCACCGGGATAGGGCGCAAGAAGCGGGACGCTGTCTTTCACCCGGCATTGCTTCCCGCCAGCCGATGGCCCGACCGCCGTCCTCGCCCCTGGGGATCAAGGCAACGCCTAGGAAGGCGGGCATCACCAGAAATACCGCCAACAGGCCCGGCCGCAGCAGGGCGTGCCAACGCTGAAGTGCAGGATCGCTTGCATTGGCAAGAAGCACGGGCAGCATAACCGCGGCCGCGGCCGCGGGATAGGAGGCGAACCGGACATACACGCAAGCCAGAGCGATGCCGGCTACGCCGCACGCACCGGCATAGAACCACAGAAGCCCAGACAGGCTCCTCCCTTCCCGAAGGCCGAGTATGAATACCCCGGCCGCGGCCAAAACCGCCGGGCCGACATTCTGCAGGAAAGCCAATGGCGTTCTTATGGGCTGAGTTTCGGTGTTGTGCGAGAAGAAGGCGACGACTTCTTCCGGCGTCATCAAGGCGGCAAAGCCGCGCAAATAGCGCGGAAAGAGCGTCAACCAAAGAACCATGCCGATCACGCTGCAGGCGCCGAGCGACACGACACGCAGGCCGGCCGACAGACGAAACGTGGCGAGGCCGCGCGGCGCCCAGCTCAGCGCAAGGACGATCAGCGACAGACAGAGGAAATTCACCGACAGCCGGTCGACCTCCGGCACGCCTCGCCCGGCATGGGGCGGATCAACCAGCAGGCCGAAGGCGATCAGGGCGAAAAACACGCTCCCGGCTGCGCCGAGAGCCAAGGCGACGCGCGGGGCCGGGTGTCCGAGCCAGGACAGAAACACGACACCGAACGCCATTATGCCGAACGGCATCGCTTCGGGGCTGAGCCAGATGCCGGTGCCGCTGAACAGGCCCAGGAGGATGCCGCCGCGAATGTCACCGAAGGCGGCACGCCCGCCGGCTCCCCACGCCCCTACCGCTAGCACGGGCGAGCAGCACATGATGCGTCGCATCGCCGAGCACGCCATAGCTGACGATCGGCAGCACCGATGCCGCGAGAAACGGCGCCACCCACAGCCATTGCCCCTTGGTCAGCGACGCCGCCGCCCAGGCGCACGCCATTCCGAGCAATCCAACCGAAAGCGGCCCGACAGCCGCAGCAGCCCAGAACAGCGCCTCGCCCGCCGACAGAAAGAGCCGCAATGGCGCGCGGAGCAGGAGAATGGCCCCGTCCAGGACATGCGACCATGGCACTATCACCCCCCGCCCGGAATCGTAGCGCGAGACGACGTCGCCGAACCAGCTGCCGTGATCGAGCGCTTCCTGGATCCGTACGAGCCTCATATAGCTGTCGACATCCGACAGCATTCCATGCACGACGTGCACGGAACTGGTCCGCCCGATAAACAGAATCGTCGCCAAGGCGAGAATGAAGTGCCAAAAATTGCGGCGCCGCGCCATCCCATGTTCTCCGGCCAACGAGCCCGACCATGCAACGAAGCGCGCAAACGCAGAGTCAGTTTCGGATGTCGGGCATCGCTCTTTAGACCCGCCCTATATACTTCTTTTATAATCCTTTCCTAAAAATGCCTGGACGCTTCGTAAAACTCTAAACATTGCGGAGTAGAAGCACGGATATCACGACGATCCGCCGGACTGCCCTCGGCCGACGGAGCGGGTTCGGCTCGCCAGGACAACCGTATCAAGAGTCTCTCATGACAGACGCCACGGCATGTCACGTTCCAATCAGTTGCCGCCTGTCCTTCTATGACAGCGGCCGATGGCTGGTCATCGCCGGCATGGTCGTGTTCGACCTGATCGGCTTCAGGCTTGCCGATATCCCGCCGGACTGGGAGTCGGCGGAAGCCAGCGGCGAATTGTTGCTGCTGTTTCTTTCCTACGGTCTCGCCCTCGATCAGGTGCGACGGCGGACCGGGCGCTTTCGCGTCGCGCAGAAGCTGGCGGCGTTCGGCGCGGATCTTTGCCTGTCCGCCGTGCAACTCGCCCTGTTCGCCCTGGTTTCGGCGCCGCTCACCTACATTTTCGCTCGATTCGACATGCCGCTGGTCGACTCGCAGCTGCAGGCCTCAGACCATCTGCTCGGCTTCGATTGGACGACCGTAAGCGACTGGGGTTACGGCGCATCTTCCTGTCTTCGCCGTGTTGCGCTGGGCCTATTTCAGCCATATCGAGCAAAGCTGGATACTGATCGCGCTCGGCAGCTTGTGGATGCCCGGCCGGCGCAACGGCGAGTTCATCTGGACCTTCATGATCAGCCTGACGATCTGCTGCGCCGGCTTTGCCGTCGCTCCCGCGCTGGCCATGGGCGGCGCGACCGGCTATGTGCCGGTACTGAAGAGCCTGCGTGCCGGCGAGCCTATGATGTTCGACTGGGGTCACCTCGAAGGGCTGGTGGCATTTCCCAGCTTCCACGCCGCACTGGGGACGATCTATATCTATGCGGCGCGGCACCGGCTTTGGGCATTGATTCCGTTCGTCATTCTTGACGCGATGATGATCGCCGCGACACCGCCGATGGGCGGCCACTACCTCACCGACACGATTGCCGGCATCGGCGTCGCGCTTATATCGATCGGCCTGACGCGCAGGCTTCAGCCGGCTTCGCCTTCAGCCAGCGACAGCAGGCTGGCGTTGCCGCCGGCCGCCGTGGTGTCGACCGAGATCACGCGCTCGACCGCGAACCGCGCCAGGTAGCGCGGGCCGCCGGCTTTCGGTCCGGTGCCGGAAAGCCCCTCTCCGCCAAAGGGTTGCACGCCGACCACCGCGCCGACCATGTTGCGGTTGACGTAGATATTGCCGACATGGACGCCGGCCGTGATCTGGCGCACCGTCTGCATCGATCCGGCTGTGGATACCGAGGGTCAGGCCGAACCCGGTTTCGTTGATGGCGGATATCACCTCGGCCAGCTTGTCGCTCTTCCAGCGGATGATATGCAGGATCGGACCGAATACCTCGCCTTCCAGGCGGTCAAGGCGGTCGATCTCGTAGATGCGCGGCGCGAAGAAGCTGCCGTGTTCGGTACCGGGCGGCAGGTCGAGCTTGGCGACCAGTTTCGACACACTGCCGATCCGGGCGCAGTGACGCTCGAGCGCATGGCGCGCAGAATCGTCGATAACCGGTCCAATATCGGTCGAAATCAACCCAGGATCGCCCAATTTCAACTCAGCAACAGCGCCGGCCAGCATCGCGGCGACCTTGTCGGCGATATCGGCCTGCAGGAACAGGACGCGCAGCGCCGAGCAGCGCTGCCCGGCCGAATCGAAGGCCGAGCGCAGCACATCGCCGACCACCTGTTCGGGCAGCGCCGAGCTGTCGGCGATGAGCGCGTTCATGCCGCCGGTCTCGGCGATGAAGGGCACGATCGGCCCGTCGCGATCGGCCAGCACCTTGTTGATCCGGCGCGCCACCTCGGTCGAGCCGGTAAAGGCGACGCCGGCGATGCGCGGATCGGCGACCAGCGCCGCGCCGATCCTGCCATCGCCCGGCAGCAGATGCACGACATCGCCCGGCACGCCGGCCTCATGCAGCAGCCGGATCGCCTCGGCGCCGATCAGCGGCGTCTGCTCGGCTGGCTTGGCCAGCACGGCATTGCCGGCGGCCAGCGCCGCGGCAACCTGGCCCAGAAAAATCGCCAGCGGAAAATTCCACGGGCTGATGCAGACGAAGACGCCGCGGCCATGGAGTTCGTAGCTGTTGCGCTCGCCGGTCGGCCCCGGCAGCGGCACAGGCCCGGTGAATTGCGCCCGCGCCTGGGCCGCATAATAGCGGCAGAAATCGACGGCCTCACGCAGCTCGTCGATCGCATTCGGCACGGTTCGCCCGCCTTCGCGCACGATCAGCGCCACGAAATCGGCGAGCCGCGCCTCGAGCAGATCGGCCGCCCGGTCGAGACAGGCGGCGCGCGTCTCGGCCCCGGCCCGGTCCCAGCCCGGCTGCGCCCGCAGTGCCCGTCCGATCGCGTCTTCGATATCGGCCGGGGTCGCGTTCGCCACCGTGCCGATCCGGCGCCGCCGGTCGCTCGGATCCATGACCTGCTCTTCGGCCGCCCCCGGCCGCGCCACGCCACCGATCAACGGTGCCGCCGCGACCTTGCGGCTCTCGGCCCGGTCGAGCGCGGTCTTCAGCTCGATCAGCGTCGGGATATCGGCCAAATCGCGGCCGCGGCTGTTGCGCCGCTCGGCGCCATAGAGCCCCTCGGGCAGCGGAATCCCCGGATGCGGCTTCGAAACCAGGCGCCGGATCTTCGTCACCGGATCGGCCACGATCTCGTCGATCGGCGCGCGCTCGTCGACCAGCCGGTTGACGAAGGAGGAATTGGCGCCGTTCTCCAACAGCCGGCGCACCAGATAGGCCAGCAGATCCTCGTGGCTGCCGACCGGGGCATAGACCCGGCACGGCCGGCCGAGCTTGTCGGCGCCGACGACCTGCTCATAGAGCGCCTCGCCCATGCCGTGCAGGCGCTGGAATTCGAAATCGCCGCGATTGCCGGCCAGCTCGACGATGGTCGCAAGGCTGAGCGCGTTATGCGTGGCGAACATCGGATAGATCGCATCGCGCGCCGCCAGCATGCTGCGCGCGCAGGCAATGTAATTGACGTCGGTCGAGGCCTTGCGCGTGAACACCGGATAGCGGTCGAGCCCGCGCTCCTGCGCCCGCTTCACCTCGGTATCCCAATAGGCGCCCTTGACCAGCCGGACCATCAGCAGGCGCTTGTGCCGCCGCGCCATGTCGGCCAGCAGGTCGATCACCGCCAGTGCCCGCGTCTGATAGGCCTGCACGGCGAGGCCGAAGCCGTTCCAGCCGGCCAGATCCGCATCGCCCGACAGCGCTTCGATCAGTTCGAGCGACAGATCAAGCCGATCGGCCTCCTCGGCATCGATGGTGAAACCCATGGCGAGGCGCTTGGCCTCGACCGCGAGCGCCTTGACCCGCGGCAGCAGCTCGGCCACCACGCGGCCGTGCTGCGCCACCTCGTAACGCGGATGCAGCGCCGAGAGCTTGACCGAGATCGAGGGCGCATCCGGCAATGGCACGGCCCTGCACGGCGGCACCGATCTTGCCGATGGCGTTGCGGTAGCTCTCGAAATAGCGCTGCGCATCGCCTGCCGTGCGCGCCGATTCGCCCAGCATGTCGTAGGAATGGCGATAGCCGGTCTTCTCCGCCGGGCGCGCCGTCTCCAGCGCTTCGTCGATGGTCCGGCCCATGACGAATTGCCGGCCGAGGATACGCATCGCCGCGGTCACCGCCTGGCGGATCACCGGCTCGCCCGAGCGTTGGACCAGGCGGCGCAGCAGCCCGGCCGGCTCGCCGTCTTCCGGATCGAGCTTGACCACCCGCCCGGTCAGCATCAGCGCCCAGGTCGAGGCGTTGACGAAGAGCGAGGCGGATTGGCCCATATGCTTCTGCCAATCGGCCGGCCCGATCTTGTCGCGGATCAGCCGGTCGATCGTGTCGGCATCGGGAATGCGCAGCAGCGCCTCGGCCAGGCACATCAGCACCACGCCTTCGACCGAGGACAGCTCGTATTGATGCAGGAAGGCATCGATGCCGCCACTTGCCGACGCGCCCGGCCCGCACCTTGGCAACGAGCCCGCGCGCCAGCTCGCCGACCCGGTCGAGCTCCGCGACGCTCAGCTCGGCCGCGGCAAGGGCGGCCTCGACGGCTTCGGTCTCGGTCCGGCGATGCGCGGCGCGGAGGGCGGCGCGGAGCGGTGACGGGGCAGGCGGAACGGTCTGGAAGATCATGACGGCAAACTCTGGCGACGAGATGGCGCCCTTGTAGACCGTAAACGGATGGGGTCAAGAGGCCGGGTGGGTAGGGGAGGCCAGCTTGAACCGGGCAAAGCCCTCCATGACCGGCAGAAGGCCCAATAGCCGGCGACCGGTGCCCGTTTGGCCATGTAGCGCGGCCCGCTCGAAGCGAGCCATTGGCGATGCGGATCGTTCTGGCTGAAATATTTGCGTCTGGCGATGCCCGCGTTGTTGACATGGCCTGAAGCTTGCGCCGAGATAAAAAGTGGCATCGTTTCTATGGCAGGCGCAGCGGCTACGGGCAGAACACCGATTTATCTTAAGCATCGCAGTCTCCCGCTGTTCCTGGAAGCGGAACCGCGACACGAGCCATAACGAGCAGATCGGGGGTGTTCGGTGAACAAGAATTTCCTCTATGTGATTGCGGCTCTGCTGCTCGGCGTCGCGCTCGGTCATTGCAAGCTACTATTCCTTTCCCGACAGGGCGACGGCGGTCGAGATCGCCAAATACATGTCGTTGGTCAGCGCAATCTTCCTGAAGTTGATCAAGATGATCATCGGGCCGCTGGTGCTTTCGACGCTGGTCGTCGGCATCGGCCATATGGGCGATGCCGCCACCGTCGGCCGGGTCGGTGCCAAGACGATGGGATGGTTCGTCTGCGCGTCGATCGTCTCCCTGCTCCTCGGCCTCTTCATGGTGAACATCCTGCAGCCCGGCCTGGGCATCGTGATCCCCGACGAGGGCGGCAACACGGCCAACCTGTCGACGGCCGCCTTTAGCATCGAGAATTTCATCGACCATGTCGTGCCGACCTCGATCTTCAAATCGCTCGCCGATGGCGAGATCCTGCAGATCGTCGTCTTCTCGATCTTCGCCGGCGTCGCCATCATGGCGCTGGGCGAGCGCGGCAAGCCTCTGATCGAGCTGGCCGACAATGTCTCGCACATGATGCTGGTCATCACCGGCTATGTGATGAAGCTGGCACCCATCGCAGTCTGCGCTTCGGTCGCCGCGGTGATCACCAAATCCGGACCGGGTGTCCTGCTCAACTTCGCGCAGTTCCTGGGCGGCTTCTATCTCACCCTCATCATTCTCTGGATGATCCTGGTTGTCGTCGGCTACCTGGCGCTGGGCTCGCGCATGTTCGATCTGGTCCGCCGCATGTATGAGCCTTTCCTGCTCGCCTTCTCCACGGCCCAGCTCGGAAGCCTCCTACCCCAAGATCCTCGACCAGCTCGAGCGGTTCGGCGTGTCGAAGAAGATCGCGAGCTTCGTTCTGCCGCTGGGGTATTCCTTCAATCTCGACGGGACCATGGCCTATTGCACCTTCGCGACCATGTTCATCGCGCAGGCCTATGGCGTCGACATGCCGATCAGCAAGCAGATCGCGATGGCGGCCGTGCTGATGCTGACTTCGAAGGGTGTCGCGGGCGTGCCCCGCGCCTCGCTCGTGGTCATTCTCGCGACCCTGAAGCAATTCGGCATTCCGGAGGCCGGCCTGTTGCTGATCCTGGGCATCGACCAGTTCCTCGATATGGGCCGCAGCGCCACCAACGTGATCGGCAACTCGCTGGCCGCCGCCGTGGTCGCGAAGTTCGAGAACGATCTGGGCCCGGCGAAGGACGACGGCGTCGCTCCAGTCGGCGTGCCGGCGCACAGCCTGAACCATGAAGGCGACCATCGCATTCGCCGCCTGGCTCCTGGCGCTGACCGTGTCACCGGCCCTGGCCGAGGATACGGAGGGCGCCGATTTGACGACGGCGCCCGCCGCGAGCGAAGACACGATACCGGCCGAGCTTACGGGCACCTTGCAGAAGGTCCATGAGAGCGGCATCGTCACCCTCGGCTATCGCGAGGCGTCGTTCCCCGTTCTCCTTTATCCGGCCCGGCACGTCGGAGCCCATGGGATACTCGATCGATCTCTGCCGGGGCGTCGTCGCCGAGATCGAGCGCGAGCTGAACGGCACTCCGATCAAGATCGCCTACCAACCCGTCACCGCCGAAACCCGAATCGATGCCGTCGCTCCGGCAAGGTCGATCTCGAATGCGGCTCGACGACCAGTAATATCGAGCGGCAGAAGAAGGTTTCCTTCTCGCCGATCATCTATGTCGCCGGCACCAAGCTGCTGGCGAAGCGCGACTCCGGCATCGGCTCCTATCATGACCTGACCGGCAAGGACTCTGGTCGTGACCGCGGGGACGACCAACGAAACCGCGATGAAGCTGCTCAACGAAAAATACAAGCTCGGCATCACCATCGTCTCGGCCAAGGACCATGACAGCTCCTACAGCCTGCTCGAAGAGGGCAAGGCAGATGCCTTCGCGACGGACGACGTGTTGCTCTATGGCTTCGTCTCGTCCAGGAAGGCCGAGGCGGTGCTGGCGGTCGTGGGCGACTTCATCACCTATGAACCCTATGGCCTCATGTATCGGAAAGACGACCCGCTGATGGCCGCGGCCGTGGCGCGCGCCTTCTCGACCATGGCGCGGACCCGCACCCTGTTCGGCGCCTACCAGAGCTGGTTCCTGCAACGCACGCCGACCGGCGAGCTGCTCAACCTGCCGATCTCGCCTCAGCTGGCGGAAACTTTCCGGGTCCTCGGCGCTGGCGATTTCTAAAGAGGCGACAGCCGACGGCCTTGCGGATCGGCCACGCGTCAAAACCATCGTAAGCTGCAGTCAGTGCAGGCGTGAAACCGCTATTGCGTTCGAACGGCGACGCTGGTCAGGCCCCGCGTCACGCCATTGCCGTCAGCGAACCGGACGAAGATGCGACCACTCCTCGGCGCGAAGGGGATCACGCCACTGACGGTGGCGAAAACGGTAACGGTGGGTCTCGCATTCGCGCCGATGGTCGTCGCGGCGGGCGCCAGGAAGCGCCGCGCCGGTTTACGCCTCGCTTCGTGCCGCCAACCCGATAATCGCCTGCCGGCAAGCCTGGAGCGACTGCCCGAGCACCATGCCGCGCCAGATGTCGGTGTCCTCGTAGAAGGCGTCGCGGATTTGCCGCTTGATGGCCTGTCCGGCCGGGGAGAGCGGATCGCCATGGGCGTGCAGCCAAGCATCGGCACGCACCGCCTCGACCACCTCCAGGGCCGGCTTCGTACCATATTCCACGGCGAGGTGATCTCCGCCCGGGGCAGCAGCGCCGGTGCTGCTTTGAGCCCGTCCCCAATATGATGGCCGAGATGACGCGCCGTCGGCAGCGAGGACCACATTCGCGCCGTACCAGTTCCGAGCCCGGCGATACTCGGGAGCTGCGCCGGGAAACACGGAGATCTGCTCGGCATAGCCGGATGGGCCTAGCCCCGTATGGTAGTCGAGGATGGCTATTCTCTTTGCCTCGCTGAGATAGGCTCCGAAGATCGCCTCCTGCTGGCGACGCGACCAGGTTGGGGCTCGGCCGCCGAACCAGACTCCCTGCGGATCGGTGTATTGCCCCCCGCCTCACCGCCTGCTGAGTGCCGCCATCCCGTTCTTCTGCGCATAGGCGGCAAGGACAGCGCTGGCTGCCGAGCGCGACGCGTCCGTCCAGCTGCCTGGCACGATCGCCTCGCGCAGCGCCTCATATTCGCGGTTCTCCGGCAGCGGCGCCGCGAAATCGATCCAATTGCGGTTCAGATCGACGTTTTCATGCGTGGTCCGCCGCAGCCAGGCGAAGCCGTAAGGGTTGATCGCGTGGATCAGAAGGGCTCCGACTCCCGGCGGCAGCCGGGACGCCTCCCCGCGTCGCAGCCAGTCAATCTGCGCACCCCGATCCGCAGAAGCCTTCCAACACCGTGGGTGGCCGAGATCATGACCAGCATGGCTTCGGCATCGGCCGGGCCGATCCGGGCGATATCCGTGAACAATTCCCCGCCATCGGGGCCGCGCTCCGGGTGACGCACGGTTTCCAGCGCGGCGCCGCAGGCCCGTGCCGCCTCCAGGAATTTGCAGCGAGCCTCCTGGTAATCGGCGCCGAAACAGTCATTGGTCAGCATGGGCACTACCCCTGGTCAGCCGGAAACTCGCCTCTCGGAGGCTCTGCCGCTTTTGGTCGATCGTATGAAACTTCCGAGGGGCCGTCACGCATGGCGGCCTTGGGCGTATAGCCTAAGGTGCGCCGGTGCGCTACCTAGGACGCCTGCCGCCGAAGCAGGACCACGCGTGCCGCGAGCGCCAGGCCGAGCGCCAGTAGCAGCAGCGACCCGAGCGACAGGGTCGGGACCGCGAAGGCGTAACTGTAGTGGTCGGCGGGTGTGACGGCGCTCGTGCCGCCTGGTGTGGTCACGGTGACATCGACGATGCCGACCGGTCCCGGCGGCACGGTCACGGTCAGCGAGGTTCCGCTGTTCGCGACGATATGCGTGCCGGGGGTAGTGCCGAACAGCGCGGACGTGGCGCCGGCCAGGTTGGGTGCCGGTGACGGTCACCGGCACGCCGCCCAAAACAGTCCCCGAGCGACGGGCTGACCCCGGTCACATTCGGCCGCGCCGGCCCGATGAAATTGCCGAGGGTGACAGGGGCCCTGCCGACCGTGATCCGCGAGCCCAGCACGGTGTCGGTTGCCGTGGCGATGACCGAGACGGTGCTGCCGCCGGAATTCGCGACATAGACCTTGCTGCCCGTCCGGCGTGACCGCGATGCCATAGGGGTCGGTTCCGACGGGGATCGTCGCGATCACCGTGTCGGTCGCCGTGGCGATCACCGAGACGTTTTCGGTGCTGGCATTCGCGACATAGACCTTGCTGCCATCCGGCGTGACAGCGACGCCGAGCGGCTGCGTTCCGACGGAGACCGTCGCGGTCAGTATGCCGGTCGTCGTGGCGATCACCGAAACGGTGGTGCCGCCGGAATTCGAGACATAGAGTTTGCTGCCGTCCGGCGTGACCGCGACGCCCATGGGTCTGTCGCCGACTGGGATCGTCATCCTCACTGTGCCGGTCGCCGTGGCAATCATCGAAACGGTGCCGTCGCCAAGATTCGTGACAAAGACCGTGCTGCCGTCCGGCGTGACCGCGACATCGTCGGGGACGTTGCCGACGCGGATGGTCGTCGTCACGGTGTTTGGTCGCCGTGTCGATCACCGCGACGGCGTTGGCGGTGGAACTCGCGACATAGAGCGTGCCGCCGTCCGGCGTGAAGGCGAGGCCGACGGGCGCGCTGACGGCGATCGTCGCCGTTACCGTGTTGGTCGAGGTGGCGATCACCGAAACGCTGTTACCGGTGATATTCGCGACATAGACCTTGCTGCCGTCCGGTGCCACGGCGGCGGCGTAGGGGCTGTTTCCGACGAGGATCGTCGCGGTCACCAAACCGGTCGCCGTGTCGATCACCCGAGACCGTATTGTCGGTACTATTTGCAATATAGGCGTTCTGCGCCTGGGCCGGCGCGGCAGCCAGGCTGCCGCCGATCAGCAGGAGGACGAGCAAACTCCAGTAGAACCTGACGATGAGCACGGTTCCAGATCCCGATGCGCGGTTTTGGATCTCTCGACATCGCGCAACCTACGGTTCTGGTCAATCGGCCGGCGGCGCGTGCGAACGGCGGTTCACAAATACCGCCCCGCCGCCCCGCCGCAGGGTCTGGCCCCTGGCCGAACGGCCTGCCTCGGCTCTACACTGGCAGGCGTCTGGCTTTCCTGATGAGAACCGATTCGTTGAGTATTCCAGCGCTGGGCCGCTACCTGGCCGAGTTCAAGAATCCGGAAACGGAGCGCGCCTATCGGCAGGCTTCGCTGACGGATGCGCTGGGACTGGGGCGGGCCGCCCTCTGGATCGGCGGCGGCGTCGCGCTGCTGCTCGGCGTCAACGACGTCACGGTGCTTGGCTGGACCCCGGCCGCGGCGCTGCTGATCATCCTCCGACTCTGCGTGGCCCTGGTTTCGGCGTTGCTCCTGCTCCGCTTCCGCCGCCCGATCACGCCCGCGCAGTTCGATCGCGCCATGCTGGCCTGGGCCTGGATGCTGCAGGTCTATTCCGGCATCGCCGAAGTCACGCGGCCGGCGAATTTCACCCCCGGCCAAGCTGATCCTGCAGAACCATCCTGCTCAACCTGCTGGTCTTCGTGCCGCTGCGCATGCGGGGGCGGCTGGTCTGCGCGCTGGGCGGCACCTTCGCCATCGTGTGCCTGATCCAATACACCCAGCCGGACACCGCGATCCTGCAGTCGGCGTGGCGCTGATCATCTCGGCCGCGATGGGCGTGGCGCTGATCACCCAGTCCGAGCGGCTGCGGCGGCTCGAATATCTGCGCCTGGCGCAGGTGCGCGAGGTCAATGAGCGCCTCTCCGTCGAAATGGCGGAAAGCGCCCACCTCGCCGCGATCGCCGAGCAGGCCGACCAGGCCAAGAGCCGGTTCCTCGCCACGGTCAGCCACGAAATCCGTACGCCGATGAACGGCGTGCTCGGCATGCTGCAGCTGGTCGAAACCACCGAACTCGATCCGCTGCAGCGGCGCCATATCGGCATCGCCGGGATTCGGCGGAAAGTCTGACCGGGCTGCTCGACACGATCATCGATTTCGCCCGGCTCGACACCGGGGTCGATGTGCCGGTGCCGCATGATTTCGATCCGGGCGACCTCTTGGAAGCGGTGATCGAGCTGATGCGGCCGCGGGCGCTCGCCAAGGGTATCGCGGTGCGCCTCGATTTGCCCCATTCCCTGCCCGATACGGTCAGTGCCGATTCCGCGCGCTGCGCCAGATCCTGGTCAATCTGATCAGCAACGCCGTGAAATTCACCGAGGCCGGCGCCGTGACCGTGATCGCGCGCATCGAGGGCGGTTGGCTGGAGATCGCCGTCAGCGATACCGGGATCGGCATTCCGGCCGAAGCACTCGGCCGGATCTTCGACGAATTCACCCAGGCCGATGGCGGCATCGCGCGACGATATGGCGGCACCGGGCTGGGGCTGGCCGTGTGCCGCCGGATCGTCGAGCTGATGGGCGGATCGATCGCGGTCGAGAGCGAGGAAAGCCGGGGCAGCCGCTTCAATCTGCGCATCCCGGTCGGCCGCCCGGCCCTGCCCGAATCCCTGGTGCCGGCGACGGCGCCGCGCCGACGGCTTGCGGTGCTGGTGGTCGAGGACGATCCGATCAACCAGATCGTGGGCCGCCGGCCTGCTGGCCCAGCTCGGCCATCATTCGACGATCGTGGAGACCGGGATCGCCGCCCTCGAGGCCCTGGGCCGGTCGACCGTCGACCTGGTGCTGATGGATCTGCATATGCCGGGGCTGGACGGGATCGAGACGATGAAACGGCTGCGCCTACTGGCCGATCCGCAGCGCGCCGCAGTGCCGGTCGTGGTGTTGACCGCCGATCTGGCCGCGGCCGAGGATCCGCGCCTGGGTGCGCTCGGCCTGGCCGGCGTCGTGACCAAGCCGGTCCGGCGCGCCGCCCTCGACGCGGCGTTGCGTGCGGCGACGGAGCGGGCCGGCGAGCGGACCCGCCGAACCAATGCGGCTCGCGGCGACGCAGCCGGTCGACCGCGCCTATGTCGCGGAACAGGCGGCGCTGCTCGGCGTGCCGGCCATGGCGCGGCTCTACCGGCTGTTCCGGAGCTCGGCCGGGCGTCGATCGCCGAGCTGGTGGCGGCGGCCGAAAGCGGCGATTTCCGCGCGGCCGCGCTACTCGCGCACCGCCTGGCCAGCTCGGCCGCGACGCTCGGCCTGGGCGAGCTGCAGCTGCGCGCCGAGGCGGTCGAACGCGCCGCCGCCGCGGAGGACGACGCGGTCAAGCCGCTGGCCGCGACGGTCGCCATCCTGTTCGACCGGGCCTATGTCGCGCTTGCCGAGCTGGTGCGGTCGGCCCGTCCCTCAGGGCGCGCTGCTGATCACCGCGTCGAGCCGATAGCCGGTGCCGGTCACGGTGCGGATCGGACAGGGGCGCCCGACCGCCAGCTCCAGCTTGCGCCTTAGCCGCGCGATCAAGGCGTCGACAGTGCGCGGCGTCACGTCGAGCGCCCGGTTGCTGACCACCTCGGCCAGGTAGTCGCGCGTCAGCGTCTCACCGCGGGCCAGTGCCAGCGCCGCCAGGAGATCGAACTCGCCGCGCGTCAGCCGGACGACCGCGCCGTTGTGGATCGAGAGCTCGCGGCGCTTTAGGTCGATGATCCAGGCATCGAAGGTCAGCACCGTGTCCTCGGCCTGGAAGCGCCGGTCGAGCCCGCGCGCCGGCACAGGGCGCGGACGCGGGCCAGGAGCTCGCGCAGATTGATCGGCTTGGTGACGTAATCGTCGCCCGCCGCCTCGAGCCCGCGGATCCGGTCGGCGTCGCGATTCCGCTTGGTGACGAAAATGATGCCGATCGCATTGTCGCGCCGATCTCGCGCGCGAAATCGACGCCGTCGCCATCCGGCAGCATGATGTCGAGCAGCAACGACGTCCATCTCCCGCTCGCCCAGCGCCGCGCGCAGCCGCGCCGAGATCGCCGACCGCCACGGTCTGATAGCCTTCGCGCGAAAAATAATTCGCCAGCATGGCCCGGGTGACCGGGTCATCCTCGACGATCAGCGCCCGCTCCTGTGCCGCGCTCATGACCCCGTCCCGCCTGTGACAGGGCAGTATCGCCGCTTTCCCGGTCGTCGGTCTGCGCTTTCCGTCGCCGCGCTGTGAACGGTCGTTCGCAACCGGCAGGGGAGGCATTGCCGGAATCATCGACGGGTGCCCCAGCCGAGTCAGGGCTACGGCCAGCTTGGCCGGTTCCAGCTCTACGGCTCGGGCATCTTTACGGCGCTGAACCAGAAAGCCGATGCACGACAACCACAGGGCGTGGGCTCGGCAGCCTCATGCCACGGTGGCGTTCCGCTGGATCGCCGACGATGCTCTCACAGTTGGAGCGACCGTTCTCCGGCAGATCTGGTAGTTTTTGTGCCACGGCCGTAGCCGCTCAAAGGCCGCGCTGGCAGCCAGTACATCGATATCGGCGTTTCGCCGGCCGATAATTTGCATCCCGACCGGCAGGCCGTCGGATAGTCCAGCCGGAATCGATGCGGCCGGGTGGCCCGTGAAATTGGCGAAGTAAGTCAGGCACCATCCGACGAGAGGATCGACGTCGACGCCGTTGATCGTGCTCGGCCCCACGGTGTTGCCGTCGGTCGCATTATCTACCGGCGGACAGGCGACAGTCGGCGTGACAAGCAGATCAAAATTGTTTGAACACGTCTTGGAATGCCTTATAGACCTCAGCGCGAACGGCTTGGTCCCGGAAGAAATCGAGGGCCGTAAGGCGGTTTGTCTTCCCGACCCAGTCCAGATACTCGGGCGGGAAGTCTTCCCGATGTTGGCCCAGCAGATCTATACCGTTCCGCTTCATGTTCTCGATCGCCTGCAGGTTGAGCAGCATGTAAAGTCGTGACCAGACATCGCCCAATTCCTTCGACGAACGCGCAATGCCGAGCTTGACCTCTTCAACATGCGCGCCGGCCTCCTCGAACGCGCTCAGCGCACGGCTGATCGTTTCAGCCACTCCGCTGTCGACCGGAAAGACGTCCAGGTTCGGGCTATAGGCGATCTTGAGCCCGCGGATGGAGCGGCGGGTGGCCGCGACGAAATCCGGCGCCGGCTCGGTCAAGCTGAATGGATCTCGAGCATCGTAGCCGGCAAGTACGGTGAGCGCTAACGCTGCGTCCTCCACGGTTCGGGTGATCGGCCCTTCGAAGAGGAAAGGTGAATCGGCGACCCCGAACGCGTTGTCGGGCACCAGGAAGGGGACCCGGCCGAATGAAGCCTTGTAACCGTAGACGCCGCACCACGCGGCGGGAATTCGAATGGAGCCGCCCGCGTCGGTACCCTCGGCAATCGGCAGCAATCCGTCGGCCACCGCCGCCGCGCTGCCGCCCGAGGAACCACCGCTGTTCATAGTGAGATTGAACGGGGTTGCGCGTTGGCCCGAACAGGTAGTTGTCACATGTGCCGCGGAAATCCCATGACGGGGCTATTGGTCTTGCCGAGGAACACCGCCCCACCACGAGACTCCATGCGTTCGCAAAAGGCACAATAAGCATTGACCACGTTGTGCTTGAGCGCCCGGATGCCGCCCAGGCTCGCGGGCCAGCCCGCTTGAAGTCAAACAAATCCTTCAGCGCTGACGGAACGCCGTGCAACGGTCCTAATTGCCCACCGGCCATTAGCGCGTCTTCGGCCTCTCTGGCCTTTGCGCGCGCGCTCTCGAAATTGAGGTAGACGAGAGCATTCAGGCTCGGTTGCGCGCCTCAATGCGCCGAATGAATGCTTCCATAACTTCGACCGGCGACAGGTCGCGACGTCGGATCCCGAGCTGCCAACTCATAAGCGGGGAGGTAAGCGAGTTCGTCGGCCAGTAAGGCGGGACTTGGGCTCGACATGGCTTTTCCTTTATTCAGATCGTTAGGACCGATGCGGATGGAGCTGAACCTCGAAGTCCCTTCCGGCGCTAGCTGTGCGGGGCTCAGAGGTGCGTCTGAAATTTCTCGCAGCGTGTCGCGGTGGAGTGCACGACACGCGGCCGCGTGATTCGTTCGAGCGAGATGAGCCAAGGCTCCACAACGTCGTCTCATGTCATCGCGGGGGGCCGGCGCTTAAGCCGCCCGACGTCAAATGGCCGCGTAGCTTGCAGCCAAAGGATGCTTGCGGTTGCGCAGCGTGACAATCTCTCCATTCAGAGGGACGAGCACACACCTTCGTATGGGGCCTTCAAGGATACGGCGTTGCAGCCGGCGGACCCGCGCGATCGACGGACGCGGCGCGCTGCAGCCGGGAGGTCCGGCACGCTCCGGCGATATCGGCTGTGAACCCGTGTGCGACGACATCCAGGTGTTTGTGGAGGCGCCAGATCACTGCCGGCCGCGGTGCCGAATGCGGCGGCAGCACCGGTCCTTCCCTTTCACCTTGACGCCCCCACCCCATCCGGCGCGCAATACCCCCGCCAGACAATTTGGGGGCCGTCATGCTCTTCGAGCACGTCGCGACCGGCGGCTGCCAGTCCTATCTGATCGGCTGTGCCGACACGCTGAGCGCCGCGCTGATCGATCCCGAGATCGGCCAGGTCGAGCGCTACAAGGCGCTCGCCGCCCGCGCCGGGCTGCGCATCCGCTACAATCGTCGACACCCATACTCATGCCGATCATTTCTCGGCCGCCAAGCCGCTGGCCGAGATGCTGGCGGCGCCGATCGTCATGCACCATGCCAGCCCGGCGCCTCATGCCGCGCTGCGGCTCGACGATGACGATATGCTGATCCTCGGCAATCTGCGCATCCGGGCGCTGCACACCGCGTGCCATACGCGCGATTCCATGTGCCTGGCGGTCGAGGACCGCGTCTTCACCGGCGACACGCTGCTGATCGGCGGCACGGGCCGGACCGACCTGCCGACGGGCGATCCCCGACCAGCTCTATGACAGCCTGTTCGGCAAGCTGCTCACGCTCGACCCGGCACTGCTGGTGTTTCCCGCGCATGACTACAAAGGCCGATCGCATTCCAGCATCGGCGCGGAGATCGCCGAGAACTCGCGGCTCCAGAAGCGTGAGCGCGCGGAGTTCACCCGGATGATGCGGGAGCTAAACCTGGCGGCGCCGACGCATCTGACCGAGGCACTGCGGACCAACATGACCGGCGGCAAGACGGTGAGCCAGATGCTGGCCGAAGCTGCGGCCGAGGTGCCGTTCATCGCCTTGGCTGAGCTGAACCGGCGGCTCACGGCCCCGGCCGAACAATCTCCTGATCCTCGATGTCCGGAGGAGAGCGCGTTCAAATCCGGCCATATCCCCGGGGCCCGCCATCTGCCGCGCGGACAGCTCGAACTGCGCGTCAATCAGAGATTCCGGACCCGACGCTGCGTATCGTCACCTGCTGCGAATTCGGCAAGATCTCGACCCTGGCCGCGGCGACCTTGCGCAGCCTGGGCTTCCTGCATGTCACGGCGCTGGATGGCGGCATGAAGACCTGGCGCGAGGGCGGGTGTCCGGTAGAGGTCTGATCGAAGACGTGGCGCTTCGCAGAAAGGCCGAAGCCGGTCCCGCATGCAGCCATGATCGCGGGCCACGTCATGCCGCCGACAGACCCGCAGTCCCTCCAAGGCATGCCAAACCTCCGGGAGTGACGGAGCGCGATCCAGTGCCGCCCTGGAAGAGCAACCCAACCCTTGCCGCTCATTCTGCCGCCTCCGGTTCCGCCAGCCGGACGGGATGTGCGCAGCACGAAGCGTGCGGATCTTGCACAGCGAATAGATCGCCGGGATGACGAGCAGGGTGAGGAGCGTGGACGAGACCATCCCCGCCGACCATCGGAACGGCGATACGCCGCATGACTTCCGAGCCTGTGCCCGTGCTCCAGAGGATCGGCAGCAGCCGGCCATGATCGCCACGACGGTCATCATCTTCGGCCGCACCCGCTCGACGGCACCGGTCATGATGGCCTGGCGCAAATCCGCCCGGCTCAGCGCGATGCCTTGCTCGATGCGCCGCTGCCGGATCTCGGTCAGTGCCTGGTCGAGATAGATCAGCATGACCACGCCCGTTTCGGCCGCGACGCCGGCCAGCGCAATGAAGCCGACAGCGACCGCGACGCTCATGTTATAGCCCAGCACCCACATCAGCCAGACCCCGCCGACAAGGGCGAACGGGACCGAGAGCATCACGATCAGCGTCTCGGTCAGCCGGCCGAAATTGAGGAACAGGAGCACCAGGATGACCACCAATGTCGCCGGCACGACCACTTTCAGCTTGGCTTCGGCACGTTGCAGATACTCGAACTGCCCGCTCCACTCGATGTGGTAGCCGGGCGGCATCTTGACCTGCTCGGCCACCTTTCGGGCGGCCTCCTCGACGTAGCCGCCGAGATCGCGGCCTGCCAGGTCGACGTAGATATACGCAACCGGCTGGGCGTTTTCCGTGCGGATGCTCGGCGGCCCGAGCGTTACGTGGATGTGCGCGACTTGGCCCAGCGGCACCATGGCCCCGCTGATCGTCGGCACCAGAACCTGGCTCGCAATGGCCTGCGGGTCATCGCGCAGATCCCGGGGGTAGCGCAAATTCACGCCATAGCGCTCGCGGCCTTCGACCGTGGTGGTCACCGTCTCGCCACCGAGCGCGGTCGCGACGACCTTCTGTACGTCTTCCACCGACAGGCCGTAGCGCGCAGCCGCCTGGCGTTCAGGTTCTATCTCGACGTAATGCCCGCCCTCCAGGCGCTCCGCGAAGGCGCTCGTCGTGCCCGGTACGTCATGCACGACCCGCTCAACAGCCCTTCCAGCACATGCAGGTCGGGGGCCGAACACCTTCACGCCGACCGGGGTCCGGATGCCGGTCGAGAGCATGTCGATGCGCGCTTTGATCGGCATGGTCCAGGCGTTGCTGACGCGGGCAGCTGCAAGGCCGCATTCTCTTGGCGATGAGCTGGTCGACCGTCTCACCCGCTTGCCATTCGCTTTCGGGCTTGAGGTTGACGATCGTCTCGCTCATCTCGACCGGCGCCGGATCGGTCGCCGTCATTGCGCGGCCCGCTTTGCCGAACACCGAGGCGACCTCCGGGAACGACTTGATGATGCGGTCCTGCGTCTGCAGCAGCTCCGCCGCCTTGGTCACCGACAGGCCTGGCAGAGTCACCGGCATGAACAGCAGCGTGCCTTCGTTCAAGCTCGGCATGAACTCGCTGCCCAGCTGCGACACTGGCCAAGCCGTCACCCCGAGCAGGACCACGGCGGCCAGTACCGTCAGCACCGGAACCCGCAGCACAAGACGGGATGATGGGCCGGTAGAGCCAGATCAGCACCCGGTTGATCGGATTCCTGCCCTCGCGAACGATATGGCCGCGGATGAAGAGCAGCATCAGCACCGGCACCAGCGTGATCGCCATGACTGCGCCGCCGGCCATGGCGAAGGTCTTGGTATAGGCCAATGGCTTGAACAGCCGCCCCTCCTGATCCTCCAGCGCGAAGACCGGCAGGAACGAGGCGACGATCACCAGAAGGCTAAAGAACAGCGACGGGCCGACCTCTCTCGCCGCTGCAATCAGGGCTGGGCCGCGCGGTTCGCCCGGTTTCAGCCGTTCGACATGCTTATGCGCGTTCTCGATCATCACGATCGCCGCATCGACCATGGCGCCGAGTGCGATGGCGATGCCGCCGAGGCTCATGATGTTCGAGCCGATCCCGAGCGCATGCATTCCCGCAAAGGCCAGCAGCACGCCGATCGCAGGGTCAGGATCGCCACCAGGGCGCTGCGCAGATGCAGCAGGAACACGAAGCAGACCAGGGCGACGATCAGGCTTTCCTCGGTCAGCGTGTGCTTCAGCGTATGGATCGCGCTGTCGATCAGCTGCGAGCGATCATAGACCGGCTCGATCGACACACCGTCGGGCAGCCCGGGCTTCAGCTCGTCGAGCTTGGCCTTGATGTTGCCGATCGTGGTCAGCGCATCCGCGCCGTCGCGCTTCAGCGCGATGCCGCCGACAACTTCGCCGGTACCGTTCATTTCGGCAATGCCGCGGCGCTCGTCGGGGCCGAGTTCGATGCGGGCGATATCCTTGACCAGGACGGGCGTGCCGGACCCGCCTGGATCGGCCTTCAGCACGACATTGCCCAGATCCTCGACCCCCGCGCAGATAGCCGCGGCCGCGGATCATGTATTCGGTCTCGGTCATCTCGATCGTGCGGCCGCCGACATCGCGGTTGCTGTCGCGAATCGCGTCGGAGACGCGATCGAGCGGGATGCCGTATGCCTGCAGTTTCTGCGGATCGGCGACGACCTGGTATTGCCGCTCGAAGCCACCGACGCTGGCGACTTCGGCGACGCCCTTCGCGGTCACCAGATCGTAGCGGACGATCCAGTCCTGGATGCTGCGCAGTTCGGCCAGCGTGCGCTGGGCACCGAGGACGACATATTGGTAGACCCATCCGACGCCGCTGGCATCCGGTCCCAAAGCGGGGGTCACACCCTGGGGCAGGCGCTTGGCGGCCGAAGTTCAGATATTCCAGCACGCGCGAGCGCGCCCAATAGAGATCGGTGCCGTCGTCGAACACGACATAGACGAAGGACAGGCCGAAATCCGAGAAGCCGCGGATGACCTTGGCATGCGGCACGGCCAGCAGCGCCGTGGTCAGGGGATATGTCACTTGATCTTCAACCACCTGGGGCGCCTGGCCGGGGTATTCCGTGTAGACCGATGACCTGCGTGTCGGACAGATCCGGCAGCGCATCCAAAGGCGTATTGGCGACCGACCAGATCCCGACACCGACCAGGATCAAGGTGGCTAGCAGCACCAGCATCTTGTTGCGCGCGCAGAGCTCGATGAGACGGCCGATCATGGCGCGGGCTCCCTGTTCAGCAGGCTTGGCGCCATCGGCGAAGCCTTGCAGCGCTGCGCGGAGATTGCTCTCCGCATCGATCAGGAAGTTGGCGCTGACCACGACGCGGTCGCCCGGCTTGATCCCGTCCAGCACCTGGACCCGGTCATCGCCGTGGATGCCGAGCTTGACGGGACGCGGCTCGAAGCGGCCTTCATCGCCTGCCATCAGCACGATCTGGCGGGTGCCGCTGTCGAGCACGGCAGAATTCGGGATCGACAGGACCGGTTCGGCGCGGCGGCCGCATCGATTTCGACATTGGCGTACATCGCAGCGCCAACGCGCCTTCCGGATTGGGCAATACGATGCGGACCTGCGCCGTTCTGGTCTCGACCGACAGCGACGGATAGACGAACTCGACCCTGCCTTCGAATGTCCGGCCGGGAAACGCGACGAAGCTGGCACGCGCCGTCTCGCCCGGCTGGATCGTGCGAAGATCCTGCTCCTGCACCTGCGCGATCAGCCAGATCGAGGTCAGCTCGGCCGTCTTGTAGAGCGCCTCGCCCGCTTCGACCCGCATACCTTCCTGCACCGGCTTGTCGATGACGACGCCGTCGGCCGACGCCACAACCGCAATACGCCGGGCCGATCGGCCGGTCCGCCGCAACCGTGCGATCTCCCCCGTCGGGAATATCGAGCGCACGCAGACGTTGGTCGGAGCCGCGCCGATGGCACCGCCCATCCGGGTCGCCACGAGATACTCCTCCTCGGACGCCACCAGATCGGGCGCGTAGATCTCGGCCAGCACCTGGCCGCGTCGCACGGCATCGCCGGTCGCGGCTACCGCCAGATGCTCGATCCATCCGGGTACCTTGGTCGTCACCGTCGCAAGGTGCCGTTCGTCGAATTGCAACACGCCGGTCGCCCGGACGGCACGCGCCGCCATCGGCCGAAGCTCCGCGGCTTCGGTCCTGACGCCCAAGGTCTGCAAGCGGCCTGGGCTGATACGGACGGTACCGGGCACGTCGCCTTGCGCGGCGTCATCGACATAGACCGGCAGATAGTCCATGCCCATCGAATCCTTCTTGGGCTTAGGCGACGTGTCCGGCAGGCCCATCGGATTGCGGTAATAGAGGATGCGATGATCGGGCCTCACCGTCGGCCTGGGTGCAGCCGATGCGTCGTCGAACACCGGCCGGTACTCCCGCCCCGTCCGCCGCCTGCTTCGGGGCCGATGCATAAAACGGCTTGCCGTCCGGGTCCTGGTAGTAGAGCGGCTGCCGTACGGCATCCTCCGCGCGGGCGATGCCGGCCGCAGCCAGGCTGATCGTCGCGCAAACCAAGAGAAGGGAACGCATCAGAGATCTCCCCCCGATCAAGCGTTCGATCGCGGCCAGTTCGACCTGCCCTCGAATTGGCTCCGGAGCAGGCGAAGATCGACCTCATGCATCTGATGCTCGGCCGTGATCGCGGCAGTGAGGTCGCCTTTTCCCTGGCTATAATTGGCCAGCACCGTCTGGAATGTCGCCTTGGCCTGCGGCATCGCCTCGCCTTGCAGCAGCGCCTCCGTCGCCCGTGCGGCGCGCAGCTTGGCGACGGCCTCACCCAGCGCGCCTCGATTTCCTGGAGAGCCGCCTCGTATTTCTGTTCCGTCTCACCCACCCGCGCCGCAGCCTCGTGCTGCCCGGACGCTTCACGTCCCCAGGAGAGCGGGATGTTGAAGCCGATGGTCGCCGCGAAGCGACCGGGCGATTATTGGTCTGGATCAGCGGACCGCCGCCGATCGTCAAATCCGGATACCAGGCCTTGTCGGCCAAGCTGCTCCGCGACTTGGCGGCCGAGATGGCCGCAGTATCGGCGGACAAGGTCGGATTGGCAGCACGGGCCCGATCGACCAGCGCCGCGATGTCCGGCTCGCTCGGGGGCATCGGCCTCGCTTTCAGCGGCTCGGCCAGCGGGGCATCGCCGGGACGGCCGACCAGCGCGTTGAGCCGGGCGCGGGCGGCATCGCGCTCCCCTTCCAGTTTGACGCCTCGGTCTTGGCCGCGGTTTCCTCGCCCTGCGCCTGGATGACCGAGATCTGGTCGCCACCGCCCTGGCCGTAGCGGACGGCGGCGGCCGCACGCATGCGACGCGCCAGCTCGCCGATCTCCCGGTTCACTGCGATATCGCGGCGATCAGATGATATTGCGCATAGGCGAGCTTGATCTTTTCGTCGAGTTCATCCGCAGCTGCCTGCTCCTGCCCCCGGGCGGTGTCGACATCGGCGAGCGCTGCCTCCCTGCGAAGATCGCGCTTGCCCCAGAGCGGAAAGGCCTGGGACAGCGTGATCGTATGCGCACTGAAGACACCGGATTTTTGTAATACTGGTAGCTGTCGCTGATCGTCGGATCGTCGAGCGCATCCGCCCCTTCGGCCTTGGCCGCGACCCGCGGCTGTCTCCAAGGCCGCCGCGCGCAGGGCCGGGCTCAATTGCCGTCCGGCGGCAAGAAGGCCTTCGGGAGTGGCGCCCAGCGGAGCGTCCGCGGCTTGGGCGAAGGCGGCCGAGCATGCGGGCCAGCCCGACCGCCAGCACTGCGCTGGCGCCGGACCGCATCCACTGGGCGCGCATGTCACTTCACCAGATCGGCGTTGACGGTACCGCGGACGGTCTCCGGCTCACCCTGTACCTTGGCAGCCAGATGCAATGCCCAGGTCCCGGCCATGCCGGATCGACCTCGAAGCGGTAGATGCCATCCCTTCGGCGGCAGCGCTTTCACCGGCGCCCCCATCACCGCCATGCCGGACGGACCCCATGTCGGCCTTGCTCTCGAAGATCACGGCATCGGGCACCGGCTTGCCGTTCGCGGCTTGACGAGCCGGGACCTGGACGATATCTGTTTGACCCGAGAGTTCCGGTTTGCCGACCAGCTCGAACCGATAGTCGGTCGAGGCGGCGAAGCTGGGAGTTGCGGCAAAGGCAAAGCCGTCGCGAACGCGAATGCGCCCGCAATAGCACGATTGCGAATCATCGAAATTACCCCTCGTAGCCCGTCGGCGGCTCAGGCGCTCGGCGGGCGGGAAAACAACCTGTTTGTCGACTAGGCGCACCTCGGGTGTGCGCCGACGAAATCAGGCCATTCGGGGCGGAAGGGGCTCGGGTTCATGGTCCAGGCCGGCCAGCTCGGACATGGAGGACCAATATTCGATCGCGCTATACTGTACGATCGACTCGTGGCTCAGAAAATGGGCCGGCAGGGCGGTCACGGCGACGCACCCCATTTGCTTGATGCAGTCTGACGTCATGCCCTTACAGGGCACTTGCGGCGTCATGTCTCCGCCGGACATCGAAGGCATTGTCATGTCGCATGGCATGCCGCCCATTGCCGCACCAGAGCCGTATTCCGCCGCGCGCACAAGTTCCGACGTCGTTCGCCAACGAGGGCGAAAGCGATCAACGAGAGCAGGACGCAGCGGAAAATACGAGGCATGACCTCACACATTGGTTCTGAGGCCCGTTGCACCTCTGGGCCTCACTGACGATGTGGGGCTTCCCATGGTGGCAAGTCAAGCGGCAAATCGACAGATTCGTCTGCTCAAGACCTGAGAAACGATCGTATCACTTGCGTGCCGTCACAATCATCCGGCGCCATAGACCGCATGGAGAACGCGGAGCGCCTCGATCGTGACGGCGATCATCAGACCCCAGGCGGCGAGTCCAACAATCGTTGCGCCCCAATCGAGCGCCAGCGCCACCGCCGGTTGGCGTTCCAGCGGTCAGGAATCAGCGACGGAATGACGAGCGGCAAGGCCAGCAGGCAGGGCAGCAGGTAGCGGCCCTGTACACCCGCGACGTAAGGGGCGCCGACCGGGGTCCAGGTCAAATACAGGGCTGGCGTAGATCGCGCCGGTCGTCAGGATGATCGCGACCGCCGCCGCGATATGCCGCGCGCCGCGCGCCGGACCGCGCAGAAGGCAGGTCGATGCGGCCAGACCGATCGAAACCCAAGCGGTGCTGTAGGCCCAGGGCGGCAGAATGATCGACAAGGCGGGCCAACACGCCGACAATCTCGCGCGTGACGATCAGGCCTTCATCGCGATCGAACGTCCCGGTCGTCGGCGCGCAAGATGTTCGACGGATGACTCAGCAGCCCGGCCAGCTGCGCCGACGGATCAATGGTCTGGTCCCGCGTTATGCTCGGCTGGCCCAGCGCGCCGTCCGCGAAGAGCCAAAGCAGAGCGATAAGACAGATCAGGACCGGGCGAGCGGCCATCCGGAGCGCGCAGCCAATGCGCGGATGACCGGCCGTTGCGTCCCCGGATCAGCAAGAGGGCGAGCAGCGCATAGGGTGGCCGCGCCATCACCATCAGCAACGCGCACGACCACAGAGTCCAGTTTCGGAAGGATGACTTGGGCGATGGCGGTCTTGCGGCCTGTACCGCGAAGACGGCCGACACTGAGATAAGCAACCCATCCTGCGACACCGACGTCGCAAGAAACAGGAACATGGGGGTCGACAGCAGCACGAGGACGACGAAGGCATTCCGGCCGCGCTGGCGATCGCCAGCGCGGCAATGCCGAGTGTTGCGACGCCCGCCGAAGAGGCGCGCGAGGTCGTAAGAGTGGAGCACGGAGAGACCGACCCCACGCCCGACGGCGAGGCCGATTGCTTGGGCAGATAAAGCATCGGCCCGTATTGCCCAGTATTCGGATAGGCCTTGAAGGCCGACATGCCGGACCACGCCATCTGCCGCGCCGCACTGGACGCATCGGTCGGCATCGGCACCGCCCGTCCCGCCGTTCGCGACAGGGCGACGGAGAGATCGAGAGTGCAGAGTCGACCTCGCCGCCGATCCTTCGATCGAGCCCGTGTTCTCCAAGGATCTGGCCGGAGGACAGCGCATCGGCGCGAAACAAATGGGCGAATTCGTCGGGCGCGGGAAAACGGCGGCGTCGTATTCAGCCCGATCCACAGGACCACAGCCGCCGCAAAGAAGAAATAGGTGGCCGCCAGCACACGCGGGAGCGTGCAGGCACGGAGGATCGGTCCCGATAAAGCCTCGCCCAAGCTCAGAGTCAACTGAGAATCCCCGCCTGAAAGTTTCTATATTTCCCAAAAATCGTCACCGCCCAACGAGATATAGGCCGGCAGGATAGCTGCTTGCAGTTTACGTCAAGGTCGGAACGTTCTCCGCCTCACCCAACCTTCCCGCTCCATTGGGCGGAGAAGGAAAAGTAGCGCATTTATCATTGGACCTTCCCTAAGTAGTTTCCGACCCTACGCCCCTCCCCCTTCGGCCCATACTGCCAAGCATCCCAGCGCAATTCGACATCCCTTTTGAGAGCGTCCGCCGGGCGGCTCTGCCGAGTCCGCGTCAGACTGCAGCTCTCAAGTTCGAGGTGTGTCATGACATCACGTGCAACGGCGAGATATTTGAGAAAGCCGGCCTGTGCCCTCGGTGCGCTCTTCATTCTCCTGGCCGGGGTCGGAGCCGCCTCTGCGGCGAAGGCGGCTGACGATGCGAGCGGCTTCGTCGCCGAACTCGGCCGCCACGCCATCGCCATCATGAAGGATCCCGCCCTCTCCGCCGCCGATCGCCCAGCGGCCGGTTCCAGGCGCTGATGGCCGAGGATTTCGACCTGCCCCAAGATCGCGCAATTCGTCCTCGGCATCTATTGGCAGACAACGAGCGAGGCCGAACGGCAGCAATTTACGGCGGCTTTCGGCGACTACATGACGAGCATCTATTCCACGCGATTCGCCGAGTACAAGGCGCAGTCCTTCCGCGTGACCACGCATGTCGTCAAAAACGAGACGACGACCGTTGTCGGCAGCGAGATCACCCGCGTATCGACCGGCGACGCGATCGAGCTCGACTGGTCGTGGCCAAGGACACCCACCAGCTACAAGGTCGTCGACATCACGGCCGGTGGCATGAGCCTGTCGCGGGAACAGCGCGAGGAGTTCTCATCCGTGGTCCATCGCAACGGCGACAACGTCTCGAATCTGATCGGGCAATTGCACATGAAGTCGACCGAGCTGGCCGCCGCCGCGGGGCCTTGAGGTCTGAAGTATCGAGAGCCCGGACGGCAGGCCTGCGTCACGGCAGGTCGAAGTCTCCGGCATCAGGTTGCAGCCCGGCCTTGTCGGCGAGATCGGGGCCGAGCTGCGAGACGGGTTCGTCGGCGCAGGAGACGTGCGACAGCCGCTTGCCGTCCCGTTCGACGCGACTCCGTCCTTCTCGCCCCAACCCTTGCCGACCGCCGTATAGACCACATAATCGTAGCCGGCCGCCTTGAACCGCAGATAAGCCCCCGCCGCCGCCCGAAAACATCAGGCTGCCCGCAACGACACTGCCCGACGGCGGTCCGGCCTTGTCGGCCGGCACCGATAGCTCGATCTTCTCCGGCTGGCCGAAGCGGTATTGCAGATAGCAACGCGCCCGGGGGCCAAGTCCTTGGAGGCGCAGACCGAGATGAATTTCTTGGTCGCAGTCCGGCAGCTGAACAGCACGGCTTCGTCACCCGCGCACAGGCTGGGCGCGGCCTCGGCCGCTGTCGTGACGGAGAAAAACGGGCGGCGAGGATCAGGGCTGCGCGCAAAAGCATCGGTGTCTCGGATTGTCCCGGGCAAGGGACTGTATAGGCGGATCGCTCGCCCTTTCCAACCCAACACGGCGCGGTTGCGCGCGGCGGGCCGACCAATCAGCCGCGCGCTCGGGACGAAGGCTTCGAGGGCACCGCGCACCTCAGCGACGACGTTGCCCCAATCGCCGGGCACCTTCTGGCGGAACAACCGCATCGTCGGGTACCAGGGGCTGTCCTCGCGATCGAGCAGCCAGCGCCAACAGGTGTTGAAGCGGTTCAGCAGCCCAGACCGGCTTGCCCAGGGCCCCGGCCAGATGCGCGACCGAGGTGTCGACACTGATGACCAGGGTCCAGCGCCTCGACCAGCGCCGCAGTATCGTCGAAATCGGCCAGCTCCGCCGTGAAGTCATGCAACGCCAAGCCGGCCGGCGGCATCGCGGCCTGGGCCGCCGGCGCGCCTTTCTGCAGCGAGACGAAGGAGACTCCGCCGACCGCAGCCAGCGGCGCCAGCACGGCGAGCGGCACGGACCGCTTGCGATCGAGAAACATGTCCTGGCCGAGCTGCGAATTCCCGCCCAGACGAGCCCGGCCTTGAGGCCCGGCAGCGCGGCGAGCCGGCGCCGCCACACCGCGCTGCGGACCGGATCGGCGGTCAGATAGGGCGTCCGGCCCGGGATGGTCTCGAGCACCGTGCCGAGCACGCCCGGCAGGCTCATCATCGGGATATGGAGATCGAAAGGCGGCAGCCTTTCTCCTTGCGCCACCACCGCGGCGCTCCATGCCGTCCGCCGGAGCAATCCGGCAAGCGCCGGCTGCACCTCGACGATGATTTTGGCATCCTGCGGCAGCAGCGGCAGGTAGCGGCAGAACTGGAGCGTATCGCCGAAACCCTGATCGGCGTGAACGAGAAGCGTGCGGCCGGCAAGCGTCTCGCCGCGCCACAGCGCCGCTTCGAATGCTTGCCGCGCCGTGCCCAGGCCGAGCCGTTTTTCGTAATGCGGCCAGCCTTCCGCCATCCGTCCGGGTCACCAGCAGCGTATGTGCCAAATTGACCTGGACAAGATCGCGGTCGGGTACCCGCGCCAGGATGTCCCGGAAAATCAGCTCGGCCTCACGATACCGGCCGAGCGACATGAAGCCCTGGCCGGCATTGCATTGCGCCTCGACATTGCCCGGCTGGTGGATAAGCGCGACACGGCAGGCCTGCAAAGCCTCCTCGGCACGATCGAGCTGAATGAGCGCCGCCGCCTTGTTGATCAGCGCCGGCGCGAATTGCGGCGAGCGTGCGAGTGCGGCGTCATAGGCCGCAATGGCGTCCTCGAACCGTCCGAGCGCCTGCGCGGCAACGCCGCAATTATAGAGCAGGGAGGTGTTCTCCGGGAGTAGGAGAAGCGCCTCCCGGAACGCCGCGAGCGCTTCGGCCGGCCGGTTTTCCGTCAAGAGCGCAAGCCGCGATTGCCGATCACCGTCGCCTCGCGCAGCCGGCTGTTCTGATCGAATTGCTGTGTCGTTCTGGATATTCACGTCGATAATCGCCTGGCGCTGGATCTGTCTGCAGGGCGATATTCTGCAAGAAGGGCGTTGTCCGCCCCCAAAGGTGCGGATGGTCGCAATGCGGTGCCTGCGCGGGAGATCTATCCGTTGAGCGTGTGCCGCCGGCCTGCGTCGCGGCATTCAGCGGCACGACGACCGGTGCCGCGCCCTCGCCGCCGGCGGCGACATCCGTGGCGGCCGCCGGTCCGGACCGGCGGCCGGAAAACAAGTTCGCGACGCCCCGCAACCAGACCCCGCAGGAAGTCGCGATAGTCCCGCAGCACATCGGGCAGGATATAGGCGCCGTGTCGATAGGGTGCCGAGGTCGTGCCGAGACGGACGGCGGCCGGCGTCACGTCGCGCCAGGTGCCGCCGAGCCGGTCCCAGAGTGGGCACAGGCTGAGATTGCAGGCCACGCGCTCGGTCACGCTGTGATGCAGCTGATGATGCCGCGGCGACTGGATGACATAGCGGCCGAACCACCCGAAATCCCAATCGATCCGGGGAATGGTTCAGATAGTTGATCACGACCACCAGCATGCCGATGTCGATCAGCGCGTCGGGGCGGCACGCCGAGCAGCGCCAGCGGAAAGATCTTCACTGTGCTCTGGACGAAGGCCGATGCCGGATGGCCCCGGTCGGCGGTGAGGACGTTGAACTCCTCCGCGGCATGATGAAAGCGATGCAGCGGCCAGAAATACACCGAATGGTCGACCCGGGTGCGCCAGTAGTCGAGGATCGTATAAAGGATGAAATACACCGGATACAGCACGTATTGCGGCAGATAATCGCTGGACAGGATGGCCGGAAAATAACGGCCGAAATAAGCCCTGACCATTTCGCCGGTAATCAGCGCCAGACCGAAGGTGAGCACGATCTGCGGCAGCCTGAGCAGCCTCAGGTGATTGAGCAGAAAGCAGACGAAATCCGACCGGCCGCTCGCCGGGTTCTGCACCAGGATCGACCGCACCGAAGATTTCTGCCAGCCGACGCAGCAATATTCGATGAAGAAAATCAGCGGAACGATGACGCCGCCGGCCACGCTGTAGCGGAAGAAGACGTCGTGGATCCGGTCGAGGCCGATCTTGCCGAAGAACAGTTTCGCCTGATGATCGACCGGAATCAGCTTCGCGGCGATCATGATGGCGAACGCCAGGATCAGGTAGAGGGCGAGCAGAGCGGCCCAATGCAATGGCAGCGGCCGCCGCTGGATGACGGTCGAATCCGGCCCCAGCGCGTAAATATTGTCACCACCGGTACCAACGCCCTCAGTCATGGACCAATTTCCCAAACCACCCATTGCGAGAGGGCGCGAAAGGCAAAGCTGGGACGAAGTCGAGCCGGGACATGCTCTCGAACCAGCCGCACGCTTTGGTATTATACGGGAAATTGCGGCCGACGTTCCCTAAGAATCTTCTCACCGCCAAGTAGATAATCTTCCAGACGGCAAACGCGGATGTCGTTATTTACTGAATTTCAGCAACCGGAAGCGCGCGGCGCGCCCTCAGGGACATTTCCTTGTGGTGTCCACCAGCAGCCCATCGACGAAGACCTCGACCAGCCGCAGCACGCTCGCCTGCCAGCCGGGCTGGTCGTTCATGTAGCACATGCCGACCAGCGGCCCGCAGAAGGTCCTCCGGGCCCGATATCGCCGCGGATCTCGCCGGCCGCGACGCCCGGCCGAGCAGCGCGCCCACCGCCTTGGTCAGGCGATCCAGCGAATAGCGGAAAGCTCCGAGGAGCTGTAAGCGACCAGGGCCAGCGCCTTCGACATGCCCTTTTTCGTAGCGACGAACTCCACATTCGAGCGCATCCAGCGGCGCAGCGCTTCAGCCGGCGCCACTTCGGTCTTCAGCTGCTCGGCCAGATCGGCGAGCTGTTCGACCTCGCGGCGATAGACCGCCTCGTAGAGTGCCTCGCGAGTCGGGAAATGGCGATAGAGCGTGCCGATACCGACTCCGGCTGCGCGCGCCACGGCATCGAGGCTCGCATCCGGGCCGCCGGCGCTGAACACCGCCTTGGCCGCTTCGAGCACGCGTTCGCGGTTGCGCACGGCATCGGCCCGCGGCCGGCGCGCAATGCTCGAAAATTCTGCTGAATCGCCTGTCACGTTCCCTGTCCACTTGAAAAACGGAGGGATCCTCCGTATGAATCAGGACGAAGCTCGAACCTTCGCCGTCACGCCGCATTGTAGCTGCGGCCTCGTCTGACGATAGCACTCATCGGAGCCTTGCATGAGCCTCTCAATTTCGCTGACCGTGAACGGTCTGGCGCGGCGGATCGAGCTGGACGATCCGCGCGTCACGCTGCTCGATCTCCTGCGCGAACGCCTGGAGCTGACCGGGACCAAGAAGGGCTGCGACCGCGGGCAATGCGGCGCCTGTACCGTGCTGATCGACGGGCGGCGGATGAATTCCTGCCTAGCCCTGGCACTCAGCCAGGACGGCGCGGATATCCTGACGATCGAGGGCCTGGCAGAGGGCGATGCGCTGCATCCGGTCCAGGCCGCGTTCATCGCCCATGACGGCTTCCAATGCGGCTTCTGTACTCCCGGCCAGATCATGAGCGCCGTCGGGCCTGATCCGGGAGTGCCAGGCCGGGGACGATCCCGAGCGGGTGCGCGAAGGCATGAGCGGCAATCTCTGTCGCTGCGGCGCCTATGCCGGGATCACCGAAGCGGTGCTGGACGCCCAGGCCAAGCTTGCCACGGGCGAGCGGGAGCAGGCGGCATGAAGATGTTCGACTATATCCGGCCCGCGACGATCGCCGAGGCGGTCGCGGCTGCGGCCACTCCCGGCACCGCCTATCTGGCCGGCGGCACCAATCTGCTCGATCTGATGAAGGGCGGCGTCGCCCGCCCGGAGCGGATCGTCGACATCACCCCGGCTGCCCGGCCTCGACCGGATCGAACGCCTGCCCGATGGCGGCGTGCGGATCGGCGCGCTGGTGCGCAATGCCGATCTGGCCCATGACCGGGACTTCGCCAGGCGCTTTCCCGCGGTCGCGGAGGCGCTGCTGTCCGGTGCTTCGGCGCAGCTGCGCAACGCCGCGACGGTCGGCGGCAATCTGCTGCAGCGGACGCGCTGCCCGTATTTCTACGACACCGCCAGCGCCTGCAACAAGCGCACGCCCGGCGCCGGCTGCGACGCTCAGCACGGCGAGACGCGGCTGAACGCCGTGCTCGGCTGGAGCGAGAGCTGCATCGCGACCAACCCGTCGGATTTCTGCGTCCCGCTGGTGGCGCTCGACGCCATGGTCGAGATCGAAGGCCGGACCGGGCGGCGTGACGTGCCGCTCGAAAGCTTCCATCGCCTGCCTGGCGACGCGCCCGAGCGCGACACCGTGCTCGAGTCGGACGAGCTGATCGTCGCGCTCCGCCTGCCGGCGGAAGCGGCAGGCTTCGCGGCCCATGCGCGCTATCTCAAGGTCCGCGACCGCACCTCCTACGCCTTCGCCGTCGTGTCGGCCGCTGCGGCCCTGCGGATCGAGGGCAGCAGGATCGCCGAAGCGCGAATCGCGCTGGGCGGCGTCGCGCTCAAGCCGTGGCGGGCACGGGCGGCCGAAGCCGCGCTGGCCGGCGTCGCGCCGGACAAACCCGCCTTTCGCCGCGCAGCCGAGGCCGCACTGGCCGACGCCAAGCCGTCCGGCGACAACGCCTTCAAGATCGAGCTCGCCAAACGGATCGTGACACGGGCGCTCCTGCTCGCCGCCGCCGGAACGCCGGAGCGCGTGCCGGCCTTGCCGGCTTCTCCCTTCGCCACCCTGCCCGGAGTCCTCCATGCCTGAGATCACGCTCACCCAGGCGCCGGCCCATCTCCGGCACGGCTCGAATATCGGCCAGCCGCTGACCCGGCGCGACGGCCTGCTCAAGGTCACGGGCGCCGCGCGCTACGCGGCAGACAACCATCCGCCCGGCCTGCTCTACGCGGTCCAGGCGGTCAGCAGCGTCGCGCGCGGCCGCGTCGTCTTCCTCGATGTCGCGGCGGCGAAGGCGCGTCCCGGCGTGGTCGATGTCATGACGCCATCGCACAAGCCGGAGCTCGCCCAGGACCCCGACGCGAAGGCCAACCCCTTCATGTTCCGGCTCGATCTGCTGCAGAACGACCGGGTGCGCTACGCGAATCAGCCGATTGCCGTGGTGATCGCGCTGACGCTGGAAGCCGCGACGGAAGGCGCCGCCCTGCTCGCCCCGCGCTACGTGACCGAGCCGGCGCGGGTCGATCTCGATGCCGAGGAGAGCTTCGTGCCGCCCGCGGTCGGCGTCGGCAACCCGGCCGAGCTGCATCGCGGCGATGTCGAGGCCGGACTCGCAAAGGCCGCCAAACGCATCGAGGCGACCTACGAGACGCCGGCGCAATACCACAATGCCATGGAGCCGCACGCGATCGTGGCAGCCTGGGACGGCGACAAATTGTCGGTCGACACGCCGAGCCAGGGTCTGGCCATGGCGCAGGGCCGCATCGCCGGCCTCTTCGGCATTCCACCCGAGAACATCCATGTCCGCAGCCCCTTCCTCGGTGGCGGCTTCGGCTCCAAAGGCCTGATCTCGGGGCCGCAGATCCTCGGCATCATGGCCGCAAGGCTGGTCGGCCAGCCGGTCAAGCTGGTGCTGCGCCGCGCGCAGATGTACGGCCCGGTCGGCCATCGGGCACCGACCCGGCAGACTCTGCGGATCGGCACCGATGGCGAGGGTTTGCTGACGGCGCTGCACCATCACACGCGGACGGCCTCGAGCAGCTTCGACGATTTCTTCGAACCGGCTTCCGACGTCTCGCACACGCTCTATGCCAGCCCGGCCATCACCACGTCCTATGAAGCGGTCCGGCTCGACACCGGCACGCCGCTCTTCATGCGGGCTCCCGGCGAGGCGACCGGCTCGATAGCGCTCGAAAGCGCCATCGACGAGATGGCGGCCGCCTGCGACCTGGATCCGCTCGCCTTCCGGCTCAAGAACTATGCCGAGGTCGAGCCGATGTCGGGCAAGCCGTTCTCGTCCAAGGCCCTGCGCGAATGTTACGCCCAGGGCGCCGAACGCTTCGGCTGGGCCGGTCGACCGCTGGCGCCGCGGCAGATGCGCGACGAGGCCGGGCTGCTGGTCGGCTGGGGCATGGGCACGGCGACCTTCCCGGCGCTGATGTTCCAGGCGCAGGCGCGTGCCGTCATCCGGCGCGACGGCAGCGGCATCATGGAAACCAGTGCCGCCGATATGGGCCAGGGCGCCTGGACCGCGCTGGCGCAGATCGCGGCCGACGGCCTCGGCCTCGATATCGACCGGGTCGAGTTCCGTTCCGGCAGCTCCGACCTGCCCGATGCCGGCATCGCCGGCGGCTCGGCCCATACCGCGACCGCCGGCATGGCGCTGCACAATGCCGGGGCCGACGTGATCGGCAAGCTCGCGGACCTCGCCATGAGCGACGAACGCTCGCCGCTGTTCGGTGCCGGCAATGCCGGCGTGATCGCGCGCGACGGACGGCTGTTCCGCCGCGACGACGAGAGCCGCAGCGAGGCCTATGCCGATATCCTGGCCCGTGCCGGTCGTGCCGAGATCGAAGGCCGCGGTAGGAGTGCGGCCGATCCTGCGGCGCAGGCGAACTATGCCATGCATGCCCATGGCGCGGTGTTCGCCGAGGTCAAGATCGATCCCGAACTGGGACAGATCCGCGTCACCCGCCTGGTCGGCGCCTTCGCCGCCGGCCGGGTGATCAATCCGCGCATGGTGCGCAGCCAGTATTACGGCGGCATGATCTGGGGCGTATCCTTCGCCCTGCACGAGCAGGCCGTGATGGACCGACGCTCGGGCCGGCCGATGAACGCGGACCTGGCCGAGTACCATGTGCCGGTCAACGCCGACATCCCCTCGCTCGATGCCATCCTGGTCGAGGAGGCCGATCCGCATGTCAACGCGCTCGGCATCAAGGGCGTCGGCGAGATCGGCATCACCGGTACGGCCGGCGCGATTGCCAACGCCGTCTGGCACGCGACCGGGATCCGCGTGCGGCGGTTCCCGATCACCTTGGACAGGCTGATCGTTTGAGCTGCTCAAGCCCTTCTCCTGCACTGAGCGTGTGAAAGAATCTCGATCTCTGACGCGCAGATCGATGAACTGCAAATTACGGGGCAAATCGGCCAAACAGAGCCGGCCTTGGGAATCTGGACGATAGGATAAGTGGATTTTCTGCCTGAATGCGGCGATGTTTGCCGCGGATCAGGAGAGCAGATGACGAAGCGAGGCCGCCGGAACCATACACCGGCTTTCAAGGCGAAGGTGGCATTAGCCGCTCTCAAAGGTGACAAGACGCTGGCCGAGCTGGCGCAGCATTTCGATGTACATGTGAACCAGATCACGAGCTGGAAGGCGCAGCTTCTGGACGGGGCGGCTGGGGTTTTCAGCGGCGGCGTGGCCATCCCGGAGGCGGTCGCGGCAGTGGATTTGAAGACGCTGCACGCGAAGATCGGGGAGTTGGCGCTGGAGAATGATTTTTTGTCCGGCGCGCTCACCAAGGCCGGCATGCTGAGCGCAAAGCGATGATCGACCGAGAGCACGACCTGCCGCTCGTGCGGCAGGCTGAGATCCTGAAGCTCAGCCGAAGCGGGCTCTATTACCAACCCCGACCGGTGCCGCCGGCGGATCTGGCGATCATGCGGCGGATGGACGAGCTGCATCTGGATTACCCGTTCGCGGGCAGCCGGATGCTGCGCGATCTCTTGCGCGGCGAGGGTGTCGAGATCGGCCGCCAGCATGTCACGACGCTGATGAAGCGGCTGGGCATCCAGGCGATCTATCGCCGGCCGAACACGTCGAAGCCGGCGCCGGGCCACAAGATCTACCCGTATCTGCTGCGCTCCGTGGCGGTCGAACGGCCGAACCAGGCCTGGGCGATGGATATCACCTACATCCCGATGGCGCGCGGGCTTCGTCTATCTGGCCGCCGTGGTCGACTGGTTCAGTCGCCGGGTCCTGGCCTGGCGCCTGTCGATCACCATGGAGGTCGATTTCTGCCTGGACGCGGTCGAGGAGGCGCTGGCCAAGCACGGCAAGCCGGAGATCTTCAACACGGACCAGGGCAGCCAATTCACCAGCGCCGCCTTCACCGGTCTGCTACAGGACAACGGCATCGCCATCAGCATGGATGGCAGGGGCTCGTGGCGCGACAACGTCTTCGTCGAACGGCTCTGGCGCTCGGTCAAATACGAAGAGGTCTATCTGCGGGCCTATGACAGCGTCGCCGAGGCCCGCGCGTCGATCGGCCGGTATCTGGGCTTCTACAACGCCAAGCGCCCGCATTCGAGCCTTGACGCCCGGACGCCGGACCAAGCCTACTTCAACCACCTGCCGCAGTGGGCGGCAGCATGACCCGACGGGCGACGCCCCGAAATTTTGCCGCCGTTGTCAGGTCGTCACTCCAGTCGGGCTACGCCCTCCTTGCGTGACGACCTGACAACGGCGCACTACCACAGCAACCGGCAGAGAAACCCACTTATCCAGCGTCGGAACCTGTCCAGACGAACCCGGCCAGCTCTGAACAACGACCCAGCTCCAAAATCTGCGCCCGAGCGCTGCCCATGCTGCGGCGGAACCATGATCACGCTTGGCAGGCTGCCACGCGGCCGATTCTGCCGCCACGACACATCATGGATGCCGATTCCGACGAAGTCGCCCAGGCATTCCGATTTGATGGCGCCCAGGGTACCGAGATGATCTCGCCCGGCGCGCGGAGCCTTGCTGGCAGGTAATTGGTGGCACCGAACCTCTGGTTCGGTCAACCTCTCTCGGCGGGCTTCGACCTTGTCCTGCGGAGACTGTCGCCGGACAGGTTGAGGCGGTGGGCGTTGTGGACGAGGCGGTCGAGGATGGCGTCGGCATAGGTCGGATCGCCGATCACGGCGTGCCAATCCTCGACGGGCAACTGGCTGGTGATGATGGTCGAGCGGCGGCCGTAGCGTTCCTCAAGGATTTCCAGCAGGTCGTGCCGGGCCTGGCGTCGAGCGGCTCGAGGGCCCCAATCGTCGAGGATGAGGAGCTGGACGCCGCCGAGCGCTCGGGTGATGCGGGGATAGCGGCCGTCGGCGCGCGCCATGACCAGGTCGCCGAACAGCTTGGGGACACGCTGGTAGAGGGACGGAGCGATTGTCCCTGCAGGCCTTGTGGCCGAGCGCACAGGCGAGCCAGGATTTGCCGACGCCGGTCGGGCCGCAGACGATCAGATTGTCGTGCGCGTCGATCCAATCCCCGGCGACCAGCTTCTGGAAGAGCGGCCGGTCGAGGCCGCGCGCAGCACGGTAATCGACATCCTCGACCAGCGCCTGCTGGCGCAGCCTGGCATAGCGCAGCCGGGCGGCGAGCTTCTTGTCATGGCGATAAGCCATCTCGCGGTCGAGCAGCAGGGCCAGCCATTCGGGATGTGTGAGGGCCGCTGCCCTCCGCCGAAGTCTCGGCTTCGTTGAAGGCCTTGACCATGCCGAACAGGCCGAGCTGGTTCAGCTGGTCGAGGTGGGATGGGTGAGCATGTCGTCTCCTCAATGGTAGTAGCGGGAACCCCGGATGTTGCGATGGAGGATCGCCGCGCCGTCCGGGCCGCGCTGGGGTGCGGCGTGGCGATCGAGATTGTGGTCGAGGATGGATTTGACGGAGCCGTAGGTCCGGGCGCCGATGTCGAGCGCCCATGTCGCGGCCGCCTCGACCCTGGAGGCGCCGAAGGGCTTGACCAGCCGGACGATGCCGAGACAGGCGCGGAAGCCTTGCTCGGGATGGGAGCGTTCCTGCAGGATCAGGTCGCACAGCGCCGCGGTCGACGGTCCGATCTGGACGGCGTCGCGCCGGATCCGCTCGATGGTCCAGTCGGCATGGCGCCGGTGGCTCGACGGCATGTGATCCTGCACGGTCGTGTGCTTGCCATTGCCGCTGGAGCGCAGATGGGCGGCGATACGCTCACCCCTGGCGTAAACCTCCACGGTGCGGGCCGTGAGCCGAACCTCGACGGCTTCCTTCGCGAAGCGGTAGGGCACGCTGTAATAGTGCCGGTCGACATCGACATGATAATCGATACCGACCCGGCGAATGCGCCACTCGGCAAAGACATAGGGCTCGACCGGCAAGGGTTTGAGCATCGGCCGGTCGAGCTGTTCGAGGAGCTGGCGCCGCGTCACGCCGAGCCTGCGGATCGGCCGTTCGTCGTTGAGACGGACCAGCAGCTCGCCGATCGCCTGGTTCAGCTCCGCCAGGCTGTAGAAGATCCGGTTCCTGAGGCGCCCCAGGATCCAGCGCTCCATGATCAGCACGCCCGCCTCGACCTTGGCCTTGTCGCGGGGGCGCCGCGGCCGCGTCGGCAGGATGGCGGTGTCGTAATGCGCCGCCCTCTCGGCGTAGGTCCGGTTGACGCGGGTTCGTAGAGGCACGCCTTGATAACCGCGGTCTTGGTGTTGTCGGGCACGACCAGCTGCGTCACCCCGCCGATCGCCTCGAAGGCCCGGGTGTGGGCGCCGATCCAATCTGCCAGCCCTTGCGTCCAGGTCGCCTCGGCATAGGTGAAGTTCGAGGCGCCGAGCACGGCCACGAAGATCCAGGCCTCGCGGATCTCGCCGGTCAGCCGGTCGATCACCACCGATGCTCTGTCCCCGGCATAGTCGACGAACAGCTTCTCGCCGCCAGCATGGGCCTGGCGCATCGTGACCGACAGCTTTCCTTCCCAGGTGCGGTAAAGGTCACAGTAGCGCGAGTAGCGATACCCGTCTGGGTGCTGTTCGATGTACTCGTCCCACAGGATCGAGAGCGTGACGTGCTTGCGCTTGAGTTCACGATGCACCGCCGCCCAGTCCGGTTCCTCCTGGCGGCGATGGCCCTGCTTGGTCCCGGCGGCCTTGTATAGCCTGGCTTCGAGATCTGGATCGCTCATGTCCTCCGCCAGCGGCCAGGTCAGGCCCGACGCCGCAAACCGCTTCAGCGTCTCGCGCACCGTCGACGGCGCCAGCCCCGTCCTTCGCGCGATCTCGTGCTTGGATATCCCGGCAAACCCCAGCCGCACCACCTCGCGCACATGGCGCATGGAAACCCTCCTGCTGGCATCAATCCGCTCCTCGGCCACAGCCAAAAAGCAGACCCTACGCACAGCCAGCAGAGGCTCCCGATCCCCTCATCACCCGGGCGGCATCATCCCGGAATCATGGGCGAGGATTGATCGGAACGCTGGGCGACAATTGATCGGAATGGATGGGCGCCATCGTCTCGGAATCGATGGGCGGCTTCGCGCGGATTCAGCACATCATGAGACGCCACTCGTCGATCCGTGCGTGCCGACCAATACCGAGCACCGTGTGCTGCGGCCCGATCCCGATGCCGTGTCACCGCAATATCCGTTCCCAGACCCACGGCACCGGCGGCAACGGAGCCAAATCCGCACCTGTCAGCGCCACCAAGCATCCCTCCAGGCGCGGCAGCACTCCGGATCAGACACGCCCCAACGCCCTCCCGACGGCTCGGGTCGTGGCCACGGACCAACCGCTCCAGATACAAACCCCATAGCTCGCCCTCCACCACGCGGGTTCGCTCAATCCGGCTTCAATGAGGTCGCGAGCCAGCCCGTCATCGGCTGCAGGTGCCCGCGACCTCACAGAAGCCTCCAGATTCTACCGAATCAACATGTTCTCGGACAGACACTTAACGTGATCGTTACGTAACCGGGGCAAAACCGGTGGCGAGCGCGACATTGTGACTCTGGGCCTTCGGGTTGAAGACGCTGGCGGTTTTGGTGTGGGTGCGATTCTGTTTGCTGATGGAAGAGCCCGCCGATATCCGGACGCCGTCGGTTAGTGAGCTACTTGACCTGATTGTCGAGCTGCGCCCTGAGCTTGCAGGTCTGCGTGCGGAGAATGTTGTGTTGAAGGACGAGATCCGGCGCCTGAAAGGTTTGCCGCCACGTCCGACGCTGAAGCCGAGCGGGATGGATCGGTCGTCGCCGGGGCGGCCGCCCTCGGGTTCGGGTTCGAAACGCCGTGGCCGGAGCCGTGCGGTCGTTACCGAAGAGCGCGATCTTTGCCTGGCGGTACCGCCCGGCTCGAGGTTCCTGGGGCGTCGGGCTTTTGTCGTGCAGGACCTGACGATTGGTGTTCGCGTGACGCGCTATTGGCGCAGCCGCTGGCGCCTGCCGGATGGCAGGATCGTCGTGACACCGTTGCCCGAAGGCGTTGACGGGCATTTTGGTGCCGAGCTGCGGCGTATGGTGTTGTCGCTCTATCACCAAGGCCAATCGACGGTCGAGCGGATCGTTGCCTTGCTGCGCGATCTGGGCGTATCGATCTCCAAGCGCCAGGTTGTGCGGATCCTGACCGGCAAGATCGAAGCCTTCGTCACCGAGGCCAAGCAGGTGCTGAAAGCCGGGCTCGCCTCGGCGGGCTGGGTGAGCGTCGACGATACCGGTGCACGCCATGCTGCGAAGAATGGTGTGTGTACGCAAATCGGCAACGACCGGTTCGCCTCCTTCACGACCACCACGTCGAAGAGCCGGTTGAACTTCTTGCAACTCCTGCATGGCGGTTCGGCCCGCTGGGCGCTCAACGCCGCGTCGCGAGCCTATATGCTCGAGCGCGGGCTGGCGGCCGCGACGGTGACGGCACTTCACGCCGCAGCGGCACCGTCCGGCTTCGACGACGCGGCAGGCTGGGATGCTTATTTAGAGACCCATGGCTTAGAGCCCAAGGACGGTCCGCTCGATCCGTTCCGCATCGCCAGCGAAGGTGCGTTGTGGGGCGGCCTAATCGAGGCGCAGGCCTTGGACGGCACCGTCATCCTGAGTGATGGCGCCGGCCAATTCGCCATCGGCGAGCACGCCCGGTGCTGGGTCCATATGGAGCGGCTGATCCACGCGCTCGATACTTTCACCGACCTGAACCGTAGCGCCAAGGCGATGATCCAGAGCCAGATCTGGGAACTCTATAACGACATCAAGACTTGGCGCCTGGATCCCGACCCCGAAAGAGCCACGGAATTGGCCCACCGGTTCGATCGGATCTTCACCACCAAGACCGGATTCGCCACCCTCGACCGCCTGCTCGCGCGCATCCGCGCCAACCGTCGAGCTTCCTCAAGATCCTCGAACGTCCGGATATTCCGCTTCATACCAACGGATCGGAGAACGACATCCGTTGCGTCGTAACCCGCCGAAAAATCAGCGGCGGGACGCAAAGCGACGAGGGCTGTACAGCCCGAGATGCCATGCTCAGCCTCTTGAAGACTTGCAACAAGCTCGGCATCAGCTTCTGGCACTACCTCGGTGATCGCCTTGCCATCCCAGGCGGCAAAATCCTGCCCCTGACAGAGTTGGTCGCCGCGCGATAAACCGCCAGATCAACAACGCCACCGGTTTTGCCCCGGTTACGATCGTTACCCCCTCCTGCGGCCGATCCAGAGATCGGAAAATTCCACGCGGAGAGTGGCGGCAAGAAGCCCTGAGGGAATGATTGGTGGTTCCCACGGTCGTTCTGAGGGCGAAAGAGATCATCCTGATATTGCGCATCACCAAGATACGGCTGAGGACTATGAACTGCCGCGCTGAGATTTTTATCACCCCAACCCAGATCATTCATCACCGAGCCGGCAAGCCTTGGCGCAAATTGCCAAGGTGTGTCCGTTTTGGAACCAACCGAATCTCCGGCAATGCTTGGAAAGCTATCGCCTAAATTGCGAGAATTTTGCTCTTTACCGTTACTTGCCACGATATCGCCGAAAGGCGCACCGAGGATACTCGTCTCAAGCGCCTGCGCGTAATGCGATGGGGTTGGCGCCAGTCCGTCAGCACCGAACGGCATTTTCAGATCGAAGCCTGGCTGGCCGCCGCTTGGATCAGAGGCGACACGCTGCTTGCGGACGGCAGATCGAGCATTTTAGAAATTCTATCGAGCTGCGCAGCGAGCTCGACCAGCCACCGTTCAATATTTGATTTATTGGCGGCAGTCCAAGTGTGGAACCCGCGAGCATCTCCGCCTCCACAGCCTATTTGCGACACGATTTGATCAAGGACGTTTGAATGCGTCCGGAATCCCCGGCGCGGACAGTATTGGATAAATATCTGCGCATGGCTGCCGCGAGATACGCCGTGGCAGAAGGCCGGCTGTTGCCGACCTTCTGCTTTGGCCAAGGACTATCCGGACGAGACCGTGCCGCGCCCTATGCTCTACTGGACGATCTCGCGCCGCGGTCCACGAAGGTGACCTTCTGCTCGACCTTGCCGTCACCCTTGAAGTCGCCTGCACTCTCGAATTTGCAAGCGAGCGCCTTGAACTGGTATTGGGCGATGGTGCCGTCCGGGTTCTCGATCGTCTGCAGCACCGAGAAGGATGCAAGCGAACCTGAATTCCAATAGGACGCCTCGAGCTGGGCGAAGAGATCGTCCAGCTGCCGCCCGGTCCGATCGAAGCTGAAGCTGCCCGCTCCAGCCATCCGGGATCTCGGCAAAGATCGGCGGACCATTCAAGGGTCGGCTCTGGACCTGTTTGGTTTCCTGCTTGGCTGAGCCTTCGGTGATCGGGAAACTCACGATCCCCGTGGGGCCGACGATGGTGAAGGTGCAATCGCGGCCGAGATTGTAGCTGTTCGGCTGCCCGACATTGACCGGCATGGCGCACTCCTGAAGTACGGGAAGATGAGAATGATCAGTCTGGTTGGAGGCGATCTGGACCGAGCCGCCGCCCTGGAAATTGACCAGGAACTTCTCGACCACGTTCAGATAGGTCACCTGGACATCCGCCTGCTCGTAGCCGAGCGCGACCCGGCGGCCGGATTGTTGGTCGAATCCAGCGTAACCTTGTAGGCCGTCGTGCCCGTCGAGGTGCCGATCTGCCCGGCATCCTGCAGCGACTGGAAGAAGGCGTTGATCGCGGCCTTGGCGTTGAGCTGCTGCTGCGCCGTCTGCAGCTGACCGACGAAGACGCCGCAAGCTGCGCCCAGCGACGTCGAGATGTAGTCGGTCATGCGGGTATAGCCGTCGGTGTTCCGCGTCGCATCGGACGAGCTGTTGTGACCCGATTGCGCGCCGAAATACGACCCGCCCGGACACGGATTGGCGATCACTTCGAGGCCGGCCGCCGATCAGCTGCTGCAGCTCGGCATAGGCATAGGCGCCGTTGCTTGCCGAACTGCTGCCGGTCTTCTGGGTGCCGACGACACCGAAGAGCGGCTGGTTCAGCGTCGAGTTCTGCGGTGCCAGATTGCCCAGCAAGCCACCGATGAAGCCCTGCGGACTGACCAGGCGCAGCACGTTGTTCGTGCTGTCCTGCCAATAGATCCAGTCGCCGAACATCAACTTGAACCACGGGCTATCGACGCCCGCCGCCTGCTTGACGCTGAGCGCGTTGGTAATGGTATCGCCAGCCGGTCCGGTGCCGATCATGTAGACGAATTCGGACGTGGCGAACGCCACCTGGTTGGCCCATTCCGTATTGTCGTCGGCATCGGCCAGCCAGGCGACCGAACAGCCGAGCGTGCGCAGCGCATACATGCCCTTGCGCGGCAGAGTATCCTGACCGACCAGCAGCGAGGCGGTGATGGTGGCGGCACCGTCCGTGCCGCCGGCGAGAGCAAAAGTCGCCGGTGCCGGTGCTGGCGTAGCCGCCGCAGTCCCCGCAGTGGCCAGGATCAGGGCCGATGGACCGCGGATCGCCGAAACGCCGTTATTGACGGCATTCGCCATATTGGTCCAGAGCGCCGCCCCGATACCGCCGATATTGTCGAAGACTTCCTGGACGCCCGGCATGGCGACAATCAGCTTGTAGGTCGGGTTGGCGACCGTCGAGGACGAGCCGGTGCCGAGCGTCACCTTGGCCTGATTGCCGAGGCTGCCGGTATAGAGCGACGTCAAGGCGATCTGATTGGCCAGCGTCAGGCTGAACACGGCCCCCGTTCCCGCACCGGTCGTCGAGACCGTCGTAAGCCCGGTGGCCGAAACCGATGCCGTCCCCAGGCTCTGTACCGTCGCGGCGGTGACCGCACCGCTCGATACGGTGGTGACCTTGACGGTGACGCCGTTGGACAGTGTCAGCACGTCGTTGACGGCATTGCCCGTACCGCCGTTTGTGGGCGCCCACCGTCCCACTGAGGCCGAGCATGATGCTGGCCGCCGTATCGGTCCCATCGGTCACCCGCACACAGCGGAAATTATTGGCACCTTGCTGGACAGCCGTCGCGACCCTGGGTACCCAGATCGTATTTCCGCGCCTGGATCGCGCCGAATTGCTGGGCATAGGCCTGCATCGAACCGATTGTGACGGGCGTGTTCACCGGCCCCCAGGACGCGGTACCGACAATGCCGACGATATTCGTCGGCAGGCCGTTGAAGTAGTTGATCGCGGGCGGAATGATCTGGACATAGGCGTCGGGAACGATGAGCGCCGTCGTGTTCAGGGCGCCTTGTTGCGTAATGACTGCAGGCATGAATGGCTCCTAGGCTCGGCGTCGAAGATCCGCAATGAGGTCAGGCCGGATTGCCCGGCGCGGCGTCGGGTGCCATGCTCTCCGTTCTGGTCTCGGGCAGCGTGAGCGGTGCATCAGGTCGCCAGACACGGATCGCGTGATGGTCGACATGGCCGCCCTTGGCTTCGTAGGCGTTCAGCTGAGCTTGGGACAGCGTGTCGCCTTTGGCGAACCCACCGAAGGGCTCGCGCACGATGTAGACATGCATGAAGTAGTCTCCTTTAAAAGGGATACGAACTGGTATCCCGAGCAAGATCTCGGCACAAAACGACAAGACGGCGCGGAGCTAAAGCGTCACGTCGAGCGAACGCCTAGAATTACACGGAAAATATTGACCAAATCGCGGAATATGGAAGATTTAACGTTCCGCTTATCTGGCGAAAGTGAAATCTTGTCGCCAAACGCGAGCGGCCAGCGCCGGGTGTTCCTCGCTCGCCTGCTTCGCGACGACCTATCTTCAGCGGCGCCTTTTCGTAAACTTTCCAGCGTAGAAGGAAACTGCCGCACAACTCAGCAGAAATGTTATCAGCTCCCGAACTACCCGCATCAGAGCCATATACTCGTCACCAAAAGGGACCTGAAACTCATCTGCGTAAACCAGAATGTCTTCAGTGACCGGGTTATCTGGGGTTTCTTGTCGTAATATCTTTACGCTCGGAGTCGTTTTGATAACAAAATAGGTAGTGTTCTCGTCGTACGCATTGACCAAACCGGTGCAAAGGCGAATCACACCCAGCGTAATTGCCAAAACGACGAAAACGATTGCAGCCTTTCTCATATCAAAGCTCGCGATGGATCGGCGTGGCCAGGCCGAAATCGTTACGCATTGCCTGGACGACGGGAAGCAACTTGTTCCCGGGGCAAACGGCCGTTTCACCGTATTCTATATGCCCGCCAAAGAAGTGAATCTGGAAGGTACTTATCAGAACCTGGCTAAGCTTCCTAAGAGCGCTGATCATCGTATCCTCAATGGGATCGCCGCTATATCCATGCCCCCAATATAGGCTCATCAAACCCGTATCGAAGTCACCCATGCAGACTATACCGATCTTACCCGTATTTTGCAGTTTAACGTGGGACCCCTTGTATATCAATTCCCGCCCTTCGTATATCTGTCCCTCGGGGGAGATCGCATAGTGATAGGCTATGTCGTCCCAGTGATCGTGTCCTATATCGAAATCCTGAATAGCGCTCGGCGCCGTCAAGTGCTCGTGCCCGGTATAATGGACGACGATCGAATCATAGTCCCAATCATATACCAATGGCCTCACCGGAGATTTTGCACGCCAATCAGGGCGACGAATGATACTGCAGGCCTCGGCTATCTTGGCGGCCACGGATTGCCGGTAGGCAGTCGCCATCTTGACGTATACTTCGCTCATGCTTTTCCTACCCGTATACTATCGGGGCTTTGCCGACAGATGCGCGCCTGATTGCGTGTGAGACGTCAAGCGGCCTCATGGCCCGTCGAGACGGGGACCACTTTGCAACTGCTGCCGATTTGAGGCCGGCCGAAATTCGCCTCACGAAAGCTTACGCGCCGTGAGCCCCGCCAATTCCTGCGACCACGGTCACGGCTTCGCCGAAGCTGAGTATCTCTGCAGCGGTGGAAGCGACAGTCGATGCGTATTCGACGTCGAGCGCGAGCGTTCGGCGATAGACGGCCGATTTTGCAGTCTCGTCGTTATCGGCGATTTGACCGAACCGGATCATGGCAATAGACAGGTCGACAAGCGGGAGGCGCCGCAAGCTGCGCAGACCCGGCTCGAGCGCGCTGCCTACTGCGTTGCGCGCCGCGTCCGAGGGCGCCCATACGACGATCTGCACTGTAACCCTCTCGCGCCCGACCTCGCGCAGAGTCGTGGCCACACCGCCAACCCGGCCACGGATCGAATGGCTATCCGGAATCGTGATGACCGGGCCTGCTGCGCTGGCCGGCTGAACCGCACTGACGAGGATCGCGAGCGAAGCCGTGATCGACGACAGCGTATCGGCCGCCTGCACTGCATAAAGATAGGCCTGCCCGTCGACCAGCAGCCCGACATTCTGCGGTGTTGAAATGGCGCCACTCAGAGTCGCAGCCTCGCCGGTAACGCTCCAAGCCAGCGTCGGCGACGAGAGCGCAATGGGAATATCGACCACGGGTAGCGGCTGGTGTTGGTCGAGCCTGGGAGAACATAGACCGAGACATCGATGATGCCGGCCGTCATATCCGCGTCGACTGCCTCGCGCTCCGGCCAACCCTGGAAGACCCGCACCGGCGCGCCGGCAACCGGTGACGGCGGATTGGTTCCGGCCGGCACGCCGGCTGGATAGAGCAAGCCGCCGATCACCTGCGCGATCGCGGCCCGAAGATCGGAAAGTGTCGCCATGGTTCACGCCTGCTCCTGCAGCGCCGTCAGGCGCCAGCCCAAAGGGGTGATCTCGGCCGCGCCGATTGCGAAGCGGCGCCCGAGTTCGTCCTGCACGACATCGGAGGTGAGCAGCTCGACCCCGCCCCAGGCCGGCAGCAGAATGTCCCAATAGGGCGCCTTCATATCGTCGGGCAGGCCGGCCAGGGTGTTCTCGCTGCGCGCGCCCTGCAGGATCGACGCCGGCCACTGGCCCATGATGATGGTTTCCTGCGCCGGTGTGTTGCCGCCATAGCTCGCCTGATACCAAATCTCAGTGAGTGAGACTCTCGTGACGCTCGCGGGGGATTCCCAAGAGCGGCAGGATGTGATTCACCATAGCAAACGATGTGGAGTTTGCTATGGCAGCAGCGGTTCGGCTTCGGGAGGACTACGACGGGGATCAATTGCGCCAGTTGGCGAAGCGGTCTGAGGACGCCGGGCAGACGCGTCGGCTCCTGCGTTGGCGGCGATTTATGATGGCGGTTCTCGCGGCGCGGCCGCGAAGCTCGGCGGCGTCGGGCTCCAGACGGTTCGGGATTGGGTTGTGGCCTTCAACGCCGCGGGGCCGCTTGGCTTGATTGACGGTAAAGCGCCCGGCAATCCGTCGCTGCTGAACGAGACGCAACGCCAGGCGCTGCTGCAGATCATCGACTCTGGACCGATCCCGGCGGTCCACGGCGTGGGTGCGCTGGCGACTGATCGATCTGATGCAATGGGTGCTGGAGGAATTCGGGGTCACCATCAGCAAGCCAACGCTAAGCCGGGAGCTGCGCGCCCTGAATTTGCGCAAGCTCTCGGCGCGCCCGCGCCACCATGCGCAAGACCCCGAAGCCATGACGGCATTTAAAAAAACTTCACCGCGAAGCTGGACGAGATTGCCCGGCGAGATGCGGCGGGCAAGTCGATAGAGATCTGGTTCCAAGACGAAGCTCGGATCGGCCAGAAGAACAAGATCACCCGGCGCTGGGCCAAGCGCGGCACCAGGCCGTCGGCTCCGCAGGATCAACGGACGCGCTCGACCTATATTTTCGGGGCGATCTGTCCGGCAAGAGGTGTTGCGGCCGGATTGATCCTGCCCGGTGCAACACGGCCGCAATGGCGCTGCATCTGGACGAAATCTCCAAAGCTGTGGCGCCAGGCGCCCACGCCGTACTGCTGCTCGATCAGGCCGGTTGGCATCTCTCCGACAAACTCGACATCCCAGAAAATATCACCTTGATGCCGCTGCCCTCGAAATCCCCCGAGCTCAATCCGGTCGAAAACATCTGGCAGTTCATGCGCGACAACTGGCTTTCGAACCGAATCTTCAGGTCCTACGACGACATTGTCGATCACTGTTGCTACGCCTGGAACAAACTCGTCGATCAGCCTTGGAACATCATCTCAATCGGCCTGCGCGACTGGGCACATGCGTACTGATCACCGAGACTTGGTATGATACCCGACGCCGGTCTCGCGGAACGGTCGCCGGAGATCGACGACATGCGGCGCCTCGACTGCCAGGATCGGCAGCAGGGCCTGCAGCGCCGCGACGAAATAGGTCTTTGGTCCGACCAGGATGTCGCCGACTGCCGCCTGGCAGCCGTCGAACAGCGCCTGCCACACCGCCTTGCCATAACCCTGCGGATGGTCGAAGGCATAGTCCTGCGGGCTGAACGCCGCCGGCAGTGTGGCCAGCGGCGCGCCCGTCATCGGACCGAGCGCACTCGTCGCGCGGTACAGCCGATAGGACAGTCCGGTCCGCTCCGCCGCGCGCGCATAGCCGCGGTAGAGCTTCTGCTGCAGCATCGTGCCATCCATCAGACCAGGATCTCCCGCATGCCGTCGACGGCGCACAGCCCCTCGCCGCGCGGCACGCCGAGGAACCGGCACAGCCGGCCGCGCCACAGGTCGAACAGCACCGCGCGCTGGCGGACCTCGTCGCGGTTATGCGTCCAGATTGCGGCGCCTGGTCGGTATCGAGATTGGCGCCGGCGCCGGGGATCGCGACCTCAAGCGAATAGAGCTGGGCCAGATAGGTGTTGCGGACGACCGCTTCTTCGCTCGGCAGCAGATTGTCCATCTTGTATTCCAGATTGCCGTAGGCCTGAAAGAACCGGTAGCCGGTGAACTGATTGGGGCTCTGGCCGAAGACGGGATAGCCGCAGAAGCGTCGGATATCGGTCTTTTCCTGGTCGGAGAACGCCATGGCATCGACCTCAGATCGTGGGGCAATAGACACGGGACCACAGCGTGAGCATCTGCCCCGCGCTGGTCGCCGCATTGGCGGAAAGCCGATAGGTCACGCCGGGCAGGAAAGTCCGGCGAGTTGCGATACGCCAGCGCCGTTGAGCGTGGCAGTGCCGATGATGCGCGACGCGACGGCGCCGTCGCCGGCCCCGCTATCGACGGCAGCGCTCCAGCTGCTGGACGAGATTGTCTCGCCCGCGCCGAGCAGCGGGGCGAAGCTGAAGCTGTAGAGCTCGATTTCGCCGGCGCCGCTCGGCGAGAAATCCTGACCTGCATACATGCCCGGGCCTCCGGTCTCGGTTGCTGCAAGGGGCGAGAGCGCGCGCCGCCGCGCAGCGCCCGTGACCGAGCGGCCGCGCCGCGGCGCGGCAATCGCGCGGGTGACCGCCATCTCAGTAGGTGTGCCCGGTGCCGCGGCTGAGATAGACCGTGCCCGTTCCGCTCTCGAGGACGACCGACGCGGTCAGCGCCATCGGCCCGATCGTCAGCAGGCGCGAGCCGCCGGCCGGGATCGGCAGGTTAGCCGTCGTGGCCGTGCCGTTGAAGGTGAGATGGGCGACCGCCGTGCCGGCATTGAAGGCGAGCAGCACATCGCCGCATAAGCGGCCAGTGGCGAGGCCGTCACGGCGCCGGCCGGTAGGGCGGTGCTTACGGCGGTCGTGCTGGCCGCGATGGCAAGGGTGTATTCTTCCTGAAACGGCTGAGTGGCCGGCATGGCTGAATTCCTTATCGGAAGAAGAAGTAATGGACGCTTGCGCCGCTTTGGCGGAAAAGCCCCCGATGCTCCCCGTGGATACGTCGGGAGAGATTACAGAGTAATTTTCATCCCGTCATCGGAGTCCATGGCAACTTGTGAGTGCAGCGCCGCTACGACGATACAGGCATCGGCCGGACATACGTTACTATATCGATCCTACTTAAGATCGAACTCACGATTCGCCGGACATCTCGGGTGCCCTCCGGTCCTGTTGTCGTTTTTTTATCTTCACTACGCTCATCAGAACCTTCGTGTAATCTCCCACGGAGATTCCTTCATAAAGGGACCCACTGACCGTTACATATCGATTGAAAATCGATAAAGCACTTTAAAGTCGGTCATTGAAAGCCGCACTGTGCGAATCCCTTCAAAAGAATCCATATTGGCACTACCATCTGTACTGGCCACTACGGAAATGGTGCGCAGAGATAAAGGATGGGAATTCTAAATTTTCTATCGGATTTTGGGTTTTCTCCAAAATTAGGCGGCCCATAATGACTTTCTAAAATCACTCGACCAGCCAACGTAACAACAGACGGTTCATAATGCAGCAGAGTTGAAACTTCGTGATTATACGCGATCGGCAACAGAGACGCGAGGCGCATGGCTTGATCGAAATCGATCATCATTGCGCCCCCTTTATGCGCGTTATTGTTCCAGGAACTGTACCTTCTGTCTTTATTATTGTTCCCACGACCGTAGAAATTTGATCTGGGGTAAGATCGCGCATCATGGTGGTTCCTGGGAGGCCGGTCGCGCCACGGACAGCGGCCTGGTAAGCGGCAGTGGGATTTTCATCAGGTGGAGCATATCTCGCAATGGCTTCATCAAGCGTTAGATTCTGATAGGTAGGGCCTGCCAACAAGCTGTCCAGCGCCGCCTTTCCTTTTTCGAAGGTCGGGAACACAGCAAAATTTACCATCCACCCCGATCGCCCCGTGCGCATAGGAGAATGCGCTCGGTATGAAATTCCCAGGGTTGTTGTTTCGCCAAGCCGCCGTGCCACCGCTATACAATTCTTCGCTGCCGTTCGCGTACCGGTAAAGTACGGAATGTCCCCACTGCAGAGCTACGACGGGATCACTCGGGCCAAGCATGCTGTCAAGGGCGGTCACGCTATCGGGCGTGATCGGACCCAACAATGCTTGGGCGTGCGTCGCTTCTGAAGGTGAGAGAATGCCATAGCCGCTTTTGAGCGCCCAAATTTGCTCGGGTGTGAGGTAGTCGGCTCCTCCGGACATGTTTTCTTGTGCCGATGCTCCGCCCGCATATTCCGGCGGATCTGAAGATCCCGCGTCCGACAATGGGATCGGCGGCGCCACAGTGATTGGCGACGGCGACACCAGCCGCTTCCCATCGGCGAGTGAATGAACACTTCGAGCAGGCTCCGCCTCTGCGGAGGAAATCAAATCAAGATGCCGCAAGAAGTTCCAACTGGATGGCCGTGGAGAAGGCACATACACCTGCTCTGCCGCCACCGCCGCCGGCTGATTCGCCACCTCTACCGCAGAAGTCGAACCCGATTGGCCGAAGCTTTTTTCGCGTTTATCCAGCAGCGTGCTGAACTTGGCCGGTTCCGCGACCAGCCCATCGACCGTCGGGCTGCCGACTTTCAGCCAGCTCGGCTCGACAACGGCCAGCGGCGGGCCGGAGGACGGTTCGTCATGCACTGGAGCAGCCGGACCGGCCGCCGCCGAAACCGCCGGCGCGACCGCGTCCTCGCCGAACAGCGACGCCATGGTCCGGCCGAGATGATAGCCGCCGGAGTGGAAGCTGACCGGCCGGCGCCAGTTCACGAGATGCTGGGTCAGCTCGCCCAGCGCCTGCTCGGCCCCAGCCGCCGCCGCATCGGCCGCGCGACGCCGCTGGTCGGCTGTGACGCACGGCGGCGAGGCTGGGAAGGGGAAATAGTACAGCCCTTGCGCGCCAAGCGCAGGCAGCCGGAGCGGACTGCCTCAGCCGTTCTCATCGTCTGGTGCAGCCATGGGCCCTCGCAGGCGCACGCGTCTCCGCGCTGCCCGAGGCAGCGGGAGATGCGGTTTTGCGGATGGAAAGCGAAAAGCGCGGCCGGCGGCTAGTGCCAGGCCATGCGGCTCCAGTCGAAGCGGCCGCCCTGGAGTTGGCCCAGGATCACCGTATAGGCCAGCCGCTGGGCCGGCGTCAGGCTGAACGCGACGTCGTAGGGGACGTTACTTTGGACGAGCCCAAGTCGCTGTCTGAGCTCGTCGTCCCTGACTAGTTTTTTTGCTTCGGCAACCTGCTCTTCGGCCGTGCCGAGACTGAACTCGTCACGCTGGACCTTCGAGACCAGGCTCCAGGCGTCGAGATCCAGCCGGTCGATCAGCGCTTCGAGCTGCAGCTCGGTGCGTGGAAACGGCACCGGATCGCCGTTGATCGACACCACCGCGGTATACATCAGTGCCTGGTTCATGACCGCGGCATTGCCGGCATCGGCGCCGAGCAGCCGCGCCAGCCGGAAATGGGTCAGCGCGTTCGCCACCCGCTTGATCCCGAGCTTGCGCCCGCGCCGGTCGGTCACGGTCACGATCCGGTTGGCGTCCTTGATCACCGCCTCGCTCGGCGTTAGGCCGTAGCTCAAAGACTACAACCAGAGATCCTGTACGTTACCCGCATAGGGATGACCTTCGGCGCCCTCAACGTGTTTCGACCAGTTGTAAATGCTACCGGCTTGCCATAACGTTCGTCGGACGTTCAGTATGTCTGCGTCTTCAACGCTCCACAAAACCATCCCGTTGCCGATAGGACTCAGCGTACCGCGATCTGGCATACGCTTGATCCACTGTTCCAAGGGCAACCCTTCGATGCTCTGGGAGAGTTGGGGCTTCGTAAGGAAGTTCCAAGGATAGACATCCCGCAGCATCCCACGCTCCCAGATCTGTAATCTCATGGCTTCATTCCAAACGATATATTCAGACTCTCCAAATATTCTCTACCCGATCTTCCCAACCCTTGAGACAATCCCAACGCGTAGAAAGTCGGTCCGAGCTCACTTTCTCTAAAATATCCTATGCCATATTTCGGCCCGACATCCTCCAACACGGAAATCGCAAACGGCAACACACTTTTAGATAAATTATCTATAGATCTTCGCACTGAAATAATAAAAAATTTCCCATATAACGACACAATTACTTTTAACGCATAATCATCCGAAGGAATGGTCGCATTTGGAAGTAGAGAAATCAGTGAAAAGCCCGTCACCCCCGCGAATCCGGCCTTTCGAAGCTTCGATTCCGTTCGCCGGAATGAGCCCATTTTTTTGCTTTGCCCAGGCCCGTCTAGAGATGCAACGTCAGCAGAACGGCCGCATGCCTCGAACCAGCCAAGCACATGCTGGTAGATGGCAGCCAAGGTATCCTGCTTCGGCTCAATACCATAGAATGCTATGGTAGAATATTCATCCGAAACCCTTTTTTCCATGTCCGTCAATCCTGTTCAATTCTCCGGGGCTTAGGCGGCAGGACTAGTATATCACCACGACGGCCGTCAGGCAGCGTTGCCTGGCTCTTTTGCAACCGCTGCCACAGATCAGTTTCGTTATCCGTAGCGGACCGGATTTCAAACTGATCCACAAGCCCATCTCGCCGGACACCGATCACGTCAGGAATATTTCTACTCGTCCCAACGCGGCCAGTCGCCGTCCGCAGGCTGCGTTGGATCGTGATATATTCATAGTTGCCCGACCTAGCCAGCCTCTCGGCAAGATCGTTCATCGCCTCGGCATGTCCAGAAGTCTTTGAGGAAGAGCGTTCTGCCTGACCGTAAATCGTAACTGGATGACCGTTGCTGTCGGATACGACACGTGACGTCATCCCGGGACGGGGCACGACACGCAACCCGCTAGTTTTCCTAAGGCCCTTTACATTGTTTGGCGCTGCGGGAGCCGATGCTAATGATTGTCCGACCGGAGCATCTTTCGCACCGACGTTGCCGTCATTACCCGATAACGCCCCCTGGTCGTTCCCTGAAGCGGTCTCGTCCGGATCCGGCGGCTCGTCTGCCGTCCGTCGTTTCCTGCCCTTTCTGCTTGTCCCCTGCACCGTCGCCGTCCCTCGGCCCGTCCTCGGCAGGTCGTTCCTCCGGTTCGGTTGCGCTGCGAGCCTTTGGCGCCGCCGGGCCGCCGACGAAGGGCGTGCCCAGGCGAGAGCCGATCTCGATGGCCGACTGCGCCGGCGCCATCGGATCGTTGGCGATCACGAAGTCGACGATTTTGCCTCTGTCGCCGCTGTCCAGCGCTTTGCGGGCTTCGTCTTGCTGCAGCGCCGCGCTGTTGTGTTCGTAGAGCGTGGCGATCGGCGGCTTGTGGAAGAGACCGCGGGGGAGACCGCTGACGTCGTAGACCTTGCCGTTGGCGGCGATCTTGATGAAGTTGTTGCCGTTGCTCCGGATGAACGCCTCGATCGGATCGGCCCCGTCCGGATGCGCGATATCCACCTGCGCGCGCGGGACTTCCTTCAACGCCTCGGGCGGCAGTCCGAGGCGCGCGACATAGCCTTCAGGATCGGCGTAGAACTCCGGATCGATGTTCTGGCGATAGGCGTTCAGCTTGTCCCGGAAGCCGGGCTGCGCCTCGATCGCCTCGTTCATCTGGGCGCGCAGGCTGGCAGCGCGATCCGGATCCCCGCTCCGCGAGTTTGGCGAAACCCTGGGAGCTGTCGAACAACCGGTGCTGCCACGCCTCCGGCGTCTCGCCCTCAATCGGCAGGTACGGATTTACTGGGGCCGCGGCAGGCTGTTCCGCCGGCGCAGGCGTGGGCTGCTCAGCCGGCGCCGCTGTCGAAACCAATACCGGCCGGCCGGAGCCTTTCTTGAGGCCGTCCAGCCGGGTGCCGAACCTGGCCGTTTCCGCGGCCAGCCGATCGACCGTCGGAACGTCGCTCTTCAGCCAGCTCGGCTCGACAACGGCCAGCGGCAGATCGGAGGATGGTTCGTCATGGGCTGGAGCGGCCGCACCGCCTCCCCCCGCCGAAACCGCCGGGGCGACCGCATCCTCGCCGAACAGCGACGCGATGGTCCGGCCGAGATGATAGCCGCCGGAGTGGAAGCTGACCGGACGGCGCCAGCTCACAAGGTGCTGGGTCAACTCGCCCAGCGCCGTCTCGGCCCCGGCCATCGCCGCCTCGGCCGCGCGACGCCGATCGTTGGCCGTGACCTGCGGTGGCGAGGCGGGGAAGGGAAAATAGTACACCCCCCTGTGCGCCAAGGGCGGGCAGCAGGAGTGGGCTGCCCCAGCCGTTCTCATCGTCTGGTGCAGCCATGGGCCCTCGCAGGCGCGCGCAGCTCCGCGCTGCCGGAGGCAGCGGGAGATGCGGTTTTTGCGGGTGGAAAGCGAAAAGCGCGGCCGGCTGCTAGAGCGCGATGGCTTCGGGACGAAGCCTGAATCCCGCTCTAAACTTTTGAAATAGATCAAGATTCAGATATGAGGTCGATTCGACCTCATATCATCTTGATCTAGTGCCAGGCCATGCGGCTCCAGTCGAAACGGCGACCCTGGAGCTGGCCCAGGATCACCGTATAGGCCAGCCGCTGGGCCGGCGTCAGGCTGAACGCGACGTCGTAGGGGACGTTACTTTGGACGAGCCCAAGCCGCTGTCTGAGCTCGTCGTCCCTGACTAGTTTTTTGCTTCGGCAACCTGCTCTTCGGCCGTGCCGAGACCGAACTCTTCATGCTGGACCTTCGAGACCAGGCTCCACGCATCGAGATCCAGCCGGTCGATCAGCGCTTCAAGCTGCAGCTCGGTGCGCGGGAACGGCACCGGGTCGCCATTGATCGACACCACCGCGGTATACATCAGCGCCTGGTTCATGACCGCGACATTGCCGGCATCGGCCCCGAGCAGCCGCGCCAGCCGGAAATGCGTCAGCGCATTCGCAACCCGCTTGATCCCGAGCTTGCGCCCGCGCCAGTCCGTCACCGTCACGATCCGGTTGGCGTCCTTGATCACCGCTTCGCTCGGCGTCGGGCTGTAGCTCAAGGGCTACAACCATAGATCCTGTACGTTACCCGCATAGGGATGACCTTCGGCGCCCTCAACGTGCTTCGACCAGTTGTAGATGCCACCCGCTTGCCATAGCGTTCGTCGGACGCTCGGTATGTCTGCGTCTTCAACGCTCCACAAAACCATCCCATCGCCGATAGGACTCAGCGTACCGCGACCTGGCATGCGCTCGATCCACTGTTCCAAGGGCAACCCCTCGATACTCTGGGAGAGTTGGGGCTTCGTAAGGAAGTTCCAAGGATAGACATCCCGAAGCATCCCACGCTCCCATATCCGCAATGCCATAGCCTCATTCCAAAATGATATATTTAGACTCTCCAAATACTCCCTGTCGGACAACCCTAATCCTTGAGACAGTCCGGTAGCGTAGAAAGTTGGCCCGAGTCTATTTTCCCTAATATACCCTATACCATACCCCGAATTCAGCACGTCCAGCACAGAAATTGTAAATGACAACATGATATCGGATAAATCGAAAATTGATTTTCGCGCTGAGACAAGAAAATAGCCCTTCGACAACGATATACTTACCTCTATCGCGTAATCGTCCAAAGGGCTATTAGCATTGGGAAGTAGAGAGATCAACGAAAAGGCCGTCACTCTCTCGAATCCGATCGTCCGAAGCTTCGATTCCACACGCCGGAACGAACCCATCTTTCGGCTATATCCTTGCCCACTCACGGATGCGGCGTCGGCCGAACGGCCACACGTCTCGAACCAGCCAAGCACACGGCGATAGACGGAAGCCAGGGCCTCGGGCGGTGGCTCAATGCCATAAAACGCCACGGTAGAACACTCGTCCGAAACCCTTCTTTCCATGTCCGTCAATCCTGTTCATTCTCGGGAGGCTTCGGCGGGAGGACTAGTATATTACCACGATGAGCCTGAGGCAGCGTTGCCTTGCTCTCTTCCAACCGCTGCTCAAGATCAGCTCAATTATCCGTATTCGATCGGATTTCAAACTGGTCCACAAGTCCGTTGCGCCGGACACCGATCACATCAGGAATGTTCCTGCTCGTCCCAACACGACCAGTCGCCGTCCGCAGACTGCGTTGGATCGTGATATATTCATAGTTGCCCGACCTGGCCAGTGCCTCGGCGAGATCGTTCATCGCCTCGGCATGCCCATCAGTCTTTGAGGAGGAGCGTTCTGCCTGACCGTAAATCGTAACTGGACGACCATTCCTGTCGAATACGACACGTGACGTCATCCCGCGGCGGGGCACGACACGCAACTCGTTAGTTGCGCGAAGTCCTGCTACACTGTTTGGAGCTGCGGTGGCGGTGGCTGATGCTGATGATTGTCCGACCGGTGCAGACGGCGCATCCTCCGTACTGTCCTTGCCGTCATCGCCCGATGACGTCCTCTCGTCGTTCCCCGAAGCTGTCTCGTCCGGATCGGGCGTTTCCTTCGCCGCCCGCCGTTCCTGCTCCTTCTGCTTGTCCCCTGCACCGTCGCCGTCCTTCGGCCCGTCCTCGGCGGGCCGTTCCTCCGGTTCGGCCGCACCACGAGCCCTTGGTGCCGCCGGGCCGCCGACGAGAGGCGTGCCCAGGCGAGAGCCGATCTCGGCCGTCGACTGCGCCGGCGCCATCGCATCGTTGGCGATCGCGAAGTCGACGATTTTGCCTCCGTCGCCGCTGTCCAGCGCTTTGCGGGCTTCGTCTTGCTGCAGCGCCGCGCTGTTGTGTTCGTAGAGCGTGGCGATCGGCGGCTTGTGGAAGAGACCGCGGGGAGACCGCTGACGTCGTAGACCTTGCCGTTGGCGGCGATCTTGATGAAGTTGTTGCCGTTGCTCCGGATGAACGCCTCGATCGGATCGGCCCCGTCCGGATGCGCGATATCCACCTGCGCGCGCGGGACTTCCTTCAACGCCTCGGGTGGCAGTCCGAGGCGCGCGACATAGCCTTCAGGATCGGCGTAGAACTCCGGATCGATGTTCTGGCGATAGGCGTTCAGCTTGTCCCGGAAGCCGGGCTGCGCCTCGATCGCCTTGTTCATCTGGGTGCGCAGGCTGGCCGCGCGATCCGGATCCCGCTCCGCGAGTTTGGCGAAACCCTGGGAGCTGTCGAACAGCCGGTGCTGCCATGCCTCCGACGTCTCACCCTCGGTCGGCAGGTAGAGATTTACCGGTGCCGCCAGGGACTGCTCCGCGGGCGCTGCGGCAGGCTGCTCCGTCGGCGCTGATATGGGCTTCGTCGCAGGCGTTGCCCGCGATAGCGAATACCGGCCGGCCGGAGCCTTTCTTGAGGCCGTCCAGCCGGGTGCCGAACTTGGCCGATTCCGCGGCCAGCCGATCGACCGTCGGGACGTCGCTCTTCAGCCAGCTCGGCTCGACAACGGCCAGCGACGAGCTGGAGGACGGTTCGTCATCGACCGGAGCGGCCGACGGGGCGGACCCGGCCGTCGACACCGCCGGGGCGACCGCGTCCTCTCCGAACAGCGACGCCGTGGTCCTGCCCAGATGATAGCCGCCGGAGTGGAAGCTGACCGGGCGGCGCCAGCTCACAAGGTGCTGGGTCAGTTCGCCCAGCGCCTGCTCGGCTCCGGCCTCCGCCGCATCCGCTGCGCGACGCCGATCGTCGGCCGTGACGTGGGGCGGCGAGGCGGGGAAGGGAAAATAGTACAGCCCCTGCGCGCCAAGGGCGGGCAGCAGCAGGATCCGGCTGCCCCAGCCGTTCTCATCGTCTGGTGCAGCCATGGGCCCTCGCCGGCGCGCGCAGCTCCGCGCTGCCGGAGGCAGCGGGAGATGCGGTTTTGCGGGTGGAAAGCGAAAAGCGCGGCCGGCTGCTAGAGCGCGATGGCTTCGGGACGAAGCCTGAATCCCGCTCTAAACTTTTGAAATAGATCAAGATTCAGATATGAGGTCGATTCGACCTCATATCATCTTGATCTAGTGCCAGGCCATGCGGCTCCAGTCGAAACGGCGACCCTGGAGCTGGCCCAGGATCACCGTATAGGCCAGCCGCTGGGCCGGCGTCAGGCTGAACGCGACGTCATACGGGACGTTACTTTGGACGAGCCCAAGTCGCTGTCTGAGCTCGTCGTCCCTGACTAGTTTTTTGCTTCGGCAACCTGCTCTTCGGCCGTACCGAGACTGAACTCGTCACGCTGGACCTTCGAGACCAGGCTCCAGGCGTCGAGATCCAGCCGGTCGATCAGTGCCTCGAGCTGCAGCTCCGTGCGCGGGAACGGCACCGGATCGCCGTTGATCGACACCACCGCAGTATACATCAGCGCCTGGTTCATGACCGCGACATTGCCGGCATCGGCCCCGAGCAGCCGCGCCAGCCGGAAATGCGTCAGCGCATTCGCAACCCGCTTGATCCCGAGCTTGCGCCCGCGCCGGTCCGTTACCGTCACGATCCGGTTGGCGTCCTTGATCACCGCTTCGCTCGGCGTCTCGGCCGGAGCCGGGCCGTAGCTCACCTGTACATCGCTCATGCATCGATCTCCGCAAATATAGGGGAAGCCCTCGCCCGCGATTTCGGACGAGGATCGGAACAACCGCGAAGATCAGCCGATGTGTTCGATGATCACGGCCCGCTTGTAGGCCGAGTTGGTCGCGGTCGGAATGATCGTGCTGTTGGTCGTCACATCGGTCGGCACGGCGAAGCCGCCGATCCAGTACCAGCTCTGCGCGATGATCTGCTGCAGCCGGTCGAGCGGTTCACGCGTCACCATGGCGATGCCGTCGATCAGCTGGATCAGGCTGTCCGCCGGCTTCACATCCTCGGCCGCGATGCCTTCGAAATCGCCTTCGACCAGCGCACCCTGGCCGCACACGATCGGCCGGCGGATCTTGAGTCCGGCCAGCGACGGATGCGGCTGCAGGAAGGCTTCCGTGGTCGGGATGAAGCGTACGCCGAGGAAGTCGTTGACCATCGCCTTGCGAACACCTCGCTGGTGTCCTTGGCGCCCTGGAACAGGATCTTGAAATCCGGGTCCGCGAAAAGCTGCCGGCCGGAGACCGGATCGACATAGCAATTATAGGCGCCGTCGATCGTCGGTACGTTGTTCGAGCGCAAAGTCGCCACTGCGTCGAGCACGTTGGACATGGTCAGGAGATCGGTCGCCTGGATCAGCGCCGTATTGGCCCGGCCGTTCGGCCGCACGATGGCGCTGGCATTGGCTGCCTGCACCGTGTTGCCGGCCGTGCCGTCGGAGACCGAGACCGCGCTGGTAAAGGTGAGCGTGCCGGAGATGCCGTTGGGCGCGGTCGAAAAATTGGTGCCGTCCGCCGTCGCACCCTGCAGGGTATAGACATTGGCCCCGATGGTGACCGCCAGGGTATTGGCGCTGCCGACCGGCGCCATCACGCCATTGACCGGCGCGACCAGGAAACCGCGGATATCGTCGACCGCGACGGTGGCATTGGCGCCGCCCAGCGTGGTGCGCACCCGCGTATTGCCGCCGAAATAGCCGGTGAACAGCGCATTGCGCGCCAGGCGGTCGAGCGACTGCGCCGCCTGGGTGCCGTTGACCTTGGCGTTCTCGATGAACTGGCCGGCAATGCCGACACGGTCGGTCACCATGTTGAGGTCGATCGAATCGCTGTAGAGGCCGAGCGTGATGGTGTATTGCTCGACCGTCCAGTTCGACGGCGTCAACCCATTGTCCAGATTGGTATTGGTCGAGGGATTGAGCGGCGTCGTGACCGGCGCCTTGAGGCCGCGCCGGGTCTTGGTCAAGGTCTCGCCGATCCGCGCGGCGAAGATCTCGCGGTCGGCGACGTCGCGATAGCCCAGCTCGGAATGCAAGGCCTCTTCGAAGGCGCGCTCCAGATAGTTCTGCTGAATGATCGGCTGTAGCGCAGCCGGAAAGGCGTCGATCCCCATCGGGTTCTCCTGTGTGGGCGCCGGCACGGTCGAGGCACGGCTGTCGGCTTGCCCAAGGCCGAGGGTCAGGGCAGTAAAGGCAGCGATGTCGAAGGTTTGCAGGCCGGCCTAGCGGCGGCGGACGCCGAGCCGGCGCTTCTCCGCCTGCCACTCGGCCGGGGTCAGATCCTTGGCCGAGCGCGGCTTGGCCTCGCCCGGCTTCGGCGCCTTGGCCGTGCCGCCGGTCGGCCGGCGCTGGCCGAACAGGAAGGGCTTGGCCGCCTTCAGCGCCGCCACCGCCTCGGCGACACCGGAGACGGCGCCGCTCTCGTCGAGGACGAAGCCGGTGCGCTCGACCAGGGCGGCCGATGGTTTCGACGTCATGGGCGCCGGCCGCCTCGGCCGCGGCGCGCAGGGCGAGCGTGACCGCTTCGTCGCGCGCGGCGCCGGCGCTCTCCTTCAGCCGGGCCTCGATCGACGCGGCGACTTCGGCGCGCAGGGTTTCGAGCAACTGGGCATCGCGCTGGTCGAGATGCCCGACCAGCCGCTCGAACAGCCCCCCGGCGGGATCGGCAGCGGGTGCCGGACTCGGCACGGTGCCGCCCTCGCCGCCTTCGGGCGACAGGAACAGGTTTCGCAGCATGGAGAAATCCTTGATTGTGGAGCGCCGCCCTAGACGGCGCGCCGGCGCCTAGCGGCAATCGGCCATGGCCGTTTCGCGGAGAATTTCCGCCCGCTCGGCCGCGGGGTCGTCGATGTCGAGCGCGGCGGCGACATGCTCGGTCGCGGTGCGGCGCGAGATGATCTGCGCCTCGATCAGCGCGAGCAGGCTTTGCGCCGTCACCAGCTGGTCCTGCTCGCTCGGCTCGATATAAGGCGGCCATTTCAGCGAGAGCGGCAGATCGGCCGGAAACCGGTACTCGGCCCGGTCGCCGATACGCAACGGCCGGCTCTGCGACGCCTTGACGATCAGGCGCAGCAGAGCCAGCAGCCCGGACTCGCCATAGGAAATGCGCAGCCGGTCGGCCAGCCAGATCAGCGCCTGATAGAGCAGCTCCAGCGCCCGGCCGGATTGCGCGGCCGAGACCCGGTCGGCATTGGCGCGGTTGCCGTGGATCGCCTCGAGCGCCAGCTCTCTAAGCGTGCGTACGAAGTCGACGACCGCGGCGGCAGCCGTGCCGTCGATCTCGAGCAGCTTGGCATCGCCGCCCTCGGCCACGACCAGCGCCTTGCCGGCGCTCTTGACGATCGGCGCCCCAGTCTCGCCAGCCGGCTCCTTGATCAGCAGGGTCGGATCGGAGGAATAGCGCAGCCCCCGCGCCGCCTGGCTGAGCTGGTAGTCGATCTCGATCGAGGTCTCGATGGCATGCTCGAAGGTGCAGGCGCCATCGATCTCGTCGCCCCCCGGCAGGTTCCGGATCCAGACGATCGGCACGAAACCCAGCCCGTGCCGCGTCGTGCGGCCCAGCGCCTCGTCGATCTGCGGCACCGCAGCGCCATCCTCGACCGGCCAGGGCAGGAACCAGGGTCTCGGCCCTCGCAATCCCAGACGCGCTGGAACCAATAGAGGGCATTTTCCTCGGGCACGGCATAGCCGTCGCGGGCGAGATCCTTGCCCGCGACCTTGTAGCGCTCGGTCACCCGCAGCAACTCGCCGGGCTCCTCAGGGTCCCAGTCGGGCGTCAGGAATTGCGTCGGCATGACCGAGACATGGGCGCGGCCGGAGCGCGTGATCAGCAGTTTGAGCGCGACCGAGCCGACGCTGCCCCGCGTCGCGGCATCGATCATGACGCCGTTGAGCCCGGCCTCCCGGATCAGCGTGTGCAGCACCTGAGCCGCCTCGGCATCGGGGCTCTGCACCAGCGGGAAATGCGCCTCGCTGAACAGCAGGCTGACCGAATCATCGACGACGATGCGCGGCAGCGGATAGCGGATGCAGGGCCGCCGGTCGCGCACCGGGATATATTCCCCGCCGATCCCGCTCGGCCCCTTGATCTCCTGGGAAAAACCGTAGTCGAGGACGTCATAGAGCGAGCCATCCAGCACCCGCCCGAGCATATCGAGCCGCCAGGCCCGCTCCGGCAGATCCTTGTCCATGGGATGGCGCTCGAATAGATCGATTCTCATTCGGGCCTCGATTTGTGGGCAGAGCTTAGTTCGTCGGGTACGAACAAGCCTCGACGGAAAAAGAGTGGCATTTTTAAGAATATTCTGGAATTCTGACGCAACATGAGGCGCGATACTGATCGCAAATAGCGGCGCTTCAGTCAGCCGAAATACTTAATAAGCAACAAAACTATAGCTGAAAACCACATCCGCCCGGAGACGGTCTACTTCTCGCGAAGCGCACGCCCTTAAAGGCGCAAGAATTCGAGACTCACATTTATGTCAAAATATGATTGGCCGTATTTAAGAATAACCCCCCGACGCTTGGCTTATCAGAAAGTATTTTAAATGTCATTGCCATTACCAAATAGATGTTTTACTTCATAATATTGTTCTGCTGAGGATCGAACACTATCACACCTTCGATATTTACCAGATAGTCCATTATCGTAACTATTTGGTCGGTATATTCTCGATTTTCGTCACTGCCGAAGGTGGCATAAATTCTCCTATCTATAGTGCCAACGTCATATGGCGCGGATGGTCCCAATATTTCCTTTATCTCTACACAATCGGCCTTAACCCTATCGCCCCGTTCGCAACGCAGGCTCGCCCCCCCACGACTTGCGCCACTCCAAATGCAGAGACGGCCCGAGATTGAACGGCATTTCCGTAATCTCCATGACAAGCTCCCGGTCGTTCGCAAAATAGTCGCCGAGTTCGGATTGCAGACGCTCAACCGTAAATTCTTGAGCTTTGTCGGTCAGTAAGGCATGCAGAGCAAAAACCACGAATTACCTCCTTATCCAGGGGCCGGACCGTCCGATGTCTACCGGTGAAAATCTGTTCGTGATCGGATCGTAGAGCATAACCTTACCACCGGTTTCCCGTACATTGTCGAGAAGCGGCTCAGATATCGTTTCGGTCCGCGGCCCGATAATCAAGTTGAACGGTAGCTTGTTGTCAACCGCATACCGATGGAACGCACGAAGTTGACCACTATTGGAAAGGTCAACGACGTTCTTCACATCCGTCACGCCGAATTCCGGGCCGACGGGAAGATCTGGGACATATCCTTGAATCGATAGTGGCTTGGATCCACGTCCAGTCGGGGCGACTGCTGCCTTTCGGGCCGCCATTTCGAAGGCATTTCCGCTGGTATTGTTCTTCCACGCTGTCCGAGCCTTGGCATACCAGGCGTCAGGATCGAGCACCCTTACGGGTCGGCTCGCCAAATATCGGTCGTATCGCCAATGCTGCTCAACGGGGATGTCGCCGTAGCCGCGCGCCGCACCGTTCGGGTCGGGAGCCATACTCGGCCGGGACTGCGGAAGCCCCGTGCCCAGTGAGGCTTCAGCGGAGGCCGGTTCTTCCGCCAGCCCGTCATCGGATGTCGGACGTCCGAGAGAGAACCAGTCCTCGATCGAATCCGATCCGCCGTTTGCGAGATAGATCCGGTAAGCCAGCTGGATGTGCGGATCGTCGGAAGCCTTCGTCAAATCCAGCGTCGGCGGTCCGCTCGGTCCGCCCTCGCCGCCCTTCCCGACGAACGAATAGGCAATCGCGCCAAGTGCCGCCGTAGCGCCGGCTGCCGTTACAGCCAGGTCGGCAATCCAGCCCAGGCCGGGCACTAACGCGCCCGCCGCATCCCCCTCCGCGGTTGCTGTTCCGATCGCACCGAGTTCGGCACCAAGCTCGCCTGCCTCCCCCGCCAAAGGAGCATCCGGGACAGCCGGGACCGCGGAAGGCGCGCCCGGTTCGGGGATGACGCCCGGCCCTTCGAAGGCGAGCTCAACCTGAGGAGCTTGCCCCCGATCCACGCCATCGTTAGGCGTCTTGTCGAAGGGAACGAAATCGCCCCGGAGGTCGCGATAACCTTCGATCGGTTGCTGCGAGACGGCATAGAGGTTCAGTTTCTCGCCGATCTCGCCGGCGTTGACCCCGCCTGCCCGCGCAGCATCCACGCCGGACGGGTCAAGGCCCAGGGCCCGCGCTTGCTGTCGCAGCCGCTCCCATTCATCCGCTTCGGAATTGCGGTCCGAAACGGCAGGCTGATCGAGATCTCCGGCCGCTTTGTTGGCCGTCACCTGCCCGTTTTCGTCAAGGGCCGGCGAGCCGATTTCGGGGATAGCGGCGGCTTCGACGAATGGCGTTGGGGCGGATTGGGCTCCCATAGCTGCGGCCGTCGAGGCGGTTGCCAAATTCGCCAGGGCAGCGGTCAGCGGCCTTGCGCTCGCTATCTCCGCTACAGCGCGATAGGGGAAGGAGTCGCCCTCCACCCAGCTCGATCCGGACGAGATCGGCGGTTGCTGCGTCGGCGCTTTTTCGCTATCCGGCGTTTCGGGTGTGGCGGTGCTACCGCCGACGGCGCCTGCCGATTGATCGCCGAACAACCATACCGTCGTTCTGCCGAGATAATACCCGCCGGAGTGGAAGCTAACCGGCCGGTGCCAAGCCAGAAGACTCTGTACGAGGTCCTCGAGCGCCTCTTCGGCCGCCGCCTTAGCGGCCTGTTCGGCGCGCCCGGCGTTCGGCCAGCTGTCGAGCCAGGACGTGCCCCCGGTCGGCAAGCCAATCGGGGCCGGCAGCGCCAACCCGTCGAAGCGAGGCAATCCGGCTGCACCGCTCCGGTCGTAAATGTCTTTGGCAGCCAATGCGACCTCCTGGGCATGACTCGACGCCGCGCCGAAGGCGGCGCGGGGCGTGAGGCGGTGGTGCGAAGGAAAGGACGACGGCAACCGCTGCGAGCGGTCGGTGGGGGACGACGGGCTGGATTTTTGGGAGCGCTAACGCCCCATAAAGCTCAGATCGAGCGTCCGCGCCTTCGGCCCGGCCGCAATCGGGAACTCGGCCGCGATGTAATAGCCGAGCGCATCGGACAGATGACTCAGCCGTTCATCTGCACGCTTATCTATATCGCCGGCACCGCCGGCGAGCAGACGGACGCCGTCGAGATCCTTGACCACGTTCGGCGCGCGGGCGGCGTCGACCATCAGGCGGATGGTGCCGTCGCCGCTTTTCAGCCTGGTATTGACCGCGTTCAGCCGGGCCCGTTCCGCCGGGTTCGCGGGCGGCACCTTGAGGGTCAGGCGTTCGCGGAAGACTGGACGCAGCTCGGCCCGGATCAGGTCCCAATCCGAGCCCTGAACGCGCGACGAGCCGCGGGCACCGCCGGTCGCGTCGCCGTAGCAGCGCACCGGCCCCTCATGCCCGCCCCAATCCGCCAGCAGCTTGCGGCACACGGCCGGCGTGTTGGAGTTCTGCGGGATATGCACCTCGCCGATTACGCCCGTGCCGGACTGGCCATTGGCCAGACGCTGCTCCTGGCAGACCACGGCGACGCCGGGCGCGACGTTGAAATCGAAGCAGAAGATCAGCGGCTGGCGGCGGTCATAGCCCAGCCGGGCGCAATGTTCGGCCTCGGCGAAGACGTAATAGGCGCGGCCTTCGAAATTGACGAAGCTCGCTTCATATTCCTGGGCGAAGGTCAGCGGATCCAGATCGCGCCGCGCCGCCGCGATCTCGGCCTCCGGCAGGATATCGGCCGAGACCCAGTGGAACGAGGCCCACTCGCTGGCCGCGCCGAACTTCTGCATCGACGCTTTCGCCGCGAGATCAAGGCTGTAGTAGTGGTTCCGTCCTTCCGGAACGCCAATGAGGTCGCACCAGCCGTTGCGATCGGCCAGGGCCGGGCGGACATGATGGCCCCAGACTTCGGGATGCATATTGCCGTATTCGTCGAGGATGCCGCCGTTCCAGGGCGCCCCTTCGATCCGCTCCGGCCGGTCCATGCCGAGCACATGGATCTCGGCGCCATTGATCAGATGGAGGCTGAGCTCCGTCTCGCAGGGCGGCTTGGCATGCAGCCCGATCGGGACCAGCCGCTTCAGATCCCGCCAGAAGATCTGCTTGGCCTGGGCGCGAGTCGGCGCGGCGGCGAAGAAGCGGGCATTGAGGAAGAGCTGAATGTTCGCCGCGCGTCTGAGCAGCCTGCGCTTGGCGATCTCGGTCTTGCCGGACCGGCGGCCGGCCGGGACGGTGTTGAAGCGATGCTGGCTCAGCTCATAGGCGCTCTGAACCGGATGGTATCGAAGCTCCGTCCAGCGGGACGTCAGGACTGACACGGATCATGGCCTCCATTTCCCGCTGCGCCGCACGGATCCGCTCCGCCAGCTCCTGCGGATCGTCCTTTGGAACGGCTTGAAAGCCGAACGCCTGGCGGTGCAGCTGAATCAATCTTGCTTGCGACGCGACGAGCGAATTGAACGCGTCGATGACGCTGCCGGTCTTGGTCAGCAGCCGGCTGTCATTCGGCCGGTCCTGGCCGGCCATGATCCGCTCCAGCCCGGCGCGCAGCGCGCCGTGCAGCCGGACCAGCGCCCCGATATCCCGGCGATGCAGTGCCAGCACGCCGTCACGCTGCTTGTCCGGCGATAGGGGGCCGGAATGCTGTCCGGGTTTTGCGGCCGAAGCCTGAACCCAACCTTCCGCCTTGGCGCGCTTATGGAGGGTTTTCGGATCGATTTCAAAGCGCCGGGCGATTTCCGCGACCGGGAGTTCGCCGGCCCGGAAGAGGCGGCCGAGCGATGGCCAGTCGACCGGAACGAGCCTGACCCGGCTCCGCTTCCTAGGCCGAGGCGCGGCGGCGTCAGGCGGCAAGAGGCAGGTTCCCCCGCTGCGCGGCGGCGGGTACCCGCGCCCTGCACCGCATAGATGGGACAGGCCCGCTCGCCATCGCCGGCACGCCAGGCCTGGATCCTGCCGGTGGCGCGGATCCGCGGCATCGCGGTCGCGCTTTCGCGGGTGTAGGAATGAGCCGCCTTTGCGCGGTGCCGGGTGGCTTGCATGGGAAGTTCCCTCCAGAAACGGCAACGCCCGCAAGGACGGGGTCCTTGCGGGCGCAACTCTCGAAATTACCCCTGGACCATGCCACAGCCGGGCCAGTTTGTCAAGAATTTTTTGCGTACGAATCAGATATTTTTTGAGAACATTGATTCCGTATCTTCAATCGCCGATCTTTCCTCGCCCGATCCGCTCAGAGGGGCGTAGAGGCTCTCGGCAGATCAACTTCCCTCTCTGCCCGGTCGGCTCGGGGGAGATTGTCAGAATTAGTGGGGATGGCTCATTGTGACGCGCAGTTGGGGGAAAAGCATGAGCGACACCAAGGCAGACATGGAGCGAGAACTCAAACCAAGCGTCATACCTTGGCGTCGAGGAAGTGGGTTCACAGATTCCTTCCGGCACTTCCGGCGACCTAACAAGTCCACGATCGACCTGCGGGCGCCACCAGTACCGTGTAGAGATGCCCGGAGGAACGTGCGCCCCTTGCCCGCTCCTCTGTCTAGATTTGGTCTCATTTTGGTCAGGAACCAAAAATTTACACTACAAAAATACTCTTTTCATCTTAACCTATCTTCCCGACCGCTCACAAGTTTAATAGCCTTCCGGCAAGGGATAATAGGATAGTTCTATATCCATCGCTTTCAATCTCTTCTTAGCAGTACTCAGAAAATTCGAGGCCAGTTCGCTCGGCGGGTATTGGCAGATAATCTCTATTCTGACCGAACGACCCTGCGATATAGGAAAGACACTAATCAGTTGCCCGCTTTTTATGAAATCTATATATCTATCGATTTTACCTTCCAGGAGGGTAAAATGTGATGCTTCATTTTCCCATGTCAAATGGTCCGAGATTGTAAGGACAACTTTACCATCCCCCTTCGAGATACCGGCGCCATCGACAATGTCAGCGTTCTCGACTGTCAAAGCTAATACCCCTCAGGAAGATCGGATGGTGTAATAATTTGCACCTCGGTTGGAAGAATTTTTGTTCCCAGCCGGATAATGCGGCAGCCCATTATTTCCCACTATGGTACCACCATACTGCTGAATTAAGGGGTAGCCTTCAGCCTGTCGCGCAGTTAAGGGTGCCGTCTCGCTGGATTTCGCGTCGAGCAGGCCCAGCGCCTCCGTCTCAGGTGTGGCGCCCAGACCGTCCACCCGCACACGGAAATCTGCGACACCGTCTTCCGTATTCGGTCGGATCGATACTTCCTCTAGGAAATTTTCGAATTTGTCAGCCCCATAGTTAGCAACGCGAGCTTGGAAGGCAGCACCATTTTGGGCGTTTAGCTGAATCTGCGACAACTGCCCGGTTTCTGCCGCAGCGTTTGGATCCCCTGCAACCGCGTCCTCCGACCGCAGGGCCGCCCTCGATGATTTGGTCCGCACCGCTGGCCGCACCCGCGACCTCCGAGTCCTGCAGCGCATCGCCGACCGCCTTGATCTCGGAGGAGGCTTCCGCCAGCGGATCGACTGCCGTCAGCGTGAGCGGAATCGGATTGGAATGCAGGATGTTCGGGTTATAGGCCGGCAAGCCGATCTTGAAATCCGGCACCCCGAGACCGCGCAAGAAGGCCGCGCCGCCGTATGATGCGGATCCCAGGACGGATATCACCTTGCCATAGGGCCGCCGGGCTCAGCAGGCCGCCGACGACGCCGCCGGCCTGTTGCAGGCGGTCGTTGTAGTCGAGGATGTCGGCGTTGAGCGGGCTCAGCGCACCGTAAGTATCCCAAAGTGTCGCGAAGCCGTCGTACCGGGCCCCAGCGCATAACGGCCGGCATCCCAGGCCGCAGCGCCGGCATAAGCCCACCCCTTGCCGGCGTCGAATACGAGGTTTGGCACCCCGTTGACGATGCCCTTGCCGACGCCGATCGCGAGATCTTCCGCCCCCGCGCCGAGTTGCGCCATCTGCTCGCCATAGGACGTTGAGCTGACATAAGGCGGCATCGACGCATAATCGGGAACGCCCTGCCCCGATGGATCGCCCATCGGATTGCTCCAGGGCTCTTCTGCATCGTCCGCGGCTCCGTTCGCGGGTTCCCGAAAGTCGGTCAGGACATTAGTACCGTTGACGAAGTTCTCGTTGACGGTGAAATCCCCGGCCGGTGCCGGCGGCGTATCGGAAGCAGGCCGAACGAGATCGGCCGGCAGTGAGTTCGCAGCGGTCATGTCGTCCGGCAGCAACCCCGGAATAGGAAGGTCGGCTTCCGTTGTCGCCGTTACCGAGATCGGTGCTGCCGGCAAAGCCGCGGTCTGGGCGCGCTGGTCGCTATCCGCCGTCGTCAGCGAGGGTTAGATCCGGATCATCGCTGGCGGCAACATCGGCGGCAGTCTCCTCCTCGCCGATACCGAGGCTTTTGAGCAGCGCGCGGGTCTTCGCGATTTCGTTGACCAGCTGGTCGGTTGTCAGAAAATCGCTTTCCGACCAGCTCGGCCGAGGGCAATCACCGGCGGCGGAAAAATCCGGCTCGTCGTCCATGCGATCGGCATGATTGGAACGATCGACGGGGCCGTCCCCGCCAGGCGCGTGCGCGGCGGCACCGGCAGCACCGCCGCCTGCGTGCTCGCCGAACAGCGATGCCACCGTCCGGCCCAGGTGGTAGCCACCGGAGCTGAAGCTGACCGGCCGATGCCAAGTCAGCAGGGCCTGCACAAGCTGCTCGAACGCCGCCTCCGCTGCCGCCTTGCGGGCGCGTTCCGCATGTCCGGCCGTCGGCCAGCTATCGAGTCAAGGAGGTCCCCTCCGTTGGTTGACCGGCGAGACTCGTCGTATCCGGGAATGAGGTGTCGAAGCGCGGCAGCCGGAGCAGATCGCTCCAGTCGCCCCTGTCCTGAGCGGCCATGACAATCTCCTCGGCATGGCTCCGCATCGCGCCGAAGACGGCGTGGCGGGGGCAATGTGGCTGTGGACGGGGACAGGGAGAGGCCGCGATCGCGGCTCGGTCTTCAGGTTAAGGTCGGAGCGTTCCCCCACCTCACCCAACCTCTCCGCCCCAATGGGCTACGGCATTCACACATTTCCTTGCGCGCTCAAGCTGTCCATGGTTCGAAGATGGCTTGAGCTTAGCGAGGTTTGGTGTGGCAGATTTTTGGCCGCTTGGCCTGTTTGGGGATCGTCGTCGCGCGGAGCGTGGTGCTTGGCTTTTTGAGCGGATTGTCGCGACGGGATCGCTGGTGATCCGGCAGATCGGAGAAGATCGGGCTGGGGAGATTGCGGCGCATCGGTTTTTGAGCTCGCCGGAGGTGACGCCGGCGGAGATCATCGAAACGTTGAGTGAGCGGACGGCGGCGCGGTGCGCCGGGCGAACTATTGTCGCGGTCCAAGACACGACGGAGATCAATTACGGCGGCCGCGACTTGGTTCGGCGTGGTCTAGGGTGCGCGGGAAACGGTCGCGATCTCGGTTTCTTCATTCATCCGGTGATCGCCGTCGATGCCGCCGATGAAGCCGTTGTCGGCTTGCTTGATGCGCAGATCTGGACGCGCGATCAGGATAATGACGGCTCAGCCTGCCGTGACCGCCGCAAGCGGAAGCTTGCCGAAAAGGAGTCGGGTCGATGGCTCGAAGGCGTGCGGCAAGCCGCCGCGCGTTGCACCGAGGCTGACCGCCTCATCGTTGTCGGCGACCGTGAAAGCGACATTTACAGCGTCTTCGCTCAATGTCCCGAGGGGGTCGACTTGGTGGTCCGCGCGTCGCAGAACCGGGTAGTCGAGGAGTACGAACGGCTGTTTTCTGCCACACAGGCTTGGTCTGTGCTCGATGTTTACGCTGTGCCCGTGCCGTCACGGGGACCGGGCGACAAAGGTCGAACCGCCGTGGTGCGGCTCAAGGCCGGTACGGTCGAGATCAAGCGTCCCCGTAATGGTGCCGATCCCGCAGACCCCGAGAGCGTCACCCTGACGTTGGTCGATGTCGAGGAGGTAGAGCCGCCGACAGGGACCACGCCACTCCATTGGCGCCTCCTGTCCACATTGCCGGCAACAGATGCCAAGAGTGCCTCTGAGATCGTTCGGTTGTACCGCCTGCGCTGGCGCATCGAGCAGACCTTCCGAGCCCTCAAAAGCGATGGTCTTGCCCTTGAAGAGGTGCAGATGCAGGAGGCAAGCCGGCTCTTCAAGCTGGCCGCCTTGGGGCTCGCCGCTGCCGTCCGGACCATCCAACTCGTCGATGCCCGCGACGGCGGCCCGCGCCAGGCAACCGACGTCGCCGGCCCAGATCTCATCAAGGCCGCAGCCGCTATCGGGCCCACCCTGGAACGCAAAACCGAGCGCCAGAAAAATCCCCATCCCCCAAGTCTCTACCTTGGCTCTCCTGGATCGTCCGCCAGGCTCGGCGGATGGAACTGCTACTACAAACCACCAGGACCAAAGACTATGCGAGCCGGATGGGACCGGCTCGCTGCCATGGCAGAGGGATACTTCATCGCCCAAAGTCAAACCTGAGCCCCTGCCAACCCAGTGTGTGAATCCCGTAGCCCAATGGGGCGGAGAGGAGTAAGAGTCGAGAGTATCGCGGCCTTCTGCCCGGATGCGGACCGTAAAAGTGGCAACGCCCGCGGGGACGGGCCCTCGCGGGCGCAACTCTCGAAATTACCCCTGAACCATGCCACAGCCGGGGCGAAATGTCAAGAATTTTCTTCGAACAAATAAGATATTTTTTGCCAACTTCGATCACAACCCGAGCCGGTCCGCAAGCTGGCGATCAACACATTGACCGACCAGAAGACCTCGGAACCGAACGACCTGCTCGCCGGCAACGACCTCGATTCTTCGGCAGAATCCGATCAATGTCGAGTTGACCGCGAAGGTGGAGTTCCGACGGGCGGGGCGGCAGCGGGGGGTCGTAAAGAGGATGGCTGTGCAGAACGACGCCGCGATTGGGCAACCGAGCCGTCCCGGCCGGCTCGCCGCGCTCCTGGACCGGGTCTTCGCCGTCACGGCGAGCGGCTCGACGGTCCGGACCGAGGTGATCGCCGCATCACGACCTTCCTGGCCGCGTCCTATGTCATCGTGGTCAATCCGGCGATCATCGCCAATGCCGGCATCCCCTTCCCGGCGGGCGTCACGGCGACAGTACTGGTCAGCTTCATCAGCAGCTGCGCCATGGGGCTCTATGCCAGGAGCCCGATCCTGGTGGCGCCGGGCATGGGGATCAACGCGCTCTTCACCTATACCATCGTCATCGGCGGCCATGTCCCGCTGCCGGTCGCGCTTGGCTGCACCTTCCTGGCCGGGCTGATCTTCACCGTGCTGGCGCTGCTGGATCTGCGGGCGCTGCTGATCGCGGGCCATTCCGCCGGCGCTGAAATACGGCATCGCCTGCGGCATCGGGCTGTTCCTGGCGCTGCTCGGCTTCATCAATGCGAAATCGTCGTGACCGATCCGGCGACCGTGGTCGGCGTCGGCCATTTCGACGCCGCGATCCTAACCTTCCTGGTCGGCCTCGTGCTGACCATGGGCCTCGTCCTGCGCAAGCTGCCCGGCGCGCTGATGGCGGGCGTGATCGCGACGACCATCCTGGCCCGTGCCGATCGGCCGCTGGTATGGCGACGGCAGCGCCTATTCGGTCGGCGGCACGGTGCCGACCCTGGTCAATTGGACCGGCCTGTTCGCGGCGCCCGATTTCAGCTTTATCGGCCAGATCGACATTCTAGGCGCCTGCCGGCTGGCCTATCTGCCGATCATCTTCGTGCTGGTCTTCACCAATTTCGTCGATGCGATGTCGACTTTCCTGGCGCTGGCCGAAGCGGGCAGCCTGAAGGACGAAGACGGGCTGCCGCGCTACATGACGCAATCGATGCATGTCGACGCGATCTCGTCGCTGATCTCGGCGCCGCTCGGCACCAGCCCGGCCACGGCCTATCTGGAATCCGCGGCCGGCATCGCGCAGGGCGGCCGGACCGGGCTGGTCGCGGTGATCTGCGGGCTGCTGTTCCTGCCCCTTCCTGTTCCTGTCGCCGCTGCTGTCGCTCGTGCCGTCGGTCGCGACCGCGCCGGCTCTGGTCATGGTCGGCGTGTTCATGATCGAATCCATCGGCCGGATTGATTGGCAGGATCTCGAAGAGGCGATCCCGGCCTTCGTGGCGATCCTGCTGATCCCGCTCAGCTTTTCGATCACGCTCGGCATCTCGCTCGCCTTTGTCGTGCATGTCGTGCTCAAGGTGATCAACGGCCGCACCGCCCAGGTGAAGCCCCGCCCTCTGGGTCGCCGCCGCCTTCTCGGCCGGCTGATCATCCAGCTCAAGTTCTAGCGCTATTTGACTGTCACACGGCGCAAAAGGAAACGTGTCGTCGGCCATCGGCGTCACGTCGATATTGCTGCGCGCCGCCCAGACAACGACCTGCTGGTGCAGCGGAATATAGAGGTAATTGTCCTTGACGAATTTCAGCGCCCGGCCGATCTCGGCCTGCCGCCTGAGCGGATCGAGTTCGACCTGGATCTCGTCGGCAAAATCGTCGATCTCCTTGTAGGACACGCCGCCGTTATTCGAAATGCCCCGCCCGCGCACAGCATCGCGGGTCGCCAGCAAGGCGATCAGTGCGTTGTGCGCGTCAAAGGTATTCGGCGTCCAGCCCAGCATGTAGAAGCTGGTCCTGTAATCGGTCGGGCCGATCTTGGCGAAATACTTGATGCGGGTCTGCGCCAGCAGATCGACCTTGATCCCGACCCTGGCCAGCATGGCGACGACCGCCTGGCAAATCGCCTCGTCATTGACGTAACGGTCGTTCGGGCAATCCATCCCGGTCTCGAAGCCCTCGGGATAGCCCGCTTCCGCCAGCAGCCGTTTCGAGCTGGCCGGATCATAGGCCGGGCGCTCGTTCAGTGCCGGATCGAAGCCGTTGATGCCGGGCGCGATCATCTCGGCTGTCGGCTGCGAGAAGCCGCGCATAACCTTGGCCCTGATCGTCTCGATATCGATGGCGCGATAGAACGCCTCGCGCACCTTGATGTCCTTGAACGGGTTCTTGCCCTTCACATTGGATTCGAGCAGCTCGTCGCGCGCCTGGTCGAAGCCGAGGAACACCGTGCGCAGCTCCGGCGTCCGCAGGATCTTCAGCCCCGGCGTCTGGCCGATGCGGTCGACGTCCTGCGGCGGCACGGTATAGATGAAGTCGATATCGCCCGAGAGCAGCGCCGCGACCCGCGTCGAATCGTTCTGGATCCGGTTGAACACCGCCTCGGTGATATTATGCTCGGGTTTGTCCCACCAGCCCGGGTTCGGCACGAGCACGGTGCGGACATCGGGCACGCGCTCCTTGAGCAGGAATGGCCCGGTGCCCATGGCATTGCGCGTCGCGAAATTTTCGTCGCCCGCCTTGTTCAGATCGGCCGGCACCTCGGCCTTGTTCTTGAGGCACCAAGCCTTTGACATGATCGCCCAGCCGGTAATGCCCTGCGGCAGGATCGGGTTCGGCCCGTCGGTGACGAATTCGACGGTGTAGTCGTCGATCTTGCGGAATTCCTTCACCGTCGAGAAATTGGTCTTGAGATTGGAGGTCGGCGCCATCACGCGATGGAACGAGAACTCGACATCGTCCGCGGTCAACGGCGTGCCGTCGGAGAATTTCACGCCCTGGCGCAGCTTGAAACGCCAGGTGTCCGGCGCCGTCTGCGACCACTCTGTAGCGAGCCCCGGTTCAAGGTGAAGCTGGCGATCGCGCCGGATCAGCGGCTCATAGATGTTGAGGTTGAAGCTGACCAGGAAGGTCTCGTTCCGCGTATAGGGATCGAGCGAATTGACATCGCCGTCATTGGCCCAGCGAAACACCGCCGCCTCGGCCGGGACGAAGCCGAGAACGATCAGCAGCATCGCCGCGCCCAGCATCAAAAGACATCGCATGACAGTCGCCCCCGCGATAGACCGGATCAGAGTACTTTCCGGTGATCGGTCCAGCGGTGCAACAGGCGTGCCGGTATTGGGTTTGACCCGCCTGCCCGGCGCCTCGGCTTAACTCAGTTGTAGTTCACCACTCGCGCCGGTCCAGGCGGGGTGCGCTGTGCCTTGGGCAGTTGCGGCAGTCCCTGGCGCCGCATCAATTCGAACACCATGTCCGGCGCGGAAGCGAGATCGGGCTTGGCGCCGGCGTCGAGCAGGATATCGATGAATTCGTGATTCTCGAAACCGAGCGCGATTTCGAAGGCCGAGCCGCTTCCGGCCGGCGATTGCGTTTTCGCACCGATCGAAAGCAGCACTCGGGCAAAAGCCGCTTGTTTCGGCGACATCGGATGATCGGCGATCCGCGTCGCCAGACCGATCAGCGCATTCGTCGGGTCGAAGCCGAGGGGTAGCCCGCCCTCCCTCGCCGCCGCGACCAACCGGCCGAGCGCCACGGCATCCTCGCTGTGCAGCGCCGCCGCGATCAGTGCCGCCGGATCGACGGGCACAGCCTTGATCGGCTCCTGTTCGACCGGCGGCAGGTCGACAGGACGACTCTCCCGCGGCGGCGTCACGGCACGGCGTCCCATCTCGGCCGCTTTGGACGGATCCGCGCCGGCCTCGAGCAAGAGTCGCGCGAAGGCCGCCTGCTGCGGCGTCTGCGGCTGGCCGGCATGCCGCGCGGCCAGATCGGCCAGCGCCGTAGTGGCGTCGAAATCGATCGGCAGTTTCAGCTCCTGCCGGGCGGCCAGCACCCGGCCGAGCGCGACTGGATCTCCGCTGCGCAGCACCGCCGCAACCAGATCCGCGAAACTGTCCGGCGTCGCCTTCGTCGCCTCCTGGTCGGCCGGAGTCAGGCATTCCATGATCCCGCCGATAGCGCGCAGCTCGGCCAGGAGACGCGTCATGACATGCAGTTCGTATTCATTGGTAGCGATCGGCGGCGCCCCGGAAACCTTCAGCAGATGCCCCAGCCAATAGCGCTGGATCCCGCGCAGCTTCGACCGCGCCAGGGCGATCAGCGGCGTGGGCGGGCTGCGTTCGGTGCGCTCGACATAATCGGTCTCGGCCTCGGCCCGCAGCATCACCTCGAGCTTTTTGATGCGTCCCTCGTCACGGCAGAACTGCGCCATGGCCAGTTGCGTCATCAACCGCGGCTTGCCGTCATTCGGATCGGCCCCGGCCTCGAGCAGAAGCTCGACCGAAGCCGGGCTGCCGTACCGCAAGGCGTATTCGAGCAGGCCGATCGGCGTCGGCAGGCTGTGGCATTTGATGCGGCAAGACAGATCCCGAAAGGGCGGCGTCATCAGCCCGACCAGATCGCGCCGTGCGGCGTCCCGCGCATTCGGCGGGAAGGACTCGATAAGATCCACCAGCAGATGTGGTGTGACCTTGTTCATCAAAGATTAGCCTCGTCGATTTTGACCCGACCGTATCGCGGAGGCGTAAACGGAGCCTAAACGCTGGACCGTCGTGACTGCCGCATGGGGCGTGACCCGGTCAAGCAATGCGTAGACTCCTCGCCGCCCTCAACCCCAGGAGAGCGGCGGGCGTCGATGCCCCTATGCTGCACGCCGCAGCCATCCGGCCATTTCGGCATAGAGCGTCAAGCCGTCGAACAGCGCGCGCTTCACGGTTCGATGGTCATGCTTCTCCTCGCGCGCAATCGTTTCGATGGGGCGATCGTCGATCACGAAATCGATGATGAATTGCAGCGTCTTCGGATGATGCCGATCACGCCGCGGCCGCCGTCGGCCGGCGATTTTGTCGGCCAGCGCAACCCGATCGTCCCGCCCGACGCTGTGCAGCACCCGGCTCATTTGCTCCAGATCGGGCTGCGGCTCCAGCCGGCACGCGCTGAGCTCGTCGGCCCAAGGGCGGTAGCGATTGGCATAGGCCGTCTGCAGCGGGTCCGATCCATCGCCGCTCGTCCCGCGCACCGTATCGAAATTGGTCAGGCGCGACTTCAGGCCGGCGGTAACCCATTGAAACACGCGCTGGATCTCGCAGGCGGCATTGTACTGCTCGGTCGAGATCAGGCCGCGCGCCCGCAGGTTCTCCAGCGGTGGCGGCATGATCTTCGCTACGGCCAAGGGGTTCGGCCCCCAATGCTCGGGCTCGTCCTCGACCACTTGCAGGATCTCCGGCAGGCGGACAGGTGCGAGCACCGGCTTGGCGAATTTCCGCTTCAGGCGTTTCTTGGCATTGCTCATCGGTCAAGCTCCGGCGCAGCGGGCCAGCGGTACAGCCATGGAGGGATCGGCCGGGCTGTGGCGCCCGACGCCGTGCCGCGCGGCAGGACGGGCAGCGCAGCTCGCCCAGCGCCGGCGCGATGAAGACGGCCCGGCAGCCCGGCACCTGGCAGCGTCGCTCCATCGAGATCGGCGCTTCGGCGTCGCGCGGCTCGGGGATGTCGAATTCGGGAAAACGGGTCATTTCCGCACCGTCCGCGCGCCGAATTCCGCGATGGCCCAGTTGCGTGCCGCCTGGGCGAGCCACGGGTCGCGGGCCTCGATCTCTTCCGGATGCAGCACCACCACGCCCTGGCGATGCCAGGCGGCCCGCCGCATCGCATCGAGCTGCTCGGCACAGGCCGGCGTCGCGGGGACATGGACCGCAAGGCTGGATCGTAATGTCATAGGAACCTCCGCACTCGGCCGACGTCCTGCCGACCATTGATAGGAATTTATGAGGCCTATTCCTATCTGTCAAGCGGATAAAACCTATTGGATCTCTCCTATCGAATCCGGGAAGCTGGGGCATGATCCTCGACCCGCCCCGCACCCTGCTGCTCAAGCTGATCGCCGATTACGAGACCGACCTTGCCTCGGTGTCGAAGGCGCTGGGCCGCAACCACGCCTATCTGCAGCAATACGTCAAACGCGGCACGCCGCGCGAGCTACCGGAGGAGGTGCGCGAGCGGCTGGGCGACCGTTTCGATGTCCCGCCGGACAGCTTCCGGCTGCACAAGGCCCGCGTGACGCCGCTGTTTCCGGCCGGGACGCAGCAGGCGGCGACCCCGCCGCGGCTGCGGGTCGACACCGTCACCATCGTCGAACTCGACGTCCGCGCCGGCAATGCCCTGGCCGGACCGATCCATGAGGGGCAGGATCTTTCCTACGATCATGAATCCGTGGTCGGCGAGTGGCAGATCCCGAGCGTGGTGCTGCGTGCCCATGTGCCGGCGCCGGCCTCGCAGATCCGCATCATCCAGGCGGTCGGCACCAGCAACGTGCCGCATATCCTGCCCGGCGACCGGCTGATGATCGATCTCAGCCAGACCGAGATCGGCATGGGCGGCTGGTTCGCCATCTGGGACGGCTCCGGCATTATCATCAAGCAGCTGGAAATCATTCCCTATTCCGAGCCGCGCCGGGTCCGGATGTGGTCGGGAAATCCGGAATGGGAGTCGCGGGAATACCCGCTGGAACAGGTCGTCATCCGTGGACGGATGGTCGGGAAATGGCTGTGGACGTAGAGTAGGGAGAATTCGCCTAAATCGTTCATAGGATAATTCCTATTGACGCCGGCGAGTATTCCTATCATCCTCTCCGACAGAATGCGCGATGCCGCGCCCTGTCCGGAGGTGAGGAATGCCGATTGCCGCTTTGCCCATGCCCCTCGGCAGCCGCGTTATCCGGATCGATGGCAGCGATTTCCGAGTGTTGACGGTCACCGCCGGAAGCGATGGCTATATCGTTGCGGCCGATCGCGAACAGGGGATTGAGTGCGCGGCGCCCGCAGGATGCTTCCTCGCCGTGCCGGCGGGCTGGCGGGATCCGCCGCCGCTCTACATCTCGGAACTCCGCGCCATCGAGTCGAGCTATAGCGGCCCGATCCCGGCGGCGGCGCTCGCCGCCGCCGAAGCACGCGACGGGACGTTTTCAGCCCTGACCCGCAAGCTCGACGCTGCGGAGTCCTGGCTCGCCTGGGTTCAGGCGCATCTCTATCCGCTGTCGTCACGCCGGTTCGAGCCGCATCTGCTAGCGGCACGAATGGCGCGGGAGGCCGTGTTGCGAACTGGCTCGCCGCCGTCGAGCCGAGCCAGTCCGATCTTCCCGCCCCCGCCTGGGCCGCCGAATAGCGGCTCAAGCCGGGCGGCTGGCTCAGGGTCCGCCCAACAATGCCGTGAATGCGGAATTATGTAGTAGACACACCTTGGAAGGGTTCTAGCTAGGGTGGCGGCGACCATCTGCTGCCTGAACCGCAAGATCTGTGGACTTGATCAATGATCAAGTCGGCTCTATATAAGAGGCCTCGTGACAGGAGGCCGGTATGGCGAGCGAACGTGGCAAACCGCAGCGGGTCACTCACCCGGAAGAGCAAACGTGGTTGCGTGGATTCGTTGGGTACCATTGTAGGGATTGCATAACGGAGTTTTGCGAGGCCGATCTGGGTGGCCTATCGCTTGTCGAGATCGTGGAGGCGATTGCGCATGGGGACGTGGTGTCGTCAGAGAAGGACGAATTCCCGGGGGCCGTGTGCGCCGTGGAATACCGGCCCGAGAAGAGCCGTACCTTATGGGTGTCGCTTCGCTTTGTTGCGAACGAGGAAAGGCTCAGGGTTCTGAGTGCGGGAGAGAAATGGGAGAGCGACCATGAACCAAGTCATGTTGCATGATACGGAAAAAGGTGGCCCCGGTGCGAATCTCTATCTGGCCAAATCGTTAGGTGCCCCCTTCAAGGTGTATCTGGCTGACGGGGTTGAAATCGTAACCGAGCCGTCAACGAATAAGGAAATCACTAAGATTAAAGATCTTCCGGGGCTGCTTGCTGCTGTCGTCCAGGCGCGCGTTTTGCATACTCGGAAACTGTCAGGTCAGGATCTGAAATTCATCCGGTCAGCTCTGCAGCTTAAAGCGCAGGCCGTGGCGTCCGCTCTTGATTTAACACCGGAGCACTATAGCCGGTGCGAAACTGGCCCAAGGACGATGTCGGCCGCGACTGAAAAACTTTATCGGATGCAGATCTTTATAACGTCCTTTACGAAGGACTGGCACGTGCGCGACGCGGTAAAGCGGTCGAAACGGGATACTCCTTCGAAGGGCGATCAGATCAAGGCCGAAAAATGCTCTCAGCATTTCACACGGTCTTTTTCGATATGAAGCTCAATACCGTATACAACGCGGAAGAGGAGATCGCGTTTGTGTTCTCGCGGCATAAGCCGACTGATGAGGAAGCCTCCCCTCCGTCTGAGGATAACGAAGACACCGAGTGGAAAAACCAATGTGAGCCCAAAACAGCATCATGCGGAAGGTAGACCGATGATGATGTGATCCGGCATAGGCTGATAGCCGTATGCGTCGACCCCGGTGAGCGGTTTCCTCTCACCCGGGGTTTAATTTTGCCGACGTGGCTGCCTTGTCAGGAAGCTCCGTCATTCTCTGGCCTTTGTCGGCTCATGTCGGAGCGTCGAGCGGCTTTCTTCAGGAAAATCCGTAGGTAAGCCTCGAGGTCTGAGTAGCTGTCTGCCGATAGGGCCGCAGGATACGTCAACGTAACGTCGCCCTCGTCGAGAGCGAAGATCTCTCGCCGCATTCCAGCCGACGCAATTCCCCCGTCCGAGCCAGACGCCAACGATCGCTGCTGAGCGATAACTCCTGGCGTCTTCGGATCAGCCGTCTCTATAGCCCCAGTTTCCACCTGATCGCTCTCGTCGGCTTGTTCCTGTTCCACGTCTTGAATGGCATCAGAGTTGGCGATTTTAGCAAAGGCCATCGTTTCGGAGAATTCACGAACGAAGTCGGGAACCGCCTCATCCTTAAGGCCGCGATCGATCATCAAATAAGCCCTTAGCGCTTCATCCGATGGCGGCAGTCCCTGATATTTCGTTATGACTTCAAGATGGAGGCGCGGGCGCAGCGCAGATCCTCGGATCAGATTGTCGCGTTCTGGCGAAATCGCCCGCGGATCTCGGACGATCCGAATGGCTTCATCGGTCAATTTGACTTGGCGAACGTCCGCGCCCAGAACATCAGTCAGAAGGCCGAACATCTTCAGCGCTGCGGCCGTTTGAAGGCCGCCTGAGCTCTTTTCCGCATAACCCCAAGACTTTACGGCCGTCGTGATAGGGACCGCGTGGGTAGCGGCAACACGATAGAGCGCGCGTGCGCGCTCTATCGCCTTGGGGAGCGAGATGAACGGAAAGCGCTGTGCACCATCGGGCGTGTTTTCGTTTGAGTAAGAGCCATAACAGGATCCTCTTGCATCCTACCATTCTCGTATCATGTCTCCGGGACAGCGTAAATAAAATTCTCCTGAACTGGAAGAATTGGGAGAATTGCCGTTGACTTTATGTCTCCTGATGGGCTAGAAAGAGCCATTAGGAGGCGATCATGGCTAGAAGGGTAGAGAGTCCCGGCGTGTTTCGGTCCACGTGACGGGGCGATGATGTAGGAAGGGCCGCATCCCCCAGCCCTGAACAAGCAAAGGATGCGGCCCTGAGACCGAAAGCGGCGGAGCTGGAAGCTGTTGGCGCAGCAACCGGCCCCTAGATACCAACAACGGATTTGGCCCCGTCGTCGTAATCGTTCTCTGGAATATAAGGCACTTGGCGGTGCTTTTCTAGACCGATGCACGGGACCGATCCATAAGCATGGATTGGCCCCATGTCCCGGCATTGTCTGGTGGCGCGGCAATACCGCCTTGGGAAAGTTAGAAACATTCAGCCCGGCCGCACGCCGAGAACCGAGCGCTCCCCACCTCACCCGCCTCTCCGCCCCAATGGGGCGGAGAGGAGTAAGTAGCGGTCTAATCGCACCAGAAAGCGTTGAATTCGAACCGCTTCATTGAAGCGATCATCTTTGAACGGGCCCTTACTGCCAGCTATCCGAGTCGAACTTGGCAATCGCCGCTTCATCGAACTGGTAACCCAGCCCGGGGCCGGTCGGCAGGGCCAGGCCGCCATCGCGGACTTCCAGTTGCCGGTCGATGATCTCCCGGAATTGAACACCTTGCCATCCGGGAAATACTCGACGAACTGGCCGATCGGCGCTGCCGCCACGAGATGGACGTGCAGATCGTGGAACCAGTGCGGGCACATGTTCACGCCGTAGCAATCGGCCAGGGCGGCGATCCGGCGGAATTCGGTAATGCCGCCGCAAACCGCGGCATCGGTCTGCAGGATCGCGGCCGCTTCCTTGTCGAGCAACTCCTTGAAGCGCCACCGCCCGGCCTCGATCTCGCCGGTCGCGACCGGAATGCTGGTCGCAGCGGCCAGCCTGGCGTGGTTGTCGATCTGGTCGGGGCTGAACGGCTCCTCGATCCAATACGGATCATAGGGCGCGAAGCGGTCCATGTAGCGCAGCGCCGTCGGCACGTCCGACCAGGCATTGTTGGCGTCGAGCATGAGCAGCACATCCGGCCCGATCGCCTCGCGCGCCGCTGCAATGCGCGCCTCTTCGGAATTCGGATCGCCGCGGCCGACCTTCATCTTGACCGCGTTCAGGCCGAGCGCGACATAGCTTGCCAGCTCCTCGCCCAGCATCTCCGGCGTCTTGCCGTCGAGATAGTAGCCGCCGCTGCCATAGGCCGGCACAGTACCTTCATAGGCGGCACCCAGATATTTGTAGAGCGGCAAATTGGCCGCGCGGGCGTTGCGGTCCCATAGCGCGATGTCGAGGATGCTGAGCGCGCGCATCACCGAGCCGGCGCGGCCATGCAGCAGCACTTCCTGATAGAGGTTCTTCCAGATCAGCTCGGTCGAATGCGCATCGGCGCCGATCAGCAGCGGCGCCAGCATGTCGCGCACCGCGAGCGTGACGACCGCGCCGCCGGAATGTCCGGCATAGCAATGGCCGATGCCCTCAACCCCGTCATCGGTGCGGATCTTGACCAGGCTGTAATCGCGTGCGGTCACCGACCGGCGGGCGAAAGCCGTCGCCTGCTTGAGCGGGACACGGACGGTCCGGGCTTGAACTGAAACGATTTTGGCCATTCGAACTTCCTCCGGCGCAGCCTCGTGCCGAGGCAATTGTTGGATATTCTTGTAAACGCTTACATGTACAGACTACGGCGCCGAATGGGTCTTGTCAAATCGCAAGCCGCGCACCCCTCGCCCGCTCGCGGACGAGGGTTCGTGGCTCAAACCTGAACCGGCAATCCCGCCAACACCTTGTCCAATGTCACCGGGTAGTCGCGCACCCGGACGCCGCAGGCATTATACACTGCATTCGCCACTGCCGCGCCGGCGCCGCAGATGCCGAGTTCGCCGATGCCCTTGCTCTTCAGCGGATTGGATTCGGTGTCGAGCTCGGGCAGGAAGATCGCCTCGATCTCCGGCACATCGGCATGGACCGGGACATGATACTGCGCCAGATCGCGGTTCATATAGGAGCCGAAGCGCGGGTCGAGATCGAGCGCCTCTTCCAGCGCCGCGCCGATGCCGAAGACCATGCCGCCGATCGCCTGCGAGCGCGCGGTCTTCTCGTTCAGCACCCGGCCGGCGGTAAACACGCCGAGCATCCGGCGCAGGCGGATCTCGCCGGTATCGGCATCGACGCCGACCTCGGCGAAATGGGCGCCATAGGATTGCTGCGAGAATTTCTTGAGCGTGTCGCCCGGATTGATCTCACCTTCGGCCTCGACGCCGCTCATGCCGGTCAGGTCGGTCAATGGGATCGACTGGTCGCCGGCTTCGAGCTTGCCCTTGGCGAAGCGCGCCTTGTCCGCATCGACCCGGGCGATCTGCGCCAGCTTGGCGCGCAAATTCGTGCAGGCGTCGAACAGCGCCGAACCGGAACTGGCGGCACCGAAGGACCCGCCCGAACCGGCGGCCGGCGGCAGCGCAGTATCGCCCAATTCGACCCGGATCTGCCCCGGCGGCAGGCCCAGCATATCCGCGGCGATCTGGGTCAGGATCGTGTAGGTGCCGGTGCCGATATCGGTCATTGCCATGCGCACCGTCAGGATGCCGTCCGGCCCGAGCAGCACCTTGGCCTTGGACGGCCGGAGTGGATTGCCGCGCGTGCCCGCGGCGACGCCGATCCCGACCAGCCAGCGGCCGTCGCGGACCTGCGCGGGCTTGGGGTTGCGCTGGCTCCAGCCGAACCGTTCGCGCCTTCGTCCAGGCATTCGATGAGGTGACGGCTGGAATAGGGAATATGCTTCTCCGGATCCTCGGTCGGCTCATTGCGCCGGCGCAGCTCGACCGGGTCGAGTGCCAGCTTTTCCGCCAGCTCGTCCATGGCGCATTCGAGCGCCATCAGCCCGACCGCTTCGCCCGGCGCCCGCATCGAGGAGGCAACCGGAACGTCGAGCGCCGCCAGCCGGTGCCGGGTCAGGCGATTGGGGCCGGCATAAAGCGTGCGCGTCTGCAGGGCCGCCCCTTCATAGCCCGGCTCGGTCGTGAGGTTGCCGCTGACGACATCATGGCCGATCGCCACCAGATACCCATCCGATCGGCGGCCAGACGCACGCGCTGGATGGTGTCCGAGCGATGCGTCGTGACATGGAACATCTGCTGCCGGGTCAGCGCGGTCTTGACCGGCCGCCCCGAGCTGGCGCGCCGCGATCGCGGCCAAAATCGCGTCCGCATTGACCCAGAGCTTGCCGCCGAAGCCGCCGCCGATATAGGGGCTGACCAAGCGAACATTTTCCGGCGGGATCTTGAGCGTCGTCGCCACCGCCTTCTGGCTTTGCGTCAGCATCTGATTGGCCGTATGGAGCGTGAGCTTGTCGCCATCCCATTGGGCCAGGCTCGCATGCGGCTCCATCATGGCGTGGCTCTGCAGCGGCGTGGTGTAGGTCACGTCGAGCTGGACCGGCGCCGCGGCGAAGGCGACGTTGAAGTCGCCGATCGCGCTGTCGGGCTGCGGCTGTTCCTTACCGGCCTGCGGCGTCCGGGCGTCGGCGATGCTCTGGTTCAGGGCGAACTTCCCCTCTCCGCGATCATAGGTCACGCGCACGAGATGGGCAGCGGATCGCGCCGCTTCGAAGCTTTCGGCGACGACGAAGGCAATCGGTTGACCGAAATACGTGACCTCCGGACCGGTCAGCATCGGGCGCGCCTCGCGGTGATTGCCCGTGCCCTGGTCTGGCGCGTTGCGATGGGTCAATACCAGCACCACGCCCGGCGCCTGTTCCGCCAGCGTCGTGTCGAGAGTCTTGATCCGGCCCTTGCCGATCGCGGCTTCGACGATGAAGCCATAGGTCAGCGTGTCGTTCGGCACGAATTCATGAGCGTAGTGGGCGCCGCCCGTGACCTTGCCGGGCCGTCGACCCGGTCGAGCGGCTTGCCGACGACGCCCGGCGTGTCGAGCGCGTTGGTCCCGATCGTTGCGTTCATATCCATGGCGGGGCTCCCTCAAACTTGGGTGGCTGCGGTCAGCACGGCATGCAGGCTGCGCCGCGCCAGGGGGATCTTGAAATCATTGCCGCCATGGCCTTGGGCCCCGGCCAGCACGGCCGAGGCCGCCGCTTCGAAGGCGGCGGCGCCGGGTGCCGAACCGGCAAGCTTTTCTTCCGCCGCAACGACCCGCCACGGCTTGGTGCCCAACCCGCCGAAAGCAAGGCGCGCGGAGCGGATCCGGCCGTTATTGGTCTCGACGATCGCCGCGACCGAAACCAGCGCGAAGGCATAAGACGCGCGGTCGCGCACCTTGCGATAGAGCTGCACGCCGGGTGGTGGTGGTGGCAGGGTCACCGCCGTGATGATCTCGCCGCGCTTCAGCACGGTCTCGACCTCCGGCGTGTTGCCGGGCAGGCGATGGAACTCGGCAATCGGGATGCGGCGCGTCTTGCCGGCGCCATCGACCGCTTCGATCTCGGCATCGAGCACCCGCATCGCGACCGCCATATCGGACGGGTTGGTCGCGATGCATTGCGCGCTGCCGCCCAGGATCGCGTTGTTCCGATTGACCCCGCCCAGCGCGGCACAGCCCGAGCCGGGCTCGCGTTTGTTACAGGGCTTGGTTGTATCGTAGAAATACGAGCAGCGCGTCCGCTGCAGCAGGTTGCCGCCGGTCGTCGCCTTGTTGCGCAGCTGCGCGCTGGCGCCGGCCAGCAGCGCGCGGCTCAGCACGCCGTAGTGCGATCGTATGCGGGGATCGGCGGCGAGATCGCTGTTGCGGACGAGCGCGCCAATGCGCAGGCCGCCGCCGGACGTCTCGGTGACCTGGTCCAGCGGCAGGCGGCTGATATCGACCAGATGCGTCGGCGTCTCGACCTGCAACTTCATCAGGTCGAGCAAATTCGTCCCGCCGGCAATGAATTTCGCGCCCGGTTTGGCCGCCGCAGCGGCAGCCTCGACCGGCGAGTTCGCGCGCTCATAGGTAAAGGGGATCATGCCGGCAGCCCTCCCGCCTGGCGGATTGCTGCCACGATGTTCGGATAAGCGGCGCAGCGACAGATATTGCCGCTCATGCGCTCGCGGATCTCGACATCGGTCAGCGCCGGATGATCGGTCAGCTGCTCGGTGACGTAGCTCGGGCATGCCGGCCCCGCTCTCGGCGAGCATGCCGACCGCGGAACAGATCTGGCCGGAGGTACAGTAGCCGCATTGGAAGCCGTCATGCTCGACGAAGGCGGCCTGCATCGGGTGCATCCGGCCGTTCTCGGCCAGCCCCTCGATCGTGGTGATCGACTGCCCGTCATGCATCACCGCCAGGGTCAGGCAGGAATTGATCCGCCGTCCTTCGAGCAGCACCGTGCAGGCGCCGCACTGGCCGTGATCGCAGCCCTTCTTCGTCCCGGTCAAAGCCAGATGATCGCGCAGCACGTCGAGCAGGCTGCTGCGCGGATCGAGATCGAGGCGATGCGGCCGGCCGTTGATCTGCAACGTGACGGAGACTTTTACCGGCGCCGCCCCGGCCTCGGCGGTGCCGGCGCGCGCATCCTTGGGCACGCCGGTCACGAGCAGGGCGGCGGCCGCGGTTCCGGTCCCCAGCACGGCACGCCGCGTCGGCTGGAGCCCCCAATCCTCGATTTCCTTCATTGCTGGCTATTCCTCTCGGCAGGACCCGCCGGCCAGATATCGTCCGGCAGATTGACAACGATCGGCGTCGAGGTGCTACGCACGACCACCCAGCGGAACGGCTCCGTCGCCGATGGGTTGAGCTCCATATGTGGCACCCAGGCCGGCACATGGATGAAATCGCCACCCTGGGCGCGGGCGGCATACTCGCCCTGGGCACCCCAGCGGATCTCGCAGACGCCCGACAGGACATAGGCGATGGTCTCCTGCCGGCCATGATGATGAATGCCGGTGCGGCCGCCCGGTTCCACCTCGAACAACCCGCCCCAGAGCGCAGTGTCGACACCCTGCAGCGGCGCAACCGCGGCGAGACGGAGCGAGCCCGGCGTCTGCGCCGTGCCGGACGCGAATTCGTCCGGCCGGACGACGCTGATCGGTGAATAGGTCGCAGTCATGCTGCCCTCCAGAGCGAAGCCAGCGCTCCTTCGGAGCCGTAAAGGGGATCTGAAGCCGGGAACGGCACATGCGCCATGCGTGCAGCCGCTCCGGCACTCAATGCCGTTCGGCAGATATCCCAGTGCTGGTCCGGCGGATAGGCGCCGACCACGAGGAAATCGTCGCTGGCGTCGATCCGGCAATGCCCGGTGCCGGCCGGCAGCACGGCGACATCGCCGGCATCGACCATGACCTCGCGTCCATCCGGTCCGCCCAGCATGAGCTTCGCCCGTCCGGCGGCAAAGCCCAGCACCTCATGTGCGGTCGAATGATAGTGATGATAGTCATAGACGCCGTTGCGCCATTGCGGCGGCCAGCCATTGCGCTGGAACGCCCGCCTCGAACGGCACTGCCGGATCGGCGCCGCCGGACGCAAGGACCCGGCGATAGAGCAGCACCGGCAGGCGCTGATTGTTCGGCACCCAACCGTTCGGCGGCAGGATGAATGCTTCAGGCGATGCGCGCTCGGGCACCTGGCCGAACGCGGTCTCGCCGCCGATCGCACCGAAGGCCAGCAGCGCGGCGAAACTGCGTCGATCGAGACTCATGGTTTGCCTCCTGTCTCAAGACCAACGCGACGGACCGGTACCGGCGCCGCTGCGCTCGATCGCCGCACCGATCTCCGCGATATCCGCCTCGGTCAGCGACAGCGTCGCCGCGTCTAGCCAGCCATCGACCTGATCCGGCGAGCGGGCGCCGACGATGGCGCCGGTCACGCCGGGCCAGGCAAGCGTCCAGGCCACAGCAACCGCGGCCGTGCTGGTGCCATGACGCTTGGCCACCACGGCCATGGCGGCGGCGACCGCCAGATTGCGCTGCAGCGCCTCGCCCTGGAACTCGGCATTGCGTGACCGCCAGTCATTGGCCGGCAGGGCCGCCGCCCGTTCGGTGCTGAAGCGGCCGGTGAGCAGCCCGGCCTGCATCGGGCTATAGACGATCACCCCCGTGTCATGCGCCGCGCACCAGGGCAGTTCGGCCGCCCCGACGGCACGCTTGATCGCGGAAAAGGGCGGCTGCAGCGTGTCGACATGGCCGATCGCCTCGGCCGCCGCCAGCTGCTGCACATTGTGGTTCGACAGGCCGACGGCGCGGACCTTGCCCTCCCGCTTCAGGTCGAGCAGCGTCTGCCAGTAGTCCTCGATCGGCGTGCCGTCCTCGGCCGGCCAATGCATCTGGTAGAGATCGATGCGCTCGACCTGCAGGCGTTGCAGCGACGCCTCGACCTCTCGACGCAAGCTGGCCGGCGCGCCGACCTGCTTGGGCCCCTTGCGGCGGTCTTCCGGATTCGGGACGAGGCCGCATTTGGTGAAGATGTAAGGCCGCTGCGCGCGCGGAATGCCTTCCAGCGCCGCCGCCACGACCTCTTCGGAATGACCGAGGCCGTAGATCGCAGCAGTATCGATCCAGTTCACGCCGCGCGCGACGGCATGACGGATGGCCGCGACCGAGGCACCGTCATCCTGGTCGCCCCAGCCGACCGCCCAGTCGCCGCCGACCGCCCAGGAGCCGAAGCCGACCCGGGTGATCTGCATATCGGTCCGGCCGAGCTGCCGAAGCGGAAGAGATTTTTCCTGTGCCATGATGCATTCCCAATCGATTTGAGGACTGCCGGCACAGATGGGATTCGGTATTATATCTGTCTAACGGTAATTTCTGCTCGGATTGAGCATTAAATCTGCTGAATTGGCCATGGACCTGAAACAGCTGGAGCATTTCATCACCGTCGCCGAGCTGCGCAATTTCACGCGGGCGGCCAAGCAGCTGCATATCGTGCAGTCTGGCCTGTCCGCCTCGATCCGTGCACTCGAAGCGGAACTCGGCGCGCCCCTGTTCATCCGGACCACCCGGCGCGTCGACCCGACACCGACCGGCCTTGCCTTCCTGATCGAGGCACGGCGCGTGCTGGCCGCCGCCGCCGATGCGCGGCTGGTCGTCGACCAGATGCAGGGGCTGCAGCGCGGCACATTGTCGATCGGCCTGATCCAGGGGCTTGCGCCGCTGCTCGATGTCGCCGAAATCCTGGGCCGTTTCCGCGCGCGCTGCCCCCAAGGTCGAGATCCGCGTCGTGTCCGGCGGCTCGTTGCCGCTGATCGAAGGCGTCAGGACCGGCGCACTCGATCTCGCCTTCACCCAGTTTGCCGGCGCTCTGCCGCGCGGCGTCATGGGCTGGATGCTGGCCTGCGAACCGCTGGTCGCGGTCAGCGCGCCGGACCATCCGCTTGCCGGCCGGCGCGACGTCACGCTCGGCGCCCTGCTCGACGAAGTCTTCGTCGATCTGCATCCGGATTGGGGCACACGGCAGCTGGTCGATCGCAGCTTCGCCGAACAGCGCCTCAGCCGGCGGACCAGTTTCGAGGTCGACGATCTTGCCACGCAGCTGGATCTGGTCGCGCACGGGTTGGGCATCGCGCTGGTACCCAGAGGCGTGATCGCCCGGCATCCGGAGGATCGCACGGCACAACGGCTGGGCGTAGCTGAGCTGGCCGATCCGGAGATCTGCTGGGAGCTCACGGCCGTCTTCGCCACGGACCGGGACGGCCAGCCGGCGAGCACCGCGACGCGGATGTTTCTGGGTCTGCTGCGGGACGTGACGTCCGTGCTCGAGGAGATCGCCCCGACGGACGACTGATAAGCATTCCTTATTGAAACAGTAGCGACTCGGTATTGGCGCGCCGGTGCCAGGCTACCCAACTCTCCTGCGGCATCGAGTTCCAGGAGATAAAAATGTCCAGCATCGTCACCAAGACCGCACAGCGCGTCGCCGTAGCCGCCCTGTTTGCCGTTACACTGGCCGCCTGCTCCACGCCGAACGAGCAGACCGCCTCGCAATCGAGCGTCGGCAAGATTCGCACCTGGGCCGACTGGTCCACGACCACTTCATCCGCGCCTACGGCCTCGCAGACCGCCGCTCTGCCGGCTTCGGGCGAGATCCGCAGCTGGGCTGATTGGACCCCTGTCTCAAACGGACAGCAGTAACGTCCCGCTCCGCACCGCTTTGTGCGTGACGGGCTTCAGACGACGGCCGCACCCGAGGGCAACACATCTGCCGCCCCGGTGCCGTCGCGGAATTGATAAGCGCGAGTTATCAATGTTATAAAATTCGATGCTAGCTCTCCAAACCGCGACACGTCTGGCGTGCCCCGGCTGGTCACTTCGCAGACTAGGTCATTTTGGAGATCCGGACCGTCGAAATCCTTCAGCGCAACGCTACCGCGTGTCCTGCTCGTCGCCGTCTTCGCGGCGACGGTTTCTACCTGCTCGGCTCTCGCCGAACAGAGCGCAGCGGCGGCGAGCAC
>JBBCHB010000017.1:0-103495 GCA_037200015.1 Aliidongia sp. | reverse complement strand
GATTTCTCCCTTGCTGTTTTTTTGTTGAAGCGGAATGTGCTTAGGCCGGGCTGGAACCCTCGCCCGCTTGGCGGGAGAGGGTGGCGAACGCGAGTGAGCCGGGTGAGGGTGAATGCGCCGGACAGGCCGCAGGCAACCTCAGCCGGCGTACCCACCCTCTCCCGGCTCGTTCCACTCGCCACCCTCTCCCGCCAAGCGGGCGAGGATTCTTGCCGCGACATCGATGACCTAAATTCATCGCGCTTTGGCTTCCTCGAATGTGCGGACCATCAGGCAAGCAGCGGCTGTGCCGGGACCCGCATCTCGCCGGCCCCGGACAGTGTCCCGCATTGATTCCCGAGCACTGGCTCGGGGTACTCCTAAATACCGGTCAGAAGTGGTAGCCGACCGTAAAGCTGAATGTGCGCGGCGCGCCGTAATACGCCGTCTGAATATTGGCCAGGGACGTGAAGTTCTGTGCGTCCGTCTTATAGATGACGTCGGCGATATTCAGGATCGCGAAGGCCGCGGTCCAGTCCGCATCCTCCGACTCCCACGCGGCGCGGGCGTTCAGCAACCAGAACCGGTCCTGCGAGAGGCCGGCTTCGTTGTCGACGCTGAGCCAGGTCTTGCTGCGGTAATTCTCGTCGGCGCTGATGCGGAGCGATCCGGCATTCTGCAGATCGAAGGTGTAGGCCTGCGACAGCCGTCCGGTCCAATGCGGCGAGAAGGCCATGCGATCATGGACGGCGGTCGGATCCGGATCGGTGAACTGCTCGTATTGCGCATCGAGATAGCCGACCGTTGCTGCCAGCTCGAGCGCCTTGACCGGCACCGCCGTCGCTTCGAGTTCCGCGCCCTTGGTGTTGGCCGAGGCGGCATTCAGCACCGGGAACGCTGCGCTCAGGCCGTTGCCGCTGGCGACCCGCGCCTGGAAGTCGGTGTAGTCGTTGTAGAACACGTCGCCATTGAGCCGCAGCCTGTGCTCGAACCAATCGGTCTTCGCGCCGAGTTCGTAGGTCCACACCTTTTCCGGCGCATAGGGCTGGAGATCGCCCGGTTCTTCGGCCCGGCCGTTGAAGCCGCCGCTCTTGAAGCCGCGCGAGACGCTGGCATAGCTCATCGCATCGTCGGAGAGCTGGTATTGCACGGCGAAGCGCGGCGCCAGATTGTACCAGGTGGCGTGCAGCGTCTGCTGCGGCAGCACACCGCTCGGCGCGCCGGCAATGTAGAGCGCCGTCGCATCCGTATAGTCCTTGCTCTCGATGCCGTAGCGCAGCCCGCCATTGATCGAGAGGGGTGCGGTGATGTGATAGGTGCCGTTGACGAAGCCGGCATAGCTGTCGTCCTCGGTATCGTCCTCGCGCGTGCGTAGCGTGGTCAGCGGCAGGCCGAACAGGGTCAGGAAGTCGTTCGCATTGGCCAGCTGGTCGGTCTTGACGTGCTCATGCTCGAAGAAGAACCCGCCGACCAGGTTGAATTGCGCCGTGTCGTAGTTGATCTGGAATTCCTGGCTGGTCTGGTTCTCGCCGACCCCGACATAGGCGTCACCCAGCTCGAATCGCGAGCCGTCGATGTCGAGATCCTGGCGCGAACTCAGGTCGCGAAAGGCGCTGATCGACTTGAAGGTCAGATTCTCGTTGATGCGGTAATCGGTCGTGATGCCGATACCGGTATTGTCGAGCGCGTTCAGATTGCCGAAGGACGACGAGATCGACTGCTGGGTCGTGTAGTTGAACCGCGTCGTCGGCGCGAGCTGCAGGATCTTGACCGCGCCCGTGCCGAGATCCTCCTGGTAGAGAAAGGATTCGGAGCGGCCGAGATTCGGCATCGGCCGGTCGACCGTCTCGTCGACATTGACATGCACGGTCAGGTCCGGATTGGGCGTCCAGAGCAGGCTGACCCGGCCGGCCTTGGTGTCCTTGTCGTTATATTTCTGCCCGGTCACGGTGTCGGTCACGTAGCCGTCATGCTGCGAATCGAAGAAGGCGGCAGAGGCCGCAAGCTCGCCCGGCACGATGGCGTCGCTGAAGCCGGCCTTGGCATTGACCTGCCCGTAATCGCCCAGCCCGATCTGGGCATAGCCAGTCGGGGTGAAGCTCGGCTCGGTCGTCGTGATCTTAACCGCGCCGCCGATCGTGTTCTTGCCGTAGAGCGTGCCCTGCGGGCCGCGCAGCACCTCGATCTGGCTCGTGTCGTAGACGTCGAACAGCGCGCCCTGGACACGGGCGATATAGACGTCGTCGACATAGACGCCGACGCCGGGATCGAAGGTCGGCAGCGGATCGGGCTGGCCGATGCCGCGGATCGTGATGTTCGCGGCGGTGGCCGAGCCGCGCCCCTGCACGAGTTCCATATTGGGCACCGCGCCCTGCAGCCCGCTCAGATCATCGGTCGTGTGGTTGGCGAGGTCGCGCTCGGTGAAGGCCGTGACGGCAATCGGCACCTTCTGCTGCGTTTCCGCACGACGCTGTGCCGTGACGGTGATCTCCTCGACCGCAGTGGCCGCGGCCGATTGCGATTGCTGCGCGTGAGCCAGGCCGGGCAGCATCGAGGTCGTGAGTGCGGTTGCCGCCAAAAGCGACGTGCCAAAGGCACGTCTTCTCCCCCAAGGAAGTTGGTCTTCCATGTTGTATCCCCCCGTTAATATTCAGCGAATTCGATAATTCACCGTTTGATGATTTAAATCCGATGGTTCCCTCTGCAACCCAGATTTGTCAACAGAGAATCGCGTCAGCCGCGAAATTCCGCTGTTGGGATTGCAGCGCCGAAGAGCGGTCGGGGGTTTTGCGAAATGCCTGGGAGGGTCAGCCCTGGGGGCTGCAGATCCGGCGGAACCCAGCGGCAGCGTAGGTCACCATGCGCTGATGGATCGCGACGAAATCATGCGACCGGCAGAGACCGCCGGACAACAGGTCCAGGCGGCCGGTATCCGAGAAGGTGAGCGTCAGCGAGCCGGACAGCATGTGGTAGGCGTAATAGAGTTCGGTCGCGGGCGCTTCGGGCATGATCTTGCGCAACAATTCGATCAGGCGGTGGATCACCGGATCGAAATAGCGCGCCATGGTTTCGCCGCCCCAGGCGGGCGTATTGTTGACCATGGCTACCAGGGCGAAATAGCTGCGCCAGCCCGGATCGTCCAGCGCCGCCAGGTCGGTGAGCGGCCGGAGAAACGCGTCGATCACGCCATCGACCGTCATGCCGGCCGTCCCGGAGTCCAGCTCGTACCCGTTCATGGCTTCCAGGCGATCCCGGTTCAGCAATTCCGCGCGGCGCAGGAATACGGCGTCGAACAACCCGCGCTTGGTGCCGAAATAATAATGCACCAGGGCCGAATCGACTCCGCCGGCCCGGCTGACCTCGCGGATGGTGACGCCATGGAAGCCGTGCTCGGAGAACAGCGTCTCGGCCGCGTCGAGAATGCCTCCACGCGTCGTTTCGTTCTGTGGGAGCTTAGGCGGGCGACCGCGGCGAAGGCGCGATGCCGGCGCATCGACGGTCGGCGCGTCCGCTCCCGAAATGGTCGATTCTACAGGCGGGAAAAGCGGCATGGTTGATCGGTATTGAAACCACGCCATCGGCAGTCGTCAAGCATATCGCCGCGCCCCTTGACCCGGCCTGCCCCGACAGGCAAAAGGTCGCCTCTCCGCCTCCAGCCAAAGAGCCCGCCGCAATGGATTACGTTCGCCTTGGCCGTACCGATTTCAACGTCAGCCGTGTCTGCCTCGGCACCATGACCTGGGGCGAGCAGAACACCGAAGCCGAAGCGCATCGGCAGCTCAGCTACGCGCTCGACCGTGGCGTGAATTTCATCGATACGGCCGAGATGTATCCCGTCCCGCCGCGCGGCGAGACGCAAGGCCGGACCGAGTCCTATATCGGCTCGTGGCTCAAGGATGCGAAGACGCGCGACCAGGTGATCATCGCCACCAAGGCAGCCGGCCCGCTGCGCGACATGCACCATATCCGCGGCGGCGACACCCATCTCGACCGCGCCAATCTGCGCGCCGCGGTCGAGACCAGCCTGCAGCGCCTGGGCATCGACCATATCGATCTCTACCAGATGCATTGGCCGGACCGGCGCACCACGACCTTCGGCCAGACCGCCTATGTCCATGCCGAGGATCCGGAAGAGGTCGCAATCGACGCGACGCTGGCGGCGCTGGACGAGCTGGTCAAGGAAGGCAAGATCCGCGCGATCGGCGTGTCGAACGAGACGCCTTGGGGACTGGCACGCTATCTGGCGCTGGCCGAGTTCCGCGGGCTGCCGCGGGTCGCGTCGATCCAGAACGCCTATAACCTGGTCAACCGTGTGTTCGAACAGGGGCTGGCCGAGATCGCGCTGCGCGAGGATTGCGGGCTGCTGGCCTATTCGCCGCTCGGCGGCGGCTCGCTCAGCGGCAAATATCTGAACGGCGCCAAGCCCGCCGGGGCGCGGATGACCCTGTTCACGCGCTTCACGCGGTACAACAGCGCGCTCGGCCAGAAGGCGATCGAGCGCTATGTGACGCTGGCGCGCGACAATGGGCTCGACCCGGCGCAGATGGCGCTGGCCTTCGTCCATCATCAGGCTTTCGTGACGTCGACCATCATCGGCGCGACCTCGATGGACCAGTTGAAGTCCGATGTCGACGCCTTCGACCTGAAACTCCCGCCGGAGCTGCTGCAGAGCATCGCCGCGCTCCATGCCGAGATCCCCAACCCCTGCCCCTGACCTAGATGCTGAGACTTTTCGCAGGCATTGCCCTGCCACCAGAACAGCGTCTGACCCTGTCGACCCTCTGCCACGGCCTGCCCGGGGTGAAGTGGGTCGATCCGGGCAATTACCATGTGACGCTCCGCTTTATCGGCGAGGTCGATGAAGGCATGGCCGCGGATATCGACGAGGCGCTCGCCGGTATCCGCCTGAAACAGTTCGATCTCGCCATTGCCGGCACCGGCAGCTTCGGCCCGGACGACAAGCCGCGGGTCATCTATGCCGGGCTCGACCGCTCGCCGCCGCTGGCCCAACTGCATGAAAAGGTCGAGCACGCGCTGATGCGCGCCGGACTGCCGCCGGAGGGCAGGCGTTTCGCGCCGCATGTCACGCTCGGCAATGTCCAGAACGGCAATCCGGTCGAGATCCGCCGCTTCGTCACGGAGAACAATCTGCTGCGGCTGCCGGCCTTCCGGGTCGAGGCGTTCCACCTGATCCGCAGCTACCGGACCAAGGCCGGCTCGATCTATGACGAGGTCGCGGACTACCCGCTCAAGGGCTGACCAGGTGCGCGGCCGTCAGGCGCTGTTCTTGCCCAGCGCCTTGGCCAGCCGGTCGAGCGCCGGCTCGAGACGCTGCGCCGAGGCGGCGAAGCACAGGCGCAGATGCCCCTCGCCGCCCAGGCCGAAAGCGGCGCCGGGCGCCAGCCCGACCCGGGTCTCCGCCAGGATCTGCTTGGCGAAACTCAGCGAATCGGTCAGCCCGTCGATCTGCAGGAAGGCGTAGAAGGCCGCATCGGGCGAGCGGAAGCGCACGCGCGGCAAGCCGCTGAGCCGCTCGACCACGAGATCGCGGCCGGCACGATAGCGCTCCGCCATCTGGACGATGAAGCTTTCGCCCTCCTGGATCGCGGTCACGGCGGCATGCTGGATGAAGGTCGGCGCGCCGCTGACATTGAACTGGATCAGCTTGAGATAGATCGGGTTGAGCTCGGCCGGCGCCACCATCCAGCCCAGCCGCCAGCCGGTCATCGCCCAGGCCTTGGAGAAGCTGTTTATGACGACGACGCGATCCTCCGGCTCGATGATGTCGAGGAAGGACGTCGCCGCGCGCCGGCCATAGACCACGCGGGCATAGACCTCGTCGGCGATCAGCCACAGCCCATGCCGGCGCGTGAAGTCCAGCAGCTGGCGCGACTCGTCCTCGGTCATCATCCAGCCGGTCGGGTTGGACGGCGAATTGATGAAGACCGCCTTGGTCCGGACATCAAGCGCCGCTTCGAGCGCGGCCAGGTCGAGACGGAAGCCGCCATCCTCGGTCCGGCCCAGCGCGACGTCGCGCGGCTCGCCGCCGAAGATCTCGATGGCACCACGGATATTCGGCCAGACCGGGCTGATCACCAGGATATTGTCGCCCGGATCGGTGATCGCCTGCACGGTCAGGAAGATGCCCTGCATGCCCGAGCTGGTGACGATGACCCGGTCGGCGGTCACCGGCTTGGCATGGAGCCCGGTCTCATAGCCGGCGATCGCCGCGCGCAGCGGCGGGATGCCGAGATTGAAGGTGTAGAAGGTCTCGCCCGACGCCATGGCGCGCGCCGCCGCCTCGCAGATGAAGGGCGGCGTCGGCTGATCACCCTCGCCGAACCAGAGCGGGATGACGTCCGGCTGCCCCAGGCCGAGCATCGCCACCTCGGAGATCATCGAATCTTCCAGCGCATCGATCCCGGGCCGGAGCGCGGCGCGGCGTTGCGTCACGGAAGACAGAGGCTGGGGCGTCATGCAGGGATCCTTGCGGGCGTCGGCGGGAGCGGCACCTTAACCGATGCCGGCCCGCTGCGGACCCTCAAGCGCGGCAGGGCGGCACCGCCGCGGCAGCATGGCGTGTTAAGGCGCCGAGCCTTCGTCCAATACATCTATTGTCATGGCCGGGCTCGTCCCGGGGATGACGATCTATCGAGAAATCGCGCGAAAGTGCGAGGGCCTGTGATGCATGAAGAGCGCAACATTACGGCTCAAGCTGACCTCACGCCGCCTTCAGCGCCGGTGCCACGCTGTACTTCGCCTCGGTCCGCTGGGCGATGTCGTCCAGGCTGACGCCGGGGGCGATCTCGATCAGCTCCATGCCGTGCTCGCCGAGGGTGAACACGGCGTATTCCGTGATCACCATGTCGACCACGCCGGTGCCGGTCAGCGGCAGGGAGCAGCGATGCAGCAGCTTCTTCTCGCCGTCCTTGGCCGTGTGCTCCATCAGCACGACGACGCGCTTCACGCCGGCGACCAGATCCATGGCGCCGCCCATGCCCTTGATCATCTTGCCGGGGATCATCCAATTGGCCAGATCGCCGTTCTCGGCAACCTGCATCGCGCCCAGGATGGCGATGTCGATATGGCCGCCGCGGATCATGCCGAAACTGTCGGCGCTGCTGAAATAGCTGCTGGTCGGGATCTCGGTAATGGTCTGCTTGCCGGCATTGATCAGGTCGGGATCCTCTTCGCCCTCATAGGGGAAGGGACCGAAGCCGAGCATGCCGTTTTTCGCTCTGGCAGCTGCACGCCGACGCCGTCGGGAATGAAATTCGACACCAGCGTCGGAATGCCGATACCGAGATTGACGTAGAAGCCGTCCTTCAGCTCCTTGGCCGCGCGCGCGGCCATTTCATCGCGAGTCCAGGGCATGGCTTGTCTCCTCAGACGGCTTCCGGCCGCTTGCGCGTCGTGACTTTCTCGATCCGCTTCACCGCATCCGGCACATGCACGATGCGCTGGACGAAGATGCCGGGGGTGTGGATCTGGTCGGGCTCTATCTCGCCGGCTTCGACCAGATGCTCGACCTCGACCACGGTGACCTTGCCGGCCGAGGCCATCATCGGGTTGAAGTTGCGCGCGGTCTTGCGATAGACGAGGTTGCCTTCGGTATCGGCCTTCCAGGCATGGATGATCGACAGATCGGCGACCAGCCCGCGCTCCATGATGTAGCGCTGGCCGTCGAAGACGCGCTCCTCCTTGCCCTCGGCGACCAGCGTGCCGACGCCGGTCTTGGTGAAGAAGGCCGGGATGCCGGCGCCGCCGGCGCGGATGCGCTCGGCCATGGTGCCTTGCGGATTGAACTCCAGCTCCAGCTCGCCGGCCAGATACTGCTTCTCGAACAGCTTGTTCTCGCCGACATAGGAGCTGATCATCTTGCGGATCTGCCGGGTTTCCAGCAGCACGCCCAGGCCCGTCGCCGTCGATGCCGGCATTGTTCGAGATCACGGTCAGGCCCTTGACGCCCGAAGCGCGGATCTCCTTGATCAGCGTATTGGGCGTGCCGCACAATCCGAAGCCGCCCGACATGATGGTGATATCGTCGCGGAGCAAGCCGTCCAGGGCGGCCTTGGCGTTCTCATAGACCTTCTTCACGGGCATGTGCCTCGCTGTCTCGGGGGAGCGGGTTCCTGTGCAGGGGGATACGGCGCCCGCCCCGGCCTGTCAATCGAGCCAGGCGACGCAGCAGTGGACGGATTGCGACATGGCGCGACGCGCGGAAGCCTTTCTCGACCATATCGCGCTCGAACCGGCCGCGGTCGAAACCTGGCCGCGCAGCTTGCGCGCGAGCTGCGCCGGCTGGCCCTGTCGGGCGGCATGGCGGCCGGCGCCAAGCTGCCATCGAGCCGCACGCTGGCCCAGCGCCTCGGCGTGTCGCGCAACACGGTCGCCGCCGCCTATGATCTGCTCGCGGCCGAAGGCTATATCGAGACGGTACAGGGCGGCGGCACCTTCATCGCGGCCGCCTGCGCCGAGGCGACTTTGGGGACCGGCGTCCCGGCCGCCGACGCGGCACCCGGCCTGTCGGCTCGCGGCCGAGCCTTGCGCGGCGCGACCAACGCGCCGAACGGCGCGCCGCTGGTATTCACGCCCGGCGTGCCGGCGCTCGACGCCTTTCCGCTTGCCGAATGGCGCCAGCTGCTGGCCCGCTCCGGCCGCCAGCTCGGCCGCGATGCGCTCTGGCTCGCCGATCCGCGCGGCTGGCCGCCTCTGCGTGCCGCCATCGCGGCGCATCTTGGGCCGGCGCGCGGCGTGATCTGCGATCCGGACCAGATCATCGTGCTGGCCAGCGCCCGCCAGGCGGTCGATCTGGCGGCCGCTGCTGGCCGATCCTCGTGACACTGCCTGGGTCGAGGAGCCGGGCTATGCCGAGACCCGCGCGGCGCTGATCGCCGCCGGGCTGGTGCCGGCGCCCGTGCCGGTCGATGCCGAGGGGCTCGACGTCGCTGCGGGCATCCGCCTCGCCCCGGCGGCGCGGCTCGCCTGCGTGACGCCGTCGCATCAATACCCGCTCGGCGCCACGATGAGCCTGAAGCGGCGGCTCGCCCTGATCGACTGGGCACGCCAGGCCGGCAGCGTGATCGTCGAAGACGACTACGACGGCGAGTTCCGCTATCGCAGCAAGCCGCTGACCGCGCTTTACGGCCTCAATGGCGGCGACCGGGTGATCTATGTCGGCAGTTTCTCGAAATCGATGTTCCCGTCGCTCCCGCCTCGCCTACATGGTCTGCCCAGCCGGGCTGGCCCGAAGCCTTCGCCGCCCGGCCGCAGCCAGCTCGACGGCCACGCTGCCGCCCTCGGCCAAGGCCGCCCTGGCCGAGTTCATGGCAAGCGGCAGCTTCGGCGCGCATATCCGGCGTATGCGGGCGCTCTACCAGGCGCGGCAAGAGGCGCTGCTGCATCACGCGCGGCACCGGCTCGACGGCGCCGTAGCGCTCAGCCCCTCGGGCGCCGGGCTGCATCTGGTCGGAAGGCTGGCCGACGGCCGCGACGACCGCGCCCTCGCCGCCCGGATCCAGGGCGCCGCCCCCGCCCCGCTCAGCCGCTATTTCGCCGGCCCGGTCACGGAGAGCGGACTGATCCTCGGCTATGCCGGCTGGGACGAGCCGGCACTGGCCGCTGGTGTCCAGGCCGTGGCACGGGGCGCTCGACAAAGAGTGGCTCCATAACTGGATCGGAAGTGGCTCTTTGGAGGGAGCCATTGAGGAATTAGGGTTCGATCCAGCCCCTTCTCCTGCATTGCGGCTGTGAATGTATCCACCAAGGTTCTCGCTAACGGAAGTGGGGCGGGCGTCCTCGCCCGCCATGCCGCCGGAGGCGGCAGTAACTGGCGCCGCTGATGCCGGCTCTGCCGGCAAGGCGGGCGGGACGCCCGCCCCACTAATGATCAGTGCAGCCCTTGGCAATATTTTCACAGCCTCAATACGGGCGAGCGACTTTGGAAACTGGAGCCGCTGATGAACACTTTCACGCCAACCCCGCGCTCGCGCGTCAAACGCATGCCCGAGCGCGGTCGTTACGAGACCGAAACAGTCTACGAAATCCTGGATGCGGCCCGCCTATTGCCATGTCGGCTACGTCATCGACGGCAAGCCCTATGTCACGCCCGACTGCGCATTGGCGCCATGGCAACCGGGTGTTCTGGCACGGCTCCGCGGCCAGCCGCATGCTGGAGCATCAGGCAGAGGGCCATGAGGTCTGCCTAACCGTCACCCATGTCGACGGCTTCGTGCTGGCGCGCAGCGGCTTCCACCATTCGATCAACTACCGCTCGGTCATGGCCTTCGGCCGAGCCGAGCCGGTACGCGGCGAGGACGAAAAGCGGGCCGCGCTCGACGGCTTCATCGAACGGCTGTTCCCCGCCGGACCAGAGAGCTGCGCCGTGACGAAGCAGGAGCTGAAAGGCACGCTGGTGCTGTCGCTCGACCTGACCGAAGCCTCGGCCAAGATCCGGACCGGGCCGCCCAAGGATGACGAGGAGGATTACGCGTCGCCGGTCTGGGCCGGCGTGCTGCCGCTGCACCCGGCCACGGGGGGCGCCGGTTGCCGGATCCGCTTCTGGCGCCAGGCATTGCCGAGCCCCCCTATCTGTCGAGCTTTGCATTCGCCCGGGAAAAGCTGAGAGACCTCGCGATCGACCATTCGGCCGGTAGGCTGACCGGATTTCGAGCAGCCGGAAACCGTGCTTCATGCCGATCGCGTCTCGCCGACACCGCAGCCCGAGCCTGCAGCGCCGCAGTGCCGGCAGGGGTCGGACCCTTTACCAGCAGCCCCGGCTGCTGCTGCGCTACGAGCGGCGGCAATGGTACCGGCTGACGCCGCCGATCCGGGCCATGTTCTGGGCTGTGGGCGCCGCGCTCAGCTTCTCGCTGATGGGGCTGCTGGCCAAGGATCTGGGCCAGCGTTACAGCCCGATCCAGGTCGCGTTCTTCCGGTCGAGCTTCGCCTGATCCCGCTGCTACCAAGTTTCATCGCCGGCGGCTTCGGCGCGTTCCGCACCGCCGGCCGTTCCAGCATCTGTTCCGCGGGCTGGTCGGTGTCTGCGGCATGTTCCTGGGCTTCTACGCCGTGGCCCGGCTGCCGCTCGCCAAATCGACCGCGATCAGCTTCACCACGCCCTTGTACATGATTTTTTATGGCTGTGCTGTTCCTGGGCGAGCAGGTGCGCTGGCGGCGCTGGACCGCAACTTTGGTCGGCTTCGCCGGCGTGCTGATCATCGTCCGGCCCTTCGACGGCGAGATCAGCGTGCCGATGACGATGGCGCTGTCGAGCGCTTTCATCTCTTCGATCGCGATCACGCTGGTGAAGCGGCTGAGCGGCACCGAGGCCTCGGTCACCATCGTCTTCTACCTGTCGCTGATTGCCAGTCTCTGTTCGGCGATTCCGAGCTGGTTCGTCTGGCTGACGCCGACGCCGCTCGACCTGCTGCTGTTCCTGCTGACCGGCCTGGCCGGCGGTACCGGCCAGATCCTGATCACCCAGGCCTATTATGAGGGCGAGGCGACTGCCGTGGCGCCGGTCGATTATCTGCGCCTGCTCTTCGCCATCCTGTTCGGCTATTGCGTCTTCGGCGAGGTGCCGACCTGGTACACGCTGGCCGGCAGCGCCATCATCATCGGCTCGACCCTCTACATCGCCCACCGCGAACGCCAATTGCGCCACCCGCCGCCGCGGCAGGTGCAGATTGCGATCAAGACGCATTGAGCGGCAGGCGGGTGCTCCCGCCGGCCGTCCAATGCAGGCTCATGGCCCCGTTATCAACGGCTGGCGGCAAGCGCCGCCCGCCGGATATCTTCCTTGAGCAGGTAAAGCGAAGCCACCAGCAGGACCACGTCTTTCAAAAGGAAGGCGTTGTTGATCGCCATCGCGGGGAAAGCCGACGGCGGCCCAGCCATTCGGCAATGAACGGAATGATGGTCACGGTCATGACGAAGGTGCCGGTCGAGCCGATCGCGCCCAGGATGCCGAGCGTCTTGTTCCAGAAGCCCGCGAGCAGCAGGGCGCCGAACAGCCATTCCGAGACGCCGAGGAAGTAGCTGGCGCCATGGACGCCGAATACCGGCTCGAGCCAGAAGATGAACGGGCCGTTGCTGATGAAGGGGATCAGCACCTGCGCCTCATAGTCGAACCATTTCTGATAGCCGAACAGGGCGAAGATGAGCACCATCGCGGCGCGCATCAGGTGATAGTCGAGGTCGCCCTTGACGAGGCTGGACCGGGCTAAAAGCGTTGCGAGCGAATTCATGGCGTATTCTTTCCTTGGTTCCGCCGATGGGCGCCGCGGCGCCCATCGGCGGAACAGCAGTTAGGCGACGGCCGGAAAGTCGATTTCCGTGTCGTTGATGCGGTTGAAGACGTTGGTGAAGACGGTGAGCGCGATGGCGAGGCTGATGTCGACGAGCTGGGCGTCGGTGTAGCCGGCGGCGCGGATCGCCTGGACCTCGGCCTCGCTGATCGTGCCGCTGGTCTGGGCCAGCCTGCGGACGAAGCAGACGAGCGCGTCGCGCTTGGCGTCGCCGGTCGGCTGGCCTGAACGGATCTGCCGGAGGGTGTCGGGTTTGAGGCCGGCGAACTTGCCCAGAAGGCTATGCGCCGCCACGCAATAGTCACAGCCGGCGATTTCGCTCACGACGAGTTTGACGGTCTCCTGGTCCTGTTTGCTGAGACTGCCGGCTGCGAGCACGCCGTCCGCCTGGAGCACGGCCTTGAGCGCCGCCGGCCCATGGGCGCCGATCGCGGCAAAGGTGTTCGGCACGCTACCGGCCGCCTTCTTGATCTGGGCATAGAGTTCGGCTGTGGCGCCCGTCGCGGTTTCGAGGGCGGGGGTAAGGATGCGGGACATGACGACACTCCTTCGTTCAGGATTTGCGGTGCCGAGCGGGTCGAGCACTGAACGAGTGTCGATTTAAGGCAGCGGGTCGAGATTTTTAATGCTATATAATCTCAATTATCTAACTGATAGTCTCATTCCAGGGATTCGACATGCCCATCCTTTCCGATTGGCTAAGCCGTCTGCTCGACATGGTTCCCGTGCGCGGCCGGCTCGACCTGCGGTGCTTCTATGGTGCGCCGTGGCGGATCGAGCAGGGACCGGCGGTCGCGGGCGAAATCCCGTATCATGCGGTCCTGAGCGGCTCGGCCGTGCTGGAGGATCCGGCCGGCGGTCCGCCCAGGCATCTCGCGTCAGCCGACATCCTGCTGCTGCCGACGAACCCGGTGCATGTGCTGCATGACGGCAGCGGCAGCCCGCCCGTGCCGGCGCACGCGCGCCAGCACACCAATCTGACCATCAGCGAGAATGCCGGCACCGGCGACCGCCTCGACATGCTGTGCGGCCACTTCACGATCACGCCGCCGCATGATCGCCTGATCCAGGGCTATCTGCCCTCGCCGCTGGTGGTCCGCGCCGCCGACCAGGAGGCTGCCGGGCAGTCCGAAACCGCCACGCAGCTGGCCGGCCTGGTTTCGCTCATGCGCATCGAATCCGCGGCCGAAAACCTGGGCGGCCGCGCCATGCTGAACGCGCTCTCCACCGCCCTGTTCGCGGTTATCCTGCGGCGCGCCGGCGAGGCCGAAACGGCGCCGACCGGGCTGCTGGCATTGGCCGGCCACCCCCGTTTGGCGCCCGCGCTGAATGCCCTGCTCCACGAACCGGGCCGCCCTTGGTCGCTGCCCGAACTCGCGCGTCTCTGCCACATGTCGCGTGCGACCCTGGTGCGCCACTTCCAGGACCGGCTCGGCCGGTCGGCGAGCGAACTCCTGACCGACATCCGCATGACGCTCGCGGCGACCGAGCTGCGCAAGCCGACCGTTTCCATGGGGGCTCTGGCGGAGATGGTCGGCTATCAATCGGAGGCAGCGTTTCAGCGTGCCTTCAAGCACCATATGGGCGTGACCCCGTCGCAATGGCGTCGGAGCCACGCCCCTTCGTCGGGAGACTATTCATCGCGCGGGGGCCCGGGCAGCGGGGCGGGCGTCCCTGCCCATAGGCGCTAGGATAAGAGCGTTGGCGACCCTTGAGCGTTCCCCACCTCACCCCAGCCCTCTCCCCCCAATGGGGCGGAGAGGGAGTTAAAGGCACCGGCGCTAAAATCTCCCTCTCCGCCCTTCAGGGGGGAGAGGGCCGGGGTGAGGTGGGTCGTGCCGGCGAAAAGGCCTATCCATCTTATCCTAGCGCTTATAGGCGTCCCCGCCCGCCTTGCCGGCGTGAGCCGGCAATCACCTATCGCGCGACAGGCTATGCCGGTTGTTCGCCGGCAGGCGGGCGCGTCCCACTGACGAGCGGAGCCTGCGGCGAGACTTTCACAGCCGCAATGCAGGAGAAGCTCATATCCGCCCCGCCATCACTCGAAAATATGCGGATTCGTTGCCCATGACCAGCCCGTCATCCTCGCGGATGCCCATGCCGTGGCAGGCATCGCCGATCATCCAGGTGCCGAGGTTGCAGCGCACGCCGTTGAACACGGCCGGCTCGGCATAGGCCTGGTAGACATAGCCGCTATCGGCATAGGCCCCGTCCGTCTCGGCCACCATGCGCTGGCCGTCCCAGATCGAGATATTGGCGCCTTCGCGGCCGAGCAGCGGCTTGCGCACCGAGGGCGCGTTGCCGAGCGGCGTCGGGTCGAGATAGGCCGGCAGCAGGTTTTCGTGGTCCGGAAACATCTCCCACAGGATCGGCAGGATGCCCTTGTTCGACAGCAGCATCTTCCAGGCCGGCTCGATAAAGAGAGCTCCCGACGCCGCGATATTGGCCCCGAAGGATTCGCGCAGCAGCCACTCCCAGGGATAGAGCTTGAAAATGCGGCGCATCGCCAGCCCGTCCAGATCGGCGAAGACGCGCCGCCCGGCATCCCAGCCGACCTGCTCGATCGGGATGAATTTGCTGCGCCAACCGGCCTCGATCGCGGTCGATCCCAGATATTGCACCGTCGCCTCGTCCTCGGGATGCGGCGTAGTACAGGTGACGTAGAGCAGATCGTCGCCGAGCTGGGCGCGCAGCTCCGCCCAGCGCGCGACCAGCGCCTCGTGCAGCGAGTTGAACTGGTCGGCCTGCGGGAAGACCTGCTCCTTCCAATACCACTGCACGATCGACGCCTCGAACAGCGAGGTCGGCGTATCGGCGTTGTATTCCAGCATCTTGGGCGGATTGGTCCCGTCATAGACGAGATCGAACCGACCATAGACCGAAGGCTGGCGCGCGGCCCAGCTCGCTTCGATCAGCGGCCAGACGCCGGGCGGCAGGCCGAGCCGGGCGTAGAGCCGCTCGGTGACGATGCGCTCGGCCGCCTGCAGGCACAGGCCGTGCAGATCGTTGGCCGCCGCCTCGATCCGGTCGATCTCCGCGGCGCTGAAGCGATAGCAGGCCGCCTCGTGCCAATAGGGAATGCCGTCCAGCGCGTTGAAGTCGAACCCCAGCGCCTCGATCTCCTGCGCCCAGTCCGGGCGGGGCGTCAGGTCGAGGCGTTCCATTCAGCTGCTGCTCCCGCCCATGGCATGCGCGGTACTGCCGAAGCCGCCGCGCGAGATGCTGGAGCTGTGCGCCATGGCGCTGGAACTGCCATGGGAATAGGAATGGACCGTATAGCTGCCGCTGCTCCAGAGGCCGCTGCTGCGGCTGCTGGCCGAGGCCAGGATATAGCCGCCCGAACGGCGCGGACAATTATTGCCGACGCAGTCGCTCGCATAGGTCCCGATCATTGCGCCGCCGGCATAGGCCATGCCCTGGCGGTTGACGTAGACCGGCTGATAGACCATCCCGCTCGAGCCGGCCAGCGCCTGGCCGATCAGGAAACCGGTCATGAGCGGGATGAAGAAGCCGCTATCGCCATCGCCGCGCGGCATGCAGCCGCCCGGCCCATAGAGCTGCTCGCAATCGGCCTGCGCGCCGTAATGCGGTGCCGAGCCGTCATGCGCCGCCTGGGCGCCGGCAAAGGCGCGAGTACAATCAGCCGTGCTGTATTCGGCCTGGCAGGATTGGACATCCGGATAGAGCCGCATTGCCGGCGTGTCGTCGTCATCGTCGAGATCCGCCAGCAGCGGGATCACGGCAACGACCGCAATCGAGAGCACGGTCAGCGACAGCAGGCCGTTGAAGCCGAGGCGGCTCACGGCGTGAGACACCCGGCATTGATCACGCGACGGCGAGCGAGAAGGCGCCGAGCGCGATACCATGGGCCATGTCGCCCCGCTCGATCTCCTCTTTCCATTTGTCGTGAACCACGACGCGGATGAGCTCGCAGGCGATGATCTGCACGACGAGCGAGACGCCGCTCCACATCGCGGTTTCCAGGAGCGAGCTGCCATGCGCCGTCGCACTATAGACCACGGCGGCATATCCCAGCATCGCGCCGCTGAGCGCCACGGCGGCCGCCGCATTGCCCTGCCGGATCAGCGCGATCTCGTTGCCCGGCGTGAAGCGGACATAGACGAAGCCGGCGACGATCAGCATCGCAAGGGTCGAACCAAAATAGAGCAGGTAATTGATGATCGGCGCCAGCACGCGTGCCTCCCCATCTTCTTTAACGCGAATCTTTCATGATTCGGTTCGCCCGACAATCGCCACGACACCGCGAGCGCTGTTTTGACGGGGCCTGCGGCGTTTGCTATGAGCCACGTCGCTTCAATGGATCGAAAAAAAGGAAGTCCAATGCAGATCGCAGGATTGGCTGCCATCGTTACCGGCGGCGGCTCGGGGCTGGCGCCGCGACCGCGCGGGCGCTGGCCCGGGCCGGCGCCAAGGTGGCCTTGTTCGACCGCAATCTCGATGCGGCAGAGAGCGTGGCGCGCGAGATCGGCGGGCTGGCCGTATCCTGCGACGTGGCCGACGCCGCCTCGACCGAAGCCGCTTTCGCCGCGGCCAAGGCAGCACACGGCCGGCCCGCATCCTGGTCAATTGCGCCGGCATCGGTACGCCCGGCAAGATCGTCGGCAAGGAAGAAGGGCCGCTGCCGCTCGCCGATTTCGAGCGCGTGGTCAAAGTCAATCTGATCGGTACCTTCAACTGCCTGCGCCTGGCCGCGGCCGAGATGGCGGCGCTCGATGCGCTGGACGGCGGCGAGCGCGGCATCATCATCTCGACCGCCTCGGTCGCCGCCTTCGACGGCCAGATCGGCCAGGCCGCCTATGCTGCCTCCAAGGGCGGCGTGGTCGCGCTGTCGCTGCCGGCGGCGCGCGAGCTGGCGCGCTACGGCATCCGCGTCAACGCCATCGCCCCCGGCCTGTTCCTGACGCCGATGCTGCTGGGATTGCCCCAGGCAGCGCAGGACAGTCTGGGCGCCTCGGTGCCCTTCCCGTCCCGGCTCGGCGATCCGAGCGAATATGCCCGCCTCGCCCTGCATATGGTCGAGAACCCGATGCTGAACGGCGAGGTCGTCCGGCTCGACGGCGCCTTGCGCATGGCGCCGAAGTAAGTCGGATGCGGCGGCGGAACGCCTTCGGGTTCTTCTTGGTCGCGTTCCTGACCGGCGATTTCGCGTTCCAGATGGCGGAGGTCGCCGTCGCGTGGCAGGTCTTCCTGATCCGCCACGCGACGATCGATCTGGCGCTGGTCGGGCTGGCGGCGTTCCTGCCGACCTTCGTCCTGGCGCTGGTCGCGGGCTATGTCGCCGATCGCTACGACCGCAAGACGATCGCCCTGCTCGCGACGATTGGCGGCGTGCTGTCCTCCCTCGCCTTCGCCGTCCTCACCATCCTGCACACGAACTCGATCGCGCCCTATCTCCTGGTCGTGCTGGGCCTGGCATCGTCCGTGCCTTCGGCAGCCCGGCGGAGGGAACGCTGCTGGTCTCGATCGTGCCGTCGGAGCGCTATCTGACGGCCTCGGCGCGCTATTCGGCCTTGCGGGAGCTCGTCGTCATCGGCGGGCCGGCCGCCGGCGGCGCGCTGATCGCCATCGGCCCTACCGTCGCCTTCTCGGCCGCGGCGGCGATTTCGGCAGTGTCCGCGATCGCTTTGGCCCTGGTCTTCGTCGAGCGCCGCGAGCGTGAAGCGACGGCCCCGACCTTGCGCGACGCGCTCGAAGGCGTCCGGTTCATCCTGGCGCGCGATATCATTGCCGGTGCGATATCGCTCGACCTCGTCGCCGTGCTGTTCGGCGGTGCCACGGCACTGCTGCCGGTCTATGCCGATACGATCCTGCATTGGGGACCGGTCGGGCTCGGCGCCCTGCGCAGCGCACCGGCAATCGGCGCCGCCATCACCGGTTTGATCCTTGCCTGGCGCCCGCCGCGGCGGCGGATCGGACGGACGCTGCTCGTCTCGGTCGCGGGCTTCGGCCTCGCGACGATCGTCTTCGGCCTGTCCCGTTCGCCCTGGCTGTCGCTGGTCGCGCTGGTCTTCGTCGGCGGCACCGACATGGTCAGCATGGTGATCCGCCACGGCCTGGTGCAGCTCAACACGCCCGATGCGATGCGCGGCCGGGTCAACGCCGCCGAAGGCGTCTTCATCGGCGCCTCGAACCAGCTCGGCGCCTTCGAGTCCGGGACCGCTGGCGGCGGCGATCGGCACGGTCCCGGCCGTGGTCGCCGGTGGAGTCGCGACGATCGCCGTCATTCTTTTCTGGGCGCGCTTCTTTCCCGCCCTGCGCCGCGCCGACGGCTATCTCGGCACGGATCGCCCGTGACGCCGTCAGACCGCGTCGATCGCCTTGGCCAGCTTCACGTCGCGGGCGGACAGCCCGTCGGCGTCATGGGTCGTCAGCACGATGTCGACCTTGTTGTAGACATTGAACCATTCGGGGTGATGGTCGGCCTTCTCGGCCAACAGCGCCACTTGCGCCATGAAGCCGAAGGCTTGGTTGAAATCCTTGAAGCGGAACGATTTCTGGATCGCGTCGCGGCCCTGGACCAGGGTCCAGCCGGCCAGCTCGGCCAAGGCCTGGTCGCGTGCGACGCCGCTGAGCCTTTCGACCATGTTGCTTCCCTCCTATCCTGTGTGCTGCATCCTTGCGGCAGCTCCGCCGGAAGATCAAGCGAGGCCCTTCATGACCGACGACACCGTCCGCCTGCCGCCCAGCTCCGCCGATCTGGAAGCGCTCGCGCGCCATGCGCTGGCCGATATCCCGCCCGAACTGGCCCGGCATCTGGGCGATGTCGTGATCCGCATCGACGACTTCCCCGATGAGGACACCGAGCGGGAGATGCAGCTGGAGAGTCCGTTCGACATCCTCGGGCTCTATCGCGGCGTGGCGCTGACCCATAAGAGCGTGCTCGCCACCGCGAGCGATCTCGACATGATCTTCCTCTATCGCCGGCCGATCCTCGATTACTGGTGCGAAACCGGTGAGGATCTCTACGACGTGGTCCGGCATGTGCTGATTCATGAGATCGGCCATCATTTCGGCTTCAGCGACGACGATATGGAGCAGCTGGAGGACGATGCCTGACGCTGCGGTTCTGATCGTCTTCGGCGGCCTGCCGGGCACGGGAAAAACGACCTTGGCACAGGTCTTGGCCGAACAGCGCGGCGCTGCCTATCTGCGCATCGACGCGATCGAACAGGCATTGCGCGAGTCCGGCATGCTGGCCGGCGACGTCGGGCCGGCGGGCTATCTGGTCGCCTATGCCCTGGCGGACGCGAATTTGCGTTTGGGACTGAGCGTCATAGCTGATTCGGTCAACCCGCTCGCCGTCACGCGCGACGCCTGGCGCCGCGTCGCCGCAGCCGCCTCGGCGCGCCTCGTCGAGATCGAAGTGATCTGCTCGGATGCCAAGGAGCACCGTCGACGGGTCGAGACACGCACCATCGACCTGCCGGGACTGACCCCACCGAGTTGGGCACAAGTGCTCGACCATGACTACGAGCCGTGGGGCCGCCCGCGTTTCGTGCTCGACACTGCGTTGGTTTCGCCGGCCGACGCTCTTGACCGGCTGCGCGCCCGGATCGACGGGGAGACCTAGAGAACTCAGACCAAAGGAGGTTCCCGCTGCCAGCGATACAGCACGTCCGGCTCCCGCTCCTCATTGCGGCGACCATCCGTCTCTTCGATCGCCACGAAACCATGACGTTCGTAGAAGCACCGCGCGCCGGCATTGCGCTGAAAGGTCCATAGCAGCAAGGTCGGAGATGCGGCCTGAGCGAGCCGGAGCAGAGCACTGCCGGTCCCTTGTCGCTGCCCGTCCGGCGCAACGTAAAGCTGATCGACCCAGCCGGCGCGAAACGCGATGAAGCCGAGCAGCGCTCCATCCTCGACCGCGCCCCAGATCTCGCAAGCTCTCGAACAACCGGCCGCGGAAGAAGGCGCGATCCTCGGCTGGGGTATGGAGCCCGGCCAGCCAGGGCAATCGCGCGTCGAACGAAGTCCGATGCAGCGACGCGGCCTCGTCCATGTCGTCGAGCGACAAGCGTTTGCAGATCATGCTTCATCTGGCCGAATGTGCCGGCCGGCGTCAACCGGCGCCGCAGCCAAGCGAGCCGCCCTTTGTTGACTCATCCGCCGCGCGCGTGAAACCATGGCTGCCGCTTAGGGGAAGAGGGACCGGAGCGAGACGATGAACCTTCTCTACTCCTTGGCCGGTCTCGGCGTCGGACTGCTGGTCGGCATGACCGGCGTCGGCGGCGGCTCGCTGATGACTCCGGTGCTCGTCCTGCTGTTCGGCTTTCATCCCGCCACGGCGGTCGGCACCGATCTGCTGTTTGCCGCCGTCACCAAGACCGTCGGCAGCGGCGTCCACGGCTTCTCCGGCACGGTGAATTGGCGGGTGACCGGGTTGCTTGCGATCGGCAGCATTCCGGCGACGGTAATCACCGTCAGCCTCATTGCGCGGATCGGCGCGGCGAGCCCGCAAATGGCACAGATCATCTCGCTGGTGCTGGGTGCCGCTCTGGTTGTGACTGCTCTTGCCGTCATATTGCGCAACCGGATCCAGGCCTTCGCGCTCGCGCGGCTGGCGAGATCGAACCGCGGCGCCAGGCGATCCTGACCATCGTCACCGGCACCGTGCTGGGCGTACTGGTCTCGCTGTCATCCGTCGGCGCCGGCGCGCTCGGCCTGACCGCGCTGGTCTTCCTCTATCCGAAGCAGCCGATCGCGCGGCTGGTCGGCTCGGATATCGCGCATGCCGTACCGCTGACGCTGATCGCCGGCATCGGCCATTGGTGGCTCGGCTCGACCAACTGGGCCCTGCTCGGCGCCCTGCTGATCGGCTCGCTGCCCGGCATCGTGATCGGCAGCCTGATCGCGACGCGCATTCCCGACGCGGCGCTGCGCCCGGTCCTGGCCGCCGTTCTGCTGCTGGTCGGCAGCCGCATGCTGGCGCAGTAGTGCCGTCTCAGACGGGCACTTCGGCGCGGCGGCGCTCCTCCTTGGGCTTGCAGCCGCGCGCATCGAAATGGATCCGCTCGGCGATGTTGGTGGCGTGATCGCCGATCCGCTCGAGATTGCGCGCCGCATGGATTAGGAAGACCCCGGCACGGACACAGCTGCCGTCCCGCTCCATCGCACGGACGACCCGCTCGAAGCAGGCATGGTAGAGCCCGTCCAGCTCGGCATCCCGATCGCGCACCGTCAGCGCCAATGCCGCGTCCTCATGCGCAAAGGCCTCCATGACCTGGCGCATCAGGCCGAGCGCCGCATCGCCGATCGCGGCGACATCATCCTGCGGCAAGGTTGCGAGCACGGTCGCTGCCGGCAGCCGCTTGGCAATGGTCTTGGCGTGATCGCCGATTCGCTCAAGAGAGGCAGCAATCGCCAGGGTGGACACCAGCACGCGCAGATCGTGGGCTTCCGGCTGCTGCAGCGCCATGATCTTCAGCGCCAGCTGCTCGATCTCGCATTGCGCCAAGTCAAGATGCCGATCCGCTTCGGCGACAGCGCGTGCCGACGCTGCATCGCCGGCTTCGACAGCGGCGAGAACATGGTCGATCTGGCCGATCGCGAGGTCGCCCAGCCGAATGATGCGCGCGCGAAGATCGGCCATCTGGCGATCGAGCGTGGCGCGCGGTGCGATAATGTCCATTTGGCATTGCCTTTCAGAGGAAGACCTCACACGGGCAATAAACTGTCACGCATCCTTCACATTTCCACAAGCCGGAACCGACTCATCGATCAGCTGGTGAACCCGCAACCGTAATGCAGGCAGTGCATGGCTTTCAAACCAAGGGTTGCGCTTGAGCCAGCCAATGTTGCGCCAGCTCGGATGGGGCAATGGGAAATAGCGCGGCAGGTATTTTTCCCACGCCGCCACCGTCTCGGTCATGCTCGGCGTTCGGCCGAGATACCAGTTCAGCGCGTAGGAGCCGACCAGCAGGGTCAAGCCGATATTGGGCAACAGCGGCAGCACGCGCGGATGCCAGAGCGGCGCGCATTCCGGCCGCGGCGGGAGGTCGCCGCCCTTGCCATCGACGCCGGGATAGCAGAAGCCCATCCCCAGGATCGCAATCCGGCTCTTGTCGTAGAAGGTCGCGCGGTCAACGCCGAGCCAATCGCGCAACCGATCGCCGCTACGGTCGTTGAAACTGATGCCGGTCTCATGCACCCGGGTGCCCGGCGCCTGGCTGATGATCAGCAGCCGGGCGCTCGCTGCCGCATGGATGACCGGTCTGGGGCCGAGCGGCAGGAAGGCGGCGCAAACACGGCAGGCATGGATTTCGGCAATCACCTGGTCGAGCGTTTCCGGATTGGCGGATACGATCGTCATGCGTGGCCCGATTTCCGGACCTCGCCGACGGCGTCCGCCAATGCATCGTCCAGCGCTTCGAGATGCGGACGCAAAGCGGCATGTGCAACGAGCTCCATGTCGCGATAACGTCCGATCAGCTCCTCGCCGAACCGAGTCAGCTCGGCCCCGCCCCCGCCATTGCCGCCTAGCTTGGTCGCGACCACCGGCTGACGGAAGGCGCGGTTCAGCGCATCGACCAGCAGCCAGGCCCGGCGATAGGACATGTCCATCGCCCGCCCGGCGGCGGCGATCGAGCCGGTCTCCTTGAGCAGCTCAAGAAGGCGGATTTTGCCCGGCCCGACCGAATCGGCACCGTCGAAATCAATACGAAAGCTCAGCTTTGCCATGGCGCCGAGTCTAGCACAGGCCACTATCGACTTCGTATCCCCTGTGTGACGGCGGACGCAATCGCCCGCCGTCCATCACCTTACAGCGCCGCGGTGATCGCCTTCACCTCGGTGTAGCTGTGGAACACCTCTTCGCCCATCTCGCGGCCCCAGCCGGATTGCTTGTAGCCGCCGAAGGGCAGCGCGGCGTCGAACACATTGTGGCAGTTGATCCACACCGTGCCCGACCGGATGCGATGCGCCATCTTGTGAGCAAGGCCGCCGTCGCGGGTCCAGACGCTGGCGGCGAGGCCGTAGATCGTATCGTTGGCCTGGCGCGCGATGCGGTCGATGTCATCGTCGTCGAATGGCTGTGCGCACACCACCGGCCCGAAGATCTCCTCGCGCACGACCTTCATCTCGGACGTGGTATCGGTCAGCACGGTCGGCGCCACGAAATAGCCGTGCTCGCCGAATTGGCGGCCGCCCGTGACGATCTTGGCGCCCTCCCGGCGACCTGCCTCGATATAGCCGGTCACACGGGCCAGCTGCTCGTCCGAGACCAGCGGCCCCATTTCAGTCGTCGGATCGAGACCCGGCCCGACCTTGACCTTTTCGGCGATCGCGGCGACACCCTCGACCACCTTGTCATAGATCGATTTATGGACGTAGAGGCGCGACCCGGCGCAGCAGCATTGGCCATGATTGAAGAAGATCGCGTTGGCGACGCCGGGGATCGCGCGCTCCAGATCGGCATCCGGGAACACGATTGCCGGCGACTTGCCGCCGAGCTCGAGGCTGACCTTCTTGAGGTTGCCGACAGCCGCCTTGACGATCAGTTTGCCGACCTCGGTCGAGCCGGTGAAGGCCACCTTGTCGACCAGATCATGCGCGGCCAGCGCCGCCCCGGCGGTCTCGCCGAAGCCGGCCAGGATGTTGACCACGCCGGGCGGGAAGCCGGCTTCGAGCACCAGTTCGGCAAGGCGCAACGCCGAAAGCGGCGTCTGCTCCGCCGCCTTGAGCACCACCGTACAACCGGCGGCGAGCGCCGGTGCCAGCTTCCAGGCCGCCATCAGCAGCGGGAAATTCCACGGGATGATCTGTCCGACCACGCCGACCGGCTCGCGTACCGTATAGGACAGGAACTCGCCCGGCATGGAGAGCGGGATGGTCGAGCCGGTCAGCTTGGTCGCCCAGCCGGCCATATAGCGGAACATTTCGGCCGAAAGCGGCACGTCGGCGACGCGGGCCACGGCGGCCGGCTTGCCGTTGTCGAGCGATTCGATCTCGGCCAGCTCGTCCAGATGGGCCTCGATCAGATCGCCCAGCTTCCACAGCAGACGGGCGCGCTCGGCCGGCTTGACGCGCGTCCAGGAACCGTCATCGAAAGCGCGCCGGGCGGCTTTCACGGCCAGATCGACATCGGCGCGGTCAGCTTCCGCGACATTGGCGATTACCGTGCCGGTCGCCGGATTGTAGACGGGGAAGGATTTGCCCGAGACGGCGGCGACGAGCTTGCCGTCGATGAGCAGCTTTCCGCGACGTTCGAGAAAGGCCCTGACTGGGGCGCCGAGGCGAGGGTCGAGCGCAATCGTATCCATGAGAATCCTCCAGAGTCTCGAAGCCGATCTTTATATCCCCCGGAATATTTCGATCGGCAGGAAGCGGGCCGTTGGCTCGGCCCTGCTGAAATGACTAGGCCGGCACTGCCGCTCCGGTGTCAAGACCGGCCAGGGCGGCGAAGAACGAGCCGAGGCCGGCGCTGCGCAAAGGCAGGAAGGGTTTGTCGGCCTGGCGGCACAGCCGCTTGACCGCGAGCGCCGCCTCATGACTGACGCAATCGACCGGAAACAGGACGACATCGGCGCGGCTGACCAGCCCGGCCAGCAGCCCGGACCGATCCTCGACGCCGCCATCATGGTGCAGGAACGTCGCGCCGAGCCTTTCGCCCAGGTCGCGCAGATGACCCAGTTGGTTCGGCCGGCCGCCGACATAGAGCAGCGACAACCCATCGAGCGCGACCGACGCCTCCGGCGCCGGGCCGAGGCTGGCCTCGACCGCCTCCAGCTCCGCCCGCAACGCCGCTTCACGCTGTTCGGCGGCGGCACGGGCCGCCTGCTCGCGGCGCAGCGCCTCGGTCAGCTTCTCGACCCGCTGCGCGGCGGCGGCGCGGCGCTGCCCCTCGACGGCGAGACGCCCTTCAAGATCGGCGACCAGCTTACCGAGGGTGTCCTGTTCGCTCGCCGTCCCGTCCAGCGCCGTATCGCTTGCGGTCTCGGCCAGACGCCGGGCGAGCAGCGCGCCGAGATCACGGATCTTGGCGTCGCGCGCGGTGATGCCGTCGCGCAACTGCGCCTCCTGCCGGCGCAGCTTGTCCTGCAGCGCCGCATTCTCGGCTTCGAGCGCGCTTAGCCGGCGGATATCCGCGCGATTGGCCGCGCCGACGAGATGCGACAGCATATGCACCTCGCCGAACACCTCGCGGACGAGGGCATCGGTCGCGGCGCCATGGGTCAGCGCCGCCCAATAGGCGCCCGGGATATCGCCGCGTTGTACCGCCTCGCGCCAGAGGGCGCGGACTTCCACAGCGTCCGTCGCCTTGTCGAACTGGTTGAGCGTGATCCGATGGCGCTTGTCGAGCGCCTTGTGCAGCAGCTTGCCGGCCCCGTCCTGCCGTCCGGCCAGCAGCACACCCTGGTGATGCAGATCATGCTCGGAAGCGCCCTGCGTCAGCAGGCCGGTCTTGCCCAGGATCTGCCGCAGCTCGGCGGTCGAGAGGCAGGTACCGATGATCGAGCAATGTAGATGCTTGGACAGCTCCCAGATTCGCGTCCGGCCCGGTATCGCCGGCGCCCGATCGATCAGGATCGGCGGCGCCTCGGCGATTGTGAAAATCGTGCCCGGCGCTCGCGGGCGCGGTCTCAGGCCGAGGAGGGTCGGATCGAAACGCGGCGCTGCGGTCACTGCTGGGCTTCCCGGTCGAACTATCCAGACGAATATATCGATCGTGCCGGAAATGCCCTCCACGGGCAAGGCCCGATCGGTGCGTCGTCTTACCCGATAAGGCGCATCCGCTCGATGCCGATGCCGAGCGGACGGACATCGTCATTGATGCCGAGATCCGCCGGAGAGCGCGGATCGAAGAGCTGGAAGGCGATGGTCACCGATCCGTCGAAGGCGATAGCGGCCGGGTCGATCCGGAAGAAGCGGCGCCCGCCCGGCGCGGCGGCGGAGAAGGCCGTTTCCTGCGGCGCCATGTCGCCGATCCGGCACAGCACGCGAAGCTGCTCATGCCGACCCGAGAGAAAGGCGCGGCAGACGAGCTCGACCCGGACCGGCTGGAGCGGCCGTTGCGCCAGATGCAGGCGCAGGCTGCAGCTCTTGGCCGCCGACCAAGTGCCCCAATCCTCGGGCTCGCTCCAGCCGTCACGCAGCGCTGCGACCCCGGCTCCGTCGCAGCCGAATTCGAGCCCGTCCCGGTCCAGCATCGGCATCGGCAGCGTGATCGGGAAATTGGCCAGGTCGAGCGTCTCCGCACCCGGTACGAATTGCGCGATGACGCGCGCGGCATCCGCGATCGAGTGCAGGCCGAGCGCGTCGCCGTCGAGCCGGAACAGCACCCGTCTTGCACCTTGCCGCGTGACCCCGGTCCCGAGCGACGGCCGGATCGAGGCCCGCGCCGGTACGATGATCTCGGCCGGATCGAGCCCATGCAGCGCGACCAGCTCCCGGATCGAGTGCAAGGTCCGGTCATAGAGTTCCGGCCGATCGTTGATGCCGGTCGCAAGCGCCTGGGCCAACCCCGTGAAATCGACCGCGACAAAGGCCTCGGCCGGAAAGAGGTGCTGCTTGACCAGCAGCATGTCGTTGGCCAGGAAGAGCGGCAGGGCGTTCAGATCGGGCAGGCGCGCATCCTTGGCCAGGACACCGAAATCGCGCCGTCCGGCAGCGGTTTCCAACGCGTCGCCATCGCGGAAGAACAGCCGATGGCCGGTGCTGTGCTGCGACAGCCCGCTGATCGAGAGCGGCCGGGACAACCGGACGAAATCCGGCGTCAGCGCGGCATTGACGATGCCGGAGGTGACATCCGGCGACAGCCCGAGGAAATACCGGCCGACCGATGCCCGCATGGTCTCGATCACATCGCGCCGGACGAAGGAATTATAGATCATCGGCAGCCGCGCATAATGCGTCTGGAAGCCGTAGAAGCGGGCCAATTCGGCGCGCGACGCGACGCGCTCGCCGGTGAAGCGGAAATCGATCGCGGCGACCAGCCGGTTGCGATACCCCGGATGGTAGTAACCCGGCCAGTAATAGGCGTAGGGCGCCCAGCTGAGCAGCGGGAACGCGCCCTGCCCCAACAGCGTCGAAGCGATCGCGCAGGCATCGGGCATCAGCCCGTCATCGTCGCCGATGAAGGTGACATAGTCACCGGTCGCGTGGCCGAGTGCCAATTCCCAATTCTCGGTCATCGTCACGACTTCGGGCGTGGCGAAATGCTTGAAGCGCGCATCATCGAGCGACTTCACCAGCGCCGCGATCTCCGGATTGCCGCCGTTGTTCTGGATCACGAACTCGCAATTCCCGCCGGCCTGCACCGCGAGCGTCGCAAGCGCTTGGCGCAGCGTATCGGGGCGGTCGAGCGTCGGGACGACAATGGACAACAACGGCATGGAGGCGGTCACCGGCAGGATCAGAGAGAGGCGTTCGGCTTCAACACGACAACAGGCGGGCTCGCAGCCCGGCATGTTCCGCCATCGAGACGATCTCGTCGCGATAATTCGGGTTCATCACAACGATGGTATCGATCTCGAGTCTCTGGGCTGCTGCCGGGGCTACGACCGGATGACCGGAACGCGGCGTATAGAGCCGCTGCTTGTTCGGATTGATGTCGATCAGACAGGCGATCCGCTCGGCCGGCGGATCGATTTCCGTCGCGAAGGTCACGCCCTTGGCTCCGGCGCCCCAGATGGCGACGGAACCGCACCCCTTGGGTAGGCGTGTCTGCCAGCGCCGGAAGAAATCGGCATCGATCGTCGGCAGCGGGATGGAGGGCCCGGCTTGCATCGAGGCGCCGCCGCGGATCGCCTCAGCCCAGAGATATTGGCCGCCGAACACGGTTTCGACCCGCATCGCCTCCAGCCCGGCCCGACGGCAGGCCTCGCGCAGGCTCTCGGCGGTGAAGTAGTTGCAATGTTCGTAGAAAAAATCCTGCATCTGATTGTTGGCGAGGACCCATTCCAGGGCCGGCGTCTCGATGCAGACGCGTCCGCCGGGGCCGAGCATCGCGGCCATGTCGCGCAGCAGATCGACGGGCGCCGCGACATGCTCGATCACATGCCGGGCATAGATCAAGTCGAAGGCGCCGATGCCCTGCCGCGATACCGCATCGAAGGCGGCCGCCTCGATGCGCAGCCCGGGCGGCAAGGGCCGCGGTCGCCAGACGGTGTCGCAGCCGACCGCCTCGATCCGGCCCGCGCCCTCGATCACCAGGGTTTCGAGGAATTCACCCTGGCCGCAGCCGATTTCCAGGACGCGCGCTTGCGCGCCGCCGAGACCGCCGATCAGCCGCGCCCGCATCTCGCGGACATAGCGCGAGAACAGTTCCGAATTGGTCTGGTCGTTTTCATAGTGCTCGTCATAAGCGGCAAGCGCCGGATCGAAGCGGCTGTTGAAAGTGAAGCCGCAGCCGGCGCAGGCGACGAGGCGAAGCTGCCCGGTCGGTGCGGCGCGGGCGGCGCGCCGGGTCGGATAGAGGCGATTCATCAACACGGGCACGTCCGGCCGGTCGAGCAGCACGGTGCCGCGCTCCGATCCGCAAAGCGGACAGGCCCGCATCGGTCCTTCCGTCGCCGGCAAGGCCCGGCCCATCTCAGCGGACCCGCCGCAGATAGCCGCCGGGCCAATAGCTGCCGCCGCTCGGGACGCCGCCTTCGTTGAACGGACAGGGCGGCTCCGCCGGCTCGAACTCCGGATGCCGTTCGAGAAACGCCGCAACGGCGGATTTCGGGTTGTTCCAGGCCCAATCGGCGCCGGCGCCGGGCATGCCGGCCAGCGTCGCCATGACGCCATCGGCCACGACGATCTGGCCGCCGGCCCGGATCAGCGGGGCATAGGCTTCAAGCTCGGCCAGGACATGCGCCCGGCTGTGATCGGAATCGAGGATCAGCAGCACATTCTCCCCATCGGCGATGAGGCTGTGCGCCTGTCCGACGGTCTCCGGCGCGACCGAATCACCTTCGATCAGCGTTACCAGCGGCGCCAGCTCATGGGCTTCGAGCGCCGCGCGATTGTGCCGGCGGATCTCGCGGTCGATAGCGATGACCCGGCCGCGTCCGATCAGCCGGCACAGGCTGGCATGGAAGATCACGCTGCCGCCATGGGCGATGCCGGTCTCCAGGATCACATCGGGCTTTAGCCGATAAATCAGCTCCTGCAGCCGGACCAGATCCTCGGGCAGTTGGATGATCGGCCGGCCGAGCCAGGTGAAGCTGTAGGAATAACGATTGGCCCAGCCGGAGCGGATCCAGGCCTCGGACAGGATGGCGAAGGCCTCGGGCGAGGCGAGCGGATGGCGCCGCCCACCCTCCGGCCCGACGATCTCGATCTCCTGCGCCTCAAAATCGATGCGGATCACACGGTCGCTCCGGCACGGCGGCTGCGCCACCAGGCGAGGCTGCGTTCCACCCCCTCCGCCCAGCCGACCGGCGGCGTCCAGCCCGCCTCGTCACGCAAGCGCGCGATATCGGCGGCGATGATCGGCTCGGCATCGGCACCGGAAACGCCGCGTGCGCCGTAGCGGACCAGATCCTCGCGCCCCAGACGCCGGGCGAAGCTGCCGATGATGTCTCTCAAGCGCTGCGGCTCACCGGAGCCGAGATTGACCGTGCCGGTCAGCGTGCCGTCCAGTACCGCAATCATGGCGTCGGCCAGATCCTCGACATAGATGAAGTCCCTGAGCTGCCCACCATGCGAGCAGGCAAAATCCTCGCCCTCGGCCAAGCTTCGAATCAAGGCGGGAATCAGCCGGCCAGCCGGCTCGCCTGGTCCGAACGGGAAAAAGACACGGCCCCAGGCTACCCCTGCCCCGGACCGCGCCGCCGCGGCGAAGCCCTCCGCGGCAGCGAGCTTGGCCTGGCCGTAAAGCGTCGCCGGACCGCACGGCGTCACGCCCTCGACGCAGAGCCCGTCATAGGGGCCGTATTCGAAGCAGGTCCCGATGCCGAGCACCCGTTCCGTGCCGGATGCCAGGGCGCGGTCGAGCAAGTCGAGGCTGGCCGCCGCCCAGGCCGGATTGTCCGGGCTGTCGCGATAGAGACCCGGCCGCGCCTCCCAGGCGAGATGCAGGAGATGGCTCGGCCGTGCCGCCGCCACGAGCTGCGCCCGCCCCGCTTCGGTCAGCAGATCGGCCGGATGCCAGACGAGGCCGGGCAGATCCGGCGCGGCGCCCCGTCCGGTGCCATGCACTTCGAAGCCGCGCGCGATCAGCGCCCGGACGCCGGCGTCGCCCAGGAAACCCGACGCGCCGGTGACGAGGACCCGCTTTACCCGAGACATGGCAGGGCGCGATCGCGTTCGGACAGGATCGGGTCGGCGACCGGCCAGGGGATCGCCAGCGCCGGATCGTCCCAGCGCAGGCCCGAGGCCGCACCCGCGACATAGGGCGTATCGATCAGATAGAGCAGCTCCGTGGCATCGACCAGCGTCTGAAAGCCATGCGCGCAGCCCTTGGGCACGAACACGGCATTGCGCCGCCCGGCGCTGAGCTCGACCGCGCACCATTGCCCGTAGCCCGGCGACTCCCGGCGCAGATCGACGATCACGTCGAAGGCGGCGCCGGCGAGGCAGCGCACCAGCTTCGCCTCCAGCGGCGCCTGCTGATAATGCAGCCCGCGCAGCGTGCCGGCGCGATGATTATAGGAGATGCTGTGCTGCACGAAATCGCCGGGCAGGCCGTGCGCGGCGAACTCCTCGGCACAGAAGACCCGGGCGAACAGGCCGCGCGCATCGGCTGCCGGCTCTATGTCGATCTCGAAGACTCCCGGCAGCGCCAGGGCGGTGAATTTCATAGGCAGCTTCCCGTTCCCGTCACATGCCGGCCCGAGATTGAACGTCTCATCGGCGTCGCGTCCGTAGGTCAGTTCGAAACCGGGGAGAAATCCCCCGCGCGTCGCTGCTCATGGAACCATCGCAACGCCTTCGCTTCAGTATCCCGGATCCAGGCAGCCTTTGCATCGGTGTAGGCGTGGGAATCGTCTGGGTGCAGATCGCGCGCCCGGCGCTTTTCAGTTTCATAGGCGCGGGTCGCTTCCGGGTGCGAACGCAAATAGTCCCGAAACGCAATGTGACGATCGACCTGCGGCGACGCCGCCTCGAAGAAATGCAGCTGCACGAGACGAATGCCGGCCGCATCCGACAAAGCACAATAGCGCCGCCCCGCGATGCCGAACTCGCCGTACCAGCCATAGCCGAGCGCTTCCAGACACGAACGGCTCTCGTCGAGATCCGTCAGCGTGGTCACCAACGGCATCAGATCGATGATCGGTTTGGCGGTCAGGCCGGGCACGGAGGTGGAGCCGATGTGATGGACTCGTACCAGGACGGAACCGAGCACGCGCAGCCGCTCCGCATGGAGCGCCGCCATCTGGGGCCATCTGGGATCATAAGGGGCAAGGACGACAGGGATCGGTAGCGGCATGTCCATCCTGCAAATAATTGAGGACGCTCTCCCCGTCGCGTCCTCGCTTAGCCAACTCAATAGCCGATGGATGCTGGAAAGTGAAGATCGCACAGCTTCGCCCTCTATTCCGGCGTCAAGTTGAAATCTATGGCCCTTACAGGGAAATATATCCTTACAGACGTAATCACCTTGGCCCAATCTGGAAAATATACGCCACGATATTTCACGCTTTTATCTTTCGGTTAGCAACGATTTAGGAAGGGATGGCCCTTCAGCTTCCGCGTCGACTTGGGGACGGGCTGCGACTGGAGGTTGGTCATTCGGATCGGGCGAGGTCGCGGAACCATTCTGCTCCGCTGCCCTGGCGGCATTCCGGGCGACCGCCGTTACCCGGCAGTCGATCGGCGTGGTCGGAAAGCGGCTTCGAGCAAAAGGAGCCCGCTAAAACGTCAACGTCAGGGTGAGCCGGCCGAGAGCGGTTCCAGGGGATGGACCTGGAAATCGTTGACCCCGGCCGTGCCGTTTTTCGCAATCTCGGCCGGCGTGATGTCGGTCGCATAGTAGAACTCGGCGGAATAGGCCTTCTGGTCGAACAGGTTGAAGATTGCGAGTTCGGCCTTGAGATGGTCGGTCAGCTTGTAGCCGATATCGGCATTGGTCTCCGCATAGCCCCGGCCGCGCGGGCTGCTCGGGCCGTCGGTCAGCGGCTGGGAGCCGAGGATGCGCTGTTCGATGCCGCCGAACCACGAGTCGGCATTGTCGACCAGCGCGCCGAAGGACAGGGTATATTGCGGCGCGTTGGCAATATAGGTGCCGCCGACGATGTTGTAGAAATTCTGCAGCGTCGTCTCGTTCTCGAAGAACCGGGCATGCGTGGCCGCGACGTCGGTGTTGAGTTCGAGCCAGGTGAAGGGATGGTACTGGGCCGAGAGTTCGAAGCCTTCGCGGCGGCTCGGTGCCGTGGCCTGGTCCATGCCGGCGTCCTGATCGTAGATCTCTTCCGACCCGAAATCCTGCCGGAACAGGGCCAACTGGATCTGCAGACCGGGGATCGAGGCATTGCGGATGCCGAATTCCTCGCCATAAGTCCGCGCTAGCAGCGGAACCGGGCCGATCGCGAAAGGAACACCCTGGACCGGCACCGTGCCGAGCACGCCGCGGATGTCGTCGGAATGGAAGCCCTTGCCGGCGCTGACATAGAATTCGGTATCCCACCACGGACCGAAGGTGATGCTGCCCTTGGGTTGGAACAGGAACTCCTGGGCCGAGCCCTTGAAGCCGGTCAGCACGCTGTGGTCGCTCGCCGTGGCATAATCCTCGCGAACCCCGATCGTCGTCCGCAGCCAGCGCAGCCAATGCGTCGTGTTCGAGACATAGGGCGCGGTGTCGTCGATGTTGACCAGATCGGCGGTACAGGCGTGATCGCCGACGGAATAGTCGCCGTTGCCGTCATTGCAGTAATCGAGCACGACCCGGTCCCTGGTATGGCGGCGATCGACATATTCGGTGTCGTAACGCTCCTGCAGGCCGAACGTGGTATCGGACTGGATGCCACCGAGGCTCAGGCCACGCGTATAGGCGATCGCGCCGCCGAAGGTATCGCGGGTCTCGTCCTGCTGCTCCTGGTCGCCATTCACCGGGTCGTTCAGGAAATGCGTGAAGTTGTTCCACAGCACCTGCGTGCTGTGGATCGCATAGGCGTTGGCCGCCAGCTTCCAATCATCGCCCGTGATGCCGTAATGGCCGGAAAGGCTCCAGCGTTCGGATTGCGCGCCATCGGTCGGATCGAGCGTGCCGTATTGCCCGATCATGCCGTCCTGGATCGCACGCAGAGGCTGATCGGTCGAGAAGCGACCCTGACCCTTGTAGTACATCGCCGTCAGGCTGTAGCCATCCGCATCCGTGCCCGCGCTGTAGCGCGTCGCCAACGCAATCTTGCGGAAATTATCCGGATGCGTGTAGGGCCCGTCGACGCGGCTGAGATCGGCCGCGCCGAGCAGCCGGCCGCCATCGTCGAAATGCAGCGTGCCGCCGCCGAAGATCTCGTCGTCGCCAGCGTGCCGGCACTGACCGAGAGCTGATCCGGCAGATCGTCGAGCAGCCGCATATGCTCCGATCCGACTGAGCCGAAATCGCCGAGCCCGGCGAAATACGGCCCTTTGGTATAATCCACGCCGGCGAGCAATTGCGGGATGGCGAAGTTCAAATCCGAATAGCCTTGGCCATGAGCGTTGCTCGGCCGATTGACCGGCATGTCGTCGAGGAAATTGGCGAAATCGATGCCATGGTCGAGGTTCACGCCGCGCAGCAGATACTGGTACGCCTTCGCCTCGCCCGAATGAACCGTCACGACAAGGCCGGGCACGCTTTCGAGCAACTGGCCGACGCGATAGACCGGGCGCAGATCCAGCTCCTCCTGGGTGACCGAGCCTTGGCTCGCGGTTTCGGCGATGCCGATCTGATCCTCGCGCGATGCGGTGACGGTGATGTTTTCGACCTGCGGTGCAGGAGCAGGTTGCTGGGCCTGAGCCGACACGGCCAGGGTGAGAGCCAGGACCGAGACGGCCGAGCGCGAAAGCAGCGATGCGGGGATGTTCAATCGAAACCTCTCATGCTGCTAGCTCGCTTTGTCGGGTCGCCGCGCCGCGGCTCGACGGCAGCGGCACCACCGGAAGGTTAGGCCCTTTTTGTCGAAAGCGGTATGATATTTTGTTATAAACATCATACTCTCAAGCTGTGCAATGCAACGCCCGGAATGATCACCCTCTGGTCGCATCCGATGGCGGTGGCGATCGAGCAGTGTTCCTGACTAGGATCGCTTGGACGGAGATATGTAACGACCTCAACCAGGAGGGTCTGCACGACGTCCCGGCCCGTGCAGATGAGAAAGAGCAGGACATATGCCATCGGGTCAGAAGATCGCCGTACTGCTGTGCACGGCCTGGATGATGTTTGTCGCCAGTGTCCCGGCCCGCGCAGGATCGGACGAGATCGCGGCAGCGGCTTTGCTGGCACCGCGCTGGACCGGCGGCGTGATCGGCAACGCCGCCTTCGTGCCGGGGCCGACCGCAGCCGCGGCGCACGAACCCTTCGCCGGCACGCTCGTCCTGGGCGAGGCCGAGATGACGACGGTGCCGGCAAAGTTCACCGATGCCCGGATCCTCGGCCGGGATCCGCACCGGTTCCCGGCGGTGGATCTTGCCTTCATCACCGACCAGGGCGATCTCGTGCCCGTGACGCAGGATGTCATCCGCGCCGGCTCAGCCGGTCGCGGGCGGAGCTTCTGGGATGTGATCGTGCAGCCCGGCCGCGTCTGGTCGGTTCCGGCCGATGGCGATTGGTCGCGCGCCGCGTTTCCCTTCGCGCTGGTCAATTCGATCGAGGGCGAGACGCATAACGGCCTAGCCACCTTTCTCTACCGCAACGGCAAGGTCTCCAATCTGCGCTTCCAGATCGTGCAGCAGACGGCGCCGTTCTATGTGAAAGACCATTTCACCGCGGCCGGATCGGTGCCGGCGCGGTTCCGGCCGCTGGCGGGAATCGACCGGCAAGCCGTCGCGCAACGCTATGAAGCCGCGCTGGCCGATGCCGTGCCGATCGCGGGCTGGGACGATCTCGCGGCCAAGGTCGGTGCGGCCAAGCTCGAAGGGTTCGACGGCTCGGCACCGGATACCGTACTGTCCGGGCTCGATTACGGCGGGACGTTCTATCTGCGCAGCTGCGCCAGCGCCGACGCGGCAGCGGGTCCGCTGCCCTGGTGCGACCGGGCGCGGTTCGGCGTCTGGTCGGCGACCAAGGCGCTCGCCAATGCGACCGCGTTACTGCGCCTCGCCCAGAAATACGGCGCCGAAATCTTCGAGCTGAAGATCGCGGATTACGTGCCGCAAGCCGCCGGCGCGGCGGCGTGGCGCGATGTCCGCTTCGGCGACGCCATCAACATGGCGACCGGGATCGGCGACGGCAGCGCCAAGCGCGACCCGAACGACATCAATGACGGCTATCTCGCGCCGGGCTATGCGCGCTGGTACGAGGCCCGGTCAGTCGCCGACAAGGTCGCGGCAATCATCCGCACCAGCCGCCGCTATCCCTGGCCGCCGGGCCAGGTCGCGCGATATCGCGACCAGGACATGTTCATGCTGGGCGTCGCGATGGACGGGTTCCTCAAGGCCAAGGAGGGACCGAAAGCCGATCTCTGGTCGATGCTGGAGCGCGAGGTATTCCGGCCGATCGGGATCCATGACGCGCCGATCAACCGCACGATCGAGCCGGGCGGCAAGCCGGGCCAGCCGCTCATGGCATTCGGCTATTACCCGACGATCGGCGATATCGTGAAGCTCGCCCGGCTCTACCAGGCCGGCGGTATGCATGACGGCGTACAGCTGCTCTATCGGCCGCGGATCGAAGCGCTGCTGCCCGGCACGGCGCTGCGCGGCTTGCCGACCGGCGAGCGGCTGCAATTCGGCGAGACGACTTATTTCACCGCGTTCTGGGAGGAGCGCTACGATTCTCCGGACGGCTGCAAGCTCTTCATCCCGCGCATGCTCGGCTGGGGCGGCAACATGGTGGCGCTGATGCCCGGCGGCTTGACCGGCATCCGTCTCGCCCATAGCGACAGCGACGACCCGGCCGTGGTCGATACGACCGGAATGGCGGTCGTGGCGAACCGGCTGGTGCCGTTCTGCCGGTAGCGCCCCACCTTACCCTGCCTCTCCGCCCATTGGGGCGGAGAGGAGTTTCATTGGGCTGACGGCTCAGCGGAAGAACCGGTTCTCCGGCCGCGGTAGACCGAGATTCTCGCGCAGCGTCTTGCCTTCGTATTCCTTGCGGAACAGCCCGCGGCGCTGCAGCTCGGGCACGACCTTGTCGACGAAATCGTCGAGGCCGCCGGGGACATAGGGAAACATGATGTTGAAGCCGTCGCAGCCTTCGCCGTAGAGCCATTCCTCCATCTGGTCGGCGATGGTCGCGGGCGTGCCGGTGAAGGCCAGCCCGCCATAGCCGCCGGCGATCTGGGCCAACTGGCGGACCGTCAGATTGTCGCGTCTGGCGCGCTCGATCACCCGCTGGCGACCGGTCTGGCTGGCATTGGTCTCCGGGATCTCCGGCAGCGGGCCGTCGAGATCGAAGCCCGACGCGTCGTGCCCGAGCGCAACCGAGAGCGAGGCGAGGCCGCTATCGGGATGGACCAGGCTATCGAGCGTCGCCCGCTTGGCCCGCGCCTCCTCCAGCGTCTCACCGACCGTGACCAGGGCGCCGGGCAGAATCTTCATATGGTCGCGCGAACGGCCGACCGCTGCCATGCGCCCCTTCACATCGGCATAGAAGCGCTGGGCATCGGCCAGCGTGCCGCCCGAGGCGAAGATCACCTCGGCCGTCTCGGCGGCGACTTGGCGTCCGGCTTCTGAGGCGCCGGCCTGGACGATGACCGGCCAGCCCTGGATCGGCCGCGCGACGTTGAGCGGGCCGCGCACCGACAAATACTTGCCCTTGTGGTTCAGGACATGCAGCCGTTCGGGATCGAAAAACACGCCGCTCTCGACGTCGCGGATGAAAGCGTCGTCGGCCCAGCTATCCCACAAGCCGGTGACGACATCGAAGAATTCGCGGGCGCGCTGGTAGCGCTCGTCATGCTCCATATGCTCGTCGAGCCCGAAATTGAGCGCGGCATCCGGGTTCGCGGTCGTGACGATGTTCCAGCCGGCCCGGCCGCCGCTCAGATGGTCGAGCGAGGCGAATTTGCGGGCGACGTGATAGGGCTGCTCGAAGGTGGTCGACGCCGTCGCGATCAGGCCGAGATGCTCGGTCACCACGGCCAGCGCCGGCAGCAGGACCAGCGGATCGAAGGAGGTGACGGTCGCGCTGCGCTTCAGCGCCGCCATCGGCATGTTCAGCACGGCGAGGTGATCAGCCATGAAAAAAGCGTCGAAGCAGCCGCGCTCCAGCGTCTGCGCAAAACGCTTCAGATGCTGAAAATTGAAGTTGGCATCCGGATAGGCGCCGGGATAGCGCCACCACGCAGTGTGGATGCCAACCGGCCGCATGAAGGCACCGAGACGCAGCTGCTTCGAGGAGGCCATGGCCGTTGCTCCTGTTACACGAGGCTCGCTTGCCCCGAACTATATATCGAACCTAGGGTGCCGCCTGCCGACCGTCATATAGCGATCATTTCGCTTATATGACGGAATAACCTCGCACTTCCCACCGGCGCGCGATCCGGTCATGCTGCCTGCCCTGCCCCACGCGGAGCCGAGATGGACATTTTCTTCAGTGCCCTGGTGATCTTCTTCGTCGTCGTCGACCCGGTCGGCCTGATCCCGATCTATATCGGGCTGGTGCGCGGCTTCGATCGGCGTGCAAAGCAGACCATCGCCCTGAGCAGCACCAGCGTCGCGGCGGCGGTGGTCATATTCTTCGCCTATTTCGGCCAGCTCGTGCTCGACCATCTGTCGATCGGCATCCCCGCCTTCCGCATCTCGGGCGGTGCGCTGCTGTTCTGGATCGCCTTCGAAATGCTGTTCGGCAAGCGTAACGATCGGAAGGAAAAGGCGGCCGACGAGGCGCGCACGATCCAGGAGGCGCGCGACATCTCCGTCTTCCCGTTGGCCATCCCGCTGATCACGGGGCCGGGCGCCATCACCTCGACCCTGCTGCTGATGGGACGGTACCATGCGACGGTGTCCGGCCAGATCCAGGTGCTGGCCGCCGCGTGCGCCATCATCGGCACCACGGCGATCCTGTTCCTGTTCGCCGACATGCTGAGCCGCCTGCTCGGCCGGACCCTGATCCAGGCGGTGAGCCGCGTGCTCGGCATCGTCCTGGCGGCGCTGGCGGCGCAGACCATGCTGGACGGGCTGGTCGCGATCTGGCCGCCGCATTGAGAAGAGGAACGGACATGCAGGCGCAGGAGCAAATCGGCCGCGCCGCCTCCGCCGCCCGCTCGGCGAAGCTGGCGCCGGATTGCCGCGGCCTCAATTTCTATGCCGTCGATCGGCAACTCCAGGATCTGCTGGCGCTCTACCTGCCGCCGGACCTGAAGGCGCATCTGGAGCCGCATCTGCAGCGCCTCGGCGCGCTGGCCGGCAACGAACTTGACGCGCTGGCGGCGACCGCCGACAAGCATCCGCCCGTGCTGCATGCCCGCGACCGCTATGGCCGCGATGAAGAATGGATCGAGTTTCACCCGGCCTATCGCGAGATGGAACGGCTGGCCTTCGGCGAATTCGGCCTGCACGCCATGAGCCGCGAGCCCGGCGTGCTGGGCTGGCCGGAGACGCTGCCGCCGCTCGCCAAATATGCCTTCAACTATCTCTTCGTGCAGGCCGAATTCGGGTTGCTTTGCCCGGTCAACCTGACCGAAAGCGCCTCGGTCCTGCTCGACCGCTTCGGGGATGCCGGGTTGCGCGGGCGCTACCTTGCCGGCATGCGCAGCCAGGATCCCGCGACGCTGCTGCGCGCCGCCCAGTTCATGACCGAGAAATCCGGCGGCTCGGATGTCGGCCAGGCCGAGATGACCGCCGTGAAGGATGGCAGCGAGTGGCGGCTCTGGGGCGAGAAATGGTTCTGCTCCAATGCGATGCCGATGTCGCAGTGCTGCTGGCAAGGCCGGAAGGCGCCGTCGCCGGCGGGCGCGGACTCGGGCTGTTCTTCATGCCGCGCATCCTGCCCGATGGCAGCCGCAACCACTATCGGGTAGTCCGGCTCAAGGACAAGCTCGGCAGCAAATCCATGGCGAGCGGCGAGATCGTGTTCGAAGGCGCCGTCGCCTGGCAGCTCGGCGCGCTCGACCAGGGCCTGAAGCAGATGCTGGTCATGGTCAATTCCAGCCGCATCTCCCATGCCGCGCGCGCCGCCGGCATGATGCGGCGCTGCCTGAACGAGGCATTCCAGGCGGCGCGCCATCGCAACGCGTTCGGCAGCGCCGTGATCGAGCATCCGCTAATGCGCCGCCAGATGATGAAGCTGATGGTGCCGACCGAGCAGGCGCTCTCGACCCTGCTCTACACCGCCGATATTGCCGGCCGGGCCGAGACCGACGGCGAAGCCAGGCGCATCCTGCGGCTGTTGACGCCGGTCGTGAAATACCGCGCCTGCCCGCGACAATATCCGGGTAGCGACCGGCGCGCTCGAAGCGCGGCGGCGGCAACGGCTATATCGAGGATTGGGTCAATGCCCGGCTGGTGCGCGACGCGCATCTGGCGTGATCTGGGAAGGCACCAGCAACATCAATGCGCTCGACGCGGTCCAGCGAGCGATCGCAAGGAACAGGCCCAACGCGACCTGGGCACAGCGCTCGCCGATAGGCTGGAACAGGCAAGCAGCCTGCCCGGCCAGTTCCGGACCCGCCTCGAAACGGCACTGTCCGGCGCCATCCGCTTCGCAGAGAGCGTCGCCGCTTCGACCGAACATGAACGTTTCAGCCGCGAGGCGGCGAGCGCGCTCTACCACGCGACCAGCGCAGTACTGCTTGCAACCGAAGGGCTGGCGATCGGCCGCGCCGGCGGTGACGCCCGCCGGGCTGCTGCTTGCCCGTTTCGTGCTGGAGCATCGCCTGGCCGCGCTGCAGCCCTTCGCGCTCGAGAGTCGGAGCTGGGAGGAACCGGCGATCACGCGGCTGCTCGACGACGCGCCGATCCCACTCTATACCGTCACCGATTTGCTGCTCGTCTAATAGGAAAATAGCGATGTCCGTACACGCCGACGCCAGGGTCCTGCTGCGCTACGAAGCGGGCGCGCCCGACCAGCGGGTCGCCCATGTCGCGATCGATAACCCGGCCAAGCTGAACACGCTTACCCCCGCTCTGCTGCGCGAGTTGGCCGCGACGATCTGGCGGCTGGCCGGGGACGACAGCCTGCGCGCCGTAGTACTTGGCAGCACGGGCGAGAAGGCCTTTATCGGCGGCGCCGATATCGATGTCATGGCCGCTCTGCGCCGCGGCCCGCCGCCGGCTTCATCAACCTGATCCACGAGACCTGCCAGGCGCTGCGCGAACTGCCGTGCCGGTGATCGGCCGGCTGCAGGGCTTCGTGCTCGGCGCCGGCATGGAGATCGCCGCGGCCTGCGATCTGCGGATCGCCGCCGAGACGGCGCGCTTCGGTATGCCGGAGGTTAAGCTCGGGCATTCCCTCGGTAGTCGAAGCGGCGCTGCTGCCCAATTTGATCGGCTGGGGGCCGGACGCGCGAGGCTGCTGCTGCTCGGCGAGATTCACGGCGCGGCCGAACTGGCGCAATGGGGCTTCCTCAACCGGGTCGTGCCGGCGGACTCGCTGGACGGCGCCGTCGAAGAGCTGTTGCAATCCCTGTTCACCGCCGGGCCGGACGCCGTGAAGCGGCAGAAGCGGCTGATCGCGGCCTGGGAAGATCTGCCGATGAATGCTGCGATCGACGCCGGCATCGACGCCTTCGCCGCCTCCTGGGACTCGGACGAACCATCGAGAATGATGAACGAATTCCAGGCCAAGCGCCGCAATCGACCGCTCTAGGATGATACCGGAGACGCGCCGGCAGATCGCGATCCCTGCTACAAAGTTAAGAGGAAATTATCGTTAGTTTCAAATAATACAGGCTCTTACGATTTTGTGGTTGTGGACCCGATAGCAGACGTGTAACCAAAAAGGACGGAAGTCAACGGAGTTGTCCGGCCGAACGAAGCCTTGGCCGCCAGCGTATCGATTTGACGGAGTTGCAGCTTTGCTATTCATCGATACCGGCAGCAAGCGGGATCGCTAGGGACGAGCCGAATGACAGACGACGCCTCGGAAGACGAGGTCATCCGGTTTCTCGACGAAGATGTGCTGGATCCGGCTGCTTCCGGCGGCGAGGACCGGCCATGGCTGGTTGCGGTCATCGATGACGAGCCTGCGGTCTTCGAGGCGACTCAACTTGCGCTCGGGCGCCATGAAATTCGAGGGCCGGCCGATCCGGCTCGCCCATGCCGGATCGGCCGAGGCCGGCAAGAAGCTGCTGGCGGCAACGCCGGACATCGCCTGCGTGCTGCTCGACGTGGTCATGGAATCCGAGCATGCCGGGCTCGATCTCGCCCGCCAGATCCGTGACGAGCTGGGCAACCACGCCATCCGCATCGTGCTGCGCACCGGCCAGCCCGGCTATGCGCCGCCGCTGGAGGTGATCCAGCGCTACGACATCAACGACTACAAGGAAAAGACCGAGCTGACCCAGACGCCTGCTCTGGACCTCGGTCGTCTGCGCATTGCGCTCCTATCAGCAGATCCGCCAGCTCGAACAGAGCCGCAAGGGTTTGCACGGCGTCGTCGACGCCTCGGCCCGGCTGATGCGCCGGCACGATCTGGCCGATTTCTTTCGCGGCGCCCTGGCCGAGCTTTCGGCACGGCTCGATGAGCCGGGCCGGCAGCCTGCTCTGCCTCCGCTCGCCGAGCGATGCGCCGATCCGCATCGTTGCCGCGGACGGAAAGTTCGAAGATCGGCGCGACCAGCTTCTGGACCGCCTGGACGATCCGGCAACGCAACGGACGATCGAGACTGCTTTCGAGCAACAGGCCGACAACGCCGCGCCGCTCGAAGCGACGCTCTATCTGAGCGGGCCGGCCTGGGACAGCGTCGTCCATCTGGCCAGCCGGAGCCGATCGATGCCGTGCAGCGTGATCTGCTGCGGCTGCTCTGCCAGAACATCGCGCTCGGCATCGAGAATGCGCGGCTGCTGGAGCATGTCTCGCAGCTTGCCTATATCGACCGTCAGACCGGCCTCGCTTCGCGGCCTCGTCTGGAGCAGAGCCTCGACAGGCTGATCGCCGACGGCAAGTCGCCGAGCGCGCTGATCGTCAATATCGACGGCTTCTCGAACTATGCCACGGGCCTCGGCGACGAGTTCGGCACGAGCTGCTGCGCAAGTTCGCCGCCCGCCTGCTCGAGGCCTACCCACATGCTGATTTGGTCGGCTGCCTCTATCGCGACGTCTTCTGCCTCGTGCTGGAAGACCGCAACACCGACACCCTGCGGCAGGCCGTTACACGCATCGCTGACGGTCGACGACCAGAAGCTGCGGCTGGGCTTGAGTTTCGGCTTGTCGGCGCCCTTCGTGTCCGGCACGGACGGCTGCCGAAATCATCCGCCAGGGCGAGATCGCGCTCAAATCGGCGAAGCACCCAGCACCGCAAGGGCGTGTTGTCCTTCTCGCCCGATCTGGAGCAGGCGCACCGCTCGCGCGCCTTCCTGGCCCATGAGCTGCGCGACGCGCTCGATCAGGGTCAGGTCAGCCTCGCCTATCAGGCCCAGGTCGACGTCAAGAGCGAGAAGGTCGTCGGCACCGAAGCGCTGATGCGCTGGCATCATCCGATCCGCGGACCGATTTCCCCGGTCGAGTTCATCGATGTCGCCGAGACCCTCGGGCCTGATCGGCGAAGTCGCAAATGGGTGACGCGCCAGGCCTGCCGGGAGATGAAACCGCTCATCGCCTCGGGCGAGCTGCGCCGGGTCATGATCAACCTGTCCGCCGGTCCAGCTGCGCGACCCGGATGCCTGGCCGAACTCACCGCATCGTCGAGGAGGAAGGCATCCCGACCTCGGCCGTGGAATGGGAGATCACGGAATCGGCGACGCTGGGCGGCGGTGCCGTGCTGACCCAGCTCCAGGCGCACGCGACGCCGGCTTCACCATTGCGCTCGATGATTTCGGCACGGGCTATTCGTCGCTGTCGATGATCCGGACCCTGCCGCTCAATGTCGTGAAGATCGACCGCTCCTTTCTGCTGGAGGTCGCGACCAGCCAGCATGCCTGGTCGATTCTGTTCTCGAATCGCCTCGATCTGCGAGGATCTCGGGCTGGAGATGGTCGCCGAGGGCGTCGAGACCAATGCGCAGCTCAAGATCGTGCGCGACGCCAATATCGGTACGATGCAGGGCTATCTGATCTCACGCCCCCCTGCCCGCCGACAAATTCGCCGAGTGGCTGCAGGGCACGCCGAAGTAGGCCCAGGACTATCGGCTCTCCTGCACCGAGGCCGTGAATGAACCCGCCGGGGTTCTCGCTCTCTGCCCCGCCCGCTACTGAACCTCGCCGCCTTCGAGCAGGTCGCAATTGGGTGCGGCCCGACATCAGGCAGTCTTCCATCCGGGCCATGCCGGTGAGCTTCTGGGTCAGGAACAGGCCAATGACGATCAGGGCCAACGCCATGGCCAAGCCGGCGAGGCTGCGCGTCTGCGGCTCTCTTCCGCCTCCCCGATTCCGGCGCGATCGTTCATGGCCGAATCCGCTTGCCCTATCCCGCGATCCTAGCGCATGTTCCGTGGTGCATAACCTGAGAAATTGCGCCTAATCGAATCAGCGACTTACGACCCGGTCTCGTAGCCGGGCAAAACCGTGGCGTTGTTGATCTGGCGTTTATCGCGCGGCGACCAACTCTGTCAGGGGCAGGATTTTGCCGCCTGGGATGGCAAGGCGATCACCGAGGTAGTGCCGGAAGCTGATGCCGAGCTTGTTGCAAGTCTTCAAGAGGCTGAGCATGGCATCTCGGGCTGTACAGCCCTCGTCGCTTTGCGTCCCGCCGCTGAATTTTCGGCGGGTTACGACGCACCGGATGTCGTTCTCCGATCCGTTGGTATGAAGCGGAATATCCGGACGTTCGAGGATCTTGAGGAAGCTCGACCGGTTGGCGCGGATGCGCGCGAGCAGGCGGTCGAGGGTGGCGAATCCGGTCTTGGTGGTGAAGATCCGATCGAACCGGTGGGCCAATTCCGTGGCTCTTTCGGGTCGGGATCCAGGCGCCAAGTCTTGATGCGTTATAGAGTTTCCCAGATCTGGCTCTGGATCATCGCCTTTGGCGCTACGGTTCAGGTCGGTGAAAGTATCGAGCGCGTGGATCAGGCCGCTCCATATGGACCCAGCACCGGGGCGTGCTCGCCGATGGCGAATTGGCCGGCGCCATCACTCAGGATGACGGTGCCGTCCAGGCCTGCGCCTCGATTAGGCCGCCCCACAACGCACCTTCGCTGGCGATGCGGAACGGATCGAGCGGACCGTCCTTGGGCTCTAAGCCATGGGTCTCTAAATAAGCATCCCAGCCTGCCGCGTCGTCGAAGCCGGACGGTGCCGCTGCGGCGTGAAGTGCCGTCACCGTCGCGGCCGCCAGCCCGCGCTCGAGCATATAGGCTCGCGACGCGGCGTTGAGGCGCCCAGCGGGCCGAACCGCCATGCAGGAGTTGCAAGAAGTTCAACCGCTCTTCGACGTGGTGGTCGTGAAGGAGGCGAACCGGTCGTTGCCGATTTGCGTACACACACCCATTCTTCGCAGCATGGCGTGCACCGGTATCGTCGACGCTCACCCAGCCCGCCGAGGCGAGCCCGGCTTTCAGCACCTGCTTGGCCTCGGTGACGAAGGCTTCGATCTTGCCGGTCAGGATCCGCACAACCTGGCGCTTGGAGATTCGATACGCCCAGATCCGCGCAGCAAGGCAACGATCCGCTCGACCGTCGATTGGCCTTGGTGATAGAGCGACAACACCATACGCCGCAGCTCGGCACCAAAATGCCCGTCAACGCCTTCGGGCAACGGTGTCACGACGATCCTGCCATCCGGCAGGCGCCAGCGGCTGCGCCCAATAGCGCGTCACGCGACACAATCGTCAGGTCCTGCACGACAAAAGCCCGACGCCCCAGGAACCTCGAGCGGGCGGTACGCCAGGCAAAGATCGCGCTCTTCGGTAACGACCGCACGGCTCCGGCCACGGCGTTTCGAACCCGAACCCGAGGGGCGGCCGCCCCGGCGGCGACCGATCCATCCCGCTCGCTTCAGCGTCGGACGTGGCGGCAAACCTTTCAGGCGCCGGATCTCGTCCTTCAACACAACATTCTCCGCACGCAGACCTGCAAGCTCAGGGCGCAACTCGACAATCAGGTCAAGTAGCTCACTAACCGACGGCGTCCGGATATCGGCGGCTCTTCCATCAGCAAACAGAATCGCACCCACACAAAACCGCCAGCGTCTTCAACCCGAAGGCCCAGAGTCACAATGTCGCGCTCGCCACCGGTTTTGCCCCGGTTACCCGGTCTCCATCCATCAATCCTCAGTTTGATCGATCCGGGCCACACCAGCGAGCGCGCCCGCGCCTAGCAGCCGTGCACGGGCCATGGTGCCGGCGCTGGATCCGATCTGGCCGCGGTGCAGGTAGGCGCGATGCAGCGTCCCAGCTCTCGAAGATCCGGGATGCCGCCGGATCGAGCGGGATCGTTCCCGTCGCCTGGCCGAAGACGGGTAGGTTCGGCGTCGCGCCCGCTGCATCTGGCCGGCCCGAAAGCCGACGGTGCTCAGCGTCCCCGCTGGGGCCAAAACCGTCAGCATGAACGGCAGGCAGTGAAGGCTGCATCGACGCCCTGGTCAACCTCGCTTCGTGGTGTGAACCGCTTCAGTGCGCTGAAGCGATGGCCGGTCCATCTTCTCTCCATCGAAGGCGGTTATGGGGACTCGGCCCCAAACAACCCAACCACGATAAGCAAGGAGAGAAACATGGCCAAGATCGCAACCATCCGGACTTCTGCCGTCGCCGCCGCTGCGCTTCTGACGTTCGGCGCGGTGTCCGGCGCCAACGCCTCGGTACTGTTCCACAATACCACTGACCGGCCGATTATTTTCAACATCACCTGCAGCGACAGGCTTTCGATCGCTGGACGGTCGCCCCCTATGACTCGAAGAGCATCTACTGCACGAACGGCTTGTACCCTGCGCTCGTGGAGATCCGTACAACCCGCGGAGATCACGATGAAGTTGTCCGCGCCTCGTTCGAGACGGAGTTCTTTACGACCTCTATTTACGACCGAGATGGCGACGTGAACATCGTCTGAGCCACCGCGGATTACTGCCGATAAAAACCGGTCGGCTTTTCTGCCGTCCCGGTTTTCATTTACACTCCTTTACCCTCGACCGAATACCGGACAAGTACCCAAAAATCTCTTTTCTATTGCTTTCCAGACAGAGATCTGCAGCATCGACCCGATGGCCGTCCAAAATGGCCAGTCGCTATGCGCAGAAACGAGAAGATCCTCTTTGCCATCAAGATACTGCCAGCCGGTATTTTACCGGACCTCGCCGCCGTCATGTCCCGGTCAAGCAGCTACTTGCAGGCTCTCGACGCATTTCTGACAAAAGCAGCATCGGGAATTGTGGGTTAATTTCAGATAGACGTATATCGCCAACACGATCCAAGCAGAGATCATTGAGCTGATCCGTACGCCGTTCTTCCAGGCGAAGCGCGTTTTGTACGAAATCGAGAAGCTTCGCTTCGTCGCCCGATAGCTCCCGCCTCTTGTTCTTGATTTCGTCCTTCGAGATAACGGGCTCCAGCGTCCAGGTCCAGATATCACCGTTGTCGCTGCTCGCGGCGACTCGATGAGTTGTGCGGGGAGCCGACCGCCGCCGGACGATAATCTGATAAACCCGTGAGGTCCTAGTAGCTTTATGGGCTTAGCGTCAATGGGCTCGCCATGATTGAATTCCCATACTTCTATGATACCGCCCGTCGAGGACAGAGCCGCATATTGTCCATCGGGGACTGAATGTACCCAGGAAGTGGGTCCAAGTCTGGTGACCAAGTCGCTCGCAGCGTTTGCGTTCGATATCCCACAAAATCCGACACCCTGAGTTACCGCTAATAGCTTTCCAGGAAATGCCGGATTGAACTCCAGAAAAGAAGTCGGACCGACCGGGCAAGGTGCCACTTTATTTTGCTCTATTTCGTCTCCCTCGCTAGGCTTTGTAACACTGCTCTTTGCAGATGGGCCGGCGAGAGTGCCAATAGAGTGAAAATGCGATTTATCATAATCAAAAATGTGAATGGTCCTGACATATCGCCGATCGCCAAATATTTTCCCCCGATCGCAACGGAGAGGCCTGCCGCCAGTTCCTTCCCATTTTCAAGGAGTAGTTCTCCGTCTCGCACGTAGTGGATCTCGTTTTCTTCGGATCGATCGCGACGCCACGCCCGCGCCGGAACGGTGCTGCTGACAGTCACGAGGAAATCGCCATCCGGACTGACTGCCCGACACCAGGCGAGCTACCGGGGTCCAACGCGCTGGCAGTCCATTGTTTTGTGTCAATAACCCACGTCGATTGAGGTCCCGAAATCAGGACAACGTCACCGTCCACTGAGGTCTTCATGGAGAAAGGCTGTGGCGGCAAATCATCCGACCAACTTGCAGAGAACCCAGACCGTCCTTCAGGACATCCGCCTTCCCCTGGCCGGGATCCCATCGCGTCAACTGGCCTTTCGAGAAAGCCAAAATCTCGTCCGAGGCATCGAATGCAATCAGCAACGACCGGCGCCCATCGATATGGCTGGCATCGATGTGACTTAATGCTGATCTCATGAGGTTTCTGCAGCGCCGAATAAATGAGGCCCTGCAATCCCGAATCTATTGGCAGCCCATCATCATGTGCTTTCAAGGCGACGAGCAAGGCCTGGTCCTGCCCCTGGCTTGCGAGTGCCAACGGTGCCGAGCGTCGTATACAACTCCTCCCGCGCGGCGATCTTCGCGCGGTATTGCTCGCTCGCGAACCACGCCCGAGACCGATAACGCCGAGCACGGCAATACCGGTCAGGGCCCATCCAAGTCGCCTTCGTCCCTCTTTGCGCCGGATCTCACACGGCTGAGCTTTAGCAGCGCATCAATTGCCGCAAGCTGGGCCGCCGCGTCGCGCTGATACCGCTGCACCCACGCTTGCGTTGGGCGTCGCTCGCGCCACCAAGCTTCCTCGACGGCCAGTTGCTCCTCAGGCAAGGGACGGCCTTGCTGGCAAAAGCCGAAAGGACATGCAGCTTCTCGGCATCGTCTTGCTCCTCTCGGACCCATTCGGCCCGAGAGGGGCGCCCAGACGCGACCATTTTCGGATAAGGGCCTCGTGGTCCGATATCCACGACGGCAGAGAGATGGAGTTCCAGCTCCTCCGGCAGGCGCAAGAAGCTGCAGGACGAATCGAGAAGTGCTTAATCACGGTCCGCATGGCAAGCGTGGCCAGCTTCTTCTCTTCCTGCTCGGCGTCGCCTGCAGCGACTACAGCAATCAATTCGCCGAATTTCTGTGGCCGGCGAATGGTTCGACCCGCGCGCATCCGTGACAGTCAACGACTGGAACAAGCGTTTGGCAACATTGTCAAAGGACAGATAAGGCAGCGGCGACACCGGGTCTTGCTCCCGTAGTTCGGCCAGCACCTCGTCGGCGTGTCGCGAAATTGCGTATTCGATTCCGCCAACGGCCTCGTAGCCATCCTGGCCGAGATGAGGAGCAACTGCGCTGCCATTCTCCGTCGCGTGCATCCATATGCGCATCATTGCATGTTGCAAGACCGGCAGCTGGTCGGAATCTTCGCTTGTATCGTTCAGCAATCGCTGCACCACGGCAGGGTCGACCGTCGCGCCGCACTGCTCCACCGGCTTGCGGATTACGTCAGCCCGCTGATCTCGGGTCAGCGCCGGCACCAAATATTGACTTTTCGTCACTGCTGCGGCGAGTCCGTGAAAGCGCGCGCAGTCGCCGAGAAATCCGACCGCATGGTAATGATTATGCGCCCCATGAAATCCGGATCGTTTGCCGCCGGTCAGCAGTAGCTGGACAAACAGGGTGGCCTCGTCACGCTGCTCTTGCGCGCGCAGAGGAATCGACGGCGGCCTGGGCGTACAGGTCGGCGAAACGGAAAATCTCTTCGAACTGGTCGATTAGAATAATGAGCTTGCGGCTTGCGAGTTCGGAGATACTGAGCGCTTCGCTGACCCCGAAACTCGATTGCCGCAGCGCAATCTCGATGCGGCTCACGCGTCCCTCGATCACAGGATCATCGGGTACCGCTTCCACCATCTGGTTCGGCCGCGCGATCGCCTCCGCGAGAAAGCGAATTGGCGCCTCGCCCGGCCGCATCACCACCCAATTCCAGCCCTTCTCCGGATCGCCGCTCCCTTCGGCGAGGCGCGGCAGCAATCCGGCCCGGATCAAGGAGGAATTTGCCGCTGCCGGAATTTCCGATGACCGAGATCAGGAGTTCGATGCCACCAACTCTTCGAGATCGGCGATCTGAGTTTCACGGCCGAAAAAAAATGCTGCGATCAGCGTAAGAGAACGGCCGAAGGCCGACGAACGGGCAGGTTCTTATCGCCCTTCTGCGGCTGGAGTTCATCGCCGCCGGCCTCAAGCCGAAGGTTTCAGGAACTGAAGCAGCGTGGCCGCGAGTTCATCGCTCTGCCCGTCGCAAACCAGGTCGGCCGCACCGAAACTCCCGAGCGCGAGCGCGTCCGATTTCATGTCGGTTACCGGCGGAAATGCGACCAGGCAAACCTGCCCTTCGGGTTCTCGGTGCGCCAGCCTTGGACTGCGGACGCGATGAGCGCGTCGAACATGGCGGGCTCCTCAGCCTCTCCCCAGCAGTAAATCACGTGGTTCGCCCGGGCGAACATCGCTCTCTCGCGCGTCTCGTCGACTCCAATAGGCAGGATGATCGGCGATGCGCCCGCGTCGCGCAGCTTCAGGGCCACCTGCGTGGAGATTGCGTGATCGGCATGCGTAGCGCGGACCAATACAGTTGGCCTGGTACCGGTCACGGTGGGGGCCGGCGGCGCAGCGGTCTTCGCATCGAGAGAGTGCAGGCGCTGCAGGACAAATTCATTGAACCGGAAGCCACGTCGCCGTCGATCTCGTCCTGCGACCCAAGAGATTGGCCGAAGCGGGTTCAGCACTTCCATCGGGTCTCGGGGCGAGCTGGATTGCCCGTCGAGCTGACGCAGGAATTCGGATCCAGATCAGCCGGGAGAATGGCTCATCGCGCCCCGATTTGAGTTTTGGCCTCGGTGAGCTGAAAGCCGACGATACCGTCATCGATACCGTCCGGTTTGAATCCGCGCTTCTCGCCGACCAAGTGGATCGACAAGGTTGCCCGCGCGAGCGCGGCCCGGATAATGCCTGTGGCGACTGCGCCGTCATTGGGCAGATCCTGCTCGGGATCCGGGACCACGGCAAAGCCGTGCCCGCGCAATTCGCGGACCACGGTCTGGTACTCGTCGTTCATGTCGGATGCCGGCTTGGCCAGATAGACGCAAAGCTTCCGAGCTGGCGGCAATGGCACAGGCGGCGGCGGCTGAACCGTCGTATGGACCAATCCCAGCTCCTTCAACCTTTTGTAAATCGACGCCGCCAACATCTGAATTTCGTGAATGTACTTTGATTGCCGGATGATCCGGCGACCGTCATAGTAAATAATCTCCATTCCTGTCTCGGATCACGCTCGAAGAAGCGCGCCGCAATGGACGCGCTGAAGCGGTAGCGGCAGCTGCTGATCAGGCACCTCGCTCTTGTCGATACGAAAAATGCGGCCACTGCGCTCATGCTCCGGACAGATCTTTGAGATGTGCGGGCAAATGTCTCGATTTCCCAATACATTCGTCGCTTCGAAGGAAAATGAGGCGATACGACCACCAGAATGAGCGCGCTTTGGGCGAGCGCATCGGAGATGCGATCCTTCCAGTTGTCGGCATGGGCAATTTTCTGCCTGTCACGCCAGATCGCACCCTCCCGCATCCCGCGCTGGGTCAACTCATACGCCAGCAGTTCGTGGAATTTGCGGACGAAGCCCGGGTTCTTGGGCGATCGGGCGGCGGCTTGTCGTCGATCGACGGATAGCTGACGAAGATGACCGGACGGTCCGCCGGATTGGCACTTCTGCCAGTGACGTCATCAGAGCGCACTCCTTCGACCCGGCAACTGTGTATTGAAAAGTAGCAGAACTCTTAGCGGGAAAGTCTATACGGCGCCACTGCCAAAGAAATACAATCGAAATTAGGGCCGACAAGCATCAGTTCAGCCGGTATCTGGAATTCATGGCAACCCAGCATGACGGCCAGCCGATTCGGCGACCCAACGCGGAACGTCCAGCCTATCTCGCCGAACTGGCCGGGCAGTTGCCGCGGCTCGACCCGAAGATCGTCGTCGACATGGCCATCAGCAGACGCAGCGGATGGGTGTCAGCACCAGCATCCAGCGCATCGGCCTGGTCGGACAAGACGAGGCGGCAGTCTATCTGGGCGGCGTGGCGACCTATAACGAAGAAGTGGTCGCCAATGTCTCGGCACTGTCGCTGGCCGGCGGCCGGGCCGTCTCGTGCAGCTTCTATCGCGGCAATGTCGATGACGGCACAGTTACGACACTGCTGGGCGAGGCGAAAGGCGAGGCGCGTGCTATCATTGCCGCCAATGCTTCAGCGGATGCGGCGCCGGCCCCTGTGGAATCGTCTGCTGCGCCGGCCGTTTCGAGTCCGGTTGGTTCGTCACCCTGGCGGCCAGCGTGGCCCTGCTGATCGCCGTCGCCATCTCTGCGCTACGGCGACGGCGATAATCGCGCCATCCCTTCGAAAGGGGGAAAGCCATGTGGCGGTTCCTGCTTATTCTCGGCCTCGTCGCCACAATGCCCCTGCCGGCCCGAGCGGAGATGACGGCCATGATCGGGCGGGCGAAGCTGCATCTACCGATGCCCGACGGTTATTGCGCCCTCGACACCGACCGGGCACGCGAGGTCGACGCTGTTCGATTTCGAGGAGAAATCCTACCAGGGCCGCAGCCGGCTGCTCGCCATGGCGGCCGATTGCGGCGAGCTGGAGGGATTCCGGCTGCGCCATCACCCGATCACGCGGATCGTCAGCTTCGCCGTGGCCCTGCGCGACGGCGAGCCGGTGCGCCGGCCCGATGCCGAACGGGCGCTGTATCTGGACGAATTGGCCGGCATGGTCGCCAAGGTGTCGAACAAGGACCTGTCCGACGCCAATAATCAATGGTGGCGGAACTTCAACGTCTCGGTCGACGTCAAGAAGTTCGGCGTCGCCGGCCGTGACGACTCCGCGATCTATCTTCGAGCAGTCCGGACGATCGACGTGCGGGACAAGATCTCGATCGTAAGCCTCACCGCGGCGACGCTTGCCGGCGGCTGGGAATTGTCGGCCAGTTTCTATCTGCATGGCGATGAACGCGGCGTGCCCGGGCTGCTTGAAATCGCGAAGCACGAAGCGCAGCTGCTGGTCGCGGCCAACACGCCGCCACCCCCGCCGCCCGTCATCGAACCACCCGCCCCGGTCGTCGTACCGCCGCCGCCGGAACCAGCGACGGCCGGCGAAGCGCTGCAGCAGATAGCCGGCGGGATCAGCCAACCGGAATGCTTGCGATCGAGGTGGCAATGGGTGTGATGGGCGTGGCATTCCTGCTGCTCATCTTGATCAGGCCGGCCCGTCGATGACGGCAGGGCCGGAGGATCGGATCCGCGCCCTGCCGCTCTGGACCGGGGCCGGTCGAGATCGCGCCGCTGCCCGGCGGGTTGACCAACCGCAATTACGTCGTGACGGATGGCGGGCGCCGCGTCGTCGTGCGGCTCGGCGGCGATGTTCCGATCCACGGCATCATGCGCTTCAACGAGCATGCCGCCAGTCGTGCCGCTGCCGCGGCCGGCATCTCGCCGCCGGTCCTGCATGCCGAAGCCGCGCTGCTGGTGATCGGCTTCATCGAAGGACGCAGCCTCACCGCCGAAGATGTCCGCAACGACGCCGCGCGCTGTACAGCGCTGGTCAGACGAGTGCATCGCGAATTGGCCCGCCACCTGCGCGGCCCGCTGCTCGCCTTCGACGTGTTCCATATCCTGCGCGACTACGCCCATAGCCTCGAAGACGGCAACAGCCGCGCCCTGCCGGCACTGCCGCGGCTGCGCGCGATCGCCGAGACGCTGGAGCGGGAAGCCGGCGCGCTCGCCCCGGTCTACGGTCATAACGACCTGCTGCCGGCGAATTTCCTCGATGACGGCAGCCGGCTCTGGCTGGTCGATTGGGACTATGCCGGCTACGCGACGCCGCTCTTTGACCTGGGCGGGCTGTCCTCGAATAGCGGCTTCTCGGCCGATCAGGAGCGGGCGATGCTCCAATCCTATTTCGAGGCGCCGGCCGATACCGCCCTGCTGCGCCGCTTCCGCGCCGTGCAGGCGGCGTCGCTGCTGCGCGAGACGCTGTGGAGCCTGGTCCAGGAGATCCATTCGACCCTGGATTTCGACTATCGCGCCTATTCCGACAAGAACCTCGCCCAGTTCGAACTGGCCTGGGCGGAATTCCAGCAGCCGAGTCCGCCATGACCGATCTCCCAGCCTCCGCCCGCATCATCATCGTCGGCGGCGGCATCGTCGGCTGCTCCGTCGCCTATCATCTGGCCAAGCGCGGCGTCGAAGTGCTGCTGCTGGAGCGGCATCAATTCACTTCGGGCTCGACCTGGCATGCCGCCGGGTTGGTCGGGCAGCTGCGGACCAACGCCAATATCACGCGGCTCCTGGGCTATTCGGTCGAGCTCTATGGCCGGCTCGAAGCCGAGACCGGCCAGGCGACCGGCTGGAAGCGCAATGGCGGGCTTCGCCTCGCCTGCAACGAAGACCGCTGGACCGAGGTCAAGCGCCAGGCGACCACTGCGCGCAGCTTCGGCCTCGATATGCATCTGCTGACGCCGCAGGAGGCGCAGGCGATATGGCCGCTGATGGATATCGGCGATGTGGTCGGCGCCGCCTTCCTGCCGAGCGACGGCCAAGCCGGGCCGGGCGACATCGCCCAGGCCCTGGTCAAGGGCGCCCGCCAGGCCGGGGCAAAGCTGATCGAAGACGTCGGCGTTACCGGCTTCCAGGTCGAGCACGGCGCGATCCGCGGCGTCGTCACCCCGGCCGGCACGATCGCCTGCGAGAAACTGGTGTTGTGTGGCGGGCTGTGGACCGCGGCGCTGGCCGCCAAGCTCGGCATCGCCATGCCGCTGAGCGCCGTGCACCACCAATATATCGTAACCGAAACGATCCCCGGAATCACATCGAATCTTCCGACTTTGCGCGATCCCGACCGGCTGACCTATTACAAGGAGGAGGTCGGCGGGCTGGTCATGGGCGGCTATGAGCCCAACCCGATCCCGTGGCGCGATCCGACCGTGCCGGAGGATTTCGCCTTCCGCCTGCTCGAAGACGACTGGGATCATTTCGAGCCGATCATGCAGCTCAGCCTGGGGCGCGTGCCAGCGCTGGCCCGGGCCGGCATCAAGCAGATGATCAACGGGCTGGAGAGCTTCACCCCGGACGGCAATTGGATCATCGGCGAGGCGCCGGAGCTGCGGAACGTCTTTATCGGCGCCGGCTTCAACGCCTTCGGCATCGCCTCGGCCGGCGGCGCGGGGATGGCGCTGGCCGAATGGGTCGCCGATGGCGAGCCGCCTTTCGATCTCTGGCCAGTCGATATCCGCCGCTTCGGCCGCAATCATCGCGACCCAGCCTGGGTCCGCACGCGCACGCTCGAAGCCTATGCCAAGCACTACACCATCGCCTGGCCGGCCGAGGAATACCGCAGCGGCCGCCCGCTGCGCCGCTCGCCGCTCTATGACCGGCTGACGGCCAAGGTGCCGTATTCGGCGAGAAGCTCGGCTTCGAACGGCCGAACTGGTTCGCCCGAGCCGGCGAGGAGGAGCGCTATTCCTTCACCAAGCCCGGCTGGTTCGACGCGGTCGGGGGGCGAGCACCGTGCCTGCCGCGAAGCCGCCGCGCTGTTCGACCAGACCAGCTTCGCCAAATTCGAGCTGATCGGGCGCGATGCCGAAAAGGCGCTGTCCTGGATCGCCGCCAACGACGTCGCCCGGCCGCCGGGCAGCGTGATCTACACCCAGATGCTGAATCGCAAGGGCGGCATCGAATGCGACCTGACCGTCACGCGCCTGGCCGAGGATCGCTACTACCTCGTCACCGGCACCGGCTTCGCGACGCATGATGCGGACTGGATCCGCCGCTCGATCCCGGAGGGCTGCGACGCGACGCTGGTCGACGTCACCTCCGGCTTCGCCGTGCTCGCGCTGATGGGGCCGAAATCACGGGCCATTCTGCAGGCGCTGTCGCCCGACAATCTCAACAATCAAGCCTTCCCCTTCGCCAGCGCCCGCGAGATCCGCATCGCCGGAGCGCCGGTGCTGGCGATCCGTCTGACCTATGTCGGCGAGCTGGGCTGGGAGCTGCACATCCCGGTCGAATTCGCCGTCGCGGTCTATGAGGCGCTGAGCGCCGCCGGCACGGTGCAGGGGGGCATGGTCGATGCCGGCTACCGCGCGATCGAAAGCCTGCGGCTGGAGAAGGGCTATCGCGCCTGGGCCGCCGATATCGGCCCCGACCACACGCCGCTGATGGCCGGGCTCGGCTGGGCCGTGAAACTGAAGACCGACACGCCGTTCCAGGGCCGCGCCGCGCTGGAGCGCCTAGCTGGGGCCTCCCTGCCCCGGCTGCTGGCCGGTTTCACGGTCGAGGACCCGGCAGCAGTGCTGCTCGGCCGCGAGACGATCTATCGCGACGGGGAACCGGTCGGCTGGCTCGGCAGCGGCGGCTTCGGCTACACGCTGGGCCAGCCGATCGGCTGGGGGCTATGTCCGGCGAACCGCCGGGGGTCGATCGGGACTTTGTGCTGGGCGGCCGCTACGAGTTGGACATTGCCGGCGAGCGCGTGCCGGCGCGGGTGTCTCTGGCGCCGTTCTACGATCCGAAGGGGACTGCGAGTCCGCACCTGAGTCAGCCGATTCCGGTCAATCCGACGAGCTGCAATGCGAACGATCGAGAGGTTGAGACACGTGAGCCGTCGCCGCCGAGAGATCCAGCTGCCAGCACCCTATCTCCGGCGGGTTTGGCTCGACCCGGCGCTGGTGCCGGATCGTAGCGTCTACCCTTTCTGTCTGCCGTTATTCAAACAGGACTTTGAAATCGCCTTCACGCACCCGATCACGATTATCGTCGGCGAAAATGGGGCGGGGAAATCGACGGTGCTGGAAGGTATCGCCGCCCTCGCCGGATATGATGACGCGGGAGGCGGCAAAGGCTATCGGGCCGATGGACCATTCAGCCGCCCGTCGAGGTGAGTGGCGGTCGGCTTTCAGCTGCTCTCAAGGCGAGCTGGCTGCCACGGCTCACGCAGGGTTGGTTCTTCAAGGCTGAAAGCTTCTTCTCCGTTGCGCGCTATCTTGATCAGGCCGCATTGGAGGCGAATTCGGCGCCGCCCGACTTCCTGTCCCACTCTCATGGCGAAGGGTTCCTGCGCTTCTTCGAGGAGCGCTGCAAGCGGCAGGGTCTATATTTCTTCGATGAGCCGGAATCAGCTCTCTCGCCGACCCGACAAATCGAATTCCTCAAACTGCTCCATCGGATGGAGCGATCGGAGAAGTGCCAGGTATTGATGGCGACGCACTCGCCGCTCCTCATGTCCTATCCGGGCGCGACATTGCTCAGCCTCACGAAATATGGGCTGGAGCCGGTCCAGATCGAGGATACCGATCATTTTCGGCTATTGAGCGAATTCTGCGCCAATCCCCGCGACTTCCTCATGGGCGTATTGGACAGCTGAGCAGCGCGCGGTCTCGATTTCACCGCACTACTCCGCCGCCCCGACGCTCCGCTTGGCGCAGGTCAGCGTATTGGCCAGCAGGCAGGCAATCGTCATCGGGCCGACGCCACCCGGAACCGGCGTGACCGCGCCGGCGACTTCCATCGCTTCGGCATAAGCGACGTCGCCGACCAGCCTTGTACCGCCGCCGGGTTTGTCGATGCGGTTGATGCCGACGTCGATCACCGTGGCGCCCGGCTTGATCCAGTCGCCGCGTATCATTTCCGGCTTGCCGACTGCGACCAGCAGGATATCGGCCTGGCGGCAGGCACCGGGCAGGTCGCGCGTCGCGGAATGGGCGATCTTGACCGTGCAGCTTTCGGTCAGGAACAGCTGGGCCGCCGGACGGCCGACAATGGTCGAGCGGCCGACCACGACGACGTCGAGCCCGCGCAGCCGGTCATGCACGCCCTTGGCCAGCATCAGGCAGCCGAGCGGCGTGCACGGCACCATGCCCGGCTTGCCGATGGCGAGCAGCCCGGCATTCAGCGGATGGAAGCCGTCGACATCCTTTTCGGGTGCGATCGATTGCAGCACCTTGTCGGCCGAGATCTGCGCCGGCAGCGGCAGCTGGACCAGGATGCCGTGGACATCGGCGCGCGCATTGAGCTTGGCGACCAGCGCCAGCAATTCCGCTTCAGTGGTCGTGTCCGGCAGTCGATGCTCGAACGAGGCCATCCCGACCTCGCGCGTCTGTGCCGCCTTGTTGCGGACATAGACCTGGCTGGCCGGATCTTCGCCGACCAGCACCACGGCGAGACCGGGGGTGATGCCATGCTTCAGCTGAAGCGTGCGGACGTTCTCGGCAACGCGGATGCGAAGGGCGGCGGCTTCGGCCTTGCCGTCGATGATGCGGGCAGTCATGGCAACTCCGGTCAGTCGGTGAAGACGACGGTGCGGTGGCCATTCAGCAGCACCCGGTCCTCAAGATGCCAAGTGATAGCACGCGATAGCACGCGGCGCTCGATATCGCGGCCCTTGCGGATCAGATCATCGGGAGTCGCGTGATGCGAAATGCGCTCGACATCCTGCTCGATGATCGGGCCTTCATCGAGATCCGAAGTCACGTAATGCGCGGTAGCACCGATCAGTTTCACGCCGCGCTCGAAGGCCTGGTGATAGGGCTTGGCGCCCTTGAAACCGGGCAGGAAGGAATGGTGGATGTTGATGCAGCGGCCGCTGAGCTTCGCCGCCAGCCCGTCCGACAGCACCTGCATGTAGCGGGCGAGCACGACCAGATCGGATTTGGTCTCCTTGACCAGGTTCCAGATATGCGTCTCCTGCTCCAGCTTGGTGTCCTTGGTCACCGGCGCATGGTGGAACGGGATGCCGTCCAGATCGATATGCGAATAGGTCTGGCGCGGATGGTTCGAGACGACTGCGGTGATGTCCATCGGGATCTCGCCGATGCGCCAGCGATAGAGCAGGTCGGTCAGGCAATGATCGAATTTCGAGACGAGCAGCATGACCCGGCGCTTCTCGGAACGGGCGCGCAGATTCCAGGCATGCCGAAGCTCTCGGCGATCGGCGCGAAGCCGGCCTTGATCGTCGGCAGATCCGCCGTCTCGCACGACCGGGGTTGAGCACGACGCGCATGAAGAAGCGGCCGGTCTCGGTGTCGTCGAACTGCGCCGCGTCGAGAATGTTGAACTGCGCCTGGAACATATAGGTCGAGACCGCGGCGACGATGCCGGGGCGGTTGACGCAGGACAGGGTGAGGATGAACTGCTCGGTGGCCATGATGCTTCGAAATCCAACTGCTGGCGCGTGTCGATCCGGCGCCGGACCGGCTTGACCCTGTCATAAGCGAGTTCCGCGCGGATGAAAATCCGCGGATAGGGCGGCGGCGCTTTTCGACAAAGAGGGGGTCGGAACCGTGCAGCCCCGCCCCGCCCGTGGCGCCATTGGCAGACGCAGGCGATCCGGCTAGGGTCGTGACGCCTGCCCTCCCGTCCGAGTTGCCCCTTCGATGAGTCTCCGTCCGACCCGCGGCCTTGCCCGGCTGCTCAATCTGCATTCGGGCTTCGTCATGGTGTCGACCCAGGTCGCCGGCAATTTCTTCGCCGTCTATCTGCTCAAGATCGGCTTCAGCCTGGCGCTGACCTTCCTGGCCCTGGCCGCTGTGCTCGGCGTGCGCTTCGGATTGCGCTTTCTGGTGCTGTGGCTGGTGCCGAAGCTCGGGCTGCGGCGCAGCCTGGCACTCGGCACGGCAATGCGCGCGCTGCAATTCCTGCCGCTCGCCTATGCCACCCACCCGGCCGGACTGGTGGCCTGGATCGCCTTGTCGGCGCTGGCCGACGCGCTCTACTGGCCTCTTTACCACGCAGTAGTCGCCGCCATCGGCGAGCCGGAGACGCGCGGCCGCCAGGTCGGCGCGCTGGAGGCGATCCGCTCGATCGCCGGCATCGTCGGCCCGGCGCTGGGCGGCTGGCTCATGGCGAATTCCGGCCCGACCGCCACCTTCGCGATCGGCGCGGTGCTGCAGCTGGGCGCGCTCTGGCCCTTGCTGACCATGACCGATATCGCGTCCGGCCCGGTTCCGACCATGCGCACCTCGCTGCAGGGCGACCGGCTCGGCTTCCTGATCTTCGTATCGGACGGGCTGGTGCAGATCGGTTGGAGCTTCGTCTGGTCGCTGGCGCTCTTCACCTCGCTCAAATCGAGCTTCGAGATCTATGGCGGCGCCATGGCGCTGTCCGGGCTGGTCGCCGCAATGCTAGGCTTCACTGCCGGGCGTGTGCTCGATCTCGGCCATGGCAACCGGCTGCTGCGCGTGGTCACGATCGTCATGGTAGCCGGCATCGCCGCGCGCATCCTGGCGATCGGTAACGGCACAGCCGCCTTCCTGGTCAACGCCTTCAGCGTCGTCGCGATCTCGCTCTATACGCCGACCGTGATGAACACGATGTACAATCGTGCGCACCGGCTGGGGCCGCTGCGCTTCCATTTCTTCACGGAATCCGGTTGGGACATCGGCGGCATCCTGGGCTGCCTGCTGGCCGCCCTGGTCTCGGTGCTGGGCGGCAGTATGGGCTATGCCATGCTGCCCTCGTTCCTCGGCGTGCTGGCGATCCATCGCTGCGTCCGCCGCGGCCGAGCGCCAAACCCGGCGCGTGCCGACCGGCGCAGCACCGGCAGAGCGTTAGACTCGACTTGTCGCCATGGCAACCCGCGGCGAGCGCCACCATTGGCCGATCGCTGTGCCGAAGGCATCGAGATCGGTCAGCGCATGGGCAGGGGCCGAGACCCAGGCATCGGCCGACGGCTCCGCGCCGTCGCCGGCTTGCGCGGCATAGGCCAGGCACAGGCCGAGCATGAAGGCCGCAATCCGCGACATCAGCTTCCGCCGGAAACCTCCGATCATCCTGGCTTCCTCCCGACCTGGGGTGTGAAATGTCAGACCGACATTTCCCTACCACGCAGATCGGAGTTCTCAGGATTAAATCGCCGACAGGAAACGATCCGGCGCCGCTCAGCGGAACGGCGGTTCGTCGAAGCTCCGGAGCTTGCGGGAATGCAGGCGCGGGCCTTCCTGGCGCAGCAGATCCATGGCAGCGATGCCGATGCGCAGATGCTGCGAGATGGCGCGCTCGTAGAACGCGTTGGCCTGGCCGGGCAACTTGATCTCGCCATGGAGCGGCTTGTCCGAGACGCAGAGCAGCGCGCCGTAGGGCGTGCGCAGGCGATAACCTTGGGCCGCGATGGTGGCGCTTTCCATGTCGATGGCAACGGCGCGCGACTGGTTGAAGCGCAGGGCGCTCAGCGAATAGCGCAGCTCCCAATTGCGATCGTCGGTCGTGACCACGGTGCCGGTCCGCAACCGTGCCTTGAAAGCGTCACCGCTCTCGCCGGTGACCAGCTCGGCAGCGCGGATCAGTGCGACCTGCACTTCGGCCAGAGCTGGGATCGGGATCTCGGGCGGCAATATGTCGTCGAGCACATGGTCGTCGCGCAAATACGCATGGGCCAGCACGTAGTCGCCGATCGTCTGGGTCGAGCGCAGCCCACCGCAATGGCCGATCATCAGCCAGGCTTCCGGCCGCAGCACGGCCAGATGGTCGGTAATCGTCTTGGCGTTGGCCGGGCCGACGCCAATATTGACCAGGCTGACGCCCTGGCGGCCGGGCGCAGTCAGGTGAAAGGCGGGCATCTGGTGCCGGCGCCAGGAACTCTCGGCCGCCGCCCGCTCCGGCTCTGCCGTGTCACGGGTGATGATCACGCCGCCGGGGCAGCGCAAACTGTCATAGGGGCTCGCCGGGTCGGCGATCTGCGTCGCGCCCCAGCGGATGAACTCGTCGACATAGCGGTGATAGTTGGTGAACAGCACATAGGATTGCACATTATCGGCCGGGCCGCCGGTGTAATGGGTCAGCCGCGCCAACGAGAAATCCGTGCGCAATCCGTCGAACAAGGCGAGCGGTCGGGCGTCGCCCATCTCCGGCTTCCACAGCCCATCGGCGATCTCGTCGCCGATCGAAGCCAATTGGGTCACGGGGAAATGATGCGCAATCTCGGCCGAGGTGACGTCGGCCAGGCTGAGATCGACCGAGCCGTCCAGCACATAGGGAAACGGGATTTCCTGGCTCGAGCGCAGGACTTCGGCCTCGACCTCGAAATCGGCCAGCAGCAAGGACAATTGCTGCGTCAGATAGGGGCGGAACAGATCGGGCCTTGTGATCGTCGTGCTGTAAATGCCGCCTTGGCTGAACCGAGCATAGGCGCGTGGCAGGCGGCGCGCCGGCCCTTTGGCGGCGTAGGTCAAACGCAGCGCCGGATAGACATACGCGCCGGCGGCGCGGGCATCCGGATCGGGCACCGCGCCGCTTTCGAGAAAGGCGTTGAGATCGTCGCGCAGCCGGGCGACCGAGATCCGGTATTCGGCCTCCAGGCGATCGACGATCGCGCCGGCAGTCTTAAGGTCAGTCATGCATCATCTTACGCAATCGTCGTACCGCCATCGATGACGATCTGCTGTCCGGTCATGAAGGCGCCAGCCGGACTGGCCAGGAACACGGCCGCGCCGGCGATCTCGTCGGGTTCGCCGATCCGCTTCAGCGGCGCGGTCGAGGTCGAGCGCTTCAGGATATCGGGATCCTCCCAGAGCGCCCGGGCAAAATCAGTCTTGATCAGCCCCGGCGCGATGCAGTTGATCCGGACATTGTGCGGCCCGTATTCGACAGCGAGGTTGCGGGCGAGCTGGAAATCCGCCGCCTTGGACAGGCAGTAGGCGCCGAGCACGGCCGAACCCCGGATGCCGCCGATCGACGAGATCACGATGATCGAACCGTCGCGCCGCTCGACCATCTGCGGCAGCACCATATGGGCCAGCCAATGGTTGCTCTTGACGTTGGACGCCATGATCTTGTCGAGCGCGTCGTCCGGCAGATCCTTCGACGGGCCGAAATACGGGTTCACCGCGGCGTTGCAGATCAGCACGTCGATCTTGCCCCAATGCGCGTTGGTCGCATCGACCAGCGCCTGCAGCGCCGCCTTGTCCGAGATGTTGCAGGGCAGCGCGATGGCGTGACCCGGATGCTCGGCGTTGATCGCCGCCGCGACCTTGTCGCACGCATCGGCCTTGCGGCTCGACACCACGACTTTGGCCCCATGCTCGGCCAGACGATGCACAATCGCCTCGCCGATGCCCCGCGTCGACCCGGTCACGACCGCCACTTTTCCCGTAAGATCGAACAAACTCATCGGCTTCCTCCCTGATCGCCGCTATCGGCGTTAGATCCAATGCGTTGCCGCACTAGCCTTTTGTTTTTGCGTCAATTTTCCAAGCCTCGGCTGTCGCCTTCGTTTGGATCGATGCATTAGCGAAGCACAGAGCGAGAGGCGCTACAACCCGAACAACCGGCGCAAATGCGGGTTGAGGAAACGCCCCTGCGGATCGAGCCGCTCGCGCACCGCCAGGAAATCGCCCCAGCGCGGATAGAGCCGCTCCAATTCCCGGGCGCCGAGCGAATGCCATTTGCCCCAATGCGGCCGGCCGCCATGGCTGCGCAGGATCGCCTCGGCAGCGTCGAAGAACGGCCGCCATGGCATGCCCTGGAACTGATGCACCGAGATATGCACGCTGTCGCGGCCGTAATCCGGGCTCAGCCACATCGAATCGCCCTTTACCCAGCGATACTCGATCGGGAAATTCACCAGGACCTTCTTCGCCTCGACATAGGCGCGGATCTCGCGCAGCGCATCGGCGCCGTTGGCCGCCGGCACGGCATATTCCATCTCCTGGAAGCGCACGTTGCGCACTGTCGAGAACAGTCGGTAGGAGCGGTTGACGTCGGTGCCCTTCCCGCTCGATTTGGCGATGAACCGGCTGACCGTCGGCGCCAGGCTCGGCACCATCCGCACCATCCGGCACATGGCGCCGAAGGTCGCGTTCTCCAGCAGCACATCATTGACGTAGTTGATGGCGTCGCGCTCCGGCTCCTTTTCGTCCGTATCGTCGAGCAGCTTCGTCGCGCACAAATTCTGGTGCGGGAACCAGAAGAACTCGAAATGCCGGTGCTCGGCATTCAGCTGGTCGGCCTGGGCCAGGCACTCTTCGAGGTCCATCCGCCCGCGCGTGAGCTTCAGGTTGAAGGACGGCACGGCCTGCAGCGTCACCTCTGTCATGATGCCGAGGCTGCCGAAACAGACCCGCGCCGCCTCGAAGAGATCGAGGTCGCGGTGCGGCGAGACCTCGATCTCTTCGCCGGCCGCAGTCATCAGCTTCAGCGCGCGGACCTGGGACGAGATGCTGCCGAAGCGGATGCCGGTGCCGTGCGTGCCGGTCCCGACCGCGCCGGCGATCGATTGCCGGTCGATATCGCCCTGATTCTCCAGTGCCAGCCCGCGCTCGCGCAGCGCCGGGCCGAGTTCATGCAGCTTGGTGCCGGCCCGCATCGTGACCAGTCCGGTCTCGCGATCGGTCGCAAGCAGCCCGCGATAGCGATCGAGCGAGACCAGCACGCCATCGGTCGGCACCAGCGGCGTGAAGGAATGGCCGCTGCCGGCGACGCGGACGCTATGGCCGTCCGCTGCCGCCTGCCGCAGCAGGGCAGTCATCGCCGCGACATCTTCCGGCTCGACGTAGCGAGCGGGGTTGCAGCTTTCATAGCCGACCCAATTATGCCAAGAGGGCATGCGTTCCCATCCCATAGCAGCGATGCGGTGAAGCAACGACTCTGAGTAGCCGATGATACTGTCTGTGGGAAGGCTGGATCGGAGCGATCCGCAACCGGCGATGCCGGCTAGCGCTCGGCGCGCTCCGTGACTTTGCTGAAGCGCCCGGAGGCCGGGTTGCCGATCGGCATCGGCTCGGGCAGGTAGAGCATGCTGCTCAGCCGTCGCGCGAGCATGACGTAGAACGCCATGTTTCGGAATGGATAGGCGGCGAGCGCACGAGCCAGCAGCGTCGTCGTATGCAGATAGCGCCGGCCGTAGAATGCGGCCGCAGCCTCCTCGACCAGCAGGCTGGAGCGGAATTTGCGCCCGAGCCGCCAGGATTGCGCCGACAGCGCCGCCTGATGCTTGGCGCGCAGCAATTCGAGCGAGCCGAGCACCGAACTGGAAGACGGCATGCTGTCCTTGTTGATGCGGGCCAGCACCTCCGGCTCGATCGCGATCGGGTAGCGCCGCAGATAGCGCAGCAGCCAGTCCCAATCCTCGAAGCGGCGCAGTTCCACGTCGAACAGTCCGATCTCCTCGAAGCAGGCGCGCTCGGCGATCAGCGTGCTGCCCGGGCTGAGATTGCAGCCCCAGACCAGCTGCCGTGCCGTGCCGTGCCAATCGGCCGGGCGGAACTCGCGCGCCCGGCGCCCCTCCTGGGCGTGCAGGATGACATAGCCGGAGCAGCAGATCCGGGCGTCGCCCGGCCGGCTCGCCAGCCGCCTGACCTGGCGTTCCAGCTTGTGCGGCACCCATTCGTCGTCGCTGTCGAGGAACGCCACCCAGCGGCCGGTCGCCGCCTGGATGCCGGTATTGCGCGCGCTTGCAGCACCCTGGTTGACCGGCTTGCGGATCAGCCGCAGCCGCGAATCGACGATATCTTCAAGAGCGCCGCGAATGTCTTCAGTCGAGCAATCGTCGACGACGATCAATTCCAGATCGGCATAGGTCTGAGTCAATACGCTACGCACCGCACGGCGCAGCTCGGCCGTCCGGTTATAGACAGGTATGACGACGCTGACCGGCCCCATCTCGAACTCCCGCCACGGCAAACTGGCCGCCGGCAAACCTTACGGGACAATTACAGCGCACGAAGCTTAACGCAATATCAGCGTCGCCGCGTCTCTGCCCTGCCGACCCCGACCATATTGTCGCGGGTCCCTCCCATCGGTAGAAGCGCCGATGCGCGCCCGAACCGTTGCGCGGGTTCATACGCGAGCCGGCCCGTCCGGGCAAGGGCCAGGGCCGCATCGGTCGTCAGCGCCCCCGATCGGCCCAGCGGCCAGCCAGCAATCCGGCAACCTGACCGCCCAGGATCAGGAGCCACGCCGGATCCGCCCGACCCGCTTCGGCTGCAACCCGCAGGGCCTGGCGCCAGTTGCCGGCCGCCTGGAGGCGAAGCGCCGTTTCGACAGCGTGCCAGCGGCGCAACTCGATCCGGACCGGATCGCGAGGGTCGAGGCGCAATGCCGGCGGCAGCAGCCTTTCGAGGATGGCCGCATGTTCGTCGCGCGCCCGGATATGGCCGCGCCGGGCCGGGTCAAGGGTCTGCGAGCCGCCATGCACCCGGTAGCGATAGATCGGACGCCCGAGTTCGACGATGCGCGCACCTTCGCGCCAGGCGCGCAGCAGCCATTCGCGATCAGCCGACAGGCGGAGCGTGGTGTCGAACGGCCCGACCCGGTTCAGCAAGGCCCGGCGGAACACCATGGTATTGACTGCCAGCGGCCCGCGGGTGATCAGCTTCAGACTGAGCGCGCCGCCGGTCCGCGCCTCGATCCGCCGGTCATGCATCTGCCAGCCCTGATCGCCGCTGCGGACGAATTCCGGAAGGCCGCGGATGATGTCGGCCTCGGGCGCCGCGGCAAACCCGGCCAGCACGGCGGCGAGCGCACCGGGCAGGAACAGATCATCGGCGTTCAGCCAGGCGATGACCGGCGCCTGCGCTGCGGCGAGCGCCAGATTCAGCGCTTCGTAGATCGAACTGCCAGGCGCCGCCAGGACCCGCGCGAACGGAAATCCGGATGCAATTGCAACAGTTTCATCACGCGAACCGCCATCGACTACGATCGCCTCGAGCCCTTCGACCTGACCGGACAGGCTGCCCAGCGCCTCGCCGATTGTCCCCGCCGCATCGAGCACCGGCATGACGACACTGAGTTGCGGTTCCGCTGTCGTCTTTAGCAGCTCGGATGCGTCAATCATTCTGGAGGTCGTGCGATCGATGGCGTGGCAAGGCCGGACGGTTCGGAGGGAAGCGAGGCCGGTAGTCCCGCGCGGCAGCATGACCGGGGCGCCCGCTAACGGCGTTCACCATAGTGCGTTGCCGAGCGGCGCAGAAGGGCTATCATCACGGCGCTTACCGTGTCCACTGCCGGGGGCGAGGAATGCTGCAGCGCATATCGGGCTTTGCAGCGCCCAAAGGTTTGATGTAGACGGTTCCGGCGCGTGGGGCGTCGAGGCCCGCTTTCGGGGCGGCGCCGCTGGTCCGACGCCACGGTGCCGACCCGTCTTCGGTCAATACAGGTCGTACGCGTTTTGCATCGGGTTTCTTTCGAGGGTATGTAATGAGCATCGCGATCGTGACCGGTTCCGGCGGCTTGATCGGTGCTGAAACCGTAAAGCTGTTCGCCGAGCGCGGGCTCGAGATTGTCGGTATCGACAATGATATGCGCAGCCAGTTCTTCGGCACGGAAGCGAGCACCCGCTGGCAGAGCAGTGTTCTGCAGAATTCGGTCCCTGGCTTCACCCATTACGATGAAGACATTCGCGATCAGGCCGCGATCGACCGGGTTTTCGCACGCTACGGACGCAGCATCTCGGTCATCATCCATTGCGCGGCGCAGCCGTCGCATGATTGGGCTGCCAAGGCGCCGTTCGTCGATTTCACGGTCAATGCCAACGGCACTCTGGTTCTGCTCGAAGCGACCCGCAAGCATTGCCCCGACGCGGTCTTCATCTTCGTTAGCACCAACAAGGTGTATGGCGACCGGCCGAACCATCTGCCGCTGGTCGAGCTCGAGACACGCTACGAGCTGTCCCCGGATCACGCCTGGGCCGAGCATGGCTTCGACGAAACCATGTCGATCGATGGCACGCTGCACAGCCTGTTCGGCGCCTCCAAGGTCGCGGCCGATGTGCTGACCCAGGAATATGGCCGGTATTTCGGCATGAAGACGGCCTGCTTCCGCGGCGGCTGCCTGACCGGATCCGGTCATTCGCCGACCCAGCTGCACGGCTTCCTGGCCTATCTGGTAAAATGTGCGGTCACCGACACGCCCTATACCGTCTTCGGCTACAAGGGCAAGCAGGTGCGCGACAACATCCATTCGCGCGACCTGGTCGAAGCTTTCTGGTGCTTTTTCCAGCGGCCGGGTTCCGGCGAAGTGTTCAATATGGGCGGCTCCCGGCATTCGAACTGTTCTATGATGGAGGCGATTGCCATCGCGGAGCAGCTGACGGGCCGTCCGATGAAATACAGCTATGACGCAACCAACCGGATCGGCGACCACATGTGGTGGGTCAGCGACGTCCGTAAGTTCCAGGCGCTTTATCCCGAATGGTCGTACAGCTATGATATCCAGGCGATCATGGAAGACATCTATTCCGGGCTCAGCGATCGCTTCACGACCCGCGTCGCCGCACGCTGACTGGCCGCGGCGCCGGGATGCAAACTCTGCTCTTTAAGCGGGCCCGGGCCGTCGCCCTGAGAATCGCCTACCGCAATCCTTTCTGGGTCCGGGCCTATCGGGTCGCCGCATCCGTAGCGTTGCTCTATGGTCCCGCACCTCTGCGGCGGCGCTGGGCCAGGCTGCTGTCGCAGCGTGAGCTGTGGCAGGTGCCACGCAATCTGCTGCAGGATTATCCGCTGGTCGCCGTCGAACGGCATTTGCGCGATCGCGCCCGCGGCCAGGTTGCCGGGCCGCAGCTCGACTCGGCCGTCGTGGCGGCGGCGACCTATGAGCTCCCGTTCGAATTCCTCGATCATGTGCCGCTGACCGCCGAGGATTTCCTCAGCTCGCGCCGGCTGCGCAATCTCCTGCTGTCGACGCCCATGGTGTTCCGCGACGAACGCCAGTTCCAGACGGCGATGGTGTTCCTGAAACGCCTCTTCGCCGATCTCGACGAGCTCTGGAACCGGCCGCTGACGGAGACTCTGCGCCGGCGCATCGCCGCCATCGTGGCGCAGGAATTCACTTTCGTGCCGGCGCTGTTCAGCGCGGAGAATTTGCGGCCGCTCGCGATCTCGGTCGGGCGCTGGGTCGAATACCACCTGACGGCGACCGGCCATCAGCTCGATTTCCGGCCCGCGCCCCGGCATGATGCCGGCCGCCAGCGGGTCGGCATCCTGGTCCGCGACATACAGCCGCGGACCGAGACCTATCTGGCGATGGGGTTCGGCGCCGGCCTCGACCATAAGCGGTTCGAGATCGTCCTGATCACCGCCTCCGGGCCGCCAAACACGCCGTTTTCGGCCTTTGTGGCGCAGCATTTCGAGCGGCTGGAAATCATCGGCAACACGCTCGCCGATCAGGTCTCGGCGATCCGCGGCCTCGATCTGGATTTCCTGATCCTGGGCAATACGCTCGCCGCGCAGGCTTCGGAGTTCCTGGCGCTGACTGCCCATCGGCTGGCCCGGGTCCAGATCCTGCCGAGCGCGATCGCGCCGGTGACCACGGGGCTCAGCCGCGTCGACTACGTGCTGACGGCACCGACCACCGAGCCGGCCGGCGACATCCAGGCGCATTACAGCGAATCCGTCATGATGATGGACGGGCCGTTCAATTGCTTCGTGCTGGGCGACCGCGATCCGCGCCTGGCACCGCCGCCGCCGCCAATGCCGGCGCAACCGGTCGTGTTCACCTCGGGCGGCGTGATCTACAAGCTCACGCCGGAGCTACGGCGCTGCTGGGCCGCACTGTTGAAGCGCGTGCCGGGTAGCCGCCTCATCCTCTACCCGTTCAATCAGAATTGGGGCGCCGAAGCCGGCCACGCCTATCTGGTCGACACTCTTAAAGCGACCTTCGCCGCGCTCGGCATCGAGCCGGAGCGGATCGAGCTGCATATGAACCTGACACCGGATCAGATCGTCGGGATCCTGCGCCGCACGACGGTCTATCTCGACACTTTCCCCTATTCCGGCGCCGCATCGTTTATCGAGCCGATCTCGGCGCTCTGCCCAGCCGTCACGCTGGCCGGCACCACGCAGCGTGGGCTGCAGGGCGCCGCCATGCTGGCCGAGCTGGGGCTGCGCGAGCTGATCGCCGCCTCGCCGCAGGACTATGTCGACATCGCCGCCGCGATCGCGACCGATCCGGCGCGCCGTGCGGCGCTGGCCGAGCGCATCCGGATCGGCGCCGCCTCGGCGCGCTTCCTGTCGCCCGCGGCATTCGGCACCGGCTTCGGCGCCGCGCTCGACAAGATCACGGCCGAAGCCGCGCCGCGCGGCGCCGGGGTCGTGCTGGCCTGACAGCCTTACGGGTTGCTCGGGCTGCCCGGCGTGCCGGCGGCCGGCAGGTTCGTCACGCCCATGAATTTACGAATGTCGAGCGTGCCGTTGCCGATCACCATGTTGTAGGCCGGGCTCCCGGTGCCGCTGCTGGTATAGACGCCGTTCGTGCCGGGTATCGCCCGATGGAAGGCAGCAGCGCCGCCATTGGTCTGTGCCTGGGCGAGCTTGTAGATCATGTCGTTGGCCCGGCCCTGGCGACCGGAATGCTGCACGATCAACGCCATCACCCCGGCAAAATCGGGCGCTGCCGCGCTGGTGCCGATTACGCCGCCGCTGTCGTCACCCTGAAAGACAATGTAGTCGAAGCTGCGATTCGGCGGACAGGGGTTGGCGAGCGCGTTACCCGGGCAGCCGCCCATATGCATTGCCAGATCCGGCACCGCGCGAGTGGCAACACCCGTCGTCACCGGTTGCTGATAGTTTGGCTGTGCGAACAGCACGCTCGGCCCGCCGCCCGAGCCCCAGACGCCGCCGCTGAGGTCGGGCGAGTCTGTGGCGGCATCCGCCGCCTGCTCCGGCTGGACCGGGTCGTCCTCGGCGTTCTCCGACACATAGGTCGAAGCGGCAGAGGTGGAACTGACAGTCAGATTCGTGCCGCCGACGGCCGCAACATTGGGCGAAGAGGCGGGAAATTGGACGCCTGGCACAAAACTGCCCGAGCCGGCAATCGTGAAGGGGGGCTGGCCATAGCCGCTCGGATCACAGCCGAGCCCGCCGAAATCGCCCGTGGCGGCGATAAAAGTCATGCCCTTGGCTTCGCCTTCCTGGAAGAAGCTATCCTCCTCGAACAGTGTATCGATGTCGCTGAACGGCCCGTCCCAGAACGCCAGAAAATCGAGCTCGCAGGCGCCGAACGACATGCTGACGACATCGACCTTGTTGTCGGTAACGATCTGATCGAGGCCGTCGATCAGGCTCTGATCCGACAGGTCGGGCAGCTGGTATTGGACGATTGCCGCGCCCGGCGCAAATCCGCCCGCCTGCTGCACGTCGAGCGTCCCCCTCGAAGGAGGCGTCCGAGCCGCCGCCATCGATCGACTCGACGCTGAAATCCGGCTCCGCCACGCCGAGCTTGGAGAAATAGGCCTGCAGGTCCGACTGAGCGACCGTGCCGTCGATCAGGATACCGATCGTCGTTCCCGTCCCGCTGAGCGATTGAAAGGACGGCGCGTCGTAGGCCTGCTTAAGATCCGAGGCGAGGAATGGTCCGACCCCCGCCGGATCCCGTCTCGGATGGTTGCACCACGCGGGCTGTGCTGTGCATCCGGATCGTGCCGCGGAACGCGAACAGCTTGGCGCCCAAATTCGTGATCTCGCTCGGCAGCTGGATCGTCGATCGGGCCGCGATCAGCGGCTTGCCAGAGGGCGTCTGCACATGATCAAGCGGCGTTCCGATAAACGCGGCGACCCGATCGCTCGAGCCTGACACCGCGACGCTGCGCGCGTCGCGTGCCGTCACTTCGAGTCCGTAGCCGCGCACTGCCGATTCGAGCATCGTCAGCGATTGGGGAGTCGGGCCGAATCGCGCCGCCTCTTCGGCCGAGGTCAGGAAATGATGGTAAAGCGGATCGGCCGGATCGCTGACATGGCCGACGAAACTCGCCAGACCGTCAGGATCGCGCACCGGCAGATACAGGCGAAAACTCAGCGTTTCGCTGCTGACGACCGGGCCCCTGCACGATCGCGCCATCCGGCCGGACCGTCGCTGCCAACGCCATTGCAGGCAACAGGGTGAAGCCAAGCAGAACAGCCGGAACGGCCAGATTCCTGAACGCGCGCATCGGGGCTCCTCGCGATCCGCCGGCCCCGGCGGGGGGCTGGCTGTCCAGCCCGGTTCTAGCGCCGATCCAGACAAGAAACAATCGCCGACCGGTCGCAGGACCTCGGATGCCTTCGCCAATTCCGTTGGCGTTTCGGCCGCCGATAGGCTACCTGTGCGGAGGTCGACGGCAGTGGGATCGACGGGTTATGACTTGCTTCCGCCCCATCTTTTGGATGGGCCTGACGATTTTGGCGTTGGTTGGCGCCATACAGCCCGCGCTTGCGCAGTCGGTTACCGCGACCTACTTGGGAACGATCGGCACGCCCGACGCGACGGGCTCCGACAATGGCCATTTCGCCAATCCGGCCAGCGTCACGTTCGACACGACCAACGGCCATCTCCTGGTCGTCGACCAGTTGAACGAGCGCATCCAGATTTTCGATGCCGCGACCTTTGCCTATGTCGCGACGCTCGGCACGACCGGCCTCCTCGGCACGGACAACGCGCATTTCTACCTGCCACAAGGTGTCGCCTTCGATTCGGCCCATGACCGGATCCTGGTCGCGGACAGCGGGAACGAGCGTGTCCAGATCTATGACGCGGCCACGCTCGCCTATGTCGCGACGATCGGCACGACCGGCACGTCGGGATCGAGCAACAGCGAATTCGACTTGCCAGCCGGCGTCGCCTATGAGCCGGCGCACAACCAGATCCTCGTGGCCGACCAGAACAACGACCGGGTCCAGGTGTTCGACGGTAGTAGCTTCGGCTATGTCGCGACGATCGGCCAGACGGGGCAATCTCTGCTCGGCCCGGGCGTGTTCTCGTTGCCGAACGGCATCGGCATCGATAGCGTCAACAATCACATCTGGATCGCCGACCTGAATACCAATCAGGTGCAGATTCTGGATACCGGCAGCTTCAGCTTTGTCGGCGTGATCGGCGATAGCCAGGGCAATTTCGGCTCCAGCAACACCGAGTTCAACGCACCGGCCGGCGTGTCGTTCGACTCGGCCAACCGCCGTATTCTGGTCGCCGATTTCGGCAACGCCCGGGTCCAGATCTTCGATGCGGCGAGCTTCGCCTATCTGGGCACGATCGGCCAGACCGACGCGCCGGGGACCGGCAATGGCAGCCTGAACGGGCCGGCTTCGGTCGCCGTCTACCCCGCCAGCACCGATATCTTCATCGCCGATACCGACAACCAGCGCATTCAAGTCTATTCGCAAGCCGCCGTGCCGTCGCCGCTCGTCGCGGCGGTGCTGCCCGGCTCCCGTTCGGTCGAGATCGGCACGACGGCGACAGTGTTCGGCGTGATGCTGAACAGCGGCAGCAGCAGTCTCGCCGGGTGCCAGATCAGCCTGCCCGCCAGCGCACCGGCCGGACTTTCGCTCGGCTATCAGACGACCAATACCAGCAATGTGCCGACCGGCTCGCCCGACACCCCCGCCTCAATCGCGCCGAGCGGTTCGCAGAATTTCGTGCTGAGCTTCAAATCCACCGCAGCCGTTTCGGTGACCAGCCAACCTCTGGTCTTCGGCTGCTCCGGCGGCGAGCCGGCCGCCAGCACGCCCGGCGTCAACACGGTCGACCTGCTGTTCTCGACTACGCCGATCCCCGACATCATCGCTCTGGCCGCAACCGCCAGCGGCGACGGCATCGTCACCATCCCGTTTTCGAGCACCAACGCCGCGGCCTTTGCCGTCGCCTCGGTCGATGTCGGTATCGCCGGAACGATGACCGTGGAGGTCGATACCGGTTCGGCGACGCTGCCGCTCAGCGTCACGGCCTGCCCGACCAATCCGTCGACCGGCGCCTGCCTCGGCACGCCGTCGGCCAGCTTCCAACAGAGCTACCAGCCGAATAGCAGCCAGACCTATTCGGTCTTCCTCTCGGCCGGCGCCAAGATCCCCTTCGCCCCGGCGACGGCCCGTGTCTTCCTGCGTTTCCTCGACGCGGGCGGCGTCTCCCACGGCTCGACCAGCGTCGCCGTCCAGACGGATTGAGGGGACGTCTCCGCGGGTTTCAGCTCACCAGCGCCAGCACCCGATCGAGCGCCGCGGTCAGGCGGCGGCCATAGTCTAGCGGGTCGAGGAATGGCAGCGCGCCGAGCCGCCCCCTGATGCGCTGGCGCAGTGCGTCGCGGAAGGCCGGCGAGCGGGCGAGTTCGACGGCGTTCGCCACATATTCATCGACATCGGCCGCGATCATGTCGCCGAGGCCAAGCGCCTCGAGCATGGCGGCGCCCTGCAGGCCGCGCTGCGTCACGCCGCGCAGGCCGACCATCGGGCAAAGCGCCGCGATCGGCTCCATGAACGAGGCAGCGCCGGAATAGGGAAAGGTGTCGAGATAGATATCGGTGTCGCGCAGCAGATCGACGATCTGATGAGGCGTCTGGTTCGGCAGGATGCGCAGCCGGTGCTCGGCAATGCCGGCAGCGGCGAATTCATCGACAAACAGCTTGCGGATCGCGGCCGAAGTACGCGGCAGGCCCCAGCCCGGATTGAACGGATAGAGCACCAACTCGCTATCTGGCACGGCCGCCAGGATGCGGATCCAGGCCTGGCGCAGCTCCGGCGTCAGCTTGTACAGCGAGCCGCCCGAGGCGAAGCGGATCGGGACGGCCGGGAGCGGCGGCACGGCCGGATCGCGCGGCCGGGGCATGCGTGGATCCTGGTCGCCCAGGATGAAGCAGTTGAACATGCCGTCCATCGCCAGCACGCGCTCGCTGTACTGGTCCTGAAATCCGGCCGGCTCGGTGCCCGGCGCGGTCAGCGCATAGTCGGTCCGGCTGAGGCCGGTGGTCAGCGGCGAGACGATGGTCGCGACCAGCTGCACCTTCGCCAGGCGATGCGCCAGGAGGTTGTTGTAGCTCCAGCCAACGGCGGCCATGGTGTTGGCCGGGAACAGCAGATCGAGACCGAGCGCGCGGATCGCCGCCGCCTGCTCGGCGACGTCTTCGGTCGGGAAGATCTCGACCCGGTCGAAATGCCCGCCGACGAAGCGGGCGAAGGCCGCATCTTCCGGCTCGGCCAGGGTGATGAGCACGGTCTCGAACCGGTTGCGGTCGAGCCCGGCAACGAAGGCCGGCGCAATGAAACTTTCGGTCCGACGCTCGATATTGCGCACGATGACGCCGACCCGCCGCCGGCCGCTGCCGGCAGTCGGGAACGCATGATCGAGCGCGTAGCCGCTGCGGATCAGATGATGCTCGAGCAACCGGCCGACCCGCGCCGCGAAGGGCCGCATGTTCAGCGTGCTGAACAGCGCGGGGTTGAAATTGTAGGCCGAGCCGAAATTGCGGGCGATCTCGTCGCGCTTGTCCGGCCCGGCCGCATCATAGGCCGCGTCCGCGTCACCGATCAGCCGCTCCACATGGGCGACCGCGCGCGCCTGGTCCGCGGCGGTGCGGAAGATCAGCGGAAACTCGAAAACGAGATAGGCCAGGAACGGCCGCCACAGCACCTCCTGGTCGGACCAGTCGAGCCCGTTGTCCAGGAACTCGTAGCCATATTGGAACAATGCCAGCGCGACGGTCGAGGCGAGGGGATCGCCCTGCATCCGCCCGGCCGCGTCGATCAACCGCCGCTCCGCCCAATTCGGCGCCACGCCGATCAGCGTGGCCTTGACCTTGGACCAGAAATGCCCGCCGCCGACGCGATCGGCCAAGGAGCGCCGCGACGCCGGCGGCGCATTGACCAGCAGCCAGGCAATGACCAGCCGGCCGAGCCGGACGATGGCAGGCCGATCGCTCTCCAGAGCGCGGCGGGCGAGATTGACGAACATCACAGGATTTCCGGCAGGTCTTGCGGCATATACAGAGCGATCAAAGGTCGAGGTGTCCCAAATCCGGATATCGTGCGAGCGTGACGGGCCGTGGCTTTAGCAAGTTGCGCCGCCTCGCGCGACCCTAAAGATCGGCCGCGAGCCGCTCCAGCGCTTCGCCCAGATGCCGGCCATAGCGCAGCGGATCGAGGAAGGGCGCTTCGGCTGCGACCGCGGCGAGGCGCTCGGACAGGGCGGCACGACGATCCGGTGCCAGCGCGATCTCGACCGCCTTGCGTTCGTAATCCTCGACATCGTCGGCGACCAGCTCGTCGAGGCCGAGCGAGCGCAACATTCCGGCGCCGAGCAATCCGCGCTGCGTCCGGCCACGCAGCGTCACGACGGGACAGGCGGCGAGGATCGGTTCTATGACCGAGGCGCCGCCGGAAAACGGGAAGGTATCGAGATAGACCGTGGTGTGCCTCATCATCTCCAGGATCTGCGCCGGCGTCATTGCCGGCAGGATGCGCACGCGATCCGCCGCAATGCCGGCAGCGGCGAATTCGTCGAGCAAGGCCTGGCGCAGGCCGAGCACCTTGGGATTGAGCATCCAATTCGGATTGAAGGGATAGAGCACCAGCTCGCTATCCGGCACCTGGCGCAGGATGCGCACGAAGCTCCGGCGCAGTGCCGGCCCCAGCTTGTGGACCACGCCGCCCGAGGCAAAGGTGACGGCCCGGCCGGTTCGGGGCGATCGCACTGCCCTCCTCCACCGGTGTCAGCCGCGGGTCGCGCGGGCCGAAGGCGAAGCAGTTGAAGGTGCCGTCGAGCCACTTCACGGTTTCCGAATAATGCTGTTCGGCCTCGCCACGCGGTTCGGTGTTGGCGGCGCTCAGCACGAAATCGGTCGCGGCGAGTCCGGTCGAATTCGGGCTGATCGCGACCGGCATGACATGCCGCCGGGCGAGGCGGTGGGCGTAAAGCTGCTGCAGCGTCGAGGTCTGCGCGGTCACGGTATTGGCCAGGATCAGGAAATCCAGCTCCAGCGCCCGCACCGCTGCGACGCGGGCTTCGAGCGGCTCGACCTCGACCACCTCGACCCGCTCGAAGGCTTCGCCGACCAGGGCGCCGAACGGTCCGTCCGGTGGTGGGCGGCCGGTCACCAGCACCGGCTCGAAGCGGTTGCGGTCGAGCCCGAGACCGAACGGCAAGGCCAGAAAGCTCTCGTTGCGCGGCTCGATGTCTTGGACATAAACGCCGACGCGCAGCCGCGCCTCGGTATCGCGGGGCGGAAATTCATGGTCCAGCCGGTGGCCGGACAGGCGCAGATGCGTCTCCAGCCAACGCCCGGCCGACCGCGCCAGAGGCCGGAGCGTCGCATCGGAGAACAGGGCCGGCATGAAGGAGTAGTGCTGCGCGACATGCGCCGCGATCTCGACCCGCACCTCCGGCGCTAACGGGGCCGCGTGCAGCCGTTCCAGATCGCCGTAGAGCCGACGGATGAAACCGACGATCCGGTCCTGCCGCGCAGGTGTGTCGATGAAGATCGGGAAATTGAACAGGTAATGCAGGATTTCGCGATTGCGCCGGACAGCCGGGTCGGCGAAATCGGGGTACCAGCCGCTTTCGAAGGCGTAGGCGAATTGCATGATCAGCTGCAACAGCAGCAGCCGGTCGTCCTCGCCGGTTTCGGATGCGAGCTGTGCTGCCGCTGCGGCCAGGATGCCGCGGTCGAGCCAACCGGGGCCGTGCAGGGGGCGATCGACCGAGAGCCAGCTCCAGCGCAGCCAGTCGCGCCAGCGCGGCCACCAGGCACGGCGCCAGCGCCGCGGCCCGGCCAGCACCACCGCGGCAAAGATCAAGCGGAACACATGCCGGAAAGCCGGGCTGGCCTTCAGCCGCGTGACGCAGGCACTGGCAAGGGACACGCCTTTGCTTCCGGTTTCGATGGTCATGGCTCGCTGTAATGGGGCGGATTGCTGCGGCGCCGGACGCTACAGGAAGCATATTACTGGTGCAACCTTCGGCCGCCAGCCTCGCTTACGCTGCGCGCCGAGTGGTATGCTTGCAATACTCCGCATCCGAGGATCGTCCGGCATGCCCGTTGAAATCGAGCGCAAGTTCCTGGTCCGCGACGATAGCTGGCGCGGACTTGGCCGGGCGGTCCGCATCCGCCAAGGCTATATCGCCGCTGACGAATCGCGCTCGGTGCGGGTCCGGCGCGCCGGGGACCGCGCCTTCCTCACCGTCAAGGGCGGCCAGGGCCTGGTGCGGTCCGAATACGAATACGAGATCCCGGCGGACGAAGCCGATGAAATGCTCGATACGCTGTGCTGCGGCCCGCTGATCGACAAGCAGCGCCATGCCATCGATTTCGCCGGGATGGAATGGGTCGTCGACGAGTTCGAAGGCGCACATGCCGGGCTCGTACTGGCCGAAGTCGAGCTGGATCATGCCGACCAGATCGTCGAGCTGCCGTGCTGGATCGGCCGCGAGGTCACCGGCGATCCACGCTATCTCAACGCCAGCCTGGCCAAGGCCGGACGGCCACCGGAGGCGGACAGCTAGCAGATCCGGTTGCGCCCGGCGGTCTTGGCTTCGTAAAGCCGGCGGTCGGCCTCGCGCAGCAGATCCTCCGGCTCCTCATCGACCGAGGAGTCGCTCGCGGCGACGCCGACGCTGACCGTGATATTGGGCGAAACCGCCGAGCCGGCATGGGGAATTTCCAGCGCCAGCACGGCCGCGCGGATGCGTTCGCCCAGCGTATATGCGCCCGCCAGATCGGTCTGCGGCAGAATGGCGGCGAACTCCTCGCCGCCGTAGCGCGCACAAAGATCGCCCGGCCGGCGCACCAGCATAGCGATGGTCGCCGCCACTTCGCGCAGGCAATCGTCGCCCGCGGCATGGCCATATTGGTCGTTATAGGCCTTGAAGTAGTCGACATCGAGCAGGACCAGGGCGAGCGGCGCCCGCGCCCGGCGCGAGCGCCGCCATTCCCGAACGAGGAATTCGTCGAAGCGGCGCCGATTGCCGATACCGGTCAGCCCATCGACCAGCGACAGGTCTTCCAGGAAATCGCGATAGCGCTTCAGCTCGAGATGATTGCGCACGCGTAGCCGGACGATCGCGGCCTGGATCGGCTTCGAGATGAAATCGATCGCACCGAGCTCCAGCCCGCGCTGCTCGTCCTCGACTGCGTTGAGGCCGGTGATGAAGACGATCGGGATGCGCTGGGTCCGCTCCTCAGCGCGCAGGCGGCGGCAGACTTCGAAGCCGTCAATGCCGGGCATCACGACGTCGAGCAGGATAAGATCTGGCTGGAGATCGATCGCCATCTCGATCGCCTCAGCGCCGCCATATGCGACGACAACCTCATGGTCCTCGCCTAGAACGGCGCACAGCATATCGACGACGGGCTGGCTGTCATCAGCGATCAAGATCTTTTGATGCGCCATCCGAACCGCGCCTCCTTGGCCGCGGATGGTGACGCTCCCCGTCCCGTCGCCACTTGCAGGGCATGCCACCGCGTTCGATCCTGGCGCGGGAAAGGTAAATCAATTATTGCCAAATGGTCGGGTGTCGGCAGCGGCCGACACCCTGAATTAGTGCTTGATCAGTCGCCGCATACGCAGAAGCGGCTGGCTGGTGATCCAGCGATCGCCACCAGGCGAGCGCCAGGGCAGGAGCAACCGTTCATATCGGGTCCGCACCGACCGGCCACCGGGTGTGGCGATGACCGCCTCGACAAGTTGCAACCCGGCCGCCGGCGTCTCGTCCTCGGCCAGTTCGCGATAGGCCGCGGCGAGCCATTCGCCATAGACGCCGTCGGGCTGCTCTTCGACGTCGCGACCGAGCATGCTCATGCGCTCGCAGGGCAGGTAGGAGCGCACGACGTCGGACACGGCATTGGTTTCGAGCCGCTCGCCGCGCTGGACCCGAAGCAGCATGCGGCCCCCGTCGATCCGGCCGCTCTCGCGGTTCAACTCGGGCACGCTCAGCCGCCCGCGCGCCCTGCCCCAGGCCTTCCAGGCGGCACGCATCGGCAAGCGCCGTGTCTCATCGAGCCGTTCCAACGACATGCGTTCGAGGAAGAAGGCTGGCCGCGGCGGCTCGCCCGGTGCCTCGCCGCGGATCTCGTCGAGCCGCGCCACGATATCCTGCTGCGTGGTCAGCATTTCCGGCTCTTCCCGCCCGCCGTGATATTCGATGATCGCGCGATCGACCTGCTTCATGACCAGCAACCAGACCAGCCGCTCGAAGCAGGCGCGGGTGATCGGGACTTGGCCGATATGGAGGCAGGCCCCGCGGGTCCCGAGATGCAGCCGGACATAACTGGGAGCGCCAAGCCGTGCGGCGCTGGCCAATGCGCCGGGACCCAGCAAAGGCGGACGGGGCAATTCCTCGCCGCTCGGACTCCAAAGTACTCCGCTATCGCTGACGAGAACGTCCATCTTGCCCCCCGGCGTCATAACTGACGAGCTTACACTGAAGCTCGGCAATATAGAAGTGACTCTCGCGTGTCATACGACATCCCTGCGGTCGATGCTTACTGACGAGTTGCAGGCCGTAATTTGGCTTGCCCGGAGGAGCAAGCGTCAGAAGATTCGAACATCGACACAAAACAAGACTTCACCGCAGCGCAATATCACTGCGAACAGGCGGCAGCCGAGCAAGGTCGAAAATCCTAGCTGCGACCTTCTTTCGGAATAGTGAATTTTTTTCGAAATTTTCGTGACAGAGGGAAGAAATCCCACGAGTCACACGTTATATTGATAAATAGGCCATCCGCGAAGAGGAGGGGTGAGATGTGTGAATGGACTGAACCACGCTATGAGCCATCCTTAGCGGAAATGCTGGATGACCCGATCATCCGCGCCTTGATGCGTCGAGACCGTGTCCGAAAATCGCGATATTCTCGAATTATTGTCGCGCATAGCGACAAGCGTACCCGAATCCTCACTGGTCGCAGCCTGAAATCGGCTTCTACTGAGAGATACAGAATCGGTCTGCACGCGCTACGCGCCGGGCTCCACAGCAGCGCCCGTGAACCCGTCCCAGATTTCGGCAAAGCGGCCGTGATGCTGTTCGAACAGGGCGAGCAGCGCCGGATCGAAATGCTCGGTCGGCCGTAGCCGGTGATCGCCCTTCCGCATAATATCGACGGCATGTCCCGTGCTCGAAACCGGGTTTGTACGGCCGCGGGCTGCGCAGCGCATCATAGACATCGGCGATGGCGACGATCCGGGCCGCAATCGGAATTTCCTCGCCCCTGAGGCCGCGCGGATAGCCGCCGCCGAGCCACATTTCATGATGGCAATGAGCGATCTCGGCCGCCATGGCCAGTTTTGGGTGCCCGCTCAGGATCGAATGGCCATGGACCGTATGCGCTTTCATGGCAATCCACTCGACGGCATCGAGCGGCCCGCGCTTGTGCAGCACCGCCTGGTCGACGCTCATCTTGCCGACGTCGTGCAGCGCCGCCGCCCAGCGGATCTCGTCGCATAGCGCCTGCGGCAGACCGGCCAGCCGGGCCAGCGCGTAGCTGTATTCGTTGACCCGGATGATGTGCGTGCCAGTGTCGGTGTCATGCACTTCGGCCGCACGCGCCAGCAACTCGACCGACATCTTGAGGGCCTGTTCGGTCTCCCGCGACAGCGCCTCGACCCGTTCGCGCTCCGCCTGGAGTTCCCGGTTGCGTATGGCCAGGCGCCGATTGCGTGATGCGATCTGCTCCAGCGCCGCGGCGCGCTCGACCACGCGCCCCACAATATGACTGACCGGCGCCACCATGTCGGCGAAGTGCCGGTCGAACGGGATCGGCCGGCGCTTTCCTTCAACATCGGCTTCAGCCAGGCGATTGATCAGCTGAACGACGCCGATGATCTTGCCGTCGACCGTCCCGTCGTCAACGGAAAGCTCAACAGCGAGCGGGGTGCGATAGCCCGTACTTGCATCGAAGGCGCGGTTGAAAGCGATAGGGCAGCGCCGGGGTCGATACGATCGGGCATCGTCGACAAACACGGTCTCACCCGTCGCCGCGACATGGCCGGCGATCGAATTCGGATCGATCGGAATGACGAAAAGCGCGCTCGACGCGGGCAACGGCATCATTCTGCAGGCTGGTCGCCTCCAGCCGCCGACGGGCCCCTCGCCCGCGCAAGAGGAAGATCGATCCGGCCTCGGCATGGGTCAGCTGCCGGCATTTCAGCAGGACGCGGCCAGACAGGCGCACGACGGACCGCCCGGGCGCGGCATCGATAAATTCCAGAGAACTCCTGGATCAATGTGCCGCTCATCCCCCTCGTCTCGGCCACGGCACGGGCGCATGCCCGCTTTCGCCGTGCCATATTGTGTCACCGACAATAACAGGCCGTTACTGCCGGAACCGACACGCCGAGGCCTAAGGACGCCGGACCGGGGCGATTTATTGCGTCTCGACGCCACGCCGCTCGAGCCGCGCACGACGCCCGCGGAATCGACGAATTGCACGAAGATGCGATTGGTCACCGCCTGCAGCGGCACGGTCCCGACCGCCGCCGCCGCGAGGAAGACGAAGGCCGTCGTCAGCGGCTGCGGACACTGTTCAGCGCAACGAGATTACGCCGCCGCTACTTTCCGCAGCCATGTCGGTGAAGAAGCCGATCTGCCATTCGAGCGCTTCTTCGGACAGCGGAAAGCCGCCATCGGCGCGCGGTTTCAGGGTCTCGGACCGCGGGGCAGCCGCGCCAGCACGGCCTGGACCCGCACGGCGAAGCGCATCGGCAGCTTCGACTTCCAGAATCAGGGCAGTGACGCCCTTGGCACTGTGCGCCGACAGGATCTTCTCGATCACCGTCAGGGGCAGGCCCGACAGCACGCTCAAGCCGGCCAGCACGAGAGCGGGGCGGCCGCCGACCAGCGCGTCGACCAGCATATCCTCGGTCAGCTTGCCTTCCGCCTTGAGGCGCTTCGCCTCGACCAGCAGCTTGGCCGGCCCTTCGGCCACGGGTGGCGGGGTCAGCACTGCCGGCGGTTCGGGCGGCGTCGCCTTCCAGGCGCTGCAGCACGATCTGCTGGAGTTTCCGCGATCGTCGCCGGCATCAGATCGGTGCGCGCCTGAAGCCGCGCGATCAGGTCGCGTGCGACGAAGCGGGCAAGCTTCTTGACGGCATCGCCCGACAGTTTCGGCCGGTCGACCAGCGGACGGTGCCAGGCCGGGTATTGCGGCGCCCCGTTCGACCAACCGATCCAACGTGTCCTCGCGAATCTGCGCGCTGGAATTCGACAGCAGCGCCGTGATCGGCGTCGACATCCGTGCCGTTGCCGATCTCGTCGGCGACGGCCGTACCGAGCCGGCGGCGCCGGGCGATCGCCGCCGCAGCACCCGGGATCGGCAGCTGCCGGACGATATCGAGCAGATCCTCGTCGGTCAGCACCGGCGAGTATTGCAGGGACCGGTCCCGCGACCGACAATTCCGGGTCGCGCGCCAGACGCTGCACCAGCCCGATCGCGCCGTCTTCATATCCTTCAGTGTTTCCGCCACGACCCGCCGGACGCGCACCGCCTGATCCTGGATCAGCGTTTCCAGGACCTGATAGGTCATCGCCTTGAGCCTGTCGGTCTCGTCCGGCCGCAGATCGGGCGCGAAGCGGGCGATCTTAGCGGCCAGATCGGCCCGCACGGTCTCCTGTGCATCGCGCGCCAGGATGACGTCGGCCTGGACCGGAGTCGCTTGGTTACGCGCAATCGCCGTACGCACGCCGGGATCGGGGTCGGCCGCCAGGAAATAGGGGACCTCTGGCTTGACGTGCTGATTTTCCGCGGACACGCTTCCGATCGGCCGGATCGCGGCTCTGGACGAGCTGCTTCGACTTCCTCGTAGCCGATTGCCGGCCCAACGAGTTTTGCCGATGTTGAAAACGCGCTGCAGCAGTCCCTTCATGCGGTCCCGTCACCCTTGCCGCCCGGCACGTCCCGCGGTGCTGTCGGTTTCGCGTCAAACGCTTCGGCCAGTTCATAGCCCGAACGCCGACGCGCCTTGGCCCGGTACATCGCCGCATCCGCCCCGCGCGATGAGGTTCTCTACCACATCGGGCGACGCGCCGTCATACACGGCGATGCCGAGTGAGACGCCGAGCGGCTTTTCCGGCACGGCGGACAGCGCGGTCAGCCGGCCGGCATGGGCGAGGCAGCGCCTCGGCCCGGCCGGCGGCGCCCTCCTGGGTGACGCCGTCGAGCCAGAGCAGGAATTCGTCGCCGCCGATGCGCGCGATGAGGTCGGTCGGCCGCGTGCAATTGCGCAGGATCTCGGCGCAGGTCAGGATCGCCCGGTCGCCCGAAAGATGGCCGCCGACATCGTTCTGCGCCTTGAGATTGTTGATGTCCAAATAGACCAGCGCGCCCGAGCCCTTGGCCATGGCGAGGCGCGACAGCCCGACGCTCCAGATCGGTAAAGAAGGCGCGGCGGTTGAGCAGCCCGGTCAGCCCGTCGGTATTGGACGGGTCACGATTTCTCGGTAGTTCCGCAGCTGGGCGATGGCGAGGCCGACCTGCCCCGCGGACTTCGGCCAGCACGGCACGGTCGCCGTCGCCGAAGCCGCCGCCATCGGCATCGCACCAGAACATGACGGCGCCGTTGACGCGCTGATCGCCCGACGAGCATCCTCGGTCACATTCCCGATCAACTGCAGGCCCACCGCGCAGCAGATCGGGTGAAAGCCCTGTTCGACCAGGACCGGCCACCGCAGCCGGGAAATCGGCATGCGGCAGCGGCGCGCCCCAGTGACGACATCGTAGCCGGAGGAAGCCGGATGGCCATTGATGATCAGCCCGCCATCCGCACAATCGCGAGGCCGGTGCCCGACAGCGCCGCGGGCAGCGTCTTTTCCGGGGTTGATCTCGTTGCGGATCGTATCGGCCAGATAGGTCATCAGCCGGTCGCGCAGCACGCGCTGCTTCTGCGTCCGCTCACGCTCGCGCAGCTCGGTCACGTCGCGGCCCATGCCGCGCGTCCCGCACCACAGCCCTTCGGGGTCGTAGATCGGCACGGCGGTGATCGACTGGCATGAGATCTGCCCGTCGGCGCGCTGCAGCCAGACATCGGTAGCGAGCACCGATTCGCGCGCCTGGAACACCGGATAGGCCAGCGTCGTGGCATCGACCACGAAATCGGTCGCCATCCGGCCGAGCATGTCGCGCCGTCGAGTAGCCGAGCGCCCCGGCCGCGGAGAGAAAGACGAAGCGGCCGTGGCGATCGGTCTCCCAGACGAAATCGCTCGAGGCGTCGATCAGGTCGCGGATAGCGCTGGCCGGCTTTCGATCAGCGCCGGCGCAGCGCACTCTCGGCCGGGTTGGTCGCGATCACGACCAGCGCACCGGGCCTGCCCGATCAGCGGCAGGACCACGGCATCGGCACATTCGCCCGGAAATGGTCCGTTGAGCCGCTCCAGCCGCATCGCGTCGGCCGCCATGGCCCGGCCGGCGGCCTCGGAAATCTCGTAGATCGTCTCGTCGCTCAGTTCCGCCATCAGCGACGCGCCGGGCTCGTTGGCGTGACGCACGATGCCGGTCGGCGAGACGATGAGCGCGGCTCCGCCGAACCCTCCCAGATCCGTCTTGGCGAGGGGCAACGCATCGGCGGACTCAGGCATTAGGCTGGTTCATCGGCACCACTTGAGGGGTAAACTCCGCTCCGGGGCGCAGGACCGCAGCCGATCGGCGCGCCGCCTCTGCTGGAGGCTTTGCCCCGTTCGGCTGTCCCGGGGGCGCGAACCCGTAACCCTGGTCAGTTAGCCGGGAATTCCATAAGAACCGGTAAACTGTATACGCGCAGCCGGCGGTCCGAAGTTCGCGTTTTCATGGCAAAGCCGCTGCGCCGATACCGCCAAAACGAGCATTCCGCGGCGGGCGCAGACCCGCTCGTCGCCACCGTTACCTGCGAGGTAATTGGTTGCAGCCCGCGACGCCCCGAACATGAGGGCCTCGACAACGCCCGCCGGAGCCCTTCCCCAATTGTCCCCGATACGATTCTCTCGGTACCGCCGCAGCAGCAGCCGTCGCCCGCCACTCTCCTGGCCGATGGCGCCCCGCGCGGGTTCACGGACCCGGCCTGTCCAGGCCATGTCCTGACGCGTGACGGCGTCGCCCTCGCCTATAGCGATTGGGGGGCGACGGACCCGCCGTGCTGTTCCTGCATTCCTGGGCCGTGTCGTCAGATCTCTGGAACTATCAGCGGCAGCCGCTCAGCGAGCAGGGGCTGCGCTGCATCGCTTATGACCGTCGCGGCCATGGCCGGTCGAGCGATCCGGGGCGAGGCTATGATTTCGACACGCTGGCCGACGATCTGGCGGCGGTGATCGAAGCGCTCGATCTGCACGACGTGACGCTGGTCGGCCATTCCCTGGCCTGCGGCGAGATCGTCCGCTACGTGACCCGGCATGGCACGGCGCGTCTCGCCCGGCTCGCTTTGGTTTGTCCCGCGCCGACACCGTTTCCGCTCAAGACGGCCGACAATCCGAACGGTATCGAGGGCGCCGTGTTCGAGCAGATGCGGCGGGACATGCTGCGCGATCTGCCGAAATGGCTGGCCGACAACGCGGCGCCGTTCTTCGTGCCCGAAACGTCGGCGCCGATGATCGACTGGCTGAAGGCGCAGATCCTGCGGACCTCGATGCAGGCCGTCCATCGCGTGCAACCGCATCGGAACGACGACGGATTTCCGGGCCGAGCTGCCGAAGATCGACCTGCCCTGCCTGGTCCGTGCATGGCGATCGCGACGCCTCCGCCCCCGCTCGAGCTGACCGGCCGGCCGACGGCCCACCTGATCCCCGGCGCGCGCGACTGGAGGTCTATGCCGGCGGCCCGCACGGCTTGCCGATCACCCATATGGAGACCGGCTCAACGCCGATCTGCGGCGGTTCATCACGGGAACGGCCTAATAGGGTTCCTGCAACACGGTATCGAGGCGCTGCCGCTTCCACAGCGGCAGCAGAACATTGACGTTGGAGCGCACATAATGCGGCGCCGACACCATGAGGGCGGCCAGATACACCGCACCTCCGAACGGCACCGCGATCGCCAGGAAGGCGATGCCGTGTCCGAGACCGTCATGGAGGAACGGCATCGCCGCCAGCAGGGCGACGGTCATCGCCAGCGCCGCCAGGAAGGGCGGCACGACGGCGCGCAGCATGACCATGACGCCCGTTCCGGTCTCGCGCTTGAGCAACGCCAGATGAAAGGGCAAGGTCAGATAGGCCCGAACGACATAGGCCGCGCGACCCATTCCACACCGAAGGGCGCGGCGATGATCGAGAGCACGGACCGTGGCGGCGAGCTGCAGCATCGTGCTCTTGGCGATGCTGCCGGGCCGGCCGAGCGCGGGAGAACGCCCGAGAACACGAAGAAATTCACGCAAAACGGCACCGCCATCAGCGCCAGCACTTTCGCGATATCGGCGCTGGCCGCCCATTTGGCGCCGAACAGCAGCACGATGACGTCGCTAGACAGCACGCCGAAGCCGATGATCGCCGGCAGGGTCAGGAATGCCCCCAGCCCGAGCATCGCAGAAGGCGCTGCGGAACCGCATCGCGTCATCCTGGAGATGGGACAAGGTGACGAAGGAGACGGCGACGATCGGCTGGACAGTCGTCTGCGCGATGAGGTCGATCATGCGCCAGGCGATCCGGGTAGCTGCCGACCGCGAGACCGAGACGAAGCGGCCGATCAGGACGTCCTGGAAGCGGGTCAGCAGCACCGCCGCCAATTGAGTCAGCATCATCGCGCCACTGAAGGTCCATATCGTCGCCAGCCGCTGCCGGTCGAAGCGCAGGCGCGGCCCGCCACGGATAGCTCTGCCACGCGAAGACGACACCCAATAGTTTCGACGATGGCGACCTGGATGACCAGGCTCCAGACGCCCAGCCCCTCGATGGCCGCGACAACGGCCGCAGCCCCGCCCAGCACGCCGCAGATTACCGTCCGCGCCGCAATCGCCTTGTGGCCGAACACCCTCAGTTTCCGCGCAGTGTGAATGCCGCTCAGGGCCGAGACCGGGATCAGGACGGCCAGGCAGCGCAGGACCGAGATGATTTCCGGCTGCTCGATCACCCACGCATAAAGCGGCGCGAGGATCCACGCCAATGCACCGACGATGCAGCCGAGGCCGAGATTGGCCCAGAATGCGGTGTCGGCGAGGATTTCGTCCGCATCCTTGTCGCGGATGACGGCATCGGTCAACCCTGCGGTGGAAATGACCCGGGCGACATCGACGACCAGGGTGGCTAACGCGAAGACGCCGAAATCATGGGGCGAGAGCACGCGGGCCAGGACCAGGAACACGGCAAAGCTGAGTACATTCGACGACCCGATCCGGACGACGGCCCAGATCACGGACTGGAAGGTCTTGTGCTTAAGTTCAGAACTTTCCATGCCCCGTCCTTAAGCGCAACTGGTAGCTTCATAGGCCAAGGCCATGCACACGACTATCGTGCAATTCGCACTGGTCGTCACGGCCATCGCGCGGTTGCAGCAGCCGTCGGGCGGAAGCCCCCTGTCGATTCACTATTACCGATCTATTTCGATAACAGATCTGCGGCGGATCTGTCCACGCGGGACAGCCCTCGACCCCGTACACAGTGACCGCTCTAGCCGACATCGCTACAACCATAGCCAGAATGTCACACCAAGAGACTCCGCGTCGCCTCTCTTATTTATGACCTTGACCTAGCTCGTTTTCTCTGAAAAAAAAGCGCGTTTCGACCATCGCGGCAACGATTCGGTCGCGACAGAAAAACAATTTTTACGAAATGTTATCACTCTTCCGGCGACTGTAACTCATGATACTCGTTAGCGTGATTATGCCGACCTATAATGCGGAAAAATGGGTCGCCGATACGATCGACAGTATCATCGCTCAGACCTATCCGCATTACGAACTCATCGTCGTAGATGACGGCTCGCAAGACGGCACCGTATCGGCGGTTCCGACAGAAGCTGAGCGCCGACTTCAAAAACAAGTGGCAGATCCTGGAGCTCGGGACCAATGGTGGCCCCAGTCCGGCGCGCAACGCCGGCCTGCGCGCGGCAAGCGGGATCCTGGGTGCAGTTCCTGGACAGCGACGATTTCCTGGCGCCGAGGAAATTCGAGCTTCAAATGGCGTATTGCGCGCAGGCGTCATCGAACGTCGCCGCCGTTCATTCGCCTTGGCGGCGCTGTTATTTCGAAGATGGCAAGGTGATCTGGGAGGGGCCACTGGCCGAACCCACGAGGGAGGTCAAGGCCCCCGTCATGTGCCTGGTCGGAGGGCAATCGACCGCTGCATTCCGCGGGCCCTCGCCCGCCGCGACGTGCTGGAGCAAATCGGCGGCTTCGACGAGGCCCTACGATTTTGGGAATGCGAAGAGATCAATGTCCGCATCGCCAAGGCCGGACGGCTCGAGTTCCTGCAAACCGACGAACCGTCCTATCTCTGGCGCATGCATCGCGGCAAAATCTATATCGGCGGCGAGACGGGCGCGCTATCGGTCGACGCCCGTCGCGCTCGGCTGGATCGAGCAGGTGCTGAAAGCGACCGAGCATCGGCCGCTCAACCAGCTTGCCTTGTCCCTCGCCGACCGCAGGGATCTGCTCGACGATTGTACGGTCTGGGCTCGGTTGCTCTATTCACATGACCGAGCCGCCTTCCGCAACTATGTGCGCATGGCACGCCAGCTAGCGCCCGACATCGCACCGACCAACCCGAAATATGTGTCGGTCGTGGCCCGCTATTTTGGGTACGAAGCCGCAGAAGCCGTCGCGAAGCTGGTCCGGACGCCCAAAAACGTGGTGCGCAAGACGCTGGAACGGCTGGAATTACGCTCCCAGAATTCCGTGTTCGACTTGCATTGACATGATGACGGCGCCGCCACGCGACGGCGAGCACGTCGCCATTCCCGCCCGCTTAAGCTTGCCGATGGCCGTACCCGACCGGCTGAAATCCCTCGCCATCACTTCGGTGCGGATGGTCGTGAGCCAGGCGCTCCACCAAGTGCCGACCAGCCTTTGGCGCAGCGCTGTTGCCAAAGACCGAATTGGGCTTCTGCTATCACGCGGTTTCGGACGCGAGCTTGCCGCACATCAAGCATTATCCGATCCTCGGCTCCGCGGACTTCGAAGCCGATCTCGCCTATCTGCGACGACGGTTTCGAGTTCATCTCCTACGACCAACTCGTCCGGCGGCGAGACGCGTCGCGCGACGTCCGCGACAATTCCGTAATCCTCACCTTCGACGACGGCTTTGCGGAATGCGCCACGGTCGCCGCGCCGATCCTGCGCCGTCAGGGGCGTGGATTGCGTGTTCTTCGTGATCACCGACCTGATCGACAATGCCGTGCCCTTCCGCGAGAGCGTGGCGTCGTTGTGCATCGAGGCGGTTGGTGCGGGTCGCCGGTTCGCCCGGGTCGAGGCTATCATCCGCGAATTGGGGCTCGACACACGCTTGCCGCCCGCCCCCCGAGCGAACCTCGTCCGGCTTAGGGCGTGTCCCGCTCGACATTGCCGGCCTCGACCGCCAGACCGATCGCCGACTTCATCCGCTGCTGCATTGGCTGCTGACGATCGGCGAGCCGGATATCGATCTGCTGCACCAATTCTGCGCGCGAGTTGGCGTCGATCCGCAGGGCTATCTGCGGAAGGGCCGCGCCGTATCTCACCAGGGACCAAATCCGCCAGCTGCGTTCGGATGGCTTCACGATCGGTGCCCATAGCCGCAGCCATCGCTGGCTCCAGGATCTGTCGCGGGCCGATGCAGAAGAGGAAATCGTCGAGTCCTGCCGTACCGTGCGCGACATCACCGGCCAGACTTCCGTACCCTTCGCCTTTCCGTATTTCGGTGGCGGGCTGGATCGGGCATGGGCTGGCGCAGCTTCGGCGCCGGCACGATTTCATCGGGCTGTTCTTCGACACGGACGGCCTGCGCGAAGACGAACCCTTCGTCTCGTCCAGCGTGTCTTTGGCGAACGGCTTGGCCATGACCGCACCCTGGACGCCATCCTGCGCCGGGCCTGGGGCCGTCGCCCGGCCTGGCGCCGACACGGCTGAGCAGGCCTGTCCGCGCCCGCTATCTTCCGAACAGGCGCCGGGTCCACGGGTCCGGCAGACAGGGAACGGCTGCCAAATAGCGCTCAGTCACTTCCCTTTTGCTGGGAATTGCAGGGTCGCTGCCGGATAACGCCGCCGTTTCGCTATACCCTCGGCGAAGCGTGCCGGGATCCACGCCGAGACGAGCGGCGATCCGCCGCCACGAACCCGAACGGATCCTCGCACAGCTTCTCGTAAGAGATCGACATGGGGATAAAGCCGCTTCTGGCCAGGGAACAGCCGCCAACCCCGATCCTGCTCCGAGAGATCGTGCAAAGCCCGGGTCGATCGCTTCGTGATCGAAGAAATCAGGACTGGTCACCGGCGTCGTGGTGACCGTGTCGTCGATGCCCCTAGCGCCCCGTCAACTGGGCGAAATGCTCCGACACCGCCTGCTTCAGCATATCCTCGCGGTAAAGGTAGATGAACAATCCACCCTGCAACAGCTCGTGTCCGACCGGGTTGTTCAAGTGTTCTTCGGAAATCCCGGAAATGAATTTTCCCGGTCGAAGACGCCGCCCTGGCAACGCCGCGCAACCAGGATCCGGAGATATTTCTGCAGAAAGTCGAGTCCGGCAGCCGCCTCCGCCCTGCGGCGCATCAGAAGGCGGTCTTTCTGGCCGCGTGGCCACCAGGGTCAGCCCGCGGATATCGTCTCTCGAGCCCCAGGCGCGGCGCCATCTGGTGCATGACAATCGGATTGAAGTATTCATGCGGCACGCCGAGCCCCGCATTTATCATGTAAGCTGATCGAGGAGTTCGCTGCTGATCTGTAGCTCAGTGTAGCGCGTCATATTCGGCTCTATCGGCTTGCGGGCTGGCTTGCGAAAGCCGGGAGAATAGCTGCAATAATCATGGTTTCCAGGCGGAAGGGCCGCCTCGATTTTCGGGGTCGCGAAACCTATCGAGTCCTGGAGATTTTCTAGTCAGAGACTACAACTTTCTGCACGCTCCGCGCGGGGCTCGTCAGGATAGGCACCCTGCCCGTGCGTCTCGAAGGCAATATACCGCGCGATCGACCCATTTCAACGAGATTGCACGAACAGTACGCGCTCTATTTTCCGGCAACGCCCTTGGTCCGATCGAGATAATCCACGATCGCCGGGACATCGCGTCATCCACCGGCGCCTTGTAGACCGCGATCATCTTATGGACCACGCCCTCCCAGGCCGCCTTGGACAAGGGCGGCTGATTGAGGACCATGTCCGACGAGTGGCAAGCCAGGCAATTGTTGTTGATGGCATCGGCATTGACCCCGGCCGGGAACAGCGTCCCCGGATCCGGCAGGGTCACGTTCACCGATTTCAGCACCGGCGGCGTCTGGGCGTAAGCAGAGAGCACGGGCGACAGCGCCATTCCCAGCAGGAACGCGAACAGCTTCTGAACCATGTCCCGTCCCCCCTCAAGCGGCCTTGATCGGCGTGGTTTCAACGACGTTCCGCATGAAGCCGCCTGGGTTCCAGTTCGCCGCGACAGGCTGAGCGACGCCCTCCGTGTTGGTGCATCGGACCATCAGGGAATGATCGCCCTCGGCCAGGGTGATTTGCGCCTGCCACCGACGGAAGCTGTATTTGCCCTCGTCGCTGCCGAGCTCCGTTTGCCGCCAGCTCTTGCCCTCGTCCGAGGAGAGCTCAACCTTGGCGACGCCGCAATCGCCGCCGAAGGCGATGCCGCGGGCCAGCAACGAGGCCCCTGCGCGGATCGCGGCGCCGTCCTTGAGATTGGTGACGAAGGATCGCGGGATCATGCGATTGATCGGCACCAATTTCACGCCGGTCTGGCCGGGCGCAACATTGGCATAGGGTGTGTCGGGGATAAGATAGGCGGTCTTCATCCAGTAATTGTCGTCCGGCCGCGCCAGGACTTCGATGTCGCTCAGCATCTTTACCCAATAGGTCGAGTACCAGCCCGGCACGATGAGGCGCAGCGGGAAGCCGTTCAACAAGGGCAATCCCTCGCCATTCATGGCGTAGGCGATCATCACCTCGCCATCGCGGGCGTGATCGATATCCAGGGACTTCATCAGGGTCGGGGCCTCGTCGACCACGGGCTGGTCCAGCCCCTTGAAGCGAACCTGGACTGCGCCCGGTTTCACGCCGGCGCGGTCCAGCACGTCCCTCAACGGCACGCCCAGCCATTTCGCGTTGCCCATCGCGCCGTGCCACCATTGTGCGCCGGCGACGCGCGGCTGGAACAGGCCGCGCGAATTGCCGGAGCACTGGTTGACCGCTGCGAGTTCGGTGCGCGGCAAGCCTTCGATAATATCCTTCAGCGAGAGCGAGAGCGTCGTGCCGACATGGCCGCGCACGGCCAGGCGGAACTGGTCGACATCGACGGCGGTCGGAATGATCGCCCAATGCCAGCGGACGAAAAACTGGTCGTTCGGCGTAAAGACGCCGCGGTCGAACACCTCGAACGGCGTCTCCAGCAGAGGCGGCCGCGAGCGCTGCAGGATCATCGGCCCCTTTTGCGGGAAATCCGTCACCAAAGGCCGGTCATCGGGACCACCCGCGAGCGGCAGCTTGACGATCGGGTCTGCCCAGGCCGGCATCGCCGCCATGCCAAGGCTGCCGACGCCGATCTGGCCCAGGAGATGCCGGCGCGTCATGCCGAATGGGTGACGAATAGGATTGACCATCGCGCCATACCCCCCGCGGTAGGAACGCCCCTTTCATCGGATCCCGTAGATCGAAGACGGCCGGAACGCGGCGGGATCATGAACGGAGCTGAAGATCTCCCGGCTTGATCATGTGCCGAGGATAGCGCCACTCGATCGACGGGACGAATTCAATCTTCTGGTTGGTTCGATCGGATGAACCGATCGAACCGCACAAACAAAAAAGGCCGCCCGGCGTACCGGGCGGCCCGTTTCGTGAGCTGGCGGTGCTTTAGTCGCGCGTGTTGCCGAACAGGCGCAGCATCAGCAGGAACAGGTTCAGGAAGTCGAGGTAGAGCTGCAGCGCGCCCATCAGAGCGCCCTTGCCCACCATGTCGCCCGAGCCGACGGCCGGCATATAGTATTGCTGGGCGATGCGCTGCGTGTCCCAGGCGGTCAGGCCGGTGAACACGACCACGCCGATGATCGAGATGGCGAAATAGAGCGCCGACGAACCGAGGAAGATATTCACCACGCTCGCGATGATGATGCCGAACAGGCCCATCATCATGAACGAGCCCATCTTGGTCAGATCGGCCTTCGTCGTGTAGCCGTAGACGCTCATGCCGAGGAACATCGCAGCCGTGATGAAGAAGGTCGTCGCGATGCTGGCCTGGGTATAGCGCAGGAAGATATAGCCCAGCGACAGCCCCATCAGCGCCGAATAGACCCAATAGAGCAGTTGCGCCGTGCCGAAGCTCATGCGCTGGATGCCGGCCGAAAAGGCGAAGACCAGGGCCAGCGGCGCCAGCATCACCACCCAGATGAACGGCGTGTGAGCAAGCTGAAGATAGATGCCGGTGTCGGCAGCGAGCCAGGCGACGATACCCGTCACCGCCAACCCCGAAGCCATGTAGTTGTACACGCGCAGCATGTACTGCCGCAGGCCGAGATCATACTCGCCCTGGGTCGCGACCCCGCCGCGCCGCGCGGTCCACGGGTTTTGCGAATCATAGGACATCGGTTTGCCTTGTACCTCGAGGGTTGACTATGCGTTCAAGCATATTGGAAGCGGATAGGCGATTTCAATATCGGCAGGGTCGGTGCGGTACCGACCCACTCATTCGTTGCGCAGCTGCGGAGCGGCACGCGCGCCGAGCACCCGCCACGTCCCGGCCAATGCCACGGCCAGCGTCACCACCGTACCGCCAAGCGCGATGACGATGACACGTCCGGCGTCAAAACTCCATTCACCCTTCAACAGCTGCGTCACCACGAGCCAGGCGGCCAAAGTGCCGAGCGCCACGGCGATCAGCGCCGTAGCACCGCCCAGAATGCCGTACTCGACCAGGAAGCCGCGGGCGATCACCGCCCGCGTCGCGCCCAGTACCTTGAGCACGACCGCGTCATAGACCCGGCGGCGCCGCGTCGCGGCAACGGCGCCGGTCAGCACCAGCACCCCGGCCAGCACGGTGATGGCCGCGATGGCGCGCACCGCCGCCGCCATGTCGCCGAGGATCTTGGCCAGCGTATCCAGCGCATCCTTGACCCGGATCGCCGAGACGTTCGGGAACGCGTCGGTGACCTCGCGCGCGAGCCTTTCCTCATCCTGCGGCGAATCGGCATGCACCGTGGCGATCGCCGTCTGCGGCGCCGCCTCCAGCGCGCCGGGCGCGAAGATGGTGAAGAAATTGATGCCGAGCGTGGTCCAGTCGATCTTGCGGAAATTGGCGATGCGCGCCGTGATCTCGCGGCCGGCGAGGTTGAAGGTGACAGTATCGCCGAGCTTCAGATGCAGCCCGGCCGCCAGATCGGCATCGAGCGAGATCAGCGGCGGCCCCTGGTAATCCGCCGGCCACCACTCGCCGGCGACGACATGCGAACCGGAGGGCGGCCTCGCGGCATAGGTCAGGCCGCGCTCGGATTTGAGGATCCAGCGGACATCCGGCTCGACCTTGCTTTCATCCGGCTTGGCGCCGTTGAGCGCCGCGATGCGCGTCCGCAGATTGGGCACCAGGTCGAGCCCCGACGTACCGGGCAGCGACTCGACCAGCGTCTTGAACGGCGCGACCTGATCGCGCTGGATATCGATGAAGAAATAGCTGGGCGCCTGTTCCGGCAGGCGCTCGGCGACTTCATGGGTCAGGCTGCCTTCGACCAGCCCGACCGCGACCAGCACGGTCAGGCCGAGCCCCATGGACAGCACGACCGACGGCGTCGCGGCACCGGGCCGGTGCAGATTGGCGATGGCGAGGCGCAGCCAGGGCCGGCGGCGGATATGGACCGCCGCCGCCGCGCGCATCACGCCCGAGCCGACCAGGCGGAACGACAGCAGCGCCACTGCCACGGCGGCCAGGAAGCCCGCGGCGATGCGCTTATCCTCGGCATCGACCAGCGCCAAGGCTGCCAGCGCCAGCACCACCACTGCGCTGGCGACCCAGTCGCGCCAGCCGAGCCGGATGCCCGTCGTCTCGACCAGATTGCGGAATAGCGAGGCCGCCGGCACGCGCCGCGCCTTGGCCAGCGGCCAGAGCGAAAAGCCGAGTGCGGTCAGCAGGCCGAAGCCGGCCGCGACCAGCAGCGGTTTCGGATAGACCCCGAGCCGCAGCTCGACCGGCAAGGCCGGGCCGAGCGCATGCAGCAGCATCGGCGCCAGCGCACCCAGCACGATCCCGGCCACGATCGCCACGGATGCCAGCAGGAAGAGCTGCAGCAGATAGATCGCATAGATCAGCCGCGCCGGCGCGCCCAAGGCCTTCAGCGTCGCGATAACCGGCACCTTGCCGCCGAGATAGGCCGCGGCGGCATTGCCGACCCCGACCCCGCCGACCAGCAGCGAGGTCAGCCCGACGAGCACCAGGAACATCGAGGTCCGGGTGACGAAATTCTGCACCGAAGGCGCCGCCTTGCTCGCGTCGCGCGCCTGCCAGCCGGCCTCGGGAAAGGCTTCGTCGGCCTGGTGGATCACGTCCTTGGCATCGGCCCCGGCGGGCAGCTTCAGCCGGTAGACCGACGAACTGAGCGTGCCCGGCTGTTCCAGCCCACTGAGCGCCAGCCCCTCCATCGAGACCAGCACATGCGGCCCGAAGGTGAAGGGATTGGCGACATTGTCCGGCTCCTTAAGGAGCACGGCCCGGATCGCGAAATCCGCGCTGCCGAGCCGCACCCGGTCGCCCAGCTTGACGCCGAGCCGGTCGAGCACCTGGCCGTCGACGGCGAGGCCGGCCACGCCGTCCTCGACCGCGAGCGCCGCGGCGAGCGGCTGTACCGGATCGAGCTGCACCGCGCCGAACAGCGGATAGGCGCTGTCGACCGCCTTGAGTTCGATCAAAGTCCGCTTGTCGCCATCGGTCCGGCGCACCATGCCGCGCATCTCGCGCAGATTCGACAGCGTGCCGCGCGCCTTCAGCCATGCCACCGTATCGTCCGGCAGCCCGCGCTGCGGCAGCCGGAATTCGACATCGCCGCCCAGCAGGTCGCGCGCATCGGCCTGCAGCCCGGCGACGATCGAGGCCGAGACCGAGCCGACCGCGGCGATCGCCGTGACGCCGATCACGAGGCAGGCGAGGAAGATGCCGAAGCCCTTGAGGCCGCTGCGCAGCTCCCGCCGGGCGTAACGCCAGGCCAGCAGCAGCTCAGCCATGGGCCGCCTGGCGCGGCGGCACCGTGCGCCGGTCGCCGACGACCCGCCCATCGGCCAGCTCGATGACGCGGCCGCAGCGTTCCGCCAGGCCCGGATCATGGGTGATCAGCACCAGCGTGGTGCCGAGCCGGGCCTGCAGATCGAACAGCAGCTCCATCACGACACGGCCGGTCGCGAGATCGAGATTGCCGGTCGGCTCGTCGGCCAGCAGCAGGTCCGGCTCGGCAGCGAAGGCGCGCGCCAGCGCCACGCGCTGCTGCTCCCCGCCGGAAAGCTGTCCCGGGAAATGCAGTGCGCGGGCGCCGAGCCCGACCGAGTCGAGCAGCGCCTCGGCCCGCCCGAAAGCGTCGTCGCGCCCGGCCAGCTCCAGCGGCACGGCGACATTCTCCAGCGCCGTCATGGTCGGGATCAAATGGAAGGATTGGAAGACGATGCCGACATGGTCGCGGCGAAAACGCGCGAGGCCGTCTTCGTCGAGCCGGCCGAAATTTGCGCCGGCGATGGTGACGCGGCCGGCACTCGGCCGCTCCAGCCCGCCCAGCACCATCATCAGCGTCGATTTGCCCGAGCCGGACGGGCCGACGATGCCGACCGTTTCGCCGGCCGCGATCGACAGATCGATGCCGCGCAGGATGTTGACCTCGCCCGCCGCACTCGCCAGTTTCAGATGGATGCCTTCGAGCTCAATGATCGGCGTCGTCGCAACGGAGGTCGAAGGCATGCTGGGCGTATCCACTCTTGGCGGGGAGCCGATGGTCAAGTCACGGCAAGCAAGACGCAGCGCCGTGCACCGCACCATCCGAGGGCGGTGCGACCCGTCGGCATATGGCCCGGCTTTCCGGCTTTTCAACGCGACGTTTCGGGCGGCGCTTGCAGTTTCAGGTATCGGCCTGCTGCTGTGCGCAACCGCCGCGCCGGCCGATGCGGCCAAGCTGCTGGCGCTGGGCGACAGCCTGACCGCCGGCTTCGGCCTGCCGGAGAACCAGGGCTTCACCGCCCGGCTGCAGGCGGCGCTCGACGCGGATGGCCGCAAGGTCGAGGTGATCAATGCCGGGATCAGCGGCGACACCACGGCCGGCGGCTTGGCCCGGCTCGATTGGTCGCTGGCCGATCATCCCGATTTCGCGCTGGTCGAACTAGGCGCCAATGACGCGCTGCGCGGCACCGATCCGAAGGAGACCGAAAGCAACCTCGACCAGATCCTGGCGCGGCTCCAGGCGGCCCATGTGAAGGTGCTGCTGTGCGGCATGCAGGCACTGCGCAATTGGGGGCCGGATTACGACCGCAACTTCGATGCGATCTATCCCAAGCTGGCCAAGAAATACGACGTGCCGCTCTACCCGTTCTTCCTGGAGGGCGCGGCGCTCGACCCGAAGCTGAACCAGCAGGATATGCTGCACCCGAATGCGACGGGCGTGGATATCATCGTCAAGAAGCTGCTGCCGATGGTCGAGGCACTGGTCGGCGCTGGGGGATAGGCAGATCGGGGGGGCCGCATCCTAGTGGTGAAAATCACCCGCCTGGTACTTGTCGCAGTGATGGCGCGTTTCGACCTAATCTGGTCGTTCCGAAGCCGTCCCGCTCGCCCCGAGAGCCATCGTAGCATAGATTCGTCTGCAGGCAGCTCAGCGCCCCATAGCGGTCATTCAGGGAAGAGATCGCGCTCCCAGAAACCCGCCGTTCGTTAGATCGATCCAACGCGGCCACATTTCTCGTCTTGCCTGAGACGCGCAGGGCTGGTGGCACTGAACTATGCACGAAAGAAGCGCCAGCCCGGCACGGGATGGGGGTAGCCCTGCCGATGTCCATCGCACGCGCGACGTTCAATGTGCATACCGAACTCCCGGCCGACCCCAATTCGCTGCGTCGACTTTATGACCTGAGCGGGATCTTGGAAAGATGTACACGAGCCGCAGCATCGGGTACTCCGCACCTCTCCAGCGCATCGACAAAGGCCCGCGGCACGGCCCATTCATATTGGGTCGGTCCTATGATGACGCGTGTGAGAACCTTGGGGAGATGTATCCCATAAAGAGCTGGAGAGACGGTATCATCAAGCGGAAACTCATAGACGACTTGCGGCACATTTCCAATGACGCGTGTCGAAGCGGCCATCGCCACCGAACCGGGCATGGTTGGCGAATAGATCGCGCGCCACTCCCGTTCTTCGTGGAACGCAGGATGTTTGACGCAGGTAACTCCCCATCGGAGCAAGTTGAAGACGCAGCTCTTGATCAACTCGGCACCCAGCGGACGCAGATAATCTGCATTGGCCTCGACCCTTGCGATGATGTCGCGAAGAGCACTGTGGAGCGTCTCTTTGTCCATATAAGAAACTGGGCTGAACGATACATTCAGAGCTTGGGTGCCACCGGTAGACCAAGGTATGTCGAAGACGAGAGCGACACGCGTAGCGTTCCCGCCAAACGCGCGCCACATTGAGAGCCGGCCGAAATCGTCTTCGGAAGGATCGTGCTCAGAGACGGAGATTATGTACGTCTCTCGTCGAATCCATTCCCACCAACCATTGAATAGGGCGAGGGCCTGACGCCCGGCATGCGGGGCGCAAAAATCGAGGGCGGCATGAAAATCATTCGCATTCTGCTGCTGCCCAAAGAAGCCGTGCAGGATATCGTAGCCGTGCTGAACCTCCCGATAGTCCGCCATGCATGTGGTGTTCCTCATCCACATACGCTTTTTCTCAAGAATGCTGAGCGCCGCGGTTGCATCGGTATAGTGAACGAACTTGGCTGACGTCATTGGTTCTGATGCTGGCGATGGCATCGAGCCCGCATATAGAACATCGCGCTGAGCACGCGCCTGGGGCATAAAGATGCCTTCGAGTCGTATCCACTGCGCGAGCTGCTCAGGAGTCAGTAACGAGCTTGGCGTTGCGTCGGTCATTGCGGAACCTCGCGGATTTCTACCCGTAAAGTTGTCGCCAAGATAGAGCGGTACAAGGGACGATCGCGCTTTCTGCCTCGGATAGTGATCCCGTGCCCGGATGATTGCAGGTCATTATAACTGACCACCCGTCCTTGCCCGCCCCTCTGCGCCCGACGGCCATTTCAGGCCGTCCAGCCATCTCTCGGATGCAGATATTCGTCTCGATGGAGCGGTAGCAGCCAAGACGCCTGCTGCGGGCGGGAAGCAGTCATCCGCCAATAGACTAGGCCTTTGGGCGACAGGATCGCGCACATCACCGCGCTTTCAATCTCGCCGAAAACTGTCTCTGGCGCTGGCGCCGCTATTTGTACACTCTCACAGCAGCGAGCACCTTTATAGCCTCGGCTTCAGTAATGGACACGCATTCTCGAATCAGCATGGTCAAGATCGCGTCAAGCCCAGAATAATCATAGCCGCGCACGAGCGCCTTTTGGGCCAGAAATTCTTTCGCGAGTTCGTCTTTGCCAACGATATGACCTTGGTAGCAGTCTCGACGGTGGTCGTAATTTGTCCAGCGGACAATGGGCATCGGGCCCACGTCGAGGTAGCATTCGATAGCGGCAGCCTTCCCATTGATGTCGGCCACGTGCTCGCCCGTCGGACCAACGGTGCTAAACTCCTTGAACGATGGACGGTCAGGTAACTTGAGAACGCGCATCTTCTCCAGACGATTCAGCTTCCTCGACCGTTCCCAATTATACACGCCTTCAGCGTCATTGTCGAAGATGATGACGATGTTGTTTTGGATGCGAATGCTGATGAGGCCGCGCACGAAATTGTAGAGATTTCCCGTGCCGGAGAACGGATAATTTTCCTGCATGTCTACGAAGTCAAAGAAGCCGGCGAGGTCCGGCGCGAGCAGTGAGAGAGCATGCTTGATTATCTGAACGTCCGAAGAACCTTCAGTGATAATCAGGAATCGACTAGCCTGTTGGACGGCTCGCGGAACCACTCTCGGGATACCCAGCCACCATCTGCGACATCAGCAAACTGCCAAGTGACCGGCAGGTCCTGAGCAGTCGGGTTTAGGGCGAGTAGCCGTATTATCGTATAGGCGCTCAGCCCATCGATCCCGCCATTGTCCCACCCACCACGCTTGAGACGAGTGTCAGAGCCATTGCTCTGGCCAGGGAGCACGTGTTCCGCAAAAAAATCGGCGAAATCTTCGCTTCCGAGCTGAGATACGAAGTTCGCTCCGCTGAAATCCGAAGCAGCAAGTATCATTTTTAATTCGTCAAAACTGAAATCGTGATTGGCACAATCACTACCGCAGAGCAGCTCGAATTCGTGACGACAACAATCATCAGTGTGACCGAGCAAAAGTAACCTCATAGCCACTACTTTCAGTGGTGCTGAGTATCCCTCCTTCATTTCACTAATCAACCGATAGCTAAAGGTGTTCGATTTACGAATGAGGGGAAGGTGCGCACTGCTCGGTTCGTCGACACTAGCGGCGTAGTAGTATGGGATCTCCGTTAAGTCATCCGGCCGAAAGAGAGCTCTATGGTCCTGGAAACCCTCGTTCTTTCCCCAATCTAGCTCTACCCGACCGAGCGTCAAGTGAATCATCGAGCCCATGAACGACCTTCAAAATCAGGAGGACAATACCTGCGGGGGGGGGTGCGTATAATCCGGCAGGCCGATGATCCGAATATAGACTGTCGGACCGTCGGCAGGAAATGCGGCAACGAGCGTGGTGGCGTATCCGAAAACGAGACATATGTCCGCGTTAGCGATCCTATGGCTTGAGGCAGACCGGTTGCGCCGGAAATGCCGAAACTTGTCGGTCCGCGGGACGTACTGGTATCTCCAGATTGCGTTTGATCCTAGCGCCTCAATTCATCGAGCACCTTCTCCGCGACCTCCTCAATGGTGTAGAAGTCGACGAGTATTTCCCGGTGAAATGCGATGAAGCCTGGGCTCTCCAAGGGGGAGTGCGTCATGATCGGCTCGAATTGCCCCAGCGCGTCCTGAGCCTCATCAAGCTGAAAGGCCCGTTCAATGTTGTGGGCTATGAAGGCTTGGGCCTTCTCGTTCTCAAGACGCTCGTACTCATCCTTGGCGGCGCTGGTGATGATATAGGGCGGGATGTAGATCGGGATGCGATGGGCGAGCGCATGCCGAAAGTCCGCCAAGTAACCGAACCAATCGTCAAGGGTCGCTAGATAGCTCGAAAGCTCCGATGATATCGCAGCCCGAAAGTTTATATTGTCGGGACCTAAACCAATCTGCTTGCTCGGAAAGCTCTTGCCGTCCGCGCGGATTAGCTGCTTTTCGCAGATCAGAATATGCGCAAGATTATCCAGGCCACCGAAGACGTTAAATAGGAACGCCTGGATGTTGATGGTGCCGTCCGTCCGTTCATCATCGGACGGTCTCTCCGGCCCTCGAGCGGAATTGTCGTGAATACGTTTTGGATACAACGTGCAAGCGTCGCAACACGACGGCAAAAGCCTTGTATTGCATATTCCCGCGCTTTGGCATCGCGATAGGGATATGAAATAAATCGGCCCAACAGAGACTGGGTCTTCGCCGGGATGAGACGGGAAGTGTCCTGCCACTCTTCGATCTGCTCGTTGGACAAGGGCATCCTGACTAGTCCTTAAGTTTTTCTCGTGGCAACTGACCTCAGATTAGGTCGTAATTTTAACGCCCCATAGGGCGGTCGTAACACATGATTGGGCACTTAGATTTGTGGAGTCGAACAGGCCAGCCCTAGCTCGATGGTGCATCTGGCAGACCTCTGGGGATAACGAACTCGGTTGAGTGAATGGCAGCTTTCTATGCGCGCCGCTTTAAACCCACTCCGGAGACCGGTCGCTTAGCCCGGTCTCCGGCTATGCCGCTCAGTCCGCCGTCACAGGGCCTGACGCATAGGTCGAGGCACAGCCGATCCCGGTGCAGCTCGTCGTCAGCATCTGCACGATGATGGCGCCGGCATTGTTCTTGCTCATGAAATGGCCGATGCCGTCGGCGTCGCCGCCGAAGACAGAGGTCGGCAGGCCGGTCGCCCAGTTCCAATTCACCTCCTGGGTGTTGGCACCAGCCCCGATATCGAGCTGGGCCAGGACGTTGGCGGCGCTGTTGAACAGCGGGCTCGCGCCGCAGGTGGAATAATCCGTCTCGGTCGCGCACATGATCTCGTCATGCGTCCCGGCATTCAGGCTGTAGAAGGTGACCTTCGGATTGGTGATCGGCGTCTGCGGCAGGCTGGTCGAACGGGAGCTCGCCGACGTCCAGGGATTGGAGCCGGGGAAATCCGAATCGGCATAATTGCCGAAGATCCAATTGTCGAAAATATTCATGCCGCCGCAAGTCGGCGCCGCGGCATTGGCATCGCCGACATAGAAGCAGGATTGCAGGCCATGCAGCCCGCCGGCAATGGCGACGAAGCGGCGGACGTTGCCCCAGCTCTTCGAGTAGTCCATTGCCGCAATCGCCTGGCTGACGCCGAGCGAATGCGCCACGATATCGACCTGGCTCGCCTTGGTGTAGGTCTTCACCTTCTGAATGAAGCTGTTGATGATCTGGTATTTCGATTCCTGCATGTAGTTGTCTTGCGAGAGCGAGCGCTCCGACGCGTTCAAATAGTTGACGCCGAAGATCTCGCAATCCTGGTAGCCTGCCGCCTTCAGGGCCTGATAGACCGAAGCCGGCGGCGCGGGATAGCCCGAGACGGTGGTCGGCGGCATTGCCAGGCTGTAGGCGCTGTCGCCATTGCCGTGAATGAACACGACCGGCGTATGGGTGACGGTGCAGTTGGACGCGCCGCCGAAGCCGCCATCGCCGACGCCGGGATTGAAGCCGCCGGCATATTGCGGATCGGCGAAAGCCGTGCAGTAAAGCCCGTTATTGGCCGTGCAGCTGAGCGCCTGGGCCGGTGTGGTGAGCATCGAGACGATCAGGACCAGCGCCGCGATGCAGGCGGACGCCATAATCGAACAATGTCTCCAAGGCAT
>JBBCHB010000016.1:0-50900 GCA_037200015.1 Aliidongia sp. | reverse complement strand
GCAGGGCGCCTAGCGGTCGGGAGCACTGAACATGGCGCCGATTAGGCGGGCGCCGGCTCGTCCGATCAAGCTGCAACTTCGGATGGCGCCTCTGCTTTCGCCGCGCGGCGCCTCAGAACTGGAAATAGATGAACGGCCGGTAGGTGATCGGGGTCAGGGCCAGCACGACGGCGGAAGCGGTGCCGGCCAGGGCATAGAATAGGGGCTCTTCGAGCGAGAGCAGCGCGCCGGAAATCAGCCGGCGCGCCTCCAGCGCATGGAGCAGGGCCAATCCCAGAATGGCGATGGCCGCCCAGCCGGCGATGTCCTGCGTGCCGCTTCCGCTCAGCGTGACGAAGCTGCGCGCGATGTCGAGCGCGCCGGAGAAATCGGTCGCGCGGAAGAAGATCCAGGCCAGGCAGACCCACCAGAAGGTCAGCAGCATGGCGGCGGCCCGATAGGCCGGCTGACCGGTCAGGAAGCCCGGGCGGCGCCGGGCATATTCCTTGTGCACGACCAGCGCGCCGCCATGCAGCGTGCCCCAGATCACGAAATTCCACGACGCGCCGTGCCAGAGCCCGCCCAGAATCATCGTCACCATCAGATTGCGGTAGCCATAGAGCTTGCTGCCGCGATTGCCGCCCAGCGGGATATAGAGATAGTCGCGCAGCCAGGACGACAGGCTGATATGCCAGCGCCGCCAGAAATCGGTGATGTCGGACGAGAAATACGGGTGGCGGAAAATTGACGGTCAGGTCGAAGCCGAGCAGCTTCGCCGTCGCGATCGCCATGTCGGTATAGCCCGAGAAATCGCAATAGATCTGGATGGCATAGAGCACGGTCGCGGCCACGATCGAGGTGCCGTCATAATTGGCCGGATGGCTGAACACGGCATCGACATAGGGCGCCAGATTGTCCGAGACGCAGGCCTTCTTGACGAAGCCGAAGAAGAACTGGATCAGCGTGGCGCGGACCGGGACGGTATCGAACCGCCGCAGGCTGTCGAGCTGCGGCAGGAAATCATAAGCGCGCACGATCGGCCCGGCGACCAGCTGCGGGAAGAAGCCCACGAAGGTCGCATAGTCGAGCAGGTTGCGCCGCGCATGCATATGCCCGCGATAGATGTCCAGCGTGTAGCTCAGGCTCTGGAAGGTATAGAAGCTGATACCGACCGGCAGGATCAGCCGCAGCGTCACCGGATTGGCCTGGATGCCTGCGGTATGCAGCAGGGCCACGAAGGAATCGGTGAAGAAATTGAAGTATTTGAAGGTGAACAGCAGCGACAGGTTCACGAGCAGGCTGACCACGATGATCAGCTTGCGCCGGTGCGGGTTCGCCGTCGCCTCCATCGCCAGCCCGGCGCCGTAATCGAACACGGTCGAGAAGGCGAGCAGCAGGGTGAAGCGCGGATCCCAGGCGCCGTAGAAGATGTAGCTGGCGACCAGCAGCACGATCTTGCGGTCGCGGTTGCGCGTGAGCGACCAATAGAGCGCGAAGACGATCGCGAAGAAGACGAAGAAGCGCGGCTCGACGAACAGCATCGGCTCAACCCGCCCGGTTCGCGGCGGAGATCGGCGCGATAAACCGGCACAGCCGCCGCCCTGCCGCGCTCGAAACATAGCGCGCCGTAGCGTCGTTCACATGGCCCCAATCGTACCAGGACGCCGGATCGTAGATGATGGCGGCATCCTCCTTGTCCATCAGATTGACGACAGGGACCGCCCGCTCCAGCGCCGCTTCGAGCCGGCGCGCATCGGTGATCGATTCGCCATAGGTGTCGGGCAGGCTGAGCAGGACCGGATCATAGCCGAGGTCATGGACGAAGACGGTCATGTTCAGCATGACCGCGACGCGACGCTGCTCCTGTCCGGCATCGATCGGCGCGAATGGTGTCAGCTCGGTCGCCTCGTCGCGCAGATCATGCGCCAGCCTGCTGAAGCGGTCCTGCTCGCGCAGCAGCACGGCACGCTCCACGGTCGGCGTCCCGCCCGGATCGAGCGGCGCATAGCCGCGCGCATCCTCGACCTCCTCCGGCTCTAGCTCCGGTGCCGGCTGCAGATAGCGGCTGACCAGGCCGAGCGAGGAATTGTGGTAGGCGAAGGCGACCAGATAGCGCAGCAGCGACGAATATTTGCGCGGGTCGGGATGCGACAGGATATCGGCGATGGCGAGCGGCGCCTCGCGCGGATCGGTCGACACCCAGACGCGCTCCGATTTCAGATTGGTGAACTGGATGTGGATGTCGTTCGGCGGATCGAACAGCACGCGCCGCAGCCGCGCCGGATGATCGGCCTTCAGCCGGCGCAGCACATAGCGCATCTCGATCAGGTTGAGCCCGCTGATGCCCAGATTATAGCTGCGCATCGGGCAGCCGGACTCCTGTGCGGTCCGATCGAACAAGGCCGGATCGAAACTATGCAGCATCCGGCTCGAGCCGATCGCGATCGTGTCGGCATCCGGCGCATCGCGCTCGAAGCTGCGGATCTTCCCGGTGAGCTCGCCGACATCCGGCGGCGGCAGCAACAGCCGGCCTCCGATGCCGATGGCGTAGGTCGCGATCAGGAAGCAGCCGATGAACAGGCCGGCCAAACGCAAGGGGGTTGTCATCCGCATAGCTCATCCTGATCGGCACATTGGGACGGGAGCAAATGACCTTTTCGGGATCGAGGGCCGGCAACGACGAGTCGTGGCGACGGGTACGGAGATGCCCTCACGGTCGTGCCAGCGCGGCGTGGCAGGCCGCGAGGACATCGTCGCTGAAACAGGCGAAGATGACGGTTTCGGGCAATGCCGCCTCGGCAAGGACCGCAACGACCGTGCCGACGGCAATCTCCGCTGCCGCCGGGATCGGGTAGCCATAGATGCCGCAGCTGATTGCCGGAAACGCCACGCTGCGGAAACCCTGCGCCGTCGCGATGGCGAGGCTCTCGCGATAGCAGCTGGCGAGCAGTTCCGCCTCGCCGTTCCCGCCGCCGCGCCAGACCGGACCGACAGTGTGGATGATATGTCCGGCCGGCAGCCGATAGCCCTTGGTCAGCTTGGCCTGCCCGGTCTTGCAGCCGCCGAGCAGCCGGCATTCCTGCACCAGCTCCGGCCCGGCCGCCCGATGGATCGCGCCGTCGACTCCGCCGCCGCCCAAGAGCGAGCTGTTCGCGGCATTGACGATAGCGTCGACCTCAAGCCGGGTGATGTCGGCCTTGATGGCGGTCAGGCGGTCGAGAATGGCGGCGTCGGTCATGTCGGGAACTCTCCTGTCACGTCCCGCCGGACAGCGCCTGGGTCAATTTTCGACAGCGGCGGCACGATCAGCCGTCGGTCGGGAAATCCTCGCCATGATCGTACCAGCGGGCTCGCGACGACCAGTGAACATGCCGATCCGGCTTTTGGTTCAAGGCCTCGTCAAACGTGCCGGCGGGAATGATCGCCTCGCGGCCGCTGCGGGTGAGATGCGGCAGCGGCGACCCGCAGGTCCGGCAGAACGCCGTGGCGAAGCTGCGCGCCGCCGGCAGATCGTAGCGGGCGACCAATTCGTCGCCCTGCAGCCAGCGCAGCGCCTCGGCCTTGACGACGGCATTCGACGCATGCGCCGTTCCCGTGGCCTTGCGGCAGCGCGAACAGTGGCAGTTCACGAAGCGGTCGAACGGCGTCGCCACTTCGAAGACGACACTGCCGCACAGACAACTGCCTCGTGCCATGACATTCCCTCCCTCTGAGCCGGACAGGCCATAGCTTGCCCGTTTCTCGGCGACGCGCGCGACGAATTCCTGCTCCATGGCGATCTTGCCGCCGCGCCGCTGTCCGGATCGGCCCGGCGCGAAAACGATCGGGCCCGGCGGCGGTCCCTTCGGAACCGCCGCCGGGCCCTTTGGTGGTAGCAGGCGAGCGCTAGCTGGTCTTGCCTTTGCCGTTCGTCTTGGCCGCCTTCTTGGCCGCCTGGATGAACTTCAGGCCGTTCGGTTCGCCCCAGCCGGTTGCCGTGTCCCAACCCGGCGTTGCCAGCAGGGAGGTATCGGCGCCGAAGCCGGCCTCGAGAACAGCGGATACCTCCGATATCTTGGCCAGGGTCCCGACGAAGCCCGTCGGTTCCACCGCTTGGAGGTTCAGCAACTGGGCCGGGTTGTAGTCCGTTTCCGTGACGACGCCGTTCAGCGTCTTCACGATGGTGCCGGAGGTGTTGCTTGCCGGTTGCTCGTCGAGATCGGCAAGATGTCCGTGAGCGCGCCCGATGCCATGTTGGCGATGATCGGCGCGGCCTGTCCCAGCGGCTCGCCTGCGGCTTGATTGGCCAGCGCCCAGATGGCCGAGAACACCGGCGACGCCAGGCTCGTGCCGCCGATCAACGAGAATGTCGGAGCGCCGTTCTCCGTCATGACGATGATAGCGCCAGTCTGCGGATCAGCGACAGCCGAGACATCGGGCAATTGCCGGCCCGTGCCGGGCAGGTTCTTTTGGAAGGCAGGCTTTGTCAGATAAATGCTTTCGCCCCCGCCGCCGCCGCCGCCTGCAGCCGCAGATGCGGCTTTGGGGGGATCGATCGGAACGCCACCAGCGGCAACCAGGCCGGCGGCGACCAAACCCCACGCGCTGTCCACAGGTCCCTTGTCGCTCGGCACATTGAGGCTGGTGCCGCCCACTGCCGTCCCATACTGCGAATCGGCCGGGACGGATGCGGCCCCGAGCGGCTTGCCGACACCGTAATCGCCATGGTCGCCAGTCGCCGTATTGACGGCAATGCCCTGCGCCGCCGCACGCTTTATGATGTTGTTGAACTGGCGCGCACCGGCCGGGCTGGAGTAGAGGTTCGGTTCGGCCGGCGTATCCGGCGTCTCCGGAACGCCGAAGCTGTTGGAGATCACAGTGCCGAGCTTGTGTGAGACGGCATACTGAAGCACGTATGCCAGCTCGGTCGAATCGTCGGTCGGCGCGACCACCAGGACGATCTTGGCCTCCGGCGCTATCGCGTGTGCCCATTCGACATCGAGCGAGATCTCGTCGACCCAGGTATTGCTGGCGACCGGGGGCTGACCGTCCGGATAGACAATCTGGAAATTCTTGCTCGTCAGTGCGGGCAGGCCCATGGCCGTCGAGAAGGTGTTCGCATCTGCCGTGATGGTGGGCGAACCGAAAGCATCGACGAGGACGATCGTCTGTCCCTTGCCGGTCCAGCCCTGGGCATAGACGGCACCGAGACCGTAATGCGTTACCATCTGCTGGGCGGTATAGGCGCAGAACGGGCCAAAAAGAATATCGGGCAGATATTGCGGTCCCTGATAGGAGGCGACGACAGTGCCGCCATCGGATGCCGTCCCGGTCGCCGTGACGGTCGTGCTGGGACCGAAACATTGATTCGTGAAGTTCGACAGCGGGTTGGGCGTCGTCGCCAGCACGCCAGCGCGGGGCTGACCGGTCGCCGGATCGACTTGACGCAGCGCGAAGGGCTCCATGCCGATCCCGTTCAGGGTGGCGACATGGTCGACAAGCTCGGCATGGGCGCCGCGATATTGCGGCTCGGCCTGGTTGAGGAAAACCTTTCGCCCTGCGACGGTCTTGAAATGGAAGCTGGTGCCGAAGGCCGCCCCGACCCTCTCCGCCGTGCCGGACACTTTGATCGCTGTGCCGTCATCCGAGATATGCTCGATGGTCAGCCCCTGCGCCCGCAAAGACGCCACAAGCGTCTGGATGTCGCTCGCCGCCGGCCCGAAACCAGCCACCTCCGCGGGCGACAGCCACTGATGATAAAACGGCGAATTCACGTCGTAACGGCTCGCCACCGCGGCATCGAGCTGGGCTTCGTTGCGGCTCTTGAGCCAGACCATGCCGCTCATCGGCGTCGCGGTGTCGACCGGTCCCAAATCCGGTGCCGCGGCCATCTCGGCCTGCGACATCGCGCCGGCTGCGGTGGAATAGCTCGTACCGGCCAGCAGCGCGGCAAGCGACAGCAAGCGCGTCGCGGCCAAGGGCAAAGGCGATAGAAAGTTTTTCATGATGAATCCAGCCTCTTCAGAATGTGTGAAGAGCGCCATCTCACCATGGGCTCGCCCGCAGCTTCTTGTATCGTATCGATGCCGTTTGAACGATGTTGAGTAATTCCGGCTCGCTGAAATCTGGAACCCATTGCCGCATCAGCGATATTTCGTTACGGTACGTGCCGAAAAATCATTCGTTTATTACGAAATTTTTGAGCGATCGGTAATAAGGGCGAATTTCTCATGGCGCGCCGCAGGATCGCTCCGTCGGGGAGGCCTCAGGCCAGGACTGGCGGCCGGCTGTGACGCTGACAATACGTCCCTCACGAACTCACCGCGACTAACTCCATCTAACGAGCCGAACGTCGCATGGTAGCGAAGTATGTGGCTGCGACGTGCCATCCGGTTTCATCGAAGCCGGGCACGCAAAGCCGGAAGAGGGGCTGGTGAACCGTGGCTTGGCAGCAAGACGTTCCGCATGACACTCTAAATCTCCCGGGACTGCGCGATCTCGCCGGCAGCCTGGTGAATTTGCTGGAGATCGCCAGACGGGAGCTCGAACGGGACCGCCACGCGGCCCAGGGCGCCCTGGCACGGGCGCTTTCGCTCCTGCAGATCGAACTCGATCGGTCCGGCCAGCATCCGGTCCGGAAGGAGGCGTCCGGCGGGCTGACCGGATGGCAGATCCAGCGCGTCCGGAATTTCATCGAGGAGCATCTCGAAGACGACATCCATCTCAAAGATCTGAGCGAGGTCGCACAGCGCAGTCCGGGGCATTTCCTGCGCGCCTTCAAGCAGACCCTCGGCGAGACACCTCACGCCTATGTTGTCCGGCGGCGTCTCGATCGGGCCGGCCGGCTGATGCTCGAGAGCGATGCCGCGCTCAGCGAGATCGCGCTGACCTGCGGCTTTGCCGATCAGGCGCATTTCTGCAGGCAATTCCGGCAAAGCACCGGCCAAAGCCCCGCGGCCTGGCGGCGTGAAAGATGCGACGCGGTCAGGTTCGACCCGCCATCCTGCGCCGCGTCGGCGCCATGATGGCGGCCGGGCCGATAGTCATTTCCAGATCGGCCGTCCCGAGCCGGGCAGCCCATAGCTCGCCCATTTCTCGGTGACGCGCGAGACGATCTCCTGTTCCATCGAGATCTTGCGGCCCCATTCCCGCTTGGTCTCGGGCGGCAGCTTGTTGGTCGCATCCAGGCCGATCTTGCCGCCGAGCCCGCTTTCCGGCGAAGCGAAGTCGAGATAGTCGATCGGCGTGCCCTCGATCACGGTAATGTCGCGCGCCGGGTCCATCCGGGTCGACATTGCCCACATCACGTCCTTCCAGTCGCGCGCATCGATGTCGTCATCCACGACGATGACGAATTTCGTGTACATGAACTGGCGTAGGAACGACCAGACCCCCATCATCACCCGCTTGGCATGGCCCGGATAGGCCTTCTTCATCGAGACCACGGCGATGCGATAGGAGCAGCCTTCCGGCGGCAGCCAGAAATCGACGATCTCCGGGAATTGCTGGGTCAAGAGCGGGATGAACACCTCGTTCAGCGCCTCGCCCAGCACCGAAGGCTCGTCCGGCGGCCGTCCGGTGAAGGTCGAGAGATAGATAGGGCTCGACCGCATGGTGATGGCGGAGATCCGGAACACCGGGAATTGCTCGACCGAATTGTAATAGCCGGTGTGGTCGCCGTACGGGCCTTCGTCGCCGAACTCGTCGAGCATGACATGGCCTTCCAGCACGATCTCGGCCTGGGCCGGGACTTTCAGCGGCACGGTCACGCAATCGACCAGCTCGACCTTGCGGCCGCGCAACAGGCCGGCGAACTGATATTCCGACAGCGTCTCCGGCACCGGCGTCACCGCGGCCAGGATCGTGCCGGGATCGGCGCCGATTACCGCGGCGGCCGGCAGCGGCTCGCGCTTCGACTGGCCCCAGCGCTGGTAATGCTGCGCCCCGCCGCGATGCTTCAGCCAGCGCATCAGCGTCGTGTCGCGGCCGGTCACCTGCATGCGGTAGATGCCCAGGTTGAAATTATCCTCGCGCACCTTGCCCGGCCCCCTGGTCACGACCAGCGGCCAGGTGATGAGCGGCGCCGGCTCGCCCGGCCAGCAGCTCTGGATCGGCAGCGATCCCAGATCGATGTCGCTGCCCTTGAGCACGATCTCCTGGCAGGGCGCGGCATTGACCGTGCGCGGCTTCATGGCGAGCACGGTCCTCAGCAACGGCAGCAGCTCCAGCGCCTCGCGCCAGCCGCCGGGCGGCTCCGGCTGCTTCAGGAAGGCGAGCGTCTCGCCGATTTCACGCAGTTGGTGTGGTTCCCGCTCCATGCCCCAGGCGACGCGCTCGACCGTGCCGAACAGATTGACCAGCACCGGGATGGGCGATTGCCGCCCGCCGGCGCCGACGACGTTCTCGAACAGCACGGCCGGCCCGGCCTCGGCCAGCAGACGCGTCTGGATCTCGGTCATCTCCAGCACCGGCGAAACCGGCGCCTTGACCCGTACCAGCCGCCCAGCCGTTTCGAGCCGGGTCATGAATTCGCGCAGGCTGGCATAGGGCATGAAAGACCTCGGGGGGCGGGGATCGAATCGCGAGGCGAGACTATAGCGGCGGGCGAGGCGAGGACCAGAAGGAAGCGCGGCAGCTCCATTCGCTGCCGAGCATTTGGCTTCTCCGCCGTAGCGACCGCTGGCTATAGTGGCTGCACCCTTAGCCGCGCGGTAACCGATCCCATGACCAACCAATCCGATGGCGTGGCGGACCCCCCGCGGCACGGGACGCCGAGATGGACGCCCGATCCGAACGGCTTCGCCGCCTATCTGGTGAAATACCTGATCGTCAAGGAGCGCTATCACATCGGCACGGTGCCGGAAGCCGGGGCGCTGCAGGCCGAAGCCGATATCGTCCTCAGCCGCAGCGACGGCATGAGCCTCTACATCACGGCGATCGTCGATCGGGAGGCCAACCCGGATCGGCGGTTCTCCGTCGATCGGCAGGAGCTCGAGGCGATCGGCGCCGCTTGCGCGAAATATTGCGGCTCGGTCGGGCGGACCAAGCTGCCCGTGGTCGTCAATATCATCGAGATCGCCGCGGCGCCGCCGAGCGACGCGGATAAGGCGCGGCTCGCCGTCTATCGGAAATCCTCCTATGCGGCGCGGTTCGTGCCGCAGGCCTGGGTGTTGAGCACAGGCGACAGATCGGTCTGGAGTTCGGCGGGGTTCGCCGGCCGGCTCCAGACCGGCCGCTACCGGCGCCTGCTGCGTCAGCCGCGTCTGACCGATGCCGAACTGGAGGCCAGCGGCGCACCGGCGGTCCAGGTTGGCGGGCGGCCGGTCGTGACCTTCGGGCTGCTCGCCGTGTTCGCGCTCGTCTTCCTTACCGAGCAGATCTTCCGACTCGGCGGCGGGTCGGAGGGATTCTTTGGGCCGGGCGTCGAGACGCTGGCCGCTTTGGGCGGGCTGCAACGGCCTTTGGTGCTCGATCAGGGCGAATGGTATCGGCTGCTGACACCGATCTTCCTCCATGCCGATCTGGCCCATATCGCGCTCAACAGCTTTGCGCTGTTCCTGGCCGGACGCGCGCTCGAACCCCTGATCGGGCGCTGGTGGTTCCTGGCGCTGTTCTTTATCGGCGGGCTCAGCGGCAGCTTGACGTCCCTGCTGCTCAACCCGCCGGAGATCGTTTCGGTCGGCGCCTCGGGCGCCATCATGGCGCTGTTGGCCGCCGGCTATCTGTGCAGCTTCCGCCTGCCCTGGGGGGCGGCGCGCAACCAGGCGCAGATGACCATGGTTTCCGTGCTGGTGCCCTCTCTGCTGCCGCTGGCCACGCTGCAGACCGGGGTCCATATCGATTATGCCGCCCATCTCGGCGGCGCCGTGAGCGGCGGGATTGCCGGCTTGGCGATGTTCCGGATCTGGCCGCTCGACCAGCCCCTGCCGCGCTTTCGGCACCTGGCTGCCGGTCTGGCGATCATCGGGGTCGCCAGCTCTGGTCTATCCGTTGCGCTGGTCGCGCAGCACTACGCGTTCTGGGCTGCCGCGGGCAATCTGATGACCGGTGAGGAAGTCGCGGCGGCTGAACATCCCAAGGCGGCGGCCGAGACGAATGATCTGGTGCAGCGCCACCCGGACGACCCGCGCGCGCATTTCATCCGGGCCCTGACCCTCTTGTCGACCGGCGACGCGAGCGGCGGCGAGGCCGAATTGCGAACGGCGCTGGCAAAGAATGCGGCGCTGCCGGGCGTCTTCAAACCGGATCTGGATCTCGACCTGCAGGGCTATCTCGCTCTTGCCCTGGCGCGGCAGGGGAAGGCGGCAGAGGCTCGGGCGGCGGCGCGCGCGGTCTGTGCGGCGCAATCGACGGAGATCGAGCCGATGCTTCGGCAGTCCGATCTCTGCCCGTGAGGGACGGCGATCGCTTCGCGCCGCAGCCCGGCCGTGCGGATCCCGTACTTGTGCGCTGCACGCCTCTCGGTCAGATTGCGCCAGATCTGTCAGCGATGGGGCACGGGATCATGGCCTATTGGGTAGTCGGCGGCGAATATACCGATACGCATTTCGATACCCTGGCACCCGGCCGCAAGCTGGAGCAGCTCGGTCCGTTCGAAACCTACAAGCAGGCCCACGACGTCTGGGCCTCGCGCGCCTGGGCGACGGTCGATGACTGCCAGAGCCGCTACCGCGTGGTCGAGGGCACGAACGAGGCGCCGGGCGAAGGGCCGGCCTTGGTCGAGGGCGCGGGGCCGATCCGCTGAGACGGGATCCGGCTCGGGCCCGATCTTGATAGTTTCCGGGTTCGAGACCCAATCAGATCCAAAAGGTGACGATTGCGGCCCAGCAGCTGCGACGTCTTCGTTTGTGGCCAAGCCCTGCAAAGTCGCCACTTCGTCGGGTGGGCTTTGGGGCACGGTTCCGCGTCAGCGGGAATTTCCTACATGGCTAACCTTCTGGCGTTCTAGAGTTTTCCAAAGAAGCGTTCGACCAGGTTGCAGTAGCGACAGAGGAAGGCGCTGAAGGGGAAGCTGCGTTTGCGGTTTGCCTTTGCCGGGATATTGGCGAAGGCGCCGGCGGCTTCGGCCATGCTTCGGATAGCATTGCCGTCGTAGGCTTTGCCGGCCAGCAGAATGCTGTCTTCGGACAGGTGTTCGAGCAGAGGCTCGGCCTGCTTGCAGTCGCAGGCCTGTTCTTCGGAGAGATGCAGCTGGACGGGCCTTTCCTCGGCGTCGACGAGTGCGTGGATCTTCGTCGTCAACCCACCCCGATCGCTCGACGATGGAAGCGTCGAGCGCGCTCAATAATCGACTTGATCCGTCCCTTGGGTACGACCTCAAAGATTTGCTGGTCGACAGAAAGAGCTGTCATGGAAGACCATCTTAGCCCGGCCGAAATTGCGAATATGTCTCACGCGATGTGACCGCAGGTGATGAAGAGCCCTCTCAAGCAGCAGGCCCCCTTCCGGAGCCCTGATCAACCGCTTGCTCACCTGGCAAGCCGTTTTATGAGCTTACGGCCCAGTTCAGGGCGTAGGTGCGTACTGCGTGAAAACGTAGTCTCGATCTTTAGCAGGCTGATGGCAGGGGTAGCACGTTTCGTGCAGAGCCTCATCGCCAGGTTTCCCCTTCGCGAAGTCGGCATATCCCCAGCCGCCGGATGCGGCGTATTTTTTTGAGTCCTTGACCATGAACTGAACGTTCACGGGCGGCCCGGCAAAAGTTGCTTCAAGGCCGCGGCCGGGAAAGCCATTGGCCAAAACTTGGTTGTCTGCGTCTGACGAAGTTTCATTCCAATGCAGTGCGACAATAGTTGCGCCGTCGGGGAAGGGGAGTTTCCCTTCCCGGTACGCCTTTATCGCAATATGGTTACCCAATTCCGCGCGCAGCTGCATGGTTTTGCCGCCGTCTCCGGTCAGTCGCTTGACCGAGATCAAGCGCCAATCGCGGAATCCTTGCGGGATTTTGATCCCGTAGATCGGTGCAGCTTCGCCGTCCGATTCTCCAAATGTCGGAGCCGTGACGGCGGCCGCACCGGCCAGCGCGCCGAACCCAACCAGCGCAAAAATGATCCGCTTCATGATGATCCTCCTCCAAGCGGCGACAGAACACTGTTCCAATTGGTTTCGAATCTCCAGAGCGCGATGGCTTCGGGGCGAAGCCCGAATCGCGCTCTAAACTTTTGAAATAGATCAAGATGATATGAGGTCGATTCGACCTCATATCATCTTGATCCGGCCGCGAACCGACTTGAAGAACCCGACGCCCAAGGCTGAAAGCTCGTACAAGACGCAACTCTGGAGGCCACTATTCTAACCAACGCGCGAGCGGATCGCATAGTCAGGGCATCAGCCGCCACACGATCCCCTCGCGTTCGGTGCGGTCTTCCAATTCCAGGCTCGTCGGCACCTTGTAGCGCGCGACTTCGACCAGCCCCGTCGTCGGCCGATAGCTGCGCCCGGGATCGCCCAGCAGCACCGTGACGCCGCGGCCGGCAGCGATGCGCAGCCAGGCGACCAGCCGCTCGGCCAGTTCGCGCTCGTAGCACATGTCGCCGACCAGCACGACATCGACGCCGGGATCGCGGTCGATGACGTCGTCCTCCAGGATCTCGATCGCCGTCTCGATGCCGTTGAGCGCGGCGTTGAGCCGGATCGCCGCACAGGCAATCGGATCGATCTCGGCCGCGCGCACCCGGGCCGCGCCGACGCGCGCGGCGACGATCGCGAGCATGCCCGAGCCGGCGCCGAAATCCAGCACCCGCCGGCCGCGCACGCTCTCCGGCCGGTCGAGCACATGCCGGGCCAGCGCCTGGCCGCCGGCCCAGGCGAAGGCCCAGAACGGCGGGTCGACATTGGCCTCGGCCAGCGACACTTCGCTCGCCTGCCAGATCGGCGTGATCTCGGTCGCCAGATGCAGCTTCAGCTCGGGCAGGATCGAGGGGGCCGCGATCTCGGTATTGGCGCGGATGAAGTCGACCGCTTCGGCGGAGGTGATGAGCATGGGGGTGCTTACGCTGCCGCGCCCGCCGAGGCAAGTCCGCATCCCGACTCGGCTTCCCCGTCTTCCGCGCAGCCTGTACACTCGGCCTAAATATAAGCCGCCATGGGCGGCAAGGGAGGGCCGGATGGATGCGCTTGTGGGGGCTGCTGTCCGGCGCAAGCTCGCCGTCAGGAAGGACGGCGACAGGCAGATGGTCGAGATCCTCACGACCGTGCTGAGCGATGGGCATCGTCGGCGATCTGCCCGCCGACGAGATCAGCGAGAAGCAGGCGCGCTCGCATCGGCCAGCCTGAAGCGCAGATCGCCGGCCTGCAGCCGGTCGACCAGGAGAGCGATGGAGATGCCGCCCGGCCCGACCAGCGTCACTGGGCGCGCCTGATCGAGGATCGCGCGCACCGATGCCAGATCATTCTCGCGGCCGTAAAGGGGGTTGAGGGGGCGGGGCAAGGCCGGTGGTTGCGCGTCCGTCTCCTCGGCCCCGCGAGAGTGACGGGCCCGACGAACCGGTACCCGAGCCTTGGGAACGGTCACTATCCAGCCCGCGTCGGTCCCCAATACCTTGCGCAGCGCCGATATATGAACCTGGATATTGTGTTCCTCGACCACGATGTCCGGCCAGACGCGATCCATCAGCTCGGATTTGGTCACGAGATCGCCGGCCGCCTCGACCAGGCTCGCGAGGACCTCGAGTGCCTTGCCGCCGACCGCGAGAGGCAGGCCGTCCGCAGACAATTCGCGGCCGGGCTGCAGCCGGTACCGGCCGAACGCATATTCACGCGTCGTCATCGCTGTGTTCATGATCGTGCCTTATCGCGCTAATGACCGCTCAACCGGCCTGGTTGACGAGGTGGCCCACTTTCTCCCGACGAGACCAGAGCAGCTGTAGCTATCTCCCAACAGACCGGAGAGAGCGCTGCCCTCCGAAGGCGGGAGCGTCAAGGCTGGACGTCGTTTTGCGGGTCGATTTTGTTAGTGAATTTAGGTGGTTAGAGGCGGAGAGGTTTTCGGATCGACGTTGACAGGACGCGTTGCAACCACATTGCAACCATCTCGGCGGAAGCTCCGGCGCAGGCGCCGAGAGGGAAATGCCGTCAGGTGATCGGCGACCCGGACCGGCCTCAGCCGCGTCGGAGCATCGTTGGCCAGAGTGATCGGCTGAGAGTAGTTCCACGTTGCAGGCACCCGTAGCTCAGCTGGATAGCGCTCCAACGAGGGCCGCGACTATCTGGGCCTCAAGCTCGACGATCCGAGCTTCACCGCCCCGCTCTTCGCAACCTCTTCGACGACGAGGATGGCGAGGACTACAGCCTGATCTGGTCCTGCCCCAACGACTGCCGGAGCGACTGATCCGCCTACAATGCCCCGTCCGGCCGATCCGGGCGGGCATCGCCTTAGTCGCATTAATGTCCCGATGTCACCTTGCTTCATTTTCGAGGCTGCAATTCGCCAGGTTTGGGAACGCGCAGCCCGTCGCAGACCCGGCGTCCCGCCGCTAGATGTGCATGCCGCCGGCGACCTCGATCCGCTGGGCGTTGACCCAGCCGAAATCATCGGAGAGCAGGCTGGCGATCACTGGCCCAACATCCTCCGGCAGTCCCGCACGACCCAAAGCTGTGTTCGCCGCAATCGCTTTGTTGACCTCGGGATTGTCGCGAACGATGCCGCCACTGAAATCGGTGGCGATCGGCCCCGGTGCGACGACGTTGACAGCGATCCGGCGCGGCGCCAGCTCGAACGCCATGTTCCGGCTCAGGGCCTCCACGGCCGCCTTGATCGGGCCGTAGCCGATGCGATTCGCCATAGCGAAGCGGGCGAGCCCTGAGGAAATATTCACGATGCGGCCGCCGTCGTTGATGAGTGGCAACAGCTTCTGGGTCAGGAACAGCACGCCCTTGAAATGGACATTGTAGAGCCCGTCCATCTCGGCCTCGGTAATCGTCTCCAAGCCGCTGTTGGAGGACGTACCGGCATTGTTAACAAGATAGTCGAAGTGCTCCGCGCCCATCCTTGAGAGCGCGTCCCGCACTTCGGCTGCGAATCCGTCGAACGAGGCCGTGTCGCCGACATTAAGCTGCAGAGCGACCGACGTTGCGCCCGCCTCGGCAGCTAAGGAAGCAACTGTCTCGGATTCTGTACGATTTGCGTTGTAGGTGAAAATCGAGCGGACGCCGCGCCTGGCGAGGCACAGTACCGTGTTGCGTCCGATGCCCCGGCTACCGCCGGTGACGAGAGCGATCTTACTATCTGACATGGCTGGCTTTCCGGATAAATTGACTGAATCGGCAAGAGTTTCGTCTTGCCGATTATGCGGGCTCGACACGCTACCCGGAATGCCGAAACAAGCTGCTTTCTTGCCTATTCCTGTCCGACACCCCATTTTCGGATTGGGTCGCTGATGTGGAAGGCCGGGCCGAGCATGGATCAGTTGGTGCAAGCTATCCTGCGCTATACGGAGCGCCAGCCCGGCGAGAGCCCGTTCACGACCGCCATCGATCACCTGGTGATCATCCGATCGGATCATCCCAAGCCGCCAAGCACATGATTTTCAGGCCGTCAATGTGTGTCGTCGCGCAAGGCGCCAAATGGGCGACCTTCGGCGGCGACCGTTTGGAATATCGCGCGGGCCAAGCGCTGGTGATCGGCGTCGAAAACACCCTCGATAGGACGGGTGGTCGAAGCTAGCCCCGGCGAGCCATGCCTCGTCCTCGCCTTCGGGCTGGACCTAATGATCATGCGCAGCGTCGCGGAGGAGCTGGACTCGCCGCCGCGGCCGAGTGGCGAGCCAGGCCGAGGCGTCCTCGTGACTCGATTTCCAGGGCCCGCTCGCCGATTGCGCGCTTCGCCTGGTGCGCCTCCTCGACACGCCTCGGGCGATCCCGGCGCTCTACCCCGTCATCATGCGGGAGATCTGCTACTGGCTCCTGACCGGCCCGCATGGCGGCGACATTGCACGGCTGACCCTGGCGAACAGCCCGTCACGGCCGGTGATGAACGCCCTGCATAGCCTGCGCGATCGCTTCCGGGAGACCGTTCGGATCGAGGAGCTGGCCGCGATCGCCCGATTGAGTGCATCGGCGTTCCATCGCCAGTTCAAGGCGCTTACCGCCATGACCCCGTTGCAATATCAAAAGCAGCTTCGGCTGCTGGAGGCGCGGAGGCTGATGGTGTCGAATGCGGTCAACGTCGAAACAGCCTCCTTCCAGGTCGGCTATGAAAGCTCGTCCCAGTTCAGCCGCGAATATGCCCGCTTGTTCGGCGCATCCCCCAAGCGCGATGCGAAGGCCATGCAAAGCGCTCTCCAAGACGATCACGCGACTCCGCATCGGCAATGATCGCCAAGAGGGAGATTTAGCGCCCCGCGCACGACCGCTTCCCTCATAAGCACGGAGCCAGAGGCATTGAGGCGAGCTGGACCATGGCGAGGAAATCGGCGGCGAGCTTGTCTAGCGGGTTTCCGACACTGCTCAAGGAATATTGAAAGTGACAGAAGCGATCTCGATAATGGAACAGGGTCCAGAAGCGGCGGCGACGAAGAAAATAGGCTGATCGGCGGCCTCGCGTTGCGGGCGGGCGTCTTTTATTACGAGCAGATTTTGAAGCGCTACGCAGCGGAGAAGCGGCCGCTGAAGCTGATGCTGAGCCACGCCGACGTGAACACTGTCCTGGCCTGCGTCGGCGGCGAGGACAGAGCGGGGCTAGGGCGATACCTGGGCACGCTCGCCAACGAGTTGTTCGATGCCGGCGCCGAGCTCGTGGCGGTGACCGCCGTCGCGCCGCACCTGGCGATCAAGGAGATCGCGCGGGTGGCGCGCGGGCCGGTGGTGGACGTGCTAGGGTGCATCCCAGCAGGGCTCGCTGCGGCGGGAATCGAGCGGGTGGCCATCTTCGGGAACCGGGCCGTGATGAACACGAACGCCTTCGGCAGCATTGCCATGGACAGGGTGGTCCGGCTGGAACCGCCGGTCCTTGATGCCGTGCATGCAATGTACAACGATATCGCGCTGTCCGGAAGCGCGGGACGCCCATAGAGGTAGCCTTCCTGGAGCGGGCCGCCCACGACCTGATCGACCGGGGCGGCGCGCAGGCTATCCTGCTTGCCGGCACGGACCTGTCGTCATTCTATGCCGAGCAGCCGCCGTCCTTCCCGTTCCTGGACGTGGCCCGGCTGCATATTGATGAGATCCTGCGGCGCGCAATGGCCGCCTGAGATGGGGCTAGCCAATCGCGTGACCCATGATCTTCGTGTCATCGGAAATCGACGAGAATGACGGCGCCGTGCGCAACATTAGATGCCGTGAGGTGCGCCATCGGTGCTACTCCAACTCGGCGCTTGAAGCCCCCATCCCACGCATTCGCGTCGAGCCGGCCGTACGGGGCCGCCACGGCCAAAAGCTATAAAGGAGCTTCTCTTTGATTCAGCCCGCCAATCTCCTCGCTGCTTTTGACGACATCACAGAATTCTGGTCCCCAAAGGTCGTCGGACGCGTCAATGATCAGTATGTGAAGGTTGCCAAGCTGAAGGGGGAAATTGCTTGGCACAAGCATGACGAAGAAGACGAACTGTTCCATGTGGTCCGGGGGCGTCTGCGCATCCAATTCGAGACTCAAGCAGAAACAGTCCTGGAGGCCGGTGAATTTTTGCGTCGTGCCGCGAGGGGGTGTTGCACAATCCCGTTAGCTGATGAGGAAGTGCTGGATTGTTCTGATCGAGACAGTGACGACGAAGCATACAGGCGACGTTGAAACGCCTCTAACGAAGACGATCGAGCGCCAACTCTCCTAGACAGCGAGTCAAACCAAGGCGTCCAGTAAGTAACGACCCGCACGTCCCCAACATTACGTGAAGAATAGTCTCCAACTCCTACGCTGCAACGGCCGAGACTTTTCGTCCAGCAGTTCTGGACTAAGATTACTATTTTGCCTGGCACACACGTCTCTTCCGGCTATGAAGTTCGGGCAGGATCGAGGGTGCCGCGATCTCGGTATTGGCGCGGATGAAGTCGGCCGCTTTGGCGGGGGTGATGAGCATGGGGGTGCTTACGCGCCGCGCCGGCCGAGGCAAGTCCGCATCCCGACTCGGCTTCCCCGTCTCCCGCGCAGCCTGTACACTCGGCCTAAATATAAGCCGCCATGGGCGGCAAGGGAGGGCCGGATGGATGCGCTTGAACGGGCGACTCTGGCGAAGGTGACGCGGCGGCTCGTGCCGTTCCTCATCCTCTGCTACTTCGTAGCCTATCTCGATCGGGTCAATGTCGGCTTCGCGGCCTTGACATGAACCCGGATCTGGGCCTGTCGGCGACGGCCTTCGGCTTCGGCTCGGGCATCTTCTTCCTGGCCTATTTCGTGTTCGAAGTGCCGTCGAACCTGCTGCTCGAACGGTTCGGGGCGCGGCGCTGGATCGCGCGCATCATGTTCACCTGGGGGCTGCTGTCCGGCGCCATGGCCTTCATCGGCGGCCCGACCGGCTTCTATGTCGTGCGCGTGCTGCTGGGCGCGGCCGAGGCCGGGTTCTTTCCGGGCATCATCTTCTTCCTGACCTTGTGGTACCCGTCGCTCTACCGGGCGCGCATCGTCGGCGTGTTCATGGCCGCAATCCCGCTCTCGACCGTGATCGGCGCGCCGCTCTCGACCCAGCTGCTCGGGCTCGACGGGCTCTTCGGCTTCAAGGGCTGGCAATGGATGTTCCTGGTCGAAGCGGCGCCGGCGCTGCTGCTGTCGGTCGTGGTGCTGTTCTATCTGACCGACCGGCCCGAGGCGGCCGGTTGGCTGACCGATGCCGAACGCGGCTGGCTGGTCGACCGGCTGGCGGCCGAGCGGCGGCGGCGCGAGGCAGCCGGGCCGCGTCGTGTCCTCGATGCGCTGCTGATGCCGCGCGTGCTGGCGCTCAGCGTCGTCTATTTCGGCTGCGTCGCCAGCAATTACGGTCTGAGCTTCTTCCTGCCGCAGATCGTCAAGGCGTTCGGCCTCGACAATGTCCCAGACCGGCTTCGTCTCGGCGCTGCCCTATATTGTCGGCACGGTCAGCATCATCGCCTGGGGACGGCGCTCGGATGCGCGGCAGGAGCGGCGCTTCCATGCCGCTTTCCCGATCTTCATCGCGGCGGCCGGGCTGACCGCCTCGGCGCTGACCGCCGATTCCGTTGCTGAAGATGATCGCCTTCTGCGTCGCCGGCTTCGGCATCTTCGCCTGTCTCGGCGTGTTCTGGACGCTGCCGACCGCCTTCCTGTGCGGACCGGCCGCGGCCGGCGGCATCGCCGTGGTCAATTCGATCGGCAATCTGGCCGGTTTCGCGGGGCCCTTCGCCATGGGCTGGGTCAAGGACCAGACCGGCCAGCTTCACCTTCGGCCTGCTCGGCCTGGCGGGATGGCGCTCATCGCCATGACGGTCGTGCTCGGCCTCGGCCACGACCATTCGCTCGAGGCCGTGCCCGGTCCGGCAGGAGTGATCAGGCGAGCAGGCAGGCGGCCAGCACCAGCCAGCCGACAATGCGGTTCGACTTGAACTTGGCGATGCAATCGGCCGGGTCGTCGAGGCGCCAGGCCCGGAGCTGCCAGGCGAAATGCAGCGCCGCCGCGGCAATGAACAGGTAGCTCCAGAGCCGCGCGCCGGCCAGGACCAGCGCCAGGGTGAAACAGAGCAAGGCCACGACGGCGAAGCCGGCGAGCCAGGTCTTGCTCGCCGCGCCGAAGCGCAGCGCCGTCGATTTGACGCCGATCGCCATGTCGTCAGTCTTGTCGGAATGGGCGTAGATCGTGTCGTAGAACAGCGTCCAGGCAATGCCGCCGGCATAGAGGGCGACGGCCGGCGCGCGACATGCCCGGTCGCTGCGGCCCAGGCGATCACGGCGCCCCAGTTGAAATTCAGGCCGAGGAAGATCTGCGGCCAATAGGGTGACGCGCTTCATGAACGGGTAGAGCGCAACGATGACCAGGATGCCGAGGCCGAGCCAGATCGCCAGCGCATCGAGGCTGAGCAGCACGCCGGCGCCGATCGCCAGCAGCAGCACCATGAACAGCACGGCTTGCAGCACGCTGACCTGGCCCGACGGAATCGGCCGGCTGCGCGTGCGCTCGACCCGGGCGTCGAACTCGCGGTCGACAATGTCGTTCAAGGCGCAGCCGGCGCCGCGCATCGCCACCGCGCCGATCAGGAACAGCAGCGCCAGCACGGGATCGGGCTGGCCGGGCGACGCCAGCGCCAGCCCCCACCAGCACGGATAGAGCAGCAGCTCCCAGCCGATCGGCCGATCGAGCCGGGCCAGCTTGGCATAGGGCCTGAGCGGTGCCGGCAGCAGCCGGTCGGTCCAGCCGCCGGAACGGATATCGGTGAAACTGCCTGCGGCCATCGCTGTCGCTCCTTGCGGCAAGCTCTAGCGCGAACCGGCTCCAGCCGGAAGGCGGGACTTTGCGGCTCGGCGCTGCAGTGCTATTCGGACCCGATGGATCAGGACGATACCGATATCGCCGCCAGGCTGTTCGTGACCGCGCCGCTCGGCGCCGGTGCCGCCGTGCCGCTCGATTCGGACCAGGTGCATTACCTGCGCAGCGTGCTGCGGCTCGGAATCGGCGACCATCTGGCGCTGTTCGACGGGGAGGCGGCGAGTGGCTGGCCACGATCGAAGTGCTGGGCAAGCATGCCGGCATTGCACGGCTGGAACGGCAGACCCGCATGCAGCCGGTTCGAGCCGGCGCTGTGGCTGCTCTTTGCCCCGGTCAAGCGCACCCGCATCGATCTCATCGCCGAGAAGGCGACCGAGCTGGGCGCGACCCGGCTCATGCCGGTTATGACCCGGCGGACCAATGTCGCGCGGGTCAATACCGAGCGGCTGCGCGCGGTTGCGCGCGAGGCGGCCGAGCAGACCGAGCGGCTGAGCGTGCCCGAGATTGCCGAGCCGCAGCGGCTCGACCAGGCGTTGGCTGCGTTCCCGGCCGACCGTCGTCTCATACTTTGTGATGAGACCGGCACGGCGCCCGCCGATCGCAAGCGCGCTCGGCCAAGGCGCCGCGCCGCTCGGAGTCCTGATCGGACCGGAGGGCGGCTTCGCACCGGACGAGCTTGACGGTTTGCGGAAACTCCCGTTTGTTACGCCCGTTGGCCTGGGCCCTCGGATCCTGCGCGCCGACACTGCGGCATTTTCGGGCTCTCGCCGTGTTCCAGGCGCTTGTCGGCGATTGGAACGGCGACCGGCCCCGATAACCCTGAGATAGGCTCGACCGTCATGTCCGCACCTCCGAATTCGCGCGGCGCTTCGATCACGGGCAAGGGCCCAGCTGATCGAGTATCTGGCGCAGGGCAGCAAACCCGAATCCGCTTGGCGCATCGGCACCGAGCACGAGAAATTCGTTGTTCCATCTGGCCGATCACCGTCCGGCGGCCTATGAAGGGCCGGACGGCATCCGCGCGCTGATCCTGGGCATGACCCGGTTCGGCTGGGAGCCGGTCTACGAGGGCGAGCGGCCCGCTGGCGCTGGTCAAGGATCTGTGCTCGATCACGCTGGAGCCGGGCGGCCAGTTCGAGCTGTCGGGGGCACCGCTCGAAACCATCCACCAGACCTGTTCCGAGCTGCACACCCATCTGTCGCAAGTGCGCGAGGTCGCGGGCGAGCTCGGCCTCGGCATGATCGGCCTGGGCTTCGATCCGAAATGGCGGCTCGAGGACATTCCGCGCATGCCCAAGGGGCGCAGCGAGATCATGCGGCGCTACATGCCCAAGGTCGGCACGATGGGCCTCGACATGATGCACCGGACCTGCACCGTGCAGGTCAATCTGGATTTCGAATCGGAACGTGACATGGTGCGGAAATTCCGCACCAGCCTGGCGCTGCAGCCGGTCGCGACGGCGCTCTTCGCCAATTCGCCCTTCACCGAGGGCAAGCCGAACGGCTACCTGTCCTATCGCAGCCATGTCTGGACCGATACCGACAACGACCGCTCCGGCATGCTCGATTTCGTGTTCGAAGAGGGGTTCGGCTTCGAGCGCTATGTCGACTACATGCTCGATGTGCCGATGTATTTCGTCTATCGCGGACGGCGCCTATATCGATGCCGCCGGCCAGTCCTTCCGCGACTTCATCGCCGGCAAGCTGCCGGCGCTGCCGGCGAGATCCCGCATATGGGCGACTGGTCGGACCACATCACCACGGCGTTTCCGGAAGTGCGGTTGAAGCGCTATCTGGAAATGCGCGGCGCCGATGGCGGGCCGTGGCGCCGGCTCTGCGCGTTGCCGGCGCTCTGGGTCGGGCTGCTCTACGACCGTGCCGCGCTCGATGCCGCCGAGGCCGTGGTGAGTGATTGGAGCATCGCTGAGATCCACGCGCTGCGCGACCAGGTGCCGAAGCTCGGCCTGAAGACCCCGTTCCGCGGCGCGACACTGCGGGAGGTGGCATTGGAGATCCTGCCGATCGCGCGCCAGGGCCTGCACCGCCGCGCCCGGCTCAACAGCTCGGGCGACAATGAGGGCTATTTCCTCGACACGCTCTTCACCATCGCCGGTTCAGGCCAGACCCCGGCCGAAGAGCTGCTCGCCGATTTCCACGAGAAATGGCACGACCAGATCGACCCGATCTATACCGAATACGCGTATTGATCTCGCCCCTCGTCGCAGTGAGACTTGTGAAAGTCTCGCCCGAGACACGATCACCCAGTGGGGCGGGCGTCCTCGCCCGCCTTGCCGGCGCATAGCCGGCTATCACCTATCGCGCGAGAGGCTATGCCGGCTATGCGCCGGCAGGCGGGCGGGGACGCCCGCCCCACTGAAGAGAGCGGAGCCTTCGGCGAATAGCTTCTCCCGCAGTGCAGGAGAAGGAAGTCTCTACGCCGATTTCTTCTCCGCGCCGCGCGCCAGGGCGAACCAGCTGCCTTGCGGGCCCTGGCAGGGCGGGCCGCCATCGGCGGGGGTCAGGATCACGCCGCCGAAGCGCCACAGCGCCCGCCAGGTATCCATCTCCTTGAGGCCGCGCTCGCGGATGCGCCGGTCGAGCCGGCGGGGCGATATAGCGCTTGCCCAGGGTCTGGTAGAGGATCAAGGACGTCACGCCGGCGGCGATGCCGTACCACATCCCGACCCGCCACCAGAGCGCCGCGCTGACTGCCGCCATCGCATAGACCCAGATATTGCCATCCACCTCGGAAGCGAGCGGGAAGTCGAGGCTCGACAGCTTGGTGCGGTCGACGGTCAAGGTCAGAGCGCCGCTCTCGACCATGCGCTCGAGCCTGGCCAGCAAATCGCGCTCGGTCTCGACGGGCGCTTCGGTCGTCGTCTCTTCGATCTGGCTCAACAACTCTCTCCCTAGTCCGGCGCAGCCAATACACCGATCGGCCGGCGCCGCCAAGATGGCGTTGCGCCGGGCCAGCGTGTCGCCGCAGCATACTGGGCACCTGCTTAAATTTCATTCCCGCTTCGTCAATCCGGGCTTGTCCCACTGGTGTCCGGTTGAGGGTTCAGTCATTGTTGGAAGCTCGCAAGCTTCACCACTGGATTGCTTCGCTTCGCGTAACTGCCCAGGTCGATCGGCTCGTGCTCAGAGCCTGCTGATGAGGAGGTCCGGGTGCTGGGTAAGGGTATCGAGTATGGACCACGCGCGCTTGCGGGCGGTTCCGATCAGGGTGCGCAGGCAAGCAAAGTTCTCGGCGCCTTGTGAGGTCCGAAGCAGCCGGAGGATTTTTTGGCGCAGTTTCATCATGCGCGCGTCGCGCTCGGCTTCGTTGTTGGTGAAGGGCACGGCCGGATTGTGCAGGAACAGCAGCACGGCTTGTTTATGCTGCTGCAGGCGCAGCAGGAGATTATGGCCGGTGCGCCGCCTGATGCGTCCTCGCTTGATATCGCGAGGCAGCGGGGGCTGTGTCTCGTGCCAGGCGATGCCCTCGCGCAGGATGCGGTCATAGATCCGCTCGGGCGGTGGCTGATCGTGGCGGGGCGCAGTGCTGCTGCCTTCTCCTGTGCCAGATTGACCGCATGGCACAGACGGCGCAGCAAGCTGCGCATGTTTCGGGGCTCAGTCCTCGCCGTCGATGTCGACCAGCGCCGTCAATTCGCGCAGGTGATGGGCATTGCACATCGCATGCGTAACGTCGGGCAATTGGAAATAGGATGTCCAATGGTCGTGCACGACGATATGGGCAGCCCCCGCCAGCACCGCGCCGCGCCGGGGCGACACGCGGTAATGCACGAGGCCATCAGCACCGGCGGTGCCCGCCACATGCAGCCATTGGGCCTGGGTCCCGACCTTGAAACCGGTCTCATCGAGATGCTTGACCGGCGCCTGGCGGATCTTCTCGCACACCGCCGTCGCGAAATTCCGCGCCCGATCGGCGGTGCTGGCGATCATCTGGCCGATCGTGCCGGCCGAGGACGCGCACGCCGAACAGATCGGCGTGGATCTGCCCAAGCCGGTCTTCGGGCAGGAATTGCCCGGCGGAGAGATAGGTCACCACGGCCGCCAGCCGGCTGCCATATTGCACCGGTGCCCGGACCTCGGGCGGAAAGGCGCCCGTGGTCATCGTCCCGCAATGTCGACATTGGCAGCGATACCGCTGATGCTCCGTCACGATCAGCGGGGCGGGTTCCGGAAGATCGAACACCTGGCGGCTCTCGACAAGGTGGCCCGCCGCATCCGCCAGTCCCGCCTGACAGCCCGAACACACGGCCGGCCGATGCACGAGCGTATGGTCGACCCGCTCCGATCGCTTCAGATGCTTGCCCTTATGCCCAGGCTGGCCGCCTGACTTCTTCAGCCCTTTCTCCCGAAGGCTCCCGGTCCGGCGCGGCGCGCGCCACGGTCCATCGCTCGACGGAGGCTGGTTACTGTTGGAACGGTCCTGCCCAAGCCGTCGCTCCAACTCGGCTTACACGAGCCGTAAGCAAAGCGTTCTGCTCCTCCAAGAGGCGATTGCGCGCCTGCAACTCGCCCAAAAGGCTAAGCAGCGTGCCCACTGACGGCGGGGAGAACGGAAGCTTCATCCATACCTTGACTCACGAATTGGGGTGAGCCGTCAAGCCAGGACCTGGGCAGTTACCGCTCCGCTCGCAATGACGACTTGTTCTTATACTGTCATTGCGAGGAGCGTAGCGACGAAGCAATCGGCGCCGGCATGGCCCTCACCTTGCGCTTCCACGACGCCACTATCGCCGCCCGCGCCGAAAGCGGCCCGAGTCAGCCGGGAGAGGCCAAGCCGAAGCGGCAAAGAAGCCGAAGGCCGAGGATCGGCAGCCGACGCTGTTCTGACGGGGCGGCGGATGCCGTGGCCGCGATGCGGCAGAGCTTCGCGTCGGTCAACAATGCCGTATCGAAGCTCAAGGATCTCGGTCTCGTGTCGCAGGTCGGCGCTGGCGGGAAGGAGCGCCTGTTCCAGGCCGACGCCGTTATCCAGCTCTTCGAAGTGCCGGCTCCGCGGGATCGCGCATAGACATCTGTCGAGAGTGGGTAAACCTGACAGCCTGCTTCCCATGGGTTGCATATGCCTCGCGGAACATGTAATAAAGTTGTCGAGCCACACGGTCTCTGCAATGCCGATCCGGGGAGCGACACCATGAAATTTGCCGGCCGCCTCTTACTGATGCTCCTCCTGCTGGGCGGCGGCATCGTCCTGCATCCGGCGCAGGCGGCCAAGCCGGCCGATGGCGCCGCTGTCCTGCTGCGGGCCTGCAGCGCGTCGCATCGGGCAATCGTCACCAAGGGCGTCGTCGAAGAGGCCGATCCGGTCGCGCTTCGGGCGGAGCATGCCGCCGAGATCGACAGTGTCAGTACCTTCAAGACTGTCGGTCTCGACCGGGCGGCGGCCGACGAATATCTCGTGACCGCGGACGGGCAGGAGCTCTTAAAGGATCTGTCCTCCGCCGATCCCACGACCGATAAGGACAAGATCCAGGCGCGGGCCGAGGATCAGTTGAGCACGGGCTCTGACGATCCGGCGCTGCGGAAGGGGCGCGCCATCCTGGTCAAGATCGTGCCGCATGGCCAGGCCGTGTCACCTTATTCGCCGTTTTTCGCGACGGTGGCTGCACTCGAGGCGGCCTGCGAATCGCCGATCAGCCTTGCCGATTCCTTCGCTCTGCCGGTGAAGAGCGAGGCGGCGACCTATGATCTCTACGAAATCAAACCCGGCACGGGCGCGCCGGACAGCTTCGTCAGCGTGGTTGCGCCGACCTCCGAGCTGGATGGGCTGGTGCTGCGGCCGGGCGGCGCCAGGCAGTCTCTCGTCCCGAACCGGGGGCGAATGGTCGGCGCCGATCCTGATCGGGACGATCGGCCACTGACCTCGGCTTTGGTCTATCGCCGATAGATATCCGGGTCGTGCCGCTCCATCGCGCGCTGCGGCGCCTTGAGCGGGGTGAAGCCGAACAGTCCATAGAGCCTGTGCGCGTCATTGGTCATCAGCATCCAGCGGCGCAGGCCCTGGAGCTGCGGATGCGCCAGCATCGCCTCGACCAGCAGCTTGCCGAGGCCGAGGCCGCGTCGCTCGGGCAGGATGAAGATATCGGCGAGATAGCCGAAGCTGGCATAGTCGGTCACGACACGCCCGAAGCCGGCGAGATCGCTGTCTTCGTCATAGACGCCGAAGCCGCAGGAGTTTTGGAAGCCACGCTCGATCACGTCGCGCGGCACGCCTTCGGCCCAATAGCTCGCGGTCGTCAACCAGTGATGCACTGAGCCCAGATCGAGCCGGTCGGGATCGGTGCTGACCAGCCAGGGCGCGCGATGCAGCTCGAAGATCGGATATCGGTCATGGCGTGATCAATCCGGCCAGCGTTTGTGCAGCCAAAACCACTGGCCTGGATCGTCGCGGATCCAGCGTTCCAGCTCCTGGTTGATACGGATCAGCGTCGTCCGGGTATCGGCGTGGCGGTCGCCGGTGCGGGCGATCTCGATCGGCGAGACGGTTACGCGGAAATGCGCGCCGTGCAGCCGGGTCGTGCGCACCATCAGGAGGGTGCAATCATAGCGTGCCGCCAGCTCGACCGGACCCGAGGCGGTCCACGCATCGCGACCGAAAAATGGCACGGGGATGCCGTCATTCATCTTCTGGTCGATCAGGATGCCGATCGCGGTATTGGCCTTGATCGCCTGGATCAGCTGCCGGGCGCCGGCCGCGCCCTTCGGGATGACGCCGCTGCTGAAGCCGCTGCGGATCCGTTCCATCAGCGCCGCGACGATCGGGTTGTTGGGCGCGCGATAAACCAGCGCCGTGCGCAGTCCGTATTGGGTCGAAGCGACGGGCGGGGTCTCCCAATTGCCGAAATGGCTGCCGACGAAGATAATCGCCTTGTCGCGTGCTCGGGCGCGATCGACATGCTCGATGCCGTCGACCTCGATGCGGGTGCCGGGCACGAAGCATTCGATCTGGCCGAGATGCGGATATTCGGCGACGACCCGGCCGAGATTGTCCCACATCTGGCGCACCACCCGATCACGCTCGGCCGGCGTCAGTTCGGGCATGGCCAGTTCGAGATTGCGGTATGCGCGCTTGGTGATGCCGAGGCGCGGTCCGATGCTGCGTGCAATGAAGCCGCCGACGGCCGAGGCCGCGTCGATCGGCAGCGCTTTGAACAACGCCATCAGCGCAATGGCGGCGGCGCCTTCGATCCGCTCGGACAGGCGCAGCGGACGGGCGGCTTGTGACATCGTGTCGGTCATGGTTTCGGCAGGAGCGGCAGGATCAGTTGTTCGACAATGCGGCGATCGGCTTCGCTCGTCCAGGCCAAGGCGATATCGAGCGTCTCGATCCGATCACGGCTGCCCGGCGGCAGGCGCAGCCGGTCCTTGGCGGTGGTGATCGCGGTGGCGCCTTGCGCTGCAGCCGCGTCGAGGAGATCGGCGATCTCGACCGCAGTGAAAGGGTGGTGGTCGGCAAAGCTCCGGGTCGCAACGAGTTGGGCGCCGAGCCCGGCCAGTGTGTCGAAGAATTTCTGCGGCCGGCCGATGCCGGCGAAGGCGAGCACGCGCCGGCCGGCCCAGCGCGCCGCGTCGCCCGTGGGGACGAGCCGGGCCCGGGCAAGCGGCAGGCGCCGGCCGAGCCGATCGGCCAGGCTGAACCGGTCCTCGCCGATCAGCACCGCGCCCTGGACGCGCGCCAGCCCGGCATCGAGCGATTCACGCAACGGTCCGGCCGGCATCACCCGGCCATTGCCGAAGCCATAGCCGCCATCGATCGCGATCAGCCGCAAATCCTGGACCAGCGACGGGTTCTGCAGCCCATCATCCATCAGCAGGATCTGGCCGCCGCTTTCGACCGCCAGCGCGGCGCCGGCCGGCCGGTCGCGCGCCACGATGCAGGGCGCGGCGCGGGCCAGCAGCAGCGGCTCGTCGCCCGTGTCGCGAAAGCCGCAGCGATCCGGATCGACCCGGATCGGCCCGACCAGCGTGCCGCCATAGCCGCGGCTGAGGATCCGCACGGCAAGGCCGCGGCGCATAAGATCTTCGGCCAGCGCCAGGGTCAGCGGCGTCTTGCCGGCGCCGCCGGCGACCAGATTGCCGATGCAGATCACGGGAATGCCGGCGTCGACCGGATGCGCCAGGCGCCGGCGCAGCCGGCCGGCGGCGTCGAACAGGGCGCCGGCCGGCAGCAGCGCAGTCGAGGCCGCGCCGCGCTGCTGCCAGAAGTCAGGCGCGCGCATGGCGGCGTTCGGCCAGGGGCGCGACCAGCGGCTCCAGCCGCTGCAGCACGCGGTCGATCACGCCGCGATTCTGCTCGGCGACGGCCAAGCCGGCCGCGCCCATGCGCGCGATTGCCGCGGAATCGGACAATAGGACGTCGAGGATCTCCGCCAATGCGCCGGGCTCGGCCAGGCGCACCGCGGCGCCGGCCTGCTCCAGCGCGGCGGCCGAGGCGGCGCAATTCACCGTATCCGGGCCGATGATCACCGCGCAGCCGAGCTGGGCCGCTTCCAGCGGGTTGTGGCCCCCGATGCTGCCCGGCGCGCCCAGCGAGCCGGCGACCAGCACGACCGGTGCGAGGCGGTAGAACAGGCCGAGTTCGCCCAGCGTGTCGACCAGGTAGATTTCGCTCTCGCTGTTGGGATCCTGGCCAGAGGAACGGCGCGCCAGCCGCAGGCCGCGGGCCGTGAGATCGTCGGCGATCCGGTCGGCACGGGCGGGATGGCGCGGAGCGACCAGCGTCAGGAGATTCGGCATCCGCTTGCGCAGCGCCAGATGCGCCAGGGCGACCAGAACCTCTTCGCCCTCATGGGTCGAGGCGGCGAGCCAGACCGGCCGATCGCCGATCCGGGCACGCAGCCGGTCGAGTTCCCGGGCCGGTGCCGAGGGTACGCTCGACGCGGCCTTGAGATCGCCGACCGTCACGGCAGCCTTGGCGCCCAAGACCGTCAGCCTGTCGGCCTGCGCCTCGTCCTGCGCCAGCACCAGATCGAAGCAGGCAAGCAGCGCCCTGATCAGGCCGGGCGCCCGCTGCCAGCCGCGAAACGAGCCGGCCGACATGCGCGCATTGAGCAGCGCCATCGGGATGCCGCGCCGATGCGTCTCCAGCAGCAAATTGGGCCAGAATTCGGATTCGACCCAGAAGGCCAGATCCGGTTGCCAATGATCGAGAAACCGCCCGACCGAAGCCGGATGGTCGAGCGGCAGGAATTGATGCCGCGCCCGCCCTGGCAGGCGTTCGGCCAGCAACTTGGCCGAGGTCACCGTGCCGGTCGTGACCAGGATCTCGGCCTCCGGCAGCCGCGCCAGCAGGCGCTCGACGATCGGCAGCAGAGACAGGGATTCGCCGACGCTGGCGGCATGCAGCCAGATCAGCTTTCCCGGCTGGGCGTGCGAGTACCGGGCGGCCCCAGCGTTCGCCGAGCCGGGAACGATCTTCCTTACCGCGTGCTGCCCGGCGCGCCAGCACCAGATGCGCGGCCGGACCGAGCGCTCTGGTCGCCAGGCGATAGAGCGTTGCGGCGATCATGGCGCCGGCTCGACCGGGGCGCGGCCGCATTGCCGGTCGGCCTCGGCGGTGATCGCGTTGAGCCGCTGTTCGAGGAGCAGCCTGGCCGCTTCCTGCGCCGCGGCATCGGCGTCGCGCGTCACACGGATCGGCTCGCCCCAGATGAAGATGCCGCGCGAGAATGGCATCGCGACATGGAAGCGGTCCCAGCTGCCGAGCACGTGGCGGCGCCTAGTGGCATAGCTCAACGGCAGGATCGGCGCGCCGGTCATGCGCGCGGCGGCGATGATGCCGGGGCTGGCGCGCATCGCCGGTCCACGCGGCCCGTCCGGCGTGACACCGACATTCTGTCCGTCGCCTAACGCGCGCAGCATGGCGCGCAGCGCCGCCATGCCGCCCTTGGATTTCGAGCCGGTGATGGTATCGAGGTCGAAATGCTTGATCGCGTCGGCGATGATGCGGCCGTCCTTATTGGCCGAGATCAGCATGTTCATGCTGGCGCCGCGGCGCCAGGCCATCGGCGCCATCATCAGCCGCCCGTGCCAGAAGGCCAGGATGAACGGCTTGCCGTCGTCCCAATAGGGCCGCGGGATCTCGCCGCCCAGCGTCCGCCAGCGCCCGGTCCAATAGACCAGGCGGATCCATTGCGCGATCAGAAAGGCGATGAAGCGCCGGGTACGCTCGGCGCGCAGGAGCTGCTTGGCCGTGCTCATCGGCGATGCGGCACCGTCACGCCCGAGCGCGCAGCGCCGTCAGCGGCGCCAGGGCCTCGTCGTCGAGCGTGCCGAGCATCCCGGCATCCTCGGAAAACTGCATGTCCCAGAGCCGGGCATAGAGGCCGCGCCGGGCCAGCAGCTCGTCATGGGTGCCGGTTTCGGCGACGCGGCCCTGGTCGATGACATAGATGAGGTCGGCATCGACGATGGTCGACAGGCGATGGGCGATGACGATGCTGGTCCGGTTCGCGGCGAGCCGGCGCAACGCGTCCTGCACCAGCCGTTCGGATTCGGTGTCGAGCGCCGAGGTCGCCTCGTCGAGCAGCAGGATCGGCGCGTTCTTCAGGATGGCGCGGGCGATCGACAGGCGCTGGCGCTGGCCGCCGGACAGGCGTACGCCATGCTCGCCGACCAGCGTGTCGTAGCCCTGCGGCAGCTCGAGGATGAAGTCATGGGCCGCGGCGGCATTGGCCGCGGCGACGATCTCGGCCTCGGTGGCGCCGGGCCGGCCATAGGCGATATTGGCGCGCACGCTGTCGTCGAACAGGCTGATCTCCTGGCTGACCAGACCGATCGCACCGCGCAGCGAGGCCAGCGTGGCCGCGCGCACATCCGTGCCATCGATCGAGACCGAACCGGATTCGACGTCGTAGAAGCGCGGGATCAGATTGAGGATGGTCGATTTGCCGGCGCCGGACGGGCCGACCAATGCGACCTTGCGCCCGCCCGGGATGACGAGATCGACCCCGTTCAGCGCCGGCGCGTGCTCGCCGTAATGGAAATGCACGGCGTCGAAGCGGATCGTGCCGGTGCTGACCGCTAGGGGCTTGGCGCCCGGCCGGTCCTGGATCGCCGGCTCGATATCCATGACCTCGAAGATGCGCTCGGCCGCGGCCAGGCCTTCCTGCAGATTGACCTGCAGCCCGGCCAGGGACTTGAACGGGGCATAGGCCAGCAGCAGCGCCGCGACGAAGGAGAAGAAGTCGCCGGCCGTGCGGGCGCCGTTCATCACCTGATAGCCGCCATAGAGGATGATCGCGGCGATCGCCATGCCGCCCAGCGATTCCATCAGCGGCGAGGAGGCGGAGCGGATGCGCGACACGCGCTCGACCAGGCGATAGACCCGCTCGGTCACCTCGACCGCGCGCGCCGTCTCATGCGCCTCCATGCCATAGGCCTTGACGTGCCGGGCGCCCTGGAAGACCTGGCTCAACAGCGTATGGAACCGCCCCATCTCCTCCTGAAAGCCGAGCGAAACCTTACGCATGCGCCGGCTGACGCGTTGGATCGGCAGGGATGGCGCTCGGGAAGAAGACGAAGGAGATCAGCGCCAGCAGCCAGTCGGTATAGAACATATAGGCGACCAGCCCGATCACGGTCAGCGAATCCCGGCCGAGCCCGATGGCCGATTGCGTCGCGGCATTGCGCAGCAGATTGGCGTCGTTGGTGAAGCGCGAGATCAGCTGGCCGGTCGGCGTGTTGTGGAAATAGGCCAGATCGGCATGGATCAGGCGCTTGAACAGCTTGACCTGGATATCGGCGACGATGCGCTGGCCGATCGTCGTCATCAGCACGGTCTGGAAATAATCGGCGAAGCCCTTGACCAGGGCCAGGACGAAGACAGCGCCGGCGAAGAGATAGAGCAGGTCGTAGCCGCCCTTGCCGACGAACACCTTGTCGAACAGCTCCTTCAGCAGCCAGGTATTGGCCGGCTGGACCGCGGCGACGACGACCATGCACAGCACGGCCAGCATCATCCGGCCCAGATGCGGCCGCAGGAATTCGCGCAGCAGCCGCTGCCACAGCCCCACGCTGCCCTTGCCGACAGGGGCCGGGCGGGTGGTGGGTTGCGGGGGCGGGCGGTGCGGTTTCGCTCAAACGAGGGATGCCTTCATCGGGACAGGTCGGCTACAGTGCCGCATGGAAGCGGGCTGCCAACCGTATTGGATGGGCGCTTGTACCCTTCGAGCGCCGGTCCTGTCGAGAACCTGTCCCGTCAAGGCAGTGCGGCTTCGGCGTCGTGCCGGGCCTCCCGCAGCAGGAAAGCCAGCGCGTCGGCGCAGGGTTGCTCGACCTTGAGCGCCAGCAAGTCGTCGGCGCGGGTCCGGCCGAGATTGACCGCGGCGACCGGCTTTCCGGCATCGACCGCGGCCTGCACGAAGCGGAAGCCGGAATAGACCATGAGCGAAGAGCCGACGATCAACATGGCGTCGGCTTGGCCGAGATGCTGCATGGCGGATTGCACCCGCTCGCGCGGCACGTTCTCGCCGAAGAAGACGACGTCGGGCTTGAGCACGCCGCCGCAATGCGGACAGGGCGGCACGATAAAGCTGGAGAAATCGCGGCCGTCGAGATCGGCATCGCCGTCGGGCGCATCGTCGGCGTCGAGATCGGCCCAGGCCGGGTTCGCCTGGACGAGCCGGTCCTGCAGCTCCGCGCGCGGCAAGCGCTCGCCGCAGCCCATGCAGCGCACCAGGTCGAGCCGGCCGTGCAAATCGATCACGCGCGTGCTGCCGGCGGCCTGATGCAGGCGGTCGACATTCTGGGTCAGCAGCAGCTCGCTGCCTCCGGCCGCTTCGAGCCTGGCAAGCGCGCGATGCGTGTCGTTCGGCCGGGGCGCGGCCGAAGCGACGCCAGCCGATCAGGCTGCGCGCCCAGTAGCGCTGGCGCGTCTCCAGCTTGCCCATGAAGGCCTGGTAGGTTACCGGCGGCTGCCGCTTCCAATTGCCGTCGGCGTCCCGGTAGTCGGGAATGCCGGAATTCGTGCTGCAGCCGGCTCCGGTCAGGATGAAGAGGCGCCGATGACTGTCGATGAAGTCTTCGAGGTCGATACTGTCTGTCATCGGCGCAGTTTACGCTTACGCCAGCGAGTTGACGAGGCCGCCTTCGACGCGGATCGCCGCCCCATTGGTCGCGGCCGATAGCGGGCTTGCGAGGAAGGCGACCATATTGGCGATCTCCTCTGCCTCGATCATCCTCTGCAGCAGCGAGCCGGAGCGGGCGGTCGCGAAGAACTCCGCCTCGATCTCGGCCGCCGTGCCGCCGGGATTGCGGGACACGCTGCGCAGGAAATCGACGATGCCTTCCGAGCGGGTCGGTCCCGGCAGCACCGAATTGACCGTCACAGCCGTGCCCTTGGTCGCCCCGGCGAGGCCGCGTGCGATCGAGAGCTGGGCAGTCTTGGTCATGGCGTAGTGGATCATGCCCGGATCGACCGCGAGGCCGGTCTCGCTCGAGACGAAGATGACGCGGCCCGTGCCTCTCTCCAGCATGCGCGGGAAGTAGTGCCGGGTCAGGCGGACGCCGCTCATCACATTCACGTCGAAATAGCGCTGCCAGTCCTCATCGGTGATTTCGGCAAAGGGCTTGCTTTCATAGATGCCGAGATTGTTGACCAGGATGTCGACCTCCGGGACTTGCCGCAGCAGCGTCTCGGCGCCCTCCCGTGTCGTGATATCGGCCAGGACACCGTCGACTTCCGTGGCGCCGGAATTGAGCAGGCTGTCGACGGCCTGGTCGAGCTTGGCCCGGTCGCGGCCGGACAGGACGACACTCGCGCCCTCCGTCGCCAGCTTGCGCGCGATCTCCAGGCCGATGCCGGCGGTCGAGCCGGTCACCAGGGCTTTTTTGTGCTGTATTTTCAGATCCATGATGGGTCTCCGTTGCTGTTCGTGACCTGAAGATAGGATCTGGCCGCCTTGTCGAGTATGGCGTAAAACGGAACATTATCTGTGAATTGGAGGATCGAGTGTCGCGCGTCGCGATGGAGCGGTCAGGCGAAATGGAGGTGTTCGTCCGCGTCGTCCAGGATGGCGGTTTCTCCGCTGCCGCGCGCAGCCTCGATCTCACGCCGTCGGCTGTGAGCAAGCTGATCGCCCGGCTCGAAACGCGGCTCGGCGCGCGGCTGCTGCTGCGCACGACGCGCGCGCTGACGCTGACCGATGAGGGCCAGAGCTATCTGCGCGCCGCGCTGCGGGTGCTGCAGGATCTGAACGAGGCCGAGCAGGCCGTCGGTACCGGCGCGATCCGCGGGCGCCTCGTGGTCAACGCCTCGCTGCCCTTCGGCACGCATGTTGTGGCGCCGGCGCTCCCGGCTTTCCTGGCACGGTATCCGATCTGGTGGTCGATCTCAGCTTCACCGATGACGTGGTCAACCTGCTCGCGCAGAAGGCGGATGTGGCGTTGCGCGTCGGCGCGCTGCCGGACAGCGCCCTCGTCGCCCGCAAGCTCGGCCAGAGCCGGCGGGGTCATCTGTGCGGCACCGGCCTATCTCGCCCGGAACGGCACGCCGGGAGTGCCGGACGAGCTGCAGCACCATAACTGCCTGACCTTCAATTTCCGCCGCTCGCGCATCGGCTGGCCGTTTCGCGAAAAAGGCCGCGACCGGGAAATTCCCGTCACCGGCTCTGTGCAGATCAATAATGGCGAGACGATGCGGCAGATGGTGCTGGCCGGCCTGGGCATCGCCCGGCTCGGCCGGTGGCATGTCGCGCACGAAATCGAGCGCGGAGATCTGGTTCCGCTGTTCGAACGGTACAATCCGGGCGATCTCGAATTGATCAACGCCGTCTATGTCGGCGGCGGCCAGATCCCGCGCCGGGTCCGGGCGTTCATCGACTATATGGCGGAGATTGTCGGCGCCTCGTCGTTGTTCGCTGCGTGAACACCACCCCACCCGGTCTCTCCGCCCTCGATGGAGCGGAGAGGGGAAGGATGGTGTCGCCCTTTACCGCGTTCTACGTGCCGCTCTTCCGGCCGGCGCTATAGGAATGCGCGCCCGTGCCAGCCAGGCCGCCGCCCTGGACGATCAGGTACTCGTCGCGGATCGGGCGGTTCTCGAAATAGCATTCGAGGATCTCGCGCGTGCCGGCGGCATAACGCGTCTGGGCCGAGAGGCTGGTGCCGGAGATATGCGGGGGTCATGCCCTGATGCGGCATGGTGCCAGGGATGGTCGGCCGGGGCCGGCTGGGGATACCAGACGTCGCCGGCATAGCCGGCCAGATGGCCGCTTTCGAGCGCCTGGACGATCGCGCCGCGGTCGACGATCTTGCCGCGCGCCGTGTTCACCAAATAGGCGCCGCGCTTCATCTTCGACAGCAGGGCGGCGTTGAACAGGTTCTCGGTCTCCGGGTGCAGCGGGCAGTTGATTGTGACCACGTCGCAGACCTTGACCATGTCTTCGACCGTGTCGTGCCAAGTCAGGTTCAACTCCTGCTCGACCGCGGCGGGCAGGCGGTGGCGGTCATTAGTAATGCAGCGGCATGTCGAAGGGCCGCAGGCGGCGCAGCACGGCGAGGCCGATCCGGCCGGCGGCGACCGTGCCGACATGCATGCCCTCGACATCGTAGGAGCGCGCGGCGCAATCGGCGATGTTCCAGCCGCCCTTGCGCACCCAGTCATGCGACGGGAGGTAGTTGCGCACCAGGCCCAGGATCATCATCACGACATGTTCGGCGACACTGATCGAATTGCAGAAGGTGACTTCGGCCACGGTGACGCCGCGTTCGATTGAGGCCTGCAGATCGACATGGTCCGAACCGATGCCGGCGGTCAGCGCGAGCTTCAGCTTGGGCGCCTTGCGCCTTGGCGATGCGCTCGGCGGTCAGATAAGCCGGCCAGAACGGTTGCGAGATGACGATCTCGGCATCGGCCAGCTCATGCTCGAACCGGCTGTCCGGGCCATCCTTGTCCGAGGTCACGACCAACGTGTGGCCGAGGCTTTCCAGCAGTCGCGCAGGCCGAGCGCGCCGGAGACGCTGCCCAGGAGCGTGCCGGGGGTGAAGTCGATCGCCTTCGGCGTCGGCAGGTCTGGCCGTCGGGGTAGCGCTCGATCTTGGGCAGATCGTCGCGCGCATAGCTGGTCGGGTATCCGTCGACCGGGTCGTCATAGAGAACGCAAACCCCTTGGCCATTTTCCGCTCCTCGATAGATCGATCAGGGGAGGACCGCGCGGCGCCGGTCTGCCGACCGTCTTCTCGTCGTCGCGTCTCCCCATCCGGACCGGGGACGATCCTCGCGGGATCGACCTGCGCGGCCGACGGGCTCAGGCTCCGCCGGGCGGGCGGGCGATCAAATCGTAGTTTCAAGGAGTGTGATCGGATCGGCCTATCAGGGCCCGCCGTCAGGCGGTTCGCCGCCGGCGTGGGCCAATAGGCGTGGACCGCTGCCGCTGCCGGCAGGGGAGCCCAGAAGACCGTTATCTCCCGGATCCGACCGGTATCGTCGAGGCGCCAGTAATCCATGCCATCCAGCCGATCGATCCGACGGTGATGCCGAAGCAGGCGGACACATGTTCCGGGCCTTGCAGGATTTCGCGGAACGCGAAGGCGTCGACGATGCCCAGCAGAGCCTCGACGACTGGCCGCAACGCAGCCTTGCCGGTAAAGGGTTCGGCGGCGACGGCGTCTTGAGGACGACGTCGTCGGCCATGTGGCTGAGCATGGCCAAGCCCTCGGGATCAGGCTCACCGCATCAGCCGCCGATCGGGCGGCCTGATCCGCTCCGCATCCCGGCTCGCAGTCAGGCGAATTCGATCATCGGCTCCAGCCGGCTGCGCAGATCGAGGCGGCGGGCGGCGCTTTCCAGGGCGCGCGCCATGGGCGGCGGCGGATCGCGGTTGGTCGTGACCAGCCCGACCGATTGCGTGTGCACCGGGTCGATCAGCGGGATCAGGCGCGATATCGGCTGGGCGCCGAACAGATGGGCGAAAGTGTGCGGCACGATGCTCGACCACGCGCCCGCCCGCAGCTGCGACAGCACGCCGAGGAAGGAGTTGCTGACCACGTTCGGGTGCACCTCGGCGCCCTGCGCCTTGAATACGGCGTCCAGGATGCGGCGGTTCTGCATGTCCTCGCTGAGCAGGCAGAGGCGCTGCCGTGCCGCCTCGGCCCAGCCGAGATGGTCGCGCGCGCCGAGCGGCCCGGCGGCGGCCGTGGCGAAGAGGGGTAGCGCTCCTGGTAGAGCGGCAGGCGCCGGACATGGGAGAGCGGCTCGATGTCGAGATAAGTCAGCCGGCATCGATCTCGAAGGCATCGAGCGCCGTCTGGATGTCCTTCGAGGGCAGCGAGCGGATCTCGACCGTGACGGCCGGATGGCTTGCCGCAGAAGGTCTCGGTCAGCAGACCGACGACCGGCATGGCGGCCGGGATGACGCCCAGCCGCAATTCGCCGCGCAACCCGCCGCGCAGGCTCTCCAGCCCATGGCGCAGATTCTCCTCATTGGCCAGCAGCCGATGCGCCCAGTCGAGTGCCACGCGGCCTTCGGGGGTGAGATCGAGGAAGGCTCGGCCGCGGATGACCAGCCGAACGCCCAGCTCCTCCTCGAGCGAGGCGAGGCCGCCCGACAGCGTCGGCTGCGAGATGTTGCAGATCTCGGCGGCTCTGGCGAAGTGCTTCTCGCGCGCTAGCACGGCAAAATAGCGCAGATGTCTCAGCAGCATGGGCAGGTCATTTGAACCGCTCGCACGCCGTCTCGGCCGGCAGGCGGAAGGATTGTGCCTCCGCCAGCGAACGCCACCAGCGCTCGAGCCCGGCGCGGCGGCAGGCGAGGCGGACGGTGAGGCCGCCGGTGAAGGCGAGCCAAGCCGGGAACAGCGCCTCGGGCACGGGCGATCAGTACTGGGATGTCGCGCTGCGCCGCCTCGATCAGCACGCCGAGCAGCCCGCCGCCCGAGAGTTCGGCCGAGCCGAAACGATTGATGACCAGCAGATCCGGCCCCTGTTCGATCGCCGCCCGGAGCGCTGCTGCAGCCTGCGGCAGGGCAGTGCCGCAGGCCACGGCGCGGAAAGTGTCGGGCATCAGCGCGAACTCGACCGTGGCGTTGGCGTCGCTGCGCCGCTGCAGCAGCCCGGCGATATCGGACTCCGCGCGCGGCCAGATCGCCGGTGAAGGCCAACAGCAGTGCATCGGGATCCTCGCCCGACGCGTAGACGAGGGCCGCGATGTCGCGATCGCTGTCGAAAAAGCCGGCAGGCTCGATCATCTCTTCGCTCCCTGCGCTATATCTTACCGGATATATCGGTCGGCAGCATGCACCGCCCAGCGCGGCAGTCAAGGGCTGGGACGGTGCCTGGTCGTCGAAATCAGTCGGTCGCGGCGCTCACCAGCACCGGCTTGTCGCGATAGAGCGGCGCGAAGGTCTTCTGCAGCGCGCGGACCTTGGGCAGATCGTTGATTGCGATATAGGGGTAGGTCGGATTCCGGGTCAGGAAATCCTGGTGATAGGCCTCGGCCGGGTAGAAGCCGGTGAAGGGCTCGAGCTTGGTCGCGATCGGGCGGGAAAAGGCGCCGCTCTGGTCGAGCTGCTTGACATAGGCGGCGGCGACCTTCTCCTGTTCGGGGTTCTGGATGAGATCGCCGAGCGGTATTGCGGGGCCGGAATCGGGACCCTGGCGATTGAGCTCGGTCGGGTCGTGCGCGACCGAGAAATAGATCTGCAGCAGCTTGCCATAGGTGATCCGGTGCGGATCATAGGTGATCTCGACCGTCTCGGCATGACCGGTATCGCCTTCCTCGACCTGTTCGTAATGCGCGGTATCGCGCGCGCCGCCGGCATAGCGGAGACCGCGGCAGTGACGCCCTCGACATGCTGGAACACGCCTTGCACGCCCCAGAAGCAGCCGCCGGCGAAGACCGCCGTCTCCGTCGCCGTCTTCTCCGGCACGCTCTCGTCGATCGAAGCGGCGCGATCGCGACGGCGGTCTCGGCGAGGCCGACCGGCGCATTGAGCAGCAGCACGCTCAGCGGTACCAGCGCGACAGCGCAGATTGCACCGAGCTTGATGGAACGACGGGTCGACATGGCGAAATCCTCCTGAAGGCCGTGTTTCAGCCGAAGGTGAAGGCGAAGGCCTGGAGTCCCGGATCGAGGAATTCGACCTGGAATGTCCGGTCCTTGGACTGCGCCGGTCTGGCGGACCAGCTGGTACAGCCGCTGCTCCGTGACCGTGCCCTGGCCGGTCTCGTCGGTATCCGTGCCGTGATCGGCACCGGGCGGCTGGCCGTCGATCGTCACACGGAACCGGACCGGCTTGCCGTCTGCGCCCGGCCCGAGCACGAGATGCAGGTCGCGGGCGTGGAAGCGGAACGCGATGCGGCCCGGCGCGCCGTCGAGCGTCGCCTCTCGGCCGAGCGCGTCCAATTGCCGGCCAGCGCCCATTGATTGAGCGTCAGATCGGTCGGCGCCTGGTAGTCGTGCGGCTGGTCCTTGGCCTCGCGCCGGCGGCTGCGAAATGTTCGGCGCGATTATAGCCGATATAGGTTTCCGGCGAGCGGATGTCGGATTCGTCCGCCGCGGCCTCGGCGCCGGTGGCCCTTGGCCTGGACGAAGCCGGTGGCGACATTCTGCTTGCCGGCCTCGGCCAGCAACTGCTGGATCACCGTCTCCGACTCCTCGTATTCGCCTTCGCCGAAATGGTGGTAGCGGATGCGTCCCTGCGCATCGATGAAGTAATGCGCCGGCCAGAACTGGTTCTCGAACGCGCGCCAGACGTATAATTATTGTCGATCGCGACCGGATAGGTGATGCCGAGCTGCTTGACCGCGCGTTTGACGTTGTCGATGTCGCGCTCGAAGGCGAATTCCGGCGCGTGGACGCCGATCACGACCAGGCCCTGATCCTTGTACTTCTCGGCCCAGCCGCGGATATAGGGCAGCGAGCGCAGGCAGTTGATGCAGGAATAGGTCCAGGAAATCGACCACGACGACCATACCGCGCAGCTCCTGGATCGACAGTGGCGGCGAATTCAGCCACTCCACGGCGCCGTCGAGCGGCGGGGCGACGTCCTCGACCGGCAGCGCACTCTCGGCCTTGGGCGCGACGGCCGCCATCTTCATGCCGCCGCTGCGGGTTGCAGGCGGTCGATCAGCGACTGCTCGATCCGGTTCGTGCCGGCCAGCGAGACCTGGGTCAGGAAGCCTGGTATCGACGCCGAGGCCGATCGCCACCACGGCGACCAGCACGGCAACGCCCAGCCCGCGCCGGACCCATTCGCCGGCGCCGAAGGATTTCTTCAAGGTCGCGAAGACCTTACCGCCGAGCAGCAGCGCTGCCGCCAGTGAGGTCGCGGCCCCGGCAGCATAGGCCAGCAGCAGGATCGAGGTGCCGACATTGGCGCCGTTGAGTGCCGCGCCGGTCAGCAGCAGCCCGAGGATCGGCCCGGCACACGGCGCCCAGAGCAGGCCGGTCGCAATGCCGAGGATGAAGGACGGCAGGATCGAGGCGCCTTGCGCCTTGCCCGCTCTCCGCTGCCTGGGACAGCCGGGCGCCCATCGCGACGAAGGGCCGGGCGATGGCGTCGGCCAGCTTGGGAATCAGCAGCGACAGGCCGAAAAAAGCCCAGCAAAACCAGCGCATGATCCGGCCATATTCATTGGCTGCGACGGCCGAGCCGCCGCCGATCGCAGCCAGGCTGGCGACCCCGGCGAAGGTGAGCACCATGCCGGCCAGCAGCGGCAACCCGCTGCGGATGAAGGGTTGCTCGGCCCGGGCGAAGACGAACGGTAGCACCGGCAGGATGCACGGGCTCAGTATCGTGAAGACACCGCCGAGATATGCCAGGACAAACAGCAGCAAAATCGCCCCCAAGAGCAGCAAAACCACGCCGTCGCGGCGTTATGCTCATATGGGAATAGCGCCCGCGACTCGCTCGTAACAATGCCGTGAGAGCGCGTCAGCGTGTCGGATGCAGGTTCGCGACGAATTGCTGGGCCGAGGCGGTCCAGGTGAAATGTTGGGCATGCGCGCGGCAGTTCGCCGGGTCGATTTCCAGCGCCTTCATCGCTGCGTTGCGCAGGTCCCAATCGAGAATGCCGACGCCGGAGCTTTCGACCAGATCGACCGGCCCGGCAACCGGGGAAGGCGGCGACCGGGTAGGCCGGAGGCGAGTGCCTCCAGCATGACCAGGCCGAATGTATCGGTCTGGCTCGGAAAGACGAAGACGTCGCTCATGCCGTAGAGATAGGCCAGATCCTCGCCTTCGTGCCGTCCGACGAATGGGCGTCGGGATAGCGCTGCTGCAGCTCCTGCCGCGCCGGGCCGTCGCCGACGATCAGCTTGGTGCCGGGCAGGTCGAGATCGAGGAAGGCCGGCAGGTTCTTCTCGACGGCGACCCGGCCGACATAGAGGAAGATCGGCCGCGGATAGCGGCCCTCGGGCTTGGCCATCGGCCGGAACGACATCATGTCGACGCCGCGCGTCCAGCGCTTCAGCCGCCGAAGCCCTGTTCTTCCAGCTCGCGCCGGATCGACTCGGTCGCGACCATGGTGGCGGCGGCGGCGGCGTGGAAGCGGCGCAGCAGGGCATAGGTCCAGCGCATCGGCACGCCGAAGCGCGCCTTGATGTAATCCGGAAACTTGGTGTGGAACGAGGTCGTGAAGGGCAGCTTGCGGCGCCGGCAGAAGCGGCGCGCGGCATAGCCAGCGGCCCCTCGGTCGCGACCATGGATCGCGTCCGGCCGGTATTCGGTCAGGATCCGGTCGACCTCGAAGCCGGGCACCACGGCCAACCGGATCTCGCTATAGGTCGGGCAGGGGATGGTGGTGAAGCGCTCCGGCGTGATCATGACCACGTCATGGCCGAAGCTCAGCAGCTCCCGGCGCAATGCGCTCAAGGTCCGCACGACGCCATTGGTCTGCGGCAGCCAGGCGATCGGAGACGATGGCTATCTTCATGCCGGTCGGCCCATCCTGCGCGTTCCCATCCTGCGCGGGCCCGAGGCAGTCCCTGGGCAACCGGACGGATAGGACCATCAATCCGTGACACTATAGCGAGCACGGCGAGAATGACAGAAAACCGGGCGCCGCCGGCCACCCGACCTACTCGGCCGGGACGGCTTCGGGCTCGAATACCGGCTTGACACTGCGGGTCAGCGGGTCGAAGCCGCGCTGTTCCATCCAGTGGATGATCTCCAGCCGACCGTCCAGATGCTCGACCAGTGCCGTGCAGCTTTCGACCCAATCGCCCGTCATTGCAGTACAGCACGCCGTCGAATCATGCGCATCTCGGCCTTGTGGATATGGCCGAAGACGATGCCGTCGACGCCGCGCCGGCGCGCTTCCTCGGCGATGGCGCGTTCGTAGCTGCCGATGAACTCGACCGCGGTTCTTGACCTTGGCCTTGAGATAGGCCGAGAGCGACCAGTAGCCGTAGCCGAGGCGGCGGCGGATCCGGTTGAACACCAGGTTGCAGCCGATCATCGCCGTATAGGCCCAGTCGCCGAGCAAGCGCCAGCCATTTGGCGTATTTCACCACGCCGTCGAATGCGTCGCCGTGGATGACCAGCAGACGTCGTCCGTCCGCCGTCTCGTGGATCGCCTCGTCCTGCAACGCAATGCCGCCGAATTGCAGCGCCGAGGCGGAGAAATCGCGCAGCGCTTCGTCGTGATTGCCCGGGATATAGATGATCTGCGCGCCCTTGCGGGCCTTGCGCAGCAGCTTCTGGATGACGTCGTTATGGGCCTGGGTCCAGTACCAGGACTTCTTCATGCGCCAACCATCGAAGATGTCGCCGACCAGATAATAGGTCTCGGCGTGGTTGTGCTTCAGGAAGTCGAGCAGGAACTCGGCCTGGCATCCGCGTGTGCCCAGATGGACGTCTGAGATCCAGATCGTGCGGTAGTCGTTGTCCGGCGCAAGATAGGTCATTGGCGGCTTCCCATGCGGCTCCGTCGGCCTATGATTGCCGCATGAAATTACCGATTCAACATCTTGTGTCAAGAAAAATCAGCAGATACTAAATGTAATATTGTGGTGACTTGACCGTCACGAAACGTCACGAAGTAATCCTAAATATAAAGGTCCGTCGCCGACTTGGGCGGCAGCAGCTTTGCCTGCGCCGCCGCCCGTTCCGCAGTTCAGCTTCCGGCCACCGTCAGCCCTTCGACGCGGATCGTCGGGGCGTTGACCGAGGAACGGAACACCAGATCATTGGCCGGGGTCAGGTTGAGATACATCTCCTTGAGATTGCCCGCGATGGTGATCTCGTTGACCGGATAGGCCAATTCGCCGTTCTCGATCCAGAAGCCGGAGGCGCCGCGGCTATAGTCGCCGGTCACGCCGTTGACGCCCATGCCGATCAGCTCGGTGACATAGAGGCCGGATTTGATGTCGGCCATCAGCTCGGCGGGCGAGAGCGTGCCGGGTTCCATGTAGAGATTGGTCGCCGAGGGCGACGGCGGGCCCGAGGTGCCGCGCGAAGCATGGCCGGTCGATTGCAGGCCGAGCTGCCGGGCCGAGCGCAGATCCAGGATCCAGGTCGTCAGTACGCCCTGGTCGATCAGCGCCCGCTTGGCATTGGCAGGCCTTCGGCATCGAACGGCTTTGGAACGGAAGCCGCGCTGCCGATGCGGGTCGTCGGTCACGGTGACGCCGTCGGCGAAGATGCGCTGGCCGAGCTTGTCCTTGAGGAAGCTGGTCTTGCGTGCGACGGACGGACCAGAATGGCGCCGGCCAGATGACCGAGCAGGCTGGAGGCAATGCGCGGATCATAGACCACCGGCACCCGGCAGGTCGCCGGCTTACGGACGTTGAGCCGCTTCACGGCCTTTACGCCGGCGCGCCGGGCCGACCAGGGCCGGGTCTTCCAGATCGGCGCCATAGATCGCGCCTCGAATAGTCGTAGTCGCGCTCCATGCCCTCGCCGCTGCCGGCCACGACACTGACGCTGACGCCGTGGCTCGATCCGGCATAGCCGCCGCGGAAGCCGTTCGAGGCGGCGAGTGCAATGCGGCTGCTGCCCCAGCTCGCTTCGGCGCCTTCGGATTGGTGATGCCGGGCACGGCGCGGGCGGCTTCCTCGGCGGCCTTGGCCAGCTCGATCAGCCGCTCGGTCGCCGGCTCGACCGGATCGAGCAGGTCGAGCGTCGGCCAGTTCATCGCAATCTGGTCGGCCTCGGCCCAAACCGATGAACTCGTCTTCCGGCACGGCCTTGGCCATGGCGATGGCGCGCTCGACCAGCGCCGACAGCGCCGATTCCGAACGGTCGTTCGACGAGACGATTGCTGCCTTTTGCCGATCAGCACGCGCAGGCCGAGATCGTAGCCTTCGCTCCGTTCCAGCTTTTCGATCTTGCCCAGCCGTTGGCATGGCTGATCGAGACGCCTTCATACAGCACCGCATCGGCCGCATCGGCGCCGGCCTTGCGGGCGCGGGCAATGACCTGGTCGAGCAGGTCGAGGTTGGGGTCGGTCGCCGTCATGAGGTCTCCCGGTATCGGCAGGCGTCTGCGAAAGGGGCGCATCATAGGCGCGCCTGGGGGCGGCTTGCCAGAATCCGTTATCGGATATGCGGTGTGCAAACCGCTTTTGCGCTTTGCACCGGCGTCGTGTTAGCACGGGCTTGAACGATTTGGACAGATCCCTTGAACGCATCAGCCAGCCCGCCTTCGACCGATATCGAGATCGCCCGCGCGGCGACGCTCGCCCCCATCGAGGCTATCGCGGCCAAGCTCGGCATCCCGGCCGAGGCGGTCTATCGCTATGGCCCGTACAAGGCCAAGCTCTCGGCCCGCTTTCAACCGCGGCGGCGCGGCAGCGTCCGCGCGGCAAGCTGATCCTGGTCACGGCGATCAGCCCGACGCCGGCCGGCGAGGGCAAAGACCACGACCTCGATCGGGCTCGCCGACGCGCTGAGTGCGCTCGGCCACAAGACGGCAATCTGCCTGCGCGAGCCCAGCCTCGGCCCCTGCTTCGGCAGCAAGGGCGGTGCGACCGGCGGCGGCCATGCCCAGATCGTGCCGATGGACGAGATCAACCTGCATTTCACCGGCGATTTCCACGCCATCGGCACGGCGGTCAACTGCTGGCGGCGCTGATCGACAATCACATCTATTGGGGCAATGCGCTGGATCTCGATCCGCGCCGCATTACCTGGCGCCGGGGCGGTCGATCTCAACGACCGGGCGCTGCGCCATATCGTGGTCGGACTCGGCAACGGTGCCGTGCGAGAGGATGGTTTCGACATCACGGTGGCGAGCGAGATCATGGCGATCTTCTGCCTGGCCACCTCGCTCGACGATCTGAGGGCGCGGCTCGACCGCATCGTCATCGGCGAAACCCGCGCCCGGCGGCCGGTGACGGCGGTGAACTCGGCATGACCGGCTCGCTGCTGGCGCTGCTCAAGGATGCGCTGCAGCCCAATCTGGTGCAGTCGCTCGGCGGGACCCCGGCCTTCGTCCATGGCGGTCCTTTCGCGAATATCGCCCATGGCTGCAACAGCGTGCTCGCGACCGAGGCGGCGCTTGGCCTGGCCGACTATGTCCGTGACCGAGGCCGGCTTCGGCGCCGATCTGGGCGCCGAGAAATTCCTCGACATCAAATGCCGCGCGACCGGACTGGCGCCGGCTGCGACGGTCGTCGTGGCGACGATCCGCGCCTTAAGATGCATGGCGGCGTCGCCCGCGCCGATCTGGGCGCGGAGAATGTCGAGGCAGTGAAGCGCGGCGCCGCCAATCTGGACGGCATGTCCGTATATGCAGAAATCGGGCTGCCGGTCGCGGTTGCCCTGAACGGTTCACCGCCGATACGCCGGCCGAGGCGGAGGCTGTGCGGGGAGATCGGCGCGGCGCTCGGCGTCGGCGTCCATGTAGCGACCCCATGGGCCGATGGCGGTGCCGGCGCGCTCGACCTTGCCCGCGGCGTGGTCGAGCTGGCCGAATCGGCACAGCAAGTTCCGCCTGCTCTATCCGGACGAGCTGCCGCTGCTGGAGAAGATCCGCACCATCTGCCGCGAATTTACGGTGCTGCCGATATTGCGCCGACCCCGGCCGTGCTGAAGCAGCTTGCGGCGCTGGAGGCGGCCGGTCATGGCCGCCTGCCGGTCTGCATGGCGAAGACGCAATACAGTTTTTCGACGATCCCGATCTGCGCGGCGCGCCGGTCGGCCATATCGTGCCGATCCGCGAGATCCGTCTCTCGGCCGGCGCCGGCCTTCGTGGTCGTGCTGTGCGGCGAGATCGTGACCATGCCCGGTCTGCCGCGCCATCCGGCGGCCGAGCATATCGATGTCGATGCCGCGGGAAATATCATCGGCCTGAGTTGAGACCTGAACGGCGCAGGCCCGAGCGCTGCCATGATTTCACGCCCGGACGATTGATCGGCGCTGCGTCGATACGATATAACGACGCATCGAAGTCGCCGCTTTATTTGCCCATGCCCCGCCGCGATGCGCGGAAGCTCCGGCACGCTTAGTCCTGGGAGGTACTGAAATGTCCGAGCAGCAATCCCGGCCGACCACGGCCGCCTCCAGCCACGTTCTGTGCCCGCATTGCCGGTCGGTCAATCGCGTGCCGGCGGACCGTCCGGCGGCCATGGCCAAATGCGGGCGCCTGCCACGAGAAGCTCTTTGGCGGAACGGCGACATCGGTCGACGAAGCCAGCTTTGCCGAACATCTGCGGCGCAACGGACATCCCGGTGCTGGTCGATATGTGGGCGCCCTGGTGCGGGCCGTGCCGGACGATGACGCCACTGTTCGAACGGGCGGCGGGAATTGCTCGAACCGAGGTTCGGCTGCTCAGGCTCAACATCGACGAGGCGCAGGCGACCGCAGCCCGCTTCGGCGTGCGCAGCATCCCGGCCCCTGTTCCTGTTCCAGGGTGGCCGTGTCGTCGACCAGATGGTCGGGGTGCAGAGCACGGAAAACATCGTCCGCTGGGTGCGCGAACGACTTGCCGCACATGCCGTGTGTAGGGCCGTTGAGGCAAGTCGCGAGAGGGGCCGATAAGCCCCCTCTCCCGCACTGAGCGGGTCAAAATATTGCCGAGGATCTCAGAGATCTTCAGTGGGGCGGGCGTCCCGCCCGCCATGCCGCCGGGCGGCAGTAGTCGGCGCCGCTGGTGCCGGCTCTGCCGGCAAGGCGGGCGGGACGCCCCGCCCACTGAAGACCTTAAAATCCTTTGGCAGATACATTCACCCGCTCAGTGCAGGAGAAGGGCACGCCGGTGGTCCGTCATCCATTCCTCGGCTGGCGTTAGCGTTCAACGCCTCCAGCAGCGGCGTCAGGAAAGCTTCGTATGCGCGCCATCGCCCGATCGAGCCGGCATAGAGCGGCTGGCGGACCTGGCTCATGCTGGCGGTGCGGACCGGCCGTTCGTGCGGTGGAAGTCGAGGCAGCGCGGATCCCAGTCCAGCCCGCAATGGGCGACGATGCGGCGCGCTTCGCCTCGAGATCGGCGACGACGGATTCGTACTGCACCTCGAGCATGACCCCGGACGGCAGCACATCGCGCCAATGCGTCATGAGCGCGTCATAGGCGCGGTGATAGCGCCCCAGCTCGGCAAGGTCGTAAGTGTAAGGCAGGTTGCCGGCGAGAGCTGGGTGAAGCAGGACAGGCAAGTATCGACCGGATCGCGCCGCGTGTGGATGATCCGCGCTTCCGGCAGCGCCAGATGGATCAGCCCGGCCAGCCGAAAATTCTCGGGCAGCTTGTTGGTGATGCGCGCAGCCGATGGCGCCAGGGCTGCGATCCGGCTGAGATATGGCGCTGCCGAGCCGGTGCAGATCGCTGTCCGGGACCTGCGCGATCGCCTCCGGCGCCTCGATCAGCCTTTGGGCCGGGCCGTCGAGCGACCCGGCGGCCCGGGCGAAATCCTCGATCTCGCCGGCGCCGAAATGGCGGGATGGCTGGCCAGGATCTGCTCGACCCAGCGTCGTGCCGGAGCGTGGCATGCCGAGGATGAAGACCGGGACGGCAGAAGCCGCGCCCCGGCCGGCCCGCTCCCGCATCAGCGCCGGCGGATAGCTCGCGCGGATCCGGTCGAGCGCGGCCAGTGCGGCGGCTTCGTCATAGATGGCTTGCCGGCGCTTCAGGGCGTTGCCGGCGATCAGGTGCCGAAAGGATTGCTCGGACGCCGTCTTCGCATAGGCCTTGCTCAAGGCGAAATGCAGCTCGATCTGCTCGGTGTTGCCGAGCGCCGTCATGTCCCGGGCGAGCGCTTCCATTGCGAGCAGCCGCGGATCGTCAAGCGTCCAGCGCCGATCCAAGAGTGCCAGGTTGTAGTAGCTGCGGACTCGCTTGGGCGCGAGGTCGATCGCCTTCGCTAATGCCATGCCGGCTTCGTCGAACCGGCCGAGTTCGGTCAGGACGAGGCCGCGATTGTCATGGGCGACTGCGTAATCCGGCTTGAGCGCGATCGCCTGCTCGTAGCTCGCCAGCGCGTCTTCGGCCCGGCCGAGCTCTCTCAGCGCGGTACCGCGGTTGTTGAGTGCCTCGGGGTAGTCGGGCTTGAGCGCCAATGCCTGATCGTAGCTGGCCAGCGCCGCCTCCGGACGCCGGAGATCCGCAAGCGCTATGCCGCGGTTGTAGAGGGCCTGGACATGGTCGGGCTTGAGCGCGAGCACCCCGTCGTAGCTTGCCAGCGCCGCGTCCATTCGCTTCAGGTCGCGCAGCGCATTGCCTCGGTTGTTGAGCGCCTCGACATAGCCGGGTCTGATCGCGAGAGCCTGGTCGAAGCTCGCCAGCGCGTCCGCGGGACGCCGTAGCTCGGCCAGGACATTGCCGCGATGGCACAAGCGCTTCGGCGTGGCCGGGCTTCAGGGCAAGCGCGCGGTCCGAAACTGGCGAGCGCCTGTTCGGGCCGGTGGAGATCGCGCAGCGCATGGCCCCGATTGGCGAGGATCTCGGCGAAATCGGGCTGGAGCGCAAGGGCGCGGTCGAAGCTGGCGAGCGCCTCTTCCGGGCGGTGAAGATCGCGCAACGCATTGCCGCGATTGTTCAGCGCCTCGACATAATCGGGCTTCGACGCGACGGCGCGGTCGTAGCTCGCCAATGCGTCCTGCGGGCGACGGAGATCGCGCAGCGCGTTGCCGCGATTGTTCAGCGCCTCGGCGTAGTCCGGCTTGAGCGCGATCGCCCGGTCGAAACTGGCCAGCGCCTCTTCGGGCCGGCCCAGCCTGGCCTGGACGACGCCGAGGCTCGACCAGGCCGGGGCATGCGCCGGACGCCCCTTCAGGGCAGCGGCAATATAGGGCAGCGCCTCGGCAGGCCGGCCTTGCTGCGAGCGCAGGAGGCCGCGCAGATGCAGCGTCTCGAAATAGCGCGGATCCGCCTGCGTGATGCTCTTGTAGAGCTCATCCGCCTGGGCCAGCTGGCCCTGCCGATGCAGCTGGAGCGCCCGGTCGAAGGCCGGAGACGGTTTTACCGGCCGCTCATTCGTCATCCAGCCGGTCCACCCGCCACAGGCTCGGCACCAGAACGGCCCAGAGACTGACCACGACCAGCGTGCCGATGCCGCCGAGCAGCACGGCTGGCACGGTGCCGAACAGCGCCGCCGTCGCGCCGGATTCGAACTCGCCGAGCTGGTTCGACGTGCCGATGAACAGCCCGTTGACCGCAGTGACCCGGCCGCGCATCTCGTCGGGCGTGCGCAGCTGAACCAGGGTCAGCCGGACGAAGACGCTGATCATGTCGCTGGCGCGAGCACGATCAGGGCGGCCAACGAGATCGCGAAGCTCTGCGATACGGCGAAGACGCAGGTGGCGATGCCGAACAGCGCCACCCCGGTGAACATCGCCTTGCCGCTGTGCCGGCGCAACGGCCAGCGCGCCAGCACCGCCGAGACGGCGAGCGCGCCGACGGCCGGGGCGCTGCGCAGCATGCCGAGGCCGAGCGGGCCGGTGAACAGGATATCGCGCGCATAGATCGGCAGCAGCGCCGTCGCCCCCGCCGAGCAGCACGGCGAACAAATCGAGCGAGATCGCGCCCAGGATCTCCTTGCGCTGCCAGATGAAGGCCAGCCCGGCCAGCACCGAGCGCAGCGTCGCTTTTTCCTGCGGCATGGCTTGGGCCGCCGGCGGCAAGGCCATGGCGAGCGCCAGCGCCAGCAGCCAGGCCCCGGCGCAGCAGGCGAAGGCGACGCTCGGGCCGAGGCCGTAGAGCAGCCCGCCCAGCGCCGGGCCGGCGATGGTCGCGACCTGGCGGATCGAGGTGTTCCAGGCGACGGCGCGCGGATAGATCGCGCGCGGCACCAGCCCGGCCAGCAGCGAGGACGAGGCCGGCCATTCGAAGGCGCGCGCGACGCCCAGCAGGGCGGCGGCCAGGAACAGCGCCTCGACGCCGAGCCCTCCGGCGGCGCCGAGGCAGAGCAGCAGGGCCGCAATCGCGTCCAGCGCCAGGCAGGCGCGCAGGATCGTCCGGCGGCGATAGCGGTCGACCGCATGGCCGGCGGGCAGGGCGAGCAGCAGGGCCGGCAGGAACTGCACCAGCCCGATCAGGCCCAGATCGAGCGCCTGGCCGGTCAGCGCATAGACCCGCCAGCCGAGCGCCACGGTCATGATCTGGTTGGCCGAAGCGCTGCAGGCGGTCAGCAGCCAGTAGAGGGTGAACGGCCGGTGCTGCCGCAGCGAGATCGGGATGGCGGCGTCCAC
>JBBCHB010000015.1:0-62045 GCA_037200015.1 Aliidongia sp. | reverse complement strand
GGCGAAGGGATCGCCCCGGCACGGGCAGGCCGTCGACCCAAACCCGGCCATCGACGGCAGCCAGGATGCGGAACGGCTCGATCGCCAGATAGGAGTAGCGCCCGCGCGGATCAGCGCTGGCCGCGCCGTCCAGAAAGGCCATGTAGGGATCGTCGCACCAAAGGGCGAACAGGGGCTTCCGGCTCGCGCCACGCGATCTCCTGCACATGCAGGGTCGTACGCCCTGCCGCGGTCGCGCGGGAGACGGCCGAAAGGGCGGCCAGCGGGATTGATGGACATTGCGGGTTCCGATCGCGAATGCACGGAAATTAGAGGCTTCCGAGCGGGTTCTCAAGGCGCGTAACATAGGGGCCGGCATGATCCGCGGCTGGATCGCGACATCGTCTTTAACGCGCGGCGAAGACTCGCGGGCTAGCGGCGGTGCTGCTCAGGCCGGAAGTGCTGCTCGGCATTCATGGCGTACCGGCGCGGGAATTGTTCCTCCGGGACGATTCCGACGGCGGCCTTGATGCTGGCGCGCGGGGTTCGGCCCTGGAGAAAGACGTCGATTTGAACCTCAACATCTCAACGACCTGGGAGACATGTGATGAGCGACAATCGTCTCGAAACCGACAGCCTCGGCACCGTCGAGGTGCCGGCCGACAAGCTGTGGGGCGCGCAGACCCAGCGCTCGCTGGAACATTTCAGCATCGGCAAGGATCTGATCCCGCGGGAGATGGTCACGGCCTATGCCGTCCTGAAGCGTTCGGCCGCCATTGCCATCACGCGCCGCGGCCGGCTCGACGATAAGGTCCACGGCCTCATCGTCAAGGTCTGCGACGAGATCCTGGCCGGCCAGCATCATGATATGTTTCCGCTCCATGTCTGGATGACCGGCAGCGGCACGCAGTTCAACATGAACGTCAACGAGGTCGTGTCCAACCGCTGCTGCCAGCTTGCCGGCACGGTCCTCGGCAGCAAGGTGCCGGTGCATCCGAACGACCATGTCAACATGTCGCAATCCTCGAACGATTCCTTCCCCTCGGCCATGTATATCGCGGCCGCGACCAACGTCACCGGCCGGCTCGTCCCCGCCGTCACGGCGCTCAGGACGCGATTGCCGATAAGGCCAAGGCGTGGGACGGCATCATCAAGATCGGCCGAACCCACATGCAGGACGCGACGCCGCTGACGCTCGGCCAGGAGTGGTCGGGTTACGCCGGAATGCTGAGCGACAATCTGGAACGGATGGAGGATGCGCTCAAAGGCGTCTATCGTCTGGCTCTCGGCGGCACCCGCGGTCGGGCACCGGCATCAATGCCGCGCCCGGCTTCGCCGAGGCGGCCACGGCCGAGATCGCCCGGTTCACCGGCCTGCCCTTCGTCAGTGCGCCGAACAAATTCACCGTCCAGGGCGCCCATGATGCGGTGGTCCAGCTCTCGGGCACGCTCCGGACGCTTGCGACCTCGCTCTACAAGATCGGCAACGATATCCGCCTCATGTCCTGCGGGCCGCGCGCCGGCTTGCCGAGCTCAAGATTTCCGAGAACGAGCCGGGCTCCTCGATCATGCCGGCAAGGTCAATCCGACCCAGGCCGAGGCGCTGACTATGCTTTCCGTCCAAGGTGATGGCGAATGATGTCGCAGTCGGATTCGGCGGTGGCGGCGGCTATCTGGAGATGAATGTCTACAAGCCGCTGATGATTGCCAACATCACCCACTCGATCACGCTCATGACCGATGGCTGCACCAATTTCCGCAAGTTCCTGGTCGAGGGGCACGCAGCCGAACGAGAAGAAGATCGCCGAATATGTCGAGCGCTCGCTGATGCTGGTGACGGCGCTGGCGCCGGTGATCGGCTATGACAAGGCGTCGAAGATCGCACACCATGCGATGGATCACGACCTGACCCTCAAGAGGCGGCGCTGCAGCTGGGCTTCGTCGACGAAGCCGAATTCGACCGCGTCGTCGATCCGGCGAAGATGGTGAAGCCCTATGTCGCCGTCTCTTAGATCAAGATGATATGAGGTCGAATCGGCCTCATATCTGAAATCTTGATCTATCCAAGGACGCGATCTGAATTCGGCGTCTTCGGCGCGACGGGCCGTTGCTCGTTGGTCCGCCTTGCGCAGTCCAAAATTCACGCGAGATAGCCGGAAACGGCCGTCCCACAATAATTTCAACGCCGTCACGACCAGCAATCCGTAGCAGGCCCGATAAAGCTGACGCTGGTCCAGCATGCCGTGAAGCCGCCACCCCAGCCATACGCCGGTCGGAATGGCGAACAGGCAAACCGCCATTAATGTCAGATTTCGGCGGTCGGTTTCACCAGCAGCAGCCACGGCACCGCCTTGGTCGCGTTGCCGACGGTGAAGAACAGGCTCGTCGTTCCCGCGTAGATGTCCTTCCCGAGGGCCGAGGGGCAGCAGATACATCGCAAGCGGCGGTCCACCCGAGTGAGCCACCATGGTGGTGATTCCCGAGGCGAGACCGGCAGTGATCGCCTTCGGCGTCGAACGCGGACGGGTTGTCACCTCCCCGCCTGCAACAAGCCATAGGCCGACAAAGATCAGGGTGATCGACGCCATCATGATCGCGATGGCGCGGTGGTCGAGGAACCGGAACAGCAGATAGCCGAACCCGATGCCGATCACGAGCCCCGGTAGCAACAGCACAAGGTCCGGCTTCGACCAGGTCGAGGGTTTCCAGTAGCGCAGTGCAAACAGATCCCATCGCGACGAACAATGGCGCGAGAAGGCCGCCGGCCGTGACCGGGTCCATCACGATGGACAACAGCGGAATGCCGACAATCGCGAAGCCGCCGCCGAACGCGCCCTTCATGAAGCAGATCAGGAATACGCCGGCAAAGGCGACCAGGATCGTGGCAATCGTCAGTTCCATGCGGCGGCCTCCGCGGTTGATGCGCGCCTGCATCCGTGGACCGCCGCTTCGATCTGGTTCCGTGCGAGGCCGATGTCGCGCAATGCGCGACCGTCGAGCTCGCGAAGCCTTGCAATGGCGGCGCGATAGACGAAACAGCGCGCGATCCCACCCCAGCCGGCGCTGAAAAGCCGAGAGACTGCGCTTGCCTGCTTCGTGACCGCAGGCCCGACGATGGCTGAAAGGGTTGCAGACATTTCTGGTCTCCATTGGTTGTTCCAGGGCAATGCGACGCCGTCGGCGCAAGCGCGCGTCGAGCGGGCCGCTTGCTCATTGGTCGCAGAACCTTCGCAGTGCCTGGTACAATCGGGTTGACGTAGACAGAGTGTTCCGATATGAATCTCGGTACAAGTTAGACATTGCACTCGGTGCAATAAATGTCGAAATCCGAATATCTGAAGCTGGCCGACGCGATCGCCGCAGAAATCGCCGACGGCACGCTCAGGCCGGGCGACCGTCTGGCGCCCCAGCGCGATTTTGCCTATGAGCACAAGATCGCTGTCTCGACGGCGAGCCGTGTCTATGCCGAGCTATTGCGTCGCGGACTTGTCGTCGGCGAAGTTGGCAGGGGCACCTTCATCTCAGGCGATGCGCGGCGCGGCGTGGCAGCGCCGAGCGAGCCGCGCGGTATCCGGATCGACTTCGAATTCAACTACCCGATGCTTCCCGATCAGACCGCGCTCATCGCAAAGAGTCTGGATGGCTTGGAGAAACCCGCGGCGCTTGATGCCGCATTGCGGCAGGCGACCAGCGTTGGATCGCCGGCGGTCCGGAACGTTACAGCCGCGTACCTGTCGCAGGGCGCATGGTCTCCCGCCCCTGAAAACCTTGTATTCACCGGCAACGGACGGCAGAGCATTGCCGCTGCGCTCGCCGCCGTCGTTCCGACGGGCGGCCGCTGCGGCGTGGAGGCCTTGACCTACCCCTTCATCAAGGGTATCGCCGCCCGGCTGGGTATTGCGTTGGTGCCGCTGGCGATGGACGAAGGCGGTGTACGGCCTGACTCGTACAAAAGGCGCACCGTGAGGCCCATCTCTCGGCCATCTACATTCAGCCGGCGATCCAGAATCCGTGGGTATGACGATGAGTTCGGCGCGCGGGCCGATCTCCTGCGCGTTGTCGAAAAGCTTGACCTTCCGATCATCGAGGACAATGTCTACGGCTTCCTCGACGATGAGCCGCCGCTTGCCGCACTCGCGCCGGATGCCTGCATTGTCATCGACAGTCTCTCCAAGAAGGTCGCGCCGGGCCTGACGCTGGGCTTCATCGTGCCGCCACAGCGCTGCGTGAAACAATGATGGCCTCGGTGCGTTCGGGCGGATGGACTGCATCAGGATTTGCGTTCGCGCCGCGCAGCGGATGATGGTCGACGGCACCGTCGCCGAGCTTACAAGACTGAAGCGCCTCGATGCGCGTGCGCGTCAGAAACTGGCGGCCGATCGCCTTTCGGGCTTCGAAATCCAGGCCAACGAAAAATGTTATCATCTGTGGTTGACGCTGCCGGCGCATTGGCGCTCGCAGACTTTCGTCGCTGCCGCAGCCAGGCGCGACATCGCGTTGACGTCCTCGACGACCTTTGCCGCCACGCCCGGCCACGCGCCGAACGCCGTAAGGCTGGCGTTGGCGGCTCCGACCATGGATCAGCTCGATACCGGCCTGCGCACAGTGGCCGCGATGCTGAATGCCAGGGCGGACGATTTCGATTCGACCGAATGAGCGAGGTGCGGTGGCAGAACCGATTGACCGATGTCAGCTCTTGGCCCATCGCGTCATTTGGCTGCCTAGCTAAGGCGAGCTGGCGAGAGCGCTGGTTCCGTCACGCCATAGGCAGCCAGGGCCGGCGGCACGCCGCCGCCGCGGCATAGGCTGGCGGCGAGCTGCGCCATGGCCGGGCGGTCTGGATGCCGTAGCCACCCTGGCCGGCCAGCCAGAACAGGTCGGGGACTTGAGGATCGTAGCCGACGACCGGCGACCGGTCGGCGACGAAGCTGCGCAGCCCGGCCCAGGATTGGGCGACGCGGCGCACCGGCAGATCGGCGGCACGCTGGACCCGGTCGATGCAGAGCGCGATGTCGAGCTCCTCAGGCTGAGCGTCACAGGGCGGCGAGGGCGTCTCGTCGGCCGGCGAGAGGAAGAGCTTTCCGGCCTCCGGGCTTGAAATAGAACTCCCTCGTCGGCGTCGAGCACCATCGGCCAGCGGCTGATGTCGATCCCGGCCGGCGGATCGATCAGGATTGCGGTGCGGCGGCGCGGCACGAGACCGATCGGCACGGCGCGGCCATTGTCCCGATTATCTCGGCCCAGGCGCCGGCGGCGATCACCAACACTCTTGCCTCGAAGCGCGCGGCGCCGGCGGCCAGATGCCAGGCGCCCGCGCGCCGCTCGATCGCGTCGATACGGGCATTGGTGACGAGCTGCGCGCCCTGCACCTTGGCGCCGCGCAGAAAGCCCTGATGCAGGGCATGCACGTCGATATCGGTCTCGGTTTCTTCCCAGCCCGCGGCGGCGACGCTCTCCGGCCGGAGCACTCCGGTACGCGCCGGCACGCCTCTTCCGCGGTGATTGGCCGGATCTTCGGCGTCGCGCGCAGCTGGGCGTCCAGGCTCGCCTGTTGATCGGCGCGCGCGATGAACAGGCAGCCGCGTGGGCCGAGCAATGGATGGTCGGCGAAGCCGGCTGGCGGCGCTTCGAAGAAGCTGCGGCTGGCGGCGGTCAGCGCGCGGATCGCCGCATTGCCGTAGGTCTCGCTGAACAGAGCGCGGAACGGCCGGTCGTGTGATAGCCGGGGAAATCCTCGGCCTCGAGGAGCAGCACCGTCCCCTGCGCGGCGAGTTCGAAGGCCAGCGACGCCCCGGCAATGCCGGCGCCGATGATCGCGAAATCGCTAGTCATCGACCGAACTGGCCAGGATCATGCTGAGATGGGCGAGCGGCCGGCTGGTGGCCGCGTGCCAATCGTTGAATTGGGCCTGGATCCGGGCGCGTTCGGCCTTGCCCTTGGTCGCATTCCGCAACGCCCCAATGCTTGAGCGCGGCCGCTACGGAGGGCGACAGGATGAAGGTGTCGCGTCCGGCCATACGCAGGAAGCGCGGTCCGGATTCGCCGCCCATCTGCTCGAAGCGTCTGCCAGTTCGGCCCAAAGCTCGATGGTCTGCTCGGCCGGCCAGCCGGCGAGGAACCGGCCGAAGCCGCCATGCTCGCGCGAGATTGCGTCGAGCACAGCGGCATTGGCGCGGACGGAGCGCAGCTTGCCCCAGTGCCGGATCAGCCCGCGGTCGTTCATCAGCGCCTCGACAGCCTCGTCCGACATGGCGAGCACGGCGCCCGGCACGAAGCCGCGAAAGGCGGCTTCGAAGGCCGGCCATTTGCTGTCGACCAGGCTGTGCTTCAGCCCGGCGCGGAACACGCGCAACGACAGCAGCGACAGATAACGGTCGTCGGACCGGGCGATCAGCGCCGCCGCGTCGCCGATGTCGGGCAGGCGGTGATGTAACGCCTCTTCGCCGATCCGGGCGTCGCGGCGGCGAGGATCGGTTCGAAGGGGATCATCGCGCGCCGCTCAGTCGATGATGTCGATCGGCTGCATCACCGCCGCCGCCCTGGCTCGCCTGGCTGAACTGGTCGAGCCGATGCAGCAGCGGCGCCAGGACCGACAGGCGCTGCAGCACGCCGAAGGCCTGGGCGCCCTGTTCCGGGCATTGTCGAAGCCGGCGACCAGCTTCTCGATGGTCGATTTCGGCTTCGGAAGGAGCGCAGCACGATCGGCTTGTCGCCGGCAGATTGGCCGCCAGCTTGGCCTGGGTGATCGCCTCGTCGAGCCCACCCAGCACATCGACCAGCCCGCGCTCCTTGGCCTGCACGCCGGTCCAGACCCGGCCCGCGCGCGATCGCCTCGGCCTTGACCGGATCGAGATGCCGGCCCTCGGCGACCCGGGCCACGAAAGTATGGTAGAAATCGTCGAGCATCTCGTTGAAATGCTTGGTCTGCTCGGGGGTGAACTCGGTCTGCGAACTGTCGATGCCGGCATCGCGGCCGTAGGACAGCGTGTCGACCGTGACGCCGAGCTTGTCGAACAAGCCGGCCATGACGAACTTTCCGGAGAACACGCCGATCGAGCCGGTCACCGTGCCCGGATCGGCGACGATCTTGTCGGCGCCGCAAGCGATGTAATAGCCGCCGGAGGCTGCGACATTGCCCATGCTGACGATGACCGGCTTATGCGCCTCCTGGGCGCGCTTGACCGCGCGCCAGATCGATTCCGAGGCCGTGCCCGAGCCGCCGGGGCTGTCGATGCGCAGGACGATTGCCTTGACCTGGGCATCCTTCGTCGCCTCGTCGAGCGCCCGCACCATGGTGTCGGCATGAACCGCATTGTCGCTGTCGAGCGGATTGTCGCTGTTGCTGCCCGAGGTGATCGTGCCGACGGCGCGGATTAGCGCAATCACGTCGGTCCCGGTCTGGCCGACCTGGGACGCGGCGGTATAGCTGGCGACATCCATCAGGCTGGCGTCGCTGCCGGCCTTGTCGCGCGCGGCGGCCTCGACCTCGTCGCGATAGGCCGACCTTGTCGATCAGGTGCTTGTCCTGCGCCGCCTGGTTGGTATAGGGGCCGCCGTCGATCAGTTGCTTGACCGCATCGGGCTGGAGGTTCCGGCCTTCGCCGATGCCGGCGGCGATCTGGTCGTAGAGCGAGGACAGCATGGTGTCCTCGGCTTCGTGGTCGGTCGCCGGCAGCTTGGTTTCGGTGAATTGCGTGGCGGCCGATTTGAATTCGGCGCGGCGCCCGAACTGCGCCTCGACGCCGATCTTGTCGAGCGTGCCCTTAAAGAACGGAATCTCGGCATGCAGCCCGACCAGGCCGAGCGAGCCGGTCGGCTGCAGCCAGATCTGGTCGAAGGCGCTGGCCAGGTAATAGGAGCGCGTGCCGCCGCTGATCTCGCCGAAGGTCTCGCCGAAGGCATAGGCGAATTTGCCCTTGGCGCGGAACGCCTTGATCGCGTCGCGCAGTTCCTGCACCTGGCGAGGCCGAGCGTGACGTTACCGGTGCGCGCGACCAGCCCCTTGACCCGCCCGTCATCCGCGCCGCGCTTGAGGGCGGTCAGCACCGTCGTGAACGCGGTGGTCTGGCCATCGAAGAATTGCCCGAAGGGCTGGGGCTGCTCGGTGACCGCCTTGTCGAGGTCGAGGCGCAGCACGGTGTCGGCGGCAATCTGTTCGGCTTGCTGGGAAGCTGAAGGCCAGATAGACGACGAAGCAGACGGCCGCCACGCTCAGGAAGCCTATGATCGCGAAGATCCAGAGAATGAACCGCATCGATGTCCCGTCTGCTGCGGCCCCGGCAGGGGCCTATGGTCGAAGATAACGCGGTGCCACGCTATTTGGTCCCGCGCATGGATGCGAGTCTCTTTCGCCTCTTGGGCGGGCAGGTCAGCGATCCAGCCGATGATACTCCGGATTGGGCATCATGTCGGTCGCCGAGGCCATCCGGTTCGACAGATTGAAGAAGGCCGCCGTCTCCGCCAGATCGAAAATATCCGCCCTCGCTGAGGCCGGCCGCGCGCAGCGCATCGCGATCCGCATCGTCGACGAGATAGGGCGTCATGGTCAGCTTCCAGGCGAAATCGAGCATGGCGCGCTGGCGGGCATCGAGTTTAGCGACCCGATAGTTGAGGGCGATCATCTCGCCGAGCTGCGGATCGCCCGACAGCCGCGCACCGCCTGACCATGGGCGACCAGGCAGTAATAGCAACGATTGGCGCTGGACACGGTGACCGCGATCATTTCGCGTTCGAGCTTGGTCACGCCCGATGGCGCGAGCATCAATTCGTTATACATGGCGATGAAATTGCGCAGCTTGGCCGGCCGCAGGCTGTAGGCGTGGTAGACGTTCGGCACGAAGCCCAGCTTCTCGACGCATTTGTCGTAGATCGCCCGCAGATCCGTGTCGAGCGCCGCCGGATCGCCGATGCCGAGCGCTGAAATGTGATCGGGTTGCGGCATGGCGCACTTCTCCTTCACCGATCGCCGGTGGCGGCCGGAGCGTAGACCAGGCGCCGCGCAGCCCGCAATGAGGCTTTTGCATCTGCCGGATGGCCGCTGGGTTGCCCGCGAATCGTATCCCCAGAAGTTGACTACGATTTTACCACAGTAAGGTATGTCACATTTTCAATTTCCTGGAGTAGCACACATGATGTGTGCAAGAGTGTCCGGATACCACACAAGTGTTTGCAGCGGGATTGTAGCCCTGCGTCGCACTGTTCACTCGGGGTTGACTGACCCGGAGTGGTTTAACTGTAGCGTTTATTAATTATATTTAACTTGAAGGGGGCGCGGGGCGCGGGATTAAGCTGCGGTGGCTTTTGATGACGGACCTCGCTCGTACGAGGCTCTTCGGACTGTCCGGCCCGGCGAATCACCGATGGTGAGCCGATCACGGGGCAGCGTGCGGGGGGAGAGATGCTCGGATATGCCAAACCATTGCCGGTCGACGTCGAGGCGGTTGGCCCAGTAAGCGTCTTCAGGACGCCGCCCCATGGGCGCACGGAAATGGCGGGGTCGAGCATGACGAATCTGGATACCCTGACCATTGCGCGCGATCGCGGGCTCGGTCTTGAAGCCCATCGAGTGCTGCGCTGCCTGGAGCAGAACCTCTCCTTCGAGCACTATGAGCCGGTCGATTCCGGGGCGATGGCTCGTATGCTGGAGATGCGGCCGCAGGCAATCAGCAGGGCGCTGCGCGTCTTGACCGAACGCGGCATTATCGCGCGCGGCGCGCCGATCGGCCGCGCCGGCACATTCCGGTTTACGGCAATGTCGCGGCGCTGCCGGTGACCGATGTCGATGCGGTCCTGCGTTCTGCGCAGGAGGCTGATCTCGAGCGCCTGGCGCGCGCCGGGAGTTTTTCCGCGGGATATGGCCGCGAAGACCTGCGCAAGGATATAGCGGCCGGTCGGTGCTGGGTCCTGGTTGCCCGATGGCGCGATCGTCGGGCAATTGGCGATCCGCAAAGATCCATCGGTCGACATGGCCTATTGCTGGCGCGGCTGCTGGTCGATCGGCGGTATCGCCGGCTCGGCCTGGGTAAGCGTTTGCTGGCCGCCATGGAACGCTCGCTCGAGGGCAATCGGATCCATGCCTATTGTCCTGTATCGGACCCGGAATTCCTGAAATTCCTGATCGATGCGATTTCGTGCTGTCCGGCTACGTCAAGGGCCGGGACGAGCGCGAGACGCGTCTGTTCTTCGGCAAGGTCGCGTCGGCGGCCGTTGCGGCGGCCTTGCCGCCACCCAAGGCGCTTGCCGGCTAACCGCCGGGCGAGCCCAGACAAATCGTTGGGCGAGGCCCGCGGCCTCTGCCGTGATGCCGGCGCATATGCTTGCACGGACATGACCATACGCCGCGCGGTATTCGCCGCCATCGTCAGGTGTTACCCTTGACGGCAATATGTATCGAGCGGAATAGGCCAATTTAACTGGCCGTTAATATCGACTTCGTTACAAACAAATCCGTTTCCAAACAATCCAGAGATTTCAATCTCTTGGTAATGCGGCGTGATCCACGCCGTAACATCGGCAACAAAGCGGACATATACAGCGTCAACGGTACTCATCCCGAACCATCAGAACCATCATTCGTGTAAATCTTGGCCATCCGAAATGGGTTGAGAGACAGGCAGGGGATGCCGGTCGCACATCCATCGAGCGAGGGGGATTTTATCGATGCGTGTTTCAAGCAAGAGGATCGGCCGGCGTTGGCTGATCGCGGCCGCAGGCGAGCGTGATGGCGCTTCTCGCGCTGGGCGTGACGCCGGCGCTGGCGCAGGACGCGCCGCAAACCGGCGAGGCGGCGGGCGCAGACTGAACACGATCCAGGTGACCGGCACGCGCATCCGCAATACGGATGCCCAGGCCGCCAACCCGATCACCGTGGTCAGCAGCGAAGACATCGCCAAGGAAAAATCGACCACTGTCGAAGACGTGTTGAAGAAACTGCCCTCGATCGATTTCTCGGGCGGTTTGAAACGCCGCTGCAATAATGGCGGCGACGGCGCATCGGAAATCGGCCTGCGCAACCTCGGCCCGACCCGCCACGCTGATCCTGGTCAACGGTTACCGCTTCCCGAACACCGATACGGAAGGGGTCGTCGACCGCGGTCGATCTGAACTCGATCCCGGTCAACATGATCGACCACATCGAAGTGCTGCGCGACGGTGCCGCCTCGATCTACGGCGCGGACGGCCATCGCCGGCGTCGTGAACATCATCACCAAAGCAGCATTTCAACGGCGTCGAGGTCCATGGCGCGGTCGGCGAGACCTCCTATGGCGACGGGCTGAACTACAGCGCCGGCTCGATGATGGGTGCGGAGCTTTCGATCGCGGCAACATCCTGATCGACGTCGAGACCAGCCACACCGATCCGGTCTCGCAAGGCGCGCGGTCCTGGTCGACGAACAACTTCCTCGGCGACAACACGGCCAGTTCGAATTTCGCGGCCTGCGCCAACTGCTCCAGCAAGCTGCCCTTCCTGACCGGCAATATCGGCAACAGCTCGACGACGATGGCTTTTCTCGGGCCGAACAATGTCGTGCCGATCAATGACCCGAGCCTGTTCAAGATCCCGGGTATCCTCCATTACCAAGTTCCGTCATTGGGTATCGACGAAGGTCTGTTCGATCTGACCCAGCAACCGGACCTGACCGTCGGTCAGGAGACGAAGCAGTTCAACTTCACCGGCCATTACGACATCCTGCCGAATGTCACGGCCGTACTCGAAGGCTTCTACACCGATCGCACGTCGACGGAGGTGCTCAACCCCCGAGCCGCTGTCCGCGACCATCAGCACCCTGGTCTATCCGGGGCCTGGTGATCCCGGCACTGCTGCCGGACGGCACCAAGAACCCGAACAACCCCTACGGCCAGGACATCACCAACGCCAATCTGCGTCCATTCGGCGCGGCGGCGACCGCGTCTATTCGCCGGATGTGCAGACCTACCGCCTCCGTGGCGGCCTAGAAGGCACGATTTTCAGCAACTACAATTGGTCGATCGGTTATGTCTATGGCGTCTCCGACGCTGAGTACAAGACCCAGGGCGACGTCAATTCTACCATCTGGGTCAGGAAACCGGCCAGTTTGCCTGCGGCGTCGATGTCGCATCGGGCTGCCATCTGGCCAATTTCTTCCGCGCCGCTGACCTCGGCCGACATCAAGTATCTCGAATACACCGATATCGATAACAGCCAGCTCGAAGAAGACTATTTTATACGCCAATATTAGCGGGCCGATCTATCATCTGCCGGCTGGCGACGTATCGATGGCCCTCGGTGTCGAGCAGCGCAACGTTAGGCGGCTTCGACCATCCGGACTCGGTCCGCATCGCCGGCGACGCCGATTCGGATGCGAACCCGACCCAGGGCGCCTACAGCGTCTCGTCGGGCTATGCCGAGTTGAACATTCCGGTGCTCAAGGATGCGCCCTTCGTCAAGTCCCTGACGCTCGATGCCAGCGCGCGCTACGACTACTACACCAGCTTCGGCCGGGCCCTGACCTGGAAGACCAGCGTGGATTATGCCATCACGGACGATTTCCGGTTCCGTGGCAGCGACTCGACCGGCTTCCCGCGCGCCGCAGATCACCGAGCTGTTCGGCGGCCAGTTCCAGAGCTTCCTGACTTTATAACGGCGATCCTTGCGCCTCCAAGCCCGACGGCACGCCGGCCAGCGTACCGCCGCCGGTACGGCGAATTGCGTCGCCCGCGCTGAAGAAGGTCGGTGTCAATCCCACGACTTACACCTCGCAGCTCGACGAAGCGCCGGCACCGCAGGTGGCGACGCCTCGAAGGCGGCAATTCCGGCCTGAAGCCCCGAGGACGTCGCAGGAATTCACGGTCGGCATGGTCTTCACGCCGCATTGGATCCAGAACCTGTCCTTCTCGACCGACTACTGGAACGTCCATATCCGCAACGCCATTCTCGACGGCGGCCCGGATCCGAACTTCACGATCAAATGCCTGCTACAACGAGAACATCCAGAGCGCCTGTAACGCCATCACCCGCGGCGCCACGGGCGATATCACGGGTGTCCAGGCACCGAACCGTCAATTTCGGCTACGAGAACACGCAGGGCATCGATTTCGACCTGACCATATGGCTTCGACTCCGCCTTGATCGGCATGCAGAACTATCTGCCCGGCCATCTGGCAGGTTCGGGCGACGCCCAGTACCCTGCTGCGCGACGATGAAGAGAACCCCGACGGGACGGTCAACCAGTTGGCCGGCACCTTCAACACGACCCTCTTCAAGGTCGAACCGCGTTGGAAGGCTCGTCTCGGCGTCGCCTATGCTCAGGATGCCTGGGGCATCAACGTCGACGAACGCTATCTCGGCGGGCGTGAAGAACGACGCCCCGGGCCTCTGCCTCAACGACAACCCCGGTGGTTGCGACTACACCGGCAACGAGGGCGGCCCGGTCTCTTCTATACGGACGTCAGCGCGACTTACACCTACAAGAACATCAACGTGACGGTCGGCGTGCAGAATTTGTTCGACAAAGATCCGCGCGTCATCTTCGGCGACATCTGCGCGTGCAATACGCCTGTCCGAAGGCAATTACGACTTCCAGGGCCGCTTCGTCTACATGAAGGGCGCGGTGAAGTTCTAAGAACGGTGGTGGGGGGCCGGTTGCCGATCGCGAGATCGACACCGGCATGCTGGGGGACATGTCCGGTTTCTGGACGTACCTGATCGAAGGGTGGCCGGCGGAAGCGTCGGCCACCTTTTCCCATTTGTATTCGCTCGACCTTGAAGCAGGGCTGCTCTGGCCCCTAGAGTGCTCCTTTGGAGCAAAGCAGGCATGACCGTCCTCGCCCGACGAGGCAGCCCAGGCCCTGAACGAGGTAGCAGCAGCGGAAACCCGCAGCCGGACGGCCTATGGCTATGCGATCGGCGGTTCCTACCTGATACTGTGGGGCGTCATCTGGGTCATCTGCTATAGTCTGGTCGATGTCCGGCCGCGCGATGTGGACGCGATCTGGCTGGTCGGCTCGGCCATCGGCATCCTGGGCAGCGTCCTGCTCAGCCGGCGGCGGCGCGAGAAGCGCGGCTGGCGCGCCTTCGTTCCGGCCAGCAGCTATGTTGTCTTCACCTTTGCGCGTGCTCAAGATCCTGCGCCCCGGACGCCGTGGAGGAAAGCTCCGTTGTCGTCGGCTGGTCGTGGCGCTCGGCCTATATCCAGATCGGCATGCATCTCGGCGACCGGATGATCGCGATCGGCGTAGCACTCGCAGGGCTGGTCCTGGCCGGGTATTGCTGGATCCCCGGCGCATTTCCACCTGTACATGGCGCTGGGTCGGCGGCGGCTCGCTGATCCTGGCCGGGTTCTGGCTGCGGCGGGTCTGAAATGACGCAGACGGAGATCGGCGCGCCCGACGAGGGTGATCCACCAGTCGATGCGGCTTCAAGATCATGGCGGCGCCTGAAAGCGGTGCCGGAAGACGAGCCGATCGAGTTCACCCCGCCTCAAGGCGCTGCTGCAGGCGACCGACGGCAATCTTGGGGCGCATCTGACGACGCTGGAGAATGCCGGCTATGTCGGCATCATGAAGGATTTCGTCGGCAAGAAGCCGCGCACCGTATTACCATGACCCGCACCGGCCGCCCGCGCCTTCGAGCGGCACGTGGCTTATCTGCGGGATATTCTGGACCAGGCCTGACTCACCCCATCTGCGCCCGGTGCTGCATCACATGATCGGCCAGCACCGCTGCCATCATCGCCTCGCCGACCGGCACGGCGCGGATGCCGACGCAGGGGTCGTGGCGGCCCTTGGTGCGGATCATGGTCTCTTCGCCGTCGACCGTGACCGTCCGGCGCTCTGCCAGGATCGAGCTGGTCGGCTTGACCGCGAAGCGCAGCACGATGTCCTGGCCGGTCGAAATCCCGCCCAATATGCCGCCGGCATGGTTCGACAGGAAGCGCACGCCGTCATTGCCCCCGGCGCATCTCGTCGGCATTCTCCCTCGCCGCTCAGCAGCGCCGCAGCGAAGCCGGCGCCGATCTCGACGCCTCTTTGACCGCGTTGATCGACATCATGGCTGAAGCGAGATCGGCATCCAGCTTGGCATAGATGGGATTGCCCAGCCCGGCCGGCACGCCGGACGCCACCACCCTCGATGATGGCGCCGACGGAGGAGCCCGCCTTGCCGCACCCCCGTCCAGATATTCGGCCAGCGCTCGGCCATCGCTGCGTCCGGGCACCAGAAGGGATTGCGTTCCGTTTCGTCCCAATTCCAATGCCCGCGATCGATCGCATGCGGGCCGATCTGGATCAGCGCGCCGCGGATCGTCACGCCGGATCCGAGAATCGCCCGCGCAACCGCGCCGGCGGCAACGCGGCTTGCCGTCTCGCGCGCCGAGGACCGGCCGCCTCCGCGATAAGTCGCGGATGCCGTATTTGACCCCAATAGGTGTAATCGGCATGGCCGGGGCGGAACCGGTCCTTGATCTCGGAATAATCCTTCGAGCGCTGATCGGTATTCCTCGATCTCAAGCGCGATCGGGCGTGCCCGTGGTCAGGCCCTCGAATACGCCGCTCAGGATCTTCACCGCATCGGCTTCCTGCCGCTGGGTGGTGAAGCGCGATTGGCCGGGCTTGCGCCGGTCGAGGCCAGTGCTGGATATCCGCCTCGGGCCAGGGCCACGCGCGGCGGCACGCCGTCGACGACGCAGCCGATCGCCGGCCCGTGGCTTTCGCCCCAGGTGGTGAAGCGGAAGATCGAGCCGAAGCTGTTGCCGGCCATCAGACGACGGAGATATCCGGCGCGTCGATCGACTTCATGCCGACGACATGGTAGCCGCAATCGACATGATGGATTTCGCCGGTAACGCCGGAGCTGAGATCGCTCACCATATAGAGGCCGGCGCCGCCGACATCGTCCATCGAGACGTTGCGCTTCAGCGGCGAATTGTATTGGTTCCCACTTCAGGATATAGCGGAAATCGCTGATCCCGTTCGCCGCCAGGGTCTTCACCGGACCATAGGAGATGCCGTTGACGCGGATGTTGTCACGGCCCAGATCGACCGCGAGATACTGCACGCTGGCCTCGAGAGCCGCCTTAGCGACGCCCATGACGTTGTAGTTCGGCATGACCTTCTCGGCGCCGTAATAGGTCAGCGTCAGCAGGCTGCCGCCATTCGGCATCAGCTTGGCTGCGCGCCGGCAAATATCGGTGAAGGAGAAGCAGGAGATGTCGAGCGTGCGCAGGAAATTGGTCCGTGTCGTATCGGCATAGCGGCCCTTCAGCTCTTCCTTGTCGGAGAAGCCGATGGCGTGGATGACAAAATCGATCGAACTCCAGCGCTCTTCCAGCGCCGCGAAAAACGGCATCGACCGAGGCATCGTCCGTGACGTCGCATTCCAACAGGAAATCCGACCCAACGCTCTCTGCCAACGGCTTGACCCGCTTGGCCAGCGCCTCGCCCTGATAGGTGAAGGCAAGCTCGCCCCCTTGGGCATGGATGGCTTGGGAGATCGCCCAAGCCAGAGACATGTGATTGGCCACGCCCATGACGAGGCCGCGCTTGCCGGCCATCAGGGTCCCGTTTTGCGGCATAAAAAAACGCTCCTTGGGCTACCCATCGATCAAACTGCGCGGGACGATACACGAAACCGGTCGCGTGCGGGAAGCCGCGGCTGGGTGCGTGCGATGTCCGCTTGGCGTGCCGCGCCACTGCCCGTAAGCTCGCGCGAGCCGGATCGGAGCCAAAGATGTCGATGCCGACGCGTGAAGCCATGCTGCGATCGACCGCGCCGCTGCCGCGTCGCGCTGGCTGCGTCGATTGGGGCCGGTTCATCTACCACGTGCTGCGGCGTTACAATGACGATGGCTGCCTCGCGGCCGCGGGCGCGCTGAGTTATACCACGCTGGTTTCGCTGGTGCCGTTGCTGGCGATCACCCTTGCCGTGTTCTCCGCCTTCCCGATTTTCGACAAGCTGCGCGGCGAGGCGCTGGGCTTCGTGTTCGACGCCTTCGTGCCGCGCATCGGCGGCACGGTCGAATGGTATATCAGCTATTTCGCATCGAGCGCGGGCAAGACGACGCGGTCGGCATCATCGTGCTGGCGGTGACGTCGATCATGCTGCTGACGACGATCGAAAGCCGCCTCGATTCGATCTGGCGGGTCCATGCGCCCCGCGGCTGGGTCGCGCGGGTCATGATCTATTGGACGGTGCTGACGCTCGGCCCGCTGCTGTTCGGCCTGGCCATGTCGATCTCGACCAGCCTCCACCTCACCACGCTGGAGCTGGGGGCCGCCGGCGTCGCGGCGCTGCCCCTGCTCGAGCGGCTGGCCTGGACCCTGCCGGTGCCTGCTGCAGAGCCTGGGGCTGACGCTGTTCTATTGCCTCATCCCGCATTGCCCGGGTGCGCTGGCGCGAAGGGCTGTTGGGGCGGCGTCACGGCCGGGATCCTGCTGGAGATCTGCAAATTCGGCTTCACGCTGTTCATCGATCACTATAATTCCTATGAGGCGATCTACGGCGCGCTGGCGGTGATTCCGATCTTTCTGCTGTGGATGTATCTGTCCTGGAGCGTCGTCCTGTTCGGCGCCGAGATCGCCGCCGCCGTGCCGCTCTGGGACATCGACGAGGCATTGGTTGCGGCGCCGCAGATCACCGATCTGGAACTGGCGCTGCGGCTGCTGGAAGCCTTGAGCACGCAGAACCGGCGTGGCGGGACGGCGCGGCTGCGCCAACTTGCGCGCAAGGCCCGCGCCCCGACCGGGGCTGTCGGCGGACTGCCTGGGCCGATTGTCGAAATCCCGGCTTCGTCGCGGCGGCGCTGGACGGCGGCTTCGTCCTGGCCCGCGACCTCAACCGCGTGCCGCTGCAGGCGCTGGATGCGGCGCTCGCCCAAGATCCCCAGCATTCCCGATTGCAGAGCCGGAGCCGGCGGGTCGCGCTTGACGAGCGCCTCGCCGCGGCCCGACTGGCGGAGCAGAAGCACTGTCGGCGCCGGTCGCCAGCTTCCTCGACGAAGCGCCGCAATAAGGGCGGCTAGAGCGTGGTGAAATTTGGTTGAGTCGGTGGATTTAGGCTTTTCAAGATGTTGTATTTTTGATTCAAGAATCGGGCTGGATATGGGGGCCAGCCCGGATGGGACGTCCTTATTCGATGGATCTTCGAGAGCGCGTCGTTGCAGCGATTGTGGGCGGGATGTCGTGTCCGGCAGGCGGCCGCCCGCTTCGGTGTCAGCTACAGCGTCGCGATTGGCTGGATGAAGCGTCTTCGCGAGACGGGGAGTGTGGCGCCCGGCCAGATGGGGCGGTCACAAGCCGAGGAAGATTTCGGGCGAGTACCGCACCTGGCTTGTGGAGCGCTGCCGCGAGCGTGCCTTCACCTTGCATGGCCTCGTCGTCGAGCTGGGCGCCCGCGGTCTTTGTGGTCGATTACCGCTCGGTCTGGGACTTCGTCCATGGCGAGGGGCTCACATATAATAAAAGACGATGGTCGCGACCGAACGGGAGCGGCCGGACGTCGCCCGTCGGCGAGCGCAGTGGCTGAAACATCGCATCGGCATCGATCCGGCCCGGCTGGTTTTCATCGACGAGACTTGGACCAAGACCAACATGGCGCCGCTGCGGGGCTGGGCGCCGCGCGGTGAGCGCCTGATCGGTCATGCTCCTTTCGGCCATTGAATACGATGACTTTCCTGGCGGCGTTGCGCCATGACCGGATCGACGCGCCCTGGCTCATCGACGGACCGATCAACGGCGAGCGCTTCCTCGTCTATGTCGAAAAGGTGCTCGTCCCGACCTTGAGCCCAGGCGATATCGTGATCATGGACAATCTCGGTTCCCACAAGGCCAAGGCCGTTCGTCTTGCAATCCGACAGGCCGGCGCCAGGCTGTTCTTCCTGCCGAAATACTCCCCCGATCTGAACCCGATCGAGAAGTTCTTCGCTAAGCTCAAGCATCTCTTGCGAAAGGCCGCCGCGAGAACCATCGATGCCGTCTGCCAGGCCATCGCCGAAATCCTCGATACAGCCTCCCCGCAGGAATGCCGCAACTACTTCATCGAAGCAGGATATGACCAAACCTAATTTCATACCGCTCTAGCTGCCGAATGAGGCGGGTCGGACGCGAATAGTCGTAGCGCTTCCGCCCAGGTCTCGACGAGCCGGAGAAAATCCGGATCCTGGGGATCCGGCAGCACCACTTTGAGCATGACATACTGATTGCCCTGCCGATCCGTCAGGGCCGAAGATGCCTTGCCTTTGAGCCGCAGCCGGGTATCGGTATTCGAGCCCTTTGGATACGCAGCTGGACGGGGCCATGGATGGTCGGGACGGTTGCCATGCCGCCCAGGACGGCCTCCTGGATCGTGACCGGCAACACCATATGAATGTCGATGTCGTGGCGGGTAAGCACCGGATGGGGTTCGACGGTGATCTCGACCAGAACGTCCCCGTTCAGGCCGCCGCTCCGGCCGGGTTCGCCCTGGCCCTTCAGTTCGCAGGGTCTGCCCGTCTTCGGTCAAGGGCGGCAGGGCAACGTCCAGGCTGCGGGAGTCCTTGATGAAGACGCGTTTGCGCGCACCGAGCACGGCTTCGATGAAACTGACTGTCAGCGACTGGTAGATGTCGGCGCCGCGCTGGCGCGGGCCGTCGGAGGCGGGGCGATGGCCGCCCCATTTGCGGGCGCTGAAGAAGGCGTCGAGTCCGGCTTCGAAGCCGTTATCGGCAGCCTGTTCGGCTGCGGCCAGCTCGTGATCGTAGCGCCGGCGCTTGGTCTCGTCCGACAGCACGTCATAGGCCGCGCTGATCTCGTTGAAGCGGCGGGCACTGGACGGGTTGTTGGATGGAGATCGGGATGCAGCTCCTTTGCGAGCTTGCGATAGGCCCGTTTGATCTCATCCTGGGTCGCTCGGCGGCCGACCTGTAATGTCGCATAGGGATCCAGCATATTTCGACCATGGTGTCGGCGGTTGATATTCGGTAAAACGCTTAGGCGTTTATGATCGTTGCCTATGATCGGCGCAATAGCCGCTTGCGCCGCGCGGGACGATTGGGAGTGTATCCGAATGGAAATGGATCAGTGCCACCGATCCCTTCGACCTGTTTGTCCATTGGTTCGAGAGAAGCCAAGGCAACCGAGCCGAACGATCCCAACGCCATGGTCCTGGGCGACGGCGACGGCCGGCGGAGTGCCTTCGGTGCGGGTCGTGCTGCTCAAGGAAGCCGATCGACGCGGCTTCACGTTCTACAGCCAATACGCAAAGCCGCAAGGGTGACGAGTTGGCGGCGAAATCCGCGGGCGGCGCTCGGTTTCCACTGGAAATCACTGCGCCGGCAGGGTTCGCATCAGCGGCACGGTGCAGCCGGTTTCGCCCGAGGAGGCGGATGCCTATTTCCGCAGCCGGCCGCGCGACAGGCCGGATCGGCGCCTGGGCATCCGACCAGTCCCGTCCGCTCGATGCGCGGGCGTACGCTCGAGGCATCGCATTGCCGAGCTCGATGCGCGCTATCCCGGCCGAAGAACGTGCCGCGGCCGCCGCATTGGTCGGGGCTATCGGCTCGTCCCGGAGGCGTTCGAGTTCTGGCATGATCGGCCGTTCCGGCTGCATGACCGGATCGTTTTTTCGGCCGCTGCCGGCGGCTGGACCCGTTCGCGGCTCTACCCCGTGAGCGCGCGTCTGGTAAGCGCCGGCCTCGTCGCCTCTGCGCTTCTGCTGGCCGCCTGCGGCGATAGCGCACCGGATCCGGCGGAAGTCTTCAAGGTGGATTACCGAATCGGCTTCGAGGCGGTGCAGGCGCATGATTTCGCCAAGGCGGCGCAGTATCTGGGCGAAGCGGCGCAAATCGATCCGAACGATCCCCTTGTCCAGCTCAAACCTCGGCGTCGCCTACCAGAATTTGGGCGAGATGGACAAGGCGCGCGCCGCTTATGAGCAGGCCGTCAAGACCGGGCAGGGCGTGCGGCCGACGCGGGTGACCGATCCGCGTTACAGCGGACGAACTGTCGCCGAGCTGGCGCGCGACGATCTGGCATCCTTGCCGCCCCCGCTGATGGGCGCGGCTACTGCGCCTGCGGCGACGCCATCAGGCCGCCGATCGTCGTAAGGTAGAGGGCGTTCTGGCCGCGCGCCAGGTGGAGCTGGCTCTGGTCGCCGATATTGCGCGCGAAGATCTCGGCGTAATTGCCGACCGCGCGGATCGTGTTCACGACCCGCTTGTCATCGGGTGGCAGCGCCTTCTCGGTATCGGGGTTCGGTGCCGAAGAAATGCTTCAAGCCGGGATCGTCGGTCTTCTGCAGATCAGCGACATTGCGCGCGGTGACGCCGCGCTCGTCGGCCTCGATCAAGGTGAAGACGGTCCAGCGGATGAGATTGTAGAAGCCCTTGTCGCCGCTTGCGCAGCGCCCGGTGCCAGCCGGCTCTTGGAAATGCGTTCCGGCAGGATGGCGTATTCCTCGGGACTGGCCGCCCTTGGTGGTCCGCATATTGGCCAGGGCGAGCACATCGGTCATATAGGCGTCACACCGTCCGAAGAAGAAGGCCTGCTCGATCTCCGGCTCGTTCTTCATGGCGACCGCTTTCAGGTCGAGCTTGTTGCCCGTGGAAGTAATCGGTCAGATGCTGCGTGTCGGGCGCCCCCTGTTGCAGACAGACGGCGGCGCCGGAGAGTTGGCGGGCACTCTTGACGCCGAGCGACTTGGGGACCAGGAAGCCCGCACCGTCATAGAACACCGGCGGCGCAAGGACGAGGCCGAGTTCATGGGTGCGGTCGGCGACCAGTGCCGTGTCGACGACTTCGATATCGACTGGCCGGTCTGCAGCGCGGTCAGCGACGCTGCTCCGCCGTCAGGGGCACGAATTTCACCTTGTCGGGCGTGCCGAAAGCCGCTGCCGAGACGGCGCGGCAGATATCCGCATCGAGGCCGACTGGTCGGGTGTCCTTCTCGACCGTCGCGAAGCCGGCAAGCCCGGGTCGAGAAGACCACAGGCTACGACGCCATTGCTCTTGATCGCATCGAGCGTCGCTCCGGCCATGGCCGGCGACGCGCCGATCAGCAGCAATGCCGCTCCCGCTAAAATATGCTTCATCGACTCCCTCACACCCCTGTGCGCCTGCCGGCGCGACTATTGATGGCCATACTGGCCCGATCACAGTAATCGCCGCAAGATTAACAGGTTGTAGAGCTATGGGCATGCTATAGACGAATCCATGGAAGATCGACGCTGAAGCTGCGGTCTGTACCCAACGACACAATACCCGCGGTGGAGCCCGCCGGTCCGAGAGGAGTTGCACCGATGCCGATGAATCCGAAGACTGCCTGGTCCATCCTGTGCGCGATTGGGACTGTGGCGGCTTCGGCGACTCAGGTGTCGGCCGCCACGCCGCGGTTGAACGCAACCATCCTGCAACTCGGCGGCGGCGGAGCGCAGCGCGGCCTGACGGAACTCAAGCTCTCGACCTGGCTGCCCAAGTCGCACCCGATCGAGGCCGGCATCGATGGCTGGGCCCGATTCGATCGAGGAAGGCGGCACGCTAACCACGGCGATCTTTTCCGGCGACCAGGCTCTGGGCAAGGCCTATGACCAATACGATCTGGCTCGCGGACGGCTTGGCGGATTTTGCCTTGGTCAATCCGAGCCTGCAGCCCGGCGGCGATCTGCCGTTCCAGTTCCGCGACGGACGCAGCGGGACCGGCGCGCTCGATGCGTGGTACCGCGCCTATGCGGCGCGCGAGATGAAGGATGTGCACTACTGCTTCGCCGTCGTGCAGAATCCGGGGACGCTGCATTCCCGCCATCCGGTGCTGGTGCCCGAGGACGTCAAGGGGATGAACATCCAATCGGTCACCGCGACGGTGCCGCTCACCGTGCTGCTGGGCGGCACCAATGTGCAGGCGCCGACGGCAAATCTGCGCGACCTGGTCGAGCGGGGCAAGCTGGACGGCGTATTCGAGCCCTGGGGCGCCGAACTGCTGAGCGAGACAGGCAAGACGCTCAAATACCATATCGACGTGCCGTTCTACGCGAGCACCTATGTTTGGGTCATGAACAAGACCCGATATGACGGGTTGTCGCCCGCGCAAAAGCGGGTCATCGACGATCATTGCACGACGGATTGGGCGATCCGCTTCGCCAAGCGCGTGGGCGGACGCCGAAAGCGCCGGCCGCGAGAGACTGATCGCGCAGCCCGGGCAAGTCGTCGAGACGCTGACGCCGGTGCAACTCGCCGAGTGGAGGAAGGCGACCGAGCCGCTTTACGCCAATTGGTCGACCGCCCTCAATATCGAAGGAACCGATCCGGACGAAGCCTATCGGGGCCTCGAAAGCAGCATGGCGATCTACCACGCCGATTACTAGAGACGCCAAGGGAGATCCGGCGACGCACGGATCTCCAGGCTGTCAGGCGGCGGCCGGAGCCGCCGTCAGTTCATTCTTTTTCACCGTATCGAGTACCTGCAGCACGGCCGGTCCGCAGACCACGATGAACATGGTCGGTAGGATGAAGATGATCATCGGCAAGGTCAGCAGCACGGGCAATTGGCGGCGTTGGCTTCGTACTGCAAAAAACGGTGAATATGCATTTCCGCCGATAGAGTGCGCAGCGACTGGCCCAGCGGCGTGCCGTATTGCAGGGTTTGGACCAGGGTGCTGACCAGCATCTGGATCGGCCGCGACTGGGTGCGGGTGCTCAGATTGATCAACGCGTCCTTCATCTGCGGCAGGACGCGCATTTCAGCCAAGGTCAGACGCAATTCTGCGGCCAGGACGGGGCGGGCCAATTGCGATGTCGCGGGCGACGCGGTCCATGGCCTGCTCGAGTCCGAGGCCGGCATCCGTACAAATCACCATCAGATCGAGCGCATCCGGCAGGCCGTCGGACAGGAGCAGGCGCCATTCCTTGATGCGGCGGCCGATCCAGATATCGGGCAACCGCCAGCCGAGCAGGGTGGTTGCCGAGGATCAGCGGCAGCTGCGTCGCGAAGCCATCCGGCCAATAGTCGAAGTACTGCAACAGCCCCCACATCGTGGAGGGTATGCCGATGGCGAGGCCGAATTTGACGCTGACAAAGATCGACAGGGCATTGGGGTCGCGAATGCCGCAATTCACCAGCTTGGCGGCGATCTTCTCCCGTTCGGTGGCACCGAGCAGCCGGCTGGACAGAAGTGTGCGACCGATTGCCTGAAGCCGTTGAACGAGCGCTTCGGTCGGTGCCGGTCCGAGTGCGGCTGCACCACGCGCACCGCCTGCCACTCCGGCGACGCGTGCTCGTAGCCGCTCTCGCTTGTTGGCGATGTCGATCCCGATGAAGCCCGCGCAGATCCCAGCGCGGCCAGCACCAGAAACAGGATGGACAGCGTGCCGAGCGAAATATTGGCGTTCATCGCAGTGCGTTGTTGACCATGGCGCGCATGATCCCAATCCCGATCGCGAGCATGAGAATAGCCACTCCATGATGATGTTGCCGCGGGTGTCCGTGAACAACAGGCTAATATAGGCGAAATTGACCAGCGCTACGAGGCCGCTGCCGAGAAACGGCAGCGCGGATAACACGCCCGCGACGGTACGCGCTTCGGCCGTCAGCGCCTCGCCCTTCTTGCGCAGCTCCTTGCGCTTGCGCACGATCGCCGACAGGTTGCTGACCGTCTCGGCGATGTTGCCGCCACTTTCCCGCTGCAGGATCAATGCCGAGGCGAAAAAGCTGAAATCGGTGATGTTGAGCCGCTTGACCATGCGGGTCAGCGAATCTTCAAAGGAGATGCCGATCCGGTTCTGGCTGGCGATTTCGGCGAAGATCGATCGCACCGGATCGGGGCTTTCCTTGCCGGCGACTTCGATCCCGGTCGAAACCGGTACGCCGGCACGGACGACTCGCGCGATCAAGTCGAGCGCATCGGGAAACACTTCGAGGAAGTCCAACCGGTATTTGTTGCGCTGCCGCTTGAAATAGGTCACGGGGGCGAGATAGGCGATGGCCGCCGTGAGAAAGAGCGTCACCAGCAGGTCGAAATTGAAGAAACTCGAAAGGCAGAAAGTGAGAATGACGGCGACAATGCCGACGATGATCAGCTTGAGCGGCGGTGACCTTGCCGCCGGTGGTCGCTGCGGCGGCTTCGATTTTTTCGACCGAGATTGGCCGGCAGGCTGTGCAGCAGGCGGGGAGACCCGGGCGTCCAGGCCTCGCGCTCCGGTGCCGCGCCATGTCCTCGAGCTGAACCGGCGTCTGCATGACCAACTCGAGGCGCGCCTCGATCGTCGCGCGCCGCCGGTCTTGAATCGATACGACGATCAAACCGACGACCGCCACCGAAAAGAAGACGAGCGCCAGGATGAGCAGGGCGGGGCTAACTACCATGGGCAGCTCCAATTCCCATTGCCTCGTTCAGCCGCTCCTCAAGACCGAAGAACGCGACCTTGTGATAGAACATCGGTCGGAAACGGCTGGATACGAAGCTGCCCTTCAATGTCGCGTCGCGATTTTCCCCTTCGTATTTGTAGGTGAAGAGGTCCTGGGTGATAATGACTTCGCCTTCCATTCCGGCCACTTCGACGACGTGCTGGATGCGGCGGACGCCGTCGCGCATGCGCTCCACCTGCACAATCACATCGACGGCGCTCGAGATCTGCTGACGAATGGCCTTCGCGGGCAGTCCCATATTGCCCTGCAGCACCATGTTCTCGAGGCGGGAGAGCGCGTCGCCGCGGGGTGTTCGCATGGACCGTGGACATCGAGCCGTCATGGCCGGTGTTCATGGCCTGCAGCATGTCGAAGGCTTCCGTGCCGCGAATCTCGCCAAGGATGATGCGATCGGGACGCATACGCAGTGCGTTTCTTCAGAAGTTCGCGCTGGTTGATCTCGCCGGTGCCCTCCAGATTCGGCGGCCGGGTTTCCAGCGGCACGACATGCGGCTGCTGCAATTGCAGTTCCGCTGCGTCCTCGATGGTGATGATGCGCTCGGTCGGGTCGATCAGCGCCGACATGGCATTGAGCAGCGTCGTCTTGCCCGAGCCGGTACCGCCCGAAATGACGACATTGAGCCGGGCGCGTGCGACGATCTCGAGCAATCGCGCCAGCGGTTCGCTCATATTACCCTGGCGGGCCATGATATCGAGCGAAATGCTGCGCTTGGAGAACTTACGGATGGAGATGACCGGGCCCTTGAGCGCCAGCGGTCCCAGGACGATGTTGACGCGGCTGCCGTCGGCGAGGCGCGCGTCGCATAGCGGGCTTGTTTCGTTGACGCGGCGGCCGACGGCAGCGGCGATGCGCTGCGCGACAGCCGTTGCGTGCTCGGCATCGCTCGGAAATCGTGCCGCGGTCATTTTCCAGCTTGCCGCGTCGTTCGACGTAGACTTGGCTCGGCCCGTTGACAAGAATGTCATTCACCGTGTCGTCGGCGAGCAGAGGCTCCAGCGGGCCAAGGCCCAGCATGTCGTTCGACGAGTTCGGAGATCAGCTGCCGCTGTTCGCGCGCATTCAGCTGTACCCGTTCTTCGGTGGCGATTTCGGCGACGAGGCGGTCGATTTCCGCGCGCAGACCGGCCGGAGACATGCGCGCCGTGACCGACGGATCGATGCGCATGAGCAAGGCCGACCGCACGAGGTCTCGGGACTCCTCGAGACCCGCCGCCTCCATTGTCTGTGTTGCAGTGTGGTGAACGCCGCTCTCTGCCTTTTGCGGCGCAAAGGATGCGGAGACACGGCGTCCGAACCGTGCTTGATCCTTCATCGACCGAACCTCCACCAGGGCTTCTGGACGCTGCTGCCGGTTATTTCGCCGGCCAACGCCTCAATCGCACTCGCGAACGGGCCCGATTCGAGCGCCGCGACCTTGCCGGCATTGGCGGCTGCCAGAACGGATTTGGGGTGGTAGGGCACGCGGGCATCAACCGTCAAGCCTGCAGCCTTGCCGATCGCCGGCAACTCGATCGCGCCGGAGCCTTGCTCTCCGACCCGATTGACGACGAGCAGGTTGCGCTGGCCGGATTTGGGCGCATCGAGCATCGGCCGGAAACGGTGCGTATCGCGGATCGATCGGATGGTCTGGTCGGTGACCAGGATGCGCATATGCGCCTGTTCCATCGCGGCTTGGCGAAGCTCGATTTCCGTCCGCGGCAGATCCAGGATGACGTAGTGGAATTGCTGGCGCAGCAAGGGCAGCAAAGTGTCCAGAGGCCTTTGGCGCAATGGCGACCCGCTGATCGATGCGCTCCTCCGCGGCCAGCACAAACAGCCGATCGCCGAACCGGGTCATGACGCGATCAAGAAACAGATGATCGATGCGTTGCGGGTTCTCGAGCACCTCGCGAATGCCACCGGCCGGGTTTGATGTCGAGGAGCAGCGCGCCGTCGCCATGCACGAGGTCGAGATCGACCAGCGCCACGCGGGGAGCTGCGGCGGGTGCGACAGGTACCAGGCGAGGTTGGTGGCGATCGTCGTTGCCCCGACCCCGCCGCGGCGCGCCGAGCACCGCGACGACCTTGCCGACTTTCTGCTGAAGCGGGCCGACCGGCTCGTCCGGCCCTTGGAACATCGGTTGCAGGACGTTGTGCAGCAATGTCCGCGTCATCGGCTTGACGAGGTAGTCGACGACACCGGCTTGGACGAGGTCGCGATACAGGCCGACATCGTTGCGCTCGCCGATCGCCACCACCATGGTGTGCGGCTCGCAGACTTCCGACAGGCGATGGATCTCGGGTCGCGGGCAATTCGGTCCCGGTGAGATCGATCAGCAGCACTTGCGGCGAGCGGTTGACCGACAAGTATTCGATGGCCTTCGAGATACTGCCGCGATGAACCGATGTGAAGGGCACGACAAGGTCGTGGAGACACTGGCGAACGACCCGTATCCGCTACCTTCATCGACCAGGAACGCCGTGAAATGCTCGCGTCCGGAAGATCCTTGGCCGAGTTCTGCTGCCGCAGGTGCGTCAGTAATGAGGCTCATCGTCAGCCACCGCTCTGCTGGACTCGCCGAGCAGTGGTTTGGTCTTGCCCTGCTCGAGCCGTTCGATCGCCGCCGTCGTCAGATCCGAATCGGTATGCCCACCCGTCTCGCGGCGATGAGGTCACGGGGACTCGGACACCATGAGGCTGAGATTCGTTGCCGTGGCACAGCCGTAATTGCTGCTGTCGGGTTGCTGAAATCCAGCATCGAGAGGCGCGATTGGTCGGGGCAGGTCGGCAGGGACGGCACGCCAATGTTCGGTCGCGACGTCGACCACGACCATACCGGCCCGACTGACCCGGCGGCTGGCCCTCGACCGGCTTATTGGCATTGTATTCGATCTTTTCCGGGTCGACGCCGTCGGTTACCAGCGCACGGGTCAGTTGTGCCAGTTCCGGCGCGCCGACCGGGGTCGTGAGCACGACATGGACCGCGGCGCCGCGGCCGTCGGCTGTTGCGTGATGAAGTTCGCGAGCCCAACGCGATCGGTTTCCGAGAGGTTGCCCGAACCGCGCGCGACATAGACGTAGCGATGCGCCTTCGACAGACGAGCTGCGTAGTTCTGATTGTCGGTCGCGACGCTGCTCTGGGACAGATCTTGGGTGTCGCGGATGTCGCTGTCGCATGCGGCAAGGGGGAAACAGCGCCAAGGCAAACAGGAAGGAAAGAACCGGAAATTTCGCATCGAGCGAGCCCTCTATTCGATGTCGAAGCCCGGCATCGCCGGCGAGATGGGGAGTATCGGCACTCGCCGTCGTGCTTCCGCCGGCCGCCGGCACGTTCCGGGCTGCAACGCGACCGCGCAGGATCCGGTCGATGTCGTTTGCCGGGGCCAGGCCGTCGGTCGGCAGGCGGATCGAATGCGGATCGGCGATCGGCTCCGTGATGTAGGGCGTCACGATGACGACGAGTTCGCTCTCGTTACGCTGGAAATTCGTCGAGCGGAAAAGCGGTCCGAGAATTGGCAGATCGCCGAGGCCGGGGAATTTCGTAAGCTGGTTCGTCGTCGTGTTCTGCATGAGGCCTGCCATGGCGAAGCTCTCGCCGCTGCCCAATTCGATTGTCGTCTCGGCACGCCGCACCGTGAGGCCGGGGATCGTCAATCCGCCGATCTCGATCGCGCCCGACCCGGACGTAACCAATTGGCTGACCTCGGGCTTGACGTGGAGGCTGATCCGATTTGCGGCAAGGACGGTCGGCACGAAATTCAAAGACACGCCGAATTCCTTGAACTCCACCGAAATGGTCGCGGGCCGTTCCGACGCCGCCCGGCTGAGCGATGGGGATCGGGAACTCACCGCCGGCAAGGAAGCTGGCCGACTCGCCGGACATCGATGTCAGCGTCGGCTCGGCCAGAAGCGTCACCAGGCCTTCATCGGCCAATGCGTCGATCACAGCCTGTGTGTTGAACCCGCCGGCACTCCCGCTGACGAACACGGAACCTGCGGCGCCGCCTTCCGGTCGGGGACGATTTGCGGTGGAGTGCCTGAGAACGCCTGGCGGCCAATCACTTGGCCGAACGAGAACTGCCCGACTTTGATGGCATTGTTCCAGTTGAAGCCTAAGGCCTTCATGATAGTACGGTCGACTTCGGCGAATCGCACGCGGAGCGTGACTTGTGCAGAGGTCAGAATCTTGGCGTCGTTCCGGAGCTTCTGCCCTTCCGAGAGATTTGCCTCAGTTGTATGTGCAGCGAGGTAGCCCGACTGAGGCGTCCCGAAATTGCCGCGCAGGGCCGCACCAGCAGTCGAGCCCGACACGTGGCCGCCCTCGGGCACAGTCGCCTCGAGGGCGATTGCGCAGTGGCCACGGATGCTTTGACGCTGAATATCATCGACGCGATCTGCTTGCCGTCGTCACCCAGTACGAACAGAGTGGTCTGGCCAGCCTTCTTGCCGAAGATGAAGATCTGACGATCGGACGGGACCTGGATGCCGGCGATCGCAGGATCGGCGACGAACACGCTGCCGCTGGCTGCGCCAGATTAATCAGTTCGCCGCGAGAAACGTCAAGTTGTAGCTCCCGCTCCGCAGCGGCAACGGGAGCAGAAAAGAGGACCGGAAGTGCCAGCAATGTAGCAAGGCGACAGGTAAATTTCTGACTAGGCCACATGTAGAATCCTCTTTTATGCGCTCGTTCTGCCGCTCGCTATCAGATTGTGCCGACAAGCTTGTCGAGCACAAAATCACCCAATATTTTGAGAGCACCCCAGTGTATATGCCCCCTCGAGCTCACGCAATATAGCGCATCTTTGAGGCATCGTCACTGATTTGAAGCCGCACCTCCGTGACCGACTTGGTCTCCCCGATACACTATGACCTGGTGTGTAGCGGCCTGTGCCGCATTGGGCTTTGCTTCCGGTTCAGGGTAATTTTCGACACTTGGCCGAGCGCCTTCGAAGTGTCTTCGGCCCAGACAGTCGAATCCTCTTCTCGCGGTTGTTTGTCGATGCCGGCATCGAGGCTGCGCAGGATCAACGAGAGCTTCCCGAGGTCGGCCGCGTTCTCGATTTTCAGCGCGACCTCGCGGGGCTGGCTTCCAAGGTCACGGTCCGGGCCGAGTTGCGCAATTGCGGCTCGTTGTTGTTGGCGACGGTGCCGCCCTGCGTGTAATGGTCGATCGCGAGCACCCGCAGATCCTGTGCGATATTCTCGCTGACCGTTCGTTTCCCAAGCGGATAATCGCACTCGTGAAAGGAGACTGCGCGAGAATGAGATCCACGTGATCTCCAGGATAGATAAGACCAGCGGAGCCGGACAGGACGCTGACCGACACCGTCACGGCGCGCGCGCCGGGTGTAAGACCGCCGGGATAAAATCGCGATCGCCAGGCTTGACGACGTCGTTTGTCTGCAGTACCTCGCCGGCAGCAAGATCGTGGGCGCGTGATGGCCTGCAATTCACGCCGAGTCCAATTTCAAGGAGAGCTTCGCCGCCCTCCTCGATGAATCGCTCGGTACGTCCTCCAGCCTCGAAGGCACGGTCGTCAAGGGCCACGTCATTGCCGTCGAGAACGACATGGTACTAATCGACGTTGGTCTTAAGTCCGAAGGCCGCGTCCCCCTCAAGGAATTCGCCGTCCCCGGCAAGTCGCCCGAGATCAAGGTCGGCGACATCGTCGAAGTCTATCTCGAGCGGATGGAAGACAAGCACGGCGAAGCGCAGCTCAGCCGTGAGAAGGCCCGCCGCGAGGAAGCCTGGACGCTGCTCGAGAAGAGCTTCACCGCCAACGAGCGCGTGACCGGCGTGATCTTCGGCCGTGTCAAGGGCGGCTTCACCGTCGATCTCTCGGGCGCCGTGGCCTTCCTGCCGGGCAGCCAGGTCGATATCCGCCCGGTGCGCGACATCACCCCGCTGATCGGCACGCCGCAGCCCTTCCAGATCCTGAAGATGGACCGCTCGCGCGGCAACATCGTGGTGTCTCGTCGTGCGGTTCTGGAAGAGAGCCGTGCGGAGGCCCGTTCGGAGCTGGTCGCCAACCTCAAGGAAGGCCAGATCCTCAACGGCGTGGTCAAGAACATCACCGATTACGGTGCGTTCGTCGATCTCGGCGGCGTCGATGGTCTGCTGCATGTCACCGACATTGCCTGGCGCCGCATCAACCATCCGTCGGAAGCTCTGCATATCGGCCAGTCGGTCAAGGTGCAGGTCATCCGCTTCAATCCCGAGACCCAGCGCATCTCGCTCGGCATGAAGCAGCTTGAGGCCGATCCCTGGGAAGGCGTCGAGCTCAAGTACCCGTCGGGCGCCCGCTACAAGGGTCGCGTCACCAACATCACCGACTACGGCGCGTTCGTCGAGCTGGAGCCCGGTGTGGAAGGCCTCGTCCACGTCTCCGAAATGTCGTGGACCAAGAAGAACGTGCATCGGGCAAGATCGTTTCGACCTCTCAAGAAGTCGAAGTCATGGTGCTCGATGTCGATCCGACCAAGCGGCGCATCTCGCTCGGCCTCAAGCAGACCCTGGCCAATCCCTGGGAAAGCTTCGTCGAGCAGCATCCGGTCGGCGCCGAGCTGGAAGGCGAGGTCAAGAACATCACCGAGTTCGGTTTGTTCGTCGGCCTGCCGGGCGACATCGACGGCATGGTGCATCTGTCTGATCTCGACTGGGCTCGCGCCGGCGAGGAAGTCGTTCAGGACTTCAAGAAGGGCGATGTCGTCCGGGTCAAGGTGCTGGACGTCGATGTCGAGAAGGAGCGCATTTCGCTCGGCATCAAGCAGCTCTCGGAAGATCCCTATGTCGAGAGCCTGGCCAAGCTCAAGAAGGGCGATGTCGTGACCTGTACGGTGACCCAGGTCACCGAGAACGGTCTCGAAGTCGTCTCGGCCGACGGCATGCCCGGCTTCATCCGCAAGGCCGAGCTGTCGCGCGACCGTAGCGAGCAGCGCCCCGACCGTTTCGCCGTCGGCGAAAAGGTCGATGCCAAGGTCACGGCGATGGACAAGGCGACCCGCAAGGTCACGCTGTCGATCAAGGCCCGTGAAGTCGACGAAGAGAAGAAGGCGATGGCCGAATACGGCTCGTCGGATTCCGGCGCGAGCCTCGGCGACATCCTGGGAGCGGCCATCCGCGCCCGCACGGATAAGAGCGATACCACGGGCGAGTAAATCCTCCCCGGGTAGGAAGAAAGAACGGGCGGCTTCGGCCGCCCGTTTTATTTTTGGGAAAATCCGTTTGCGGTCCAGGGCTTATCTTGACCGCGGGCGTTCCGTTTGGCAGGCTGGGGGCCAGACAGAATAGCTGTCGCAATGGGAAGGCCGGACCGCCATGACCAAGTCTGAGCTCATCCTTCGTCTTGCCGAAAGCAATCCGCACCTGTACCAGCGCGACGTCGAGCGCATCGTGACCACGATCTTCGACGAAATCGCCTCGGCGCTGTCGCGCGGTGATCGGGTCGAGTTGCGCGGCTTCGGCGCCTTTTCGGTGAAGCGCCGCGATGCCCGCGTCGGACGAAATCCGCGAACCGGCGACAGCGTCTCGGTCGAGGAGAAATTCATCCCGTTCTTCAAGACCGGCAAACAACTGCGCGACCGCCTGAATACCGGCGAGGACGCAGCCTGAGCCTGGCGGGCTCGACGCCGGGAGGAGATCGATGCGTTTCGTCTATTGGGGCCTGACGGCCGTCTTGGCGGTCGTCTGCGCCGTCTTTGCCGCCTATAATCGCGGCCCGGTCGCGCTTGATCTCTGGCCGTTTCCGGCGTTCGAGCTGCCGCTGTTCCTGGCCGTGCTCGGCCCGCTCGCGATCGGCTTTCTGTTCGGCGGGCTGATCGCGTGGCTCGGCCATCTCGGCCTGCGGCGCGATCGGCGCCGTCTGACGAAGCAGGCCGAGCGGCTGCAGGCGCAGCTCGACCAGGCGAAGGAGATTGCGCCGCCCGGCCGCTCGCTGGCCAGCTGAGGAGTTCGGCGATGGTCGAGACATTGCGCGGCCGGCTGCCCCCCGCCCGAGGGTCTGCGCGTCATCGGCCCGTCCGAAGTCCATGCCGCGCTGGACTGGGAACAACTGATCGAGGCGCTGCGCCAGATGTTCCGGAGCGGCTGCACCGTGCCGGTGCGCCATCATCACACCGTTCCGGCCGGCAGCGGCCAGCCCGACGCTACCCTGCTGATCATGCCGGCCTGGCAGGTGGGCAAGCATATCGGCGTTAAGCTCGCCACCGTGTTTCCGTCGAACGGCGAGAAATCCCTGCCTGCGGTGATGGGCGCCTATCTGCTGCTCGACGGCGGCACGGGCGCGCCGATCGCGATGATCGATGGGCCGGCGCTCACGCTGCGGCGGACGGCTGCGGCTTCGGCACTGGCCGCGAGCTATCTGGCCCGGCCCGATGCCGAGCGGCTGCTGCTGGTCGGCACCGGCGCGCTGATCCCACATCTGCTTGCCGCCCATGCCGCGGTTCGGCCAATCCACAACGTCCTGATCTGGGGGCGCGATCAAGACAAGGCGGCGCGACTCGCCCACCGGCTGGACCGGCGCGATCTGCGTGTCACCTCGACGACCGACCTCGCCGGCGCGGTGCGCGGCGCCCCATATCGTCAGCTGCGCCACCCTGGCGCGCGAACCGCTGATCCGCGGCGAATGGTTGCCCAAGGGCATGCATCTCGATCTGGTCGGCGGCTTCACGCCGGAGATGCGCGAGGCCGATGACGATTGCGTCAGCCGCGCCCGCGTCTTCGTCGATACCCGCGACGGCGCCACGGTCGAGGCCGGCGACATCGTCCAGCCGCTGGCCAATGGCCGGCTGGCGCTCGACGACATCGCCGGCGACCTGATCGAACTGGCCCGCGGCAGCCGGGCCGGCCGGCGCTATTACGACCAGATCACCCTGTTCAAATCGGTCGGCACGGCCCATGAGGACCTGGCCGCCGCGGTGCTGCTGATCGATCTGATCCGGAACTAGAGAATGATGGCGCTCGGTAAAACCCCTCGCCCGCATTGCGCAAGCGGGAGGGTGAGGGGCGAGCCGCTGGTGAGGTCTTGGTTTTCAAGCGGCGCTTCCGCGCCGGAATATCCGGCTCGCTGATGCTCGCCGCCTTCTCCCGCAGTGAGGTTGTGAATGTATCTGCTGGGATTTTAGCAGACACTCAGTGGGGTGGGCGTCCCGCCCGCCTTGCCGGCAAAGCCGGCATTAGCGGCGCCGGTTACTGCCGCCTCCGGCGGCATGGCGGGCGAGACGCCCGCCCCACTGAAGACTGCCGGAGCCCTTGGCGATATTTCCCCGCGCTCAGTGCGGGCGAAGGGCTCAGCCAATGACCACCCCCACGCCCCAGGAACGCGCCGACTATATTGTCCGCAAGCTCGAGCAGTTCATCCGCGAGGGCAAGAGCGAGCGGGGCATGTCGTTCAAGACCTGGCAGGCGATGGCGCGGGCCGAGCTGGCCAATGCCTTTGCCGATATCGAGCAGCGCCAGGCGCAGCGCCGGGCCGATCTGACCGTGCGGCGGATTCTGATCATCGGCGCGACCTCGCTGGTCACGATCGGCTTCTGGGGCGCGGTCATGGCGGTCGATCGCCGCTATGGCCCGGTCGCGGCGCTGCTGCTCTCCATTGCCGGGCTGGTCGTGGCGGCAATGGCGCTCGAGTTCGGCCTGCGCCATGCGATGAACCGGATCAAGCTGCAGCGCCGCAAAACCGCCTTCGGCCGGATCGAGGATTTCGACCGGCAGCTGAAGCGGCTCGAAGCCGAGATCTGGCGCCAGGTCGAGCAGGCCAAGGCCAAGGCTGCAGATCCGCCCTGATCCGCTCCGGACCGACTCGTCCTCCGGTTATGTTGCAACGCACAAAAAAACTCTTGACCCGATTGGGGTGGTTGCCTATATCGAGGGCATATTGCAGTGCAGCATAACGGGCCGAGAGGCCAAGAGGAGCAAGCCCATGAGTGTCGTTCAGAATTCGGCCACCAAGCCGGTCCGTCGCGCGGCGCCCAAGGCTAAAGCCTCGAGCGTCGCCGAGCTGCAGATACCGCAATCGAAGCCGGCCGCCGGGGCCCCGGCTTCGCGTTCTCCGAAATCCGTTTCGGCGAGCGTGACGGCCCCGACCGTGCCGACCCTCACTCTATTGGAGCCTTTCATGACCACTGCCCAGGATTTCACCAAGTTCTTCCCGGCCTATGACAAGGTCGTCGCGTTCACAAGGGCAATTTCGACGCCTTCGTCCAGGCCAACACGCTGCTCGCCAAGGGTGCCCAGGAGATCTCCAAGGAGTTCTTCGCGCAGGCCCAGGCGCATCTGCAGGACGCAGCCACCGCCGGCCAGGCCGTGCTCAAGGCGAAGACCGTGCAGGACGCCGTCCAGCTCAATGTCGAAACGGCCAAGGCCGGCTACGAGAAGCTCGTCGCCACCTCGACCAAGCTCGGCGAGCTGAGCGTCAAGGTTGCGACCGAGGCCCTGGCCCCGGTCACCGCCCGCCTGAACGTCGCGGTCGAGACCTTCACGAAGCCCGCCGTCGCCGCGTAATTCGGCTCGGCGCAGAAGATCGAGGATCGAGCGCAACCCTCCCCCTTATGCTGCTCGGTCTTCCAGGCCTCCTGACTCTGTCGGGAGGCCTTTTTTCGATCTGCCGCTTGCCTCCGCGGCGATTTCCGGCAAGTCCTGCGGCCATGAAGATCTCGATCGTCGGCGCCGGCATCATGGGCCTCGGTTGCGGCTGGGCGCTGGAGCGTCTCGGCCATCAGGTCACGATTTTCGATCAAGGACCGATCCCCAATCCGCTCGCTTCGTCGCATGATTCGCATCGGCTGATCCGCTTCGCTTATGGCGACCGGGCCGGCTATACGCGCATGGTCGCCGACGCCTATGCCATCTGGGACCGGCTCTGGGCCGATCTCGGCGAGACGCTCTATCACGAGACCGGCACGCTTGCCGTGGCGGGCGGCAGCACGCGCTGGAACCATGAGTCGGCACAGGCCTTGGCCGCGGCCGGCCATGCGGTCGAGTGGCTCGATCCGGCGGCGCTGGCCCGGCGCTTTCCGCTGCTGGAGCCCGATCGGCTGACCGAAGCGTTCTACCTGCCGAGCGGCGGCGTGCTGCTGGCCGATCGCATCCTGCAGGCGTTGGCTCGGCGGCTCGCCGGGCGCGGTGTCGAGCTCAGGCCGAACACGCGGGTGCGGGATGTCGATGTCGATCGCGGCTGGGTGACATTGGCCGACGGCGCGGTGATCGGTGCAGATGCCGTGATCGTCGCGGCCGGACCATGGATCCCGCGGCTCGTGCCGGGGCTGCGCCATCGTGTGACGCCTTCGCGCCAGGTTTTTCGCCTATGTCGAGCCGCCGGAGGATCTGGCGGCGGCCTGGCTCGGCATGCCGATGGTGCTCGACATCGATGGCGCGGCCGGCTTCTACGCTGTGCCGCCGGTTGACGGCACCCGGCTAAAGATGGGCGATCACAGCTTCAGCCTGGCGGGCGATCCGGATCTCGGCCGTGCCGCCGATGCGGCCGAAGTCGCAGGGCTCATGGCGGATTGCGGGCGACGGCTGCGTGATGGCGGCCGGTATCGCGTTGCCAGCGTCGGGACTTGCTTTTATACTGTCGAACCTAGCGAAAAATTCATTGTGGAGCCGCTCGGCGTCGCCGGCTGGGTGATCAGCGCCTGCTCGGGCCACGGCTTCAAATTCGGCCCGCTGTTGGGCAGCGCGGTGGCCGGCGCGATCGACAGCGGCGAGGCCGGCGACATCGCCGACTGGGCGGCAGGAGAACAGAGATGAGCACCAATCCCGTCCTCGTGGCGATCGACACTACGGATGCGACGCGCGCCGATGCGCTGATCGCGGCGACCGCGCCGCATATCGGCGGCGTCAAGCTCGGCCTCGAATATTTCTGCGCCTACGGTCCTGAGCGGGTACGCGCAGCGGCAACCGGGCGCTTCCTGTTCCTCGATCTGAAACTGCACGACATTCCCAACACGGTCGCCGGTGCGGTCCGCGCGGTGGTGCCGCTGGCGCCGGATCTGCTGACCGTCCATGCCTCGGGCGGGGCGGAGATGATGAAGGCGGCGCGTGCCGCGGCCGAGCAGGGCGCCGTCGGCGGCAAGCGCCTGAAGCTGATCGGCGTCACGGTGCTGACCAGCTTTGACAATGACGACCTGGATGCGGTCGGCCAGCGCGGTCCGGTGCGCGATCAGGTGTTGCGCCTGGCCGCCCTGTCCCAGGCGAGCGGGCTCGACGGCGTTGTCTGCTCGCCGCGCGAAGTGGCGGCGCTCCGCGCCGAATGCGGTCCGAGCTTCGTGCTGGTCGTGCCTGGCATCCGCCCGGTCGGGGCCGAGCTCGGCGACCAGAAGCGGGTCATGGGTCCGCGCGAGGCGGTCGAAGCCGGTGCGACCTATCTCGTCATCGGCCGGCCGATCACGGCAGCAGCCGATCCGGCCGCCGCGGCCCGAGCGATCGCGGTTGAGCTGGGGCATTGAGCCTGGCAGTCAAGATCTGCGGGCTGTCGACGCCGGAAACGGTCGAGGCCGCGGTCGCCGGCGGTGCCTCGTATGTCGGCTTCGTCTTCTATCCGAAGAGTCCGCGCCATGTGACGCCGGCCCGTGTCGTAGACCTCGCGCGGGCGGTGCCGGGCCGTGTGCAGCGCTGCGGGTTGTTCGTCGATCCCGACGACGTGTTGCTGGACCAGGTGTTGAGCGCCGTGCCGCTCGACCTGCTGCAGCTCCATGGCCGCGAAACGCCGGAGCGCTGTGCCGCGCTGCGCGAGCGCTATCGCCGGCCGGTCATGAAGGCGGTCAGCATCGCCTCGGCGGGGGATGTCGCGCGGGCGGAAAGCTGGATCGGCGCGGTCGACCTGCTGTTGTTCGATGCGAAGCCGCCCTCCAGCCCGGATGCGCTGCCCGGCGGTAACGGCGTCGCCTTCGATTGGCGCCTGCTCGCCGGCCGGTCCTGGCCTTTGCCCTGGATGCTGTCGGGCGGCCTCAATGCCGGCAATCTGCGTGAGGCCGTGCGCGCGACCAGTGCGCCGGCGGTCGACGTCTCCTCAGGCGTCGAAACCAGCCCGGGCATCAAGACACCGGCGCTGATCCGTGAGTTCCTGGAGATCGCGAAGGGGTTGTAGGTCCTCTCCGCCCCAATGGGACGGAGAGGAGCGTTTGGGTTTCGGACAAATCCTCAAACCACCTCCGGAACCGCGACCTCGCCGCGCATGAGCACGCGGGCGGTGCGGTAGATCACGGCGCTCTCAGCGACCCATTCGGCGCCATCACGGCGGATTTCGGCGCCGACCGAGACGATTCCGGACGGATTGCCAACCCTGATCTCTACGCCGGCAGGTCGATAGGCTTCGTTGGCGAGCGTGCCCTCGATGCGGCAGGCCACGCCGATGCCCATCGCGGTGGTCAGCGCGACGGCGCGGTGGACCCGGCCCATATTCAGCATACGGATGCCGACATCATGCGTTTCCGGCTCGATCCAGTTGCCGCTGAGATCCTGGAACCGGGCGGGCGGGGCGACGATGACCAGGCGCGGATTGGACGGGCCGATCGCTTCCGGCGTCCGGCCGAGCCCCATCCGCACCCCGGCGGCGCGGCGCAGCCGATCGAGCTTCGCCATCAGCCCGGGCACGGCTTCGATCTCGTCGGGGCTTTCCGTGCCGCTCAAGCCCAGATCGGCCCCCGCGCAGGAAGACGGCGGCGTTGCCGGCATCGAGCAGTGACACGGCGAAGCGGCCGTCGCCTTCGACCGCGATCTCGTCGACGACATTCCCGGTCGGCAGCAGGCCCGCAGTTACCGCGCCGCCGGGGTCGAGGAAATCGAGCCGGATCCGGGCGCCGGTCCCGGCCACGCCGGCAATGGCGAAATCGCCCGCCGTGACGACCTTGCCGTCCCGCACCGGAAAGCGGGCATGGATGATCTTCCCGGTATTGGTCTGGTGGATGCGCACCAGCGTCTCGCCATCGACGGCCGGCACCAGTCCCCTGCTCGACGGCGAAAGGACCGACGGCCGACGCCATGTTGCCGCAAGTGGCGCCGTAATCGACCGCCGCCTTGGCAATTTCGACCTGGGCGAAAGTGTAGTCGATATCGGCGTCCGGACGTGTCGGCGGCCCGATGATCACGACCTTGGAGACGGAGGACAGACCCCCCGCCCATGCCGTTCAACTGCCGGCCATAAGGGTCGGGACTGCCCATGATGCCGAGCAGCATCCGGTCGCGTGCAGCCGGATCCGCGGACAGGTGCCGGGATTGGACCACGACGCCCTTGCTCGACCCGCCGCGCATGAACACGGCCGGGATGAAGGTCTCGCTCATGTCGCCGGGCCGAGCCGCCGGGCGATCTCGATCCATTCGCGCTCGGTGTTGCGGTAGTGCCGGGTCGCACGCTTGGCGCGGGCCAGGATTTCGGCGAACAGCGTGCGCGCGTCGTCGATGTCGCCGCGCTGCTGCAGCAGCATGGCGAGGCGGCAGCGCGCCTCCTCGCCGGTGCCGTAGGTGGCGAGCGCGGTGTATTCCTCGATGGCCTCGCCCAGCCGGCCGACGCCTTCCAGGCATTTCGCATAGAGCAGATGCCCGTCGGCGGATTCGAAATCCGGATCGGCGCTTTTCAGATGGTCGAGCGCATCCAAGGCCTTCTGCGGCTGGTTATGGCCGTAGCAGGCGCGGGCATAGCCGAGCAGCAGGGTCGGGTCGTCGGCATGGAAGCCGGTCAGGGTCGATTCATAGAGCGGGATCGCCTCGTCGTAGCGGCCGAGGGCGACATATTCCTCGGCCAGCAGGCGGCGATTCTCGGTCGTGTCGGCCATGTCGAGCGCCGCCAGCCGGTGGCGCACGCCGCGCCCTTTGTCGAGCGTGCTCCGGGCATTGCGCGCGAAGGAGCGGCTGGTCCGCGTATCGAGCAGCCGCGGCACGATCTCGGCCACGAAATAGGCGATCGGCCCGACACCGGGCAGGAAGACGATGACATAGATCCAGAAGCGTTCGGCGCCGCTGCGCATGATGTGAATGATGCACATGACGTCGAGTGCGATGGCGAGGAGAGAGAAATGCATGAACCACGCTGCAAGGATCGGGAGATCAAGCGGCGCAAATTGCCATAGAACCCTGTCCGTCGTCACCTGCGACACAGACATCCGGCCAACCCGCTTGATGCAGGGCGAAAGCGGCTATAGGGTCGCGCCTCCGATCCTGCAGGCCCGATCCATGGCAAATCCGATCCCGAACAGCTATCGCAGCGGCCCCGACGAGCACGGCCATTTCGGCAATTACGGCGGCCGCTACGTCGCCGAAACGCTGATGCCGCTGATTCTCGAATTGGAGCAGGCCTATAGGGCGGCAAAGGCCGATCCGGGCTTCCAGCGCGAGCTCGACTATTATCTCGAGCATTATGTCGGCCGGCCCAGCCCGCTCTATCATGCAGCGCGGCTGACGGAGCATTTCGGCGGCGCCAAGATCTACTTCAAGCGCGACGAGCTGAACCACACCGGCGCGCACAAGATCAACAATTGCATGGGCCAGATCCTGCTGGCCCGACGCATGGGCAAGACCCGGATCATCGCCGAGACCGGCGCCGGCCAGCACGGCGTCGCGACGGCCACGGTCTGCGCGCTTTTCGGCCTGCCTTGCGTCGTCTATATGGGCGAGACCGATATCGAGCGGCAGGCGCCCAATGTCTTCCGCATGCGGCTGCTCGGCGCCGAGGTGCGGAGCGTCAGCTCAGGGACCGGGACGCTCAAGGACGCGATGAACGACGCATTGCGCGACTGGGTCGCCAATGTCGCCGACACCTTCTACATCATCGGCACGGTGGCCGGGCCGCATCCCTATCCGGAGCTGGTGCGCGATTTCCAGTCGGTCATCGGCAACGAAACGCGCGGGCAGCTGCACAAGGCAGAAGGCCGTCTGCCCGATACGCTGGTTGCGGCGATCGGTGGCGGCTCGAACGCCATGGGGCTGTTCCATCCCTTCCTGGACGATCCGAGCGTGCGCATGCTCGGCGTCGAGGCAGCCGGCCACGGCGTCGAGACCGGCAAGCATGCCGCTTCGCTGAATGGCGGCCAGCCGGGCGTGCTGCATGGCAACCGGACCTATCTGCTGCAGGATGATGACGGGCAGATCATCGACGCCCATTCGATCTCGGCCGGCTGGACTATCCCGGCATCGGGCCGGAGCATGCCTGGCTGCACGACCAGGGCCGGGTCGACTATGTCTCGATCACGGACAAGGAGGCGCTCGAGGCCTTCACGCTCTGCGCCAAGCTCGAAGGCATCATCCCGGCGTTGGAGCCGGCCCATGCGCTGGCCCATGTCGCCAAGGTGGCGCCGACCCTGCCGAAGGACCATCTGCTGGTGATGAATATGTGCGGCCGGGGCGACAAGGACATCTTTGCCGTTGCCAAGCATCTGGGGGTGACGTTGTGAGCCGGATCTCCGAACGCTTCGCCGCGCTCAAGGCCGAAGGCCGCGCCGGCCTCGTCACCTTCGTTACGGCTGGCGATCCCGACATGGCGCGTTTCGAGGCCGTGCTCGCCGGCTTGCCCGCGGCCGGCGCGGATCTGATCGAGATCGGCATGCCCTTCTCCGATCCCATGGCCGACGGCCCGGCGATCCAGGCGGCCGGTCTGCGGGCGCTCCAGGCCGGCGCCAAGCTGACCCAGATCCTGGCCGCGGTTGCCCGCTTCCGCTCGCAGGATGGCGACACGCCGATCGTGCTGATGGGCTACTACAATCCGATCTATCGCTATGGCGGCGAGCGTTTCGCCAAGGATGCCGCCTTCGTCGGCGTCGACGGGCTGATCATCGTCGATCTGCCGCCCGAAGAATCGGACGAGTTCACACCCTTCACCAATGCGGCCGGTCTGGATTTCATCCGCCTGACCACGCCGACCACCGACGAGCACCGGCTGAAGACCGTGCTGCCGGGCGCCAGCGGTTTCCTTTATCATGTCGCCATCGCCGGCATCACCGGCACGCGCTCGGCAGCGGCGGTCGACGTTGCCCGCGACGTCGGTCGGCTGAAGCGGCAGAGCGACCTGCCGGTCGCGGTCGGTTTCGGCATCCGCACGCCGGAGCAGGCGGCCGAAATCGCGTGCATCGCCGATGCCGCCGTGGTTGGCTCGGCCATCGTCGAGACCGTGGCGGCCAATCTTACGGCTGGGCCGGGCCTCGCCGCAGCCGTCCATGCGCAAGTGCGCGCGCTGGCCGACGGCGTGCGCAGTGCGCGCGGCTGATCCTAGAGAGACGATCGAATGAGCTGGCTGACCAATACCCTGCTGCCCAAGATCCGCGCCGTCGTCTCGAAGCGCGAGGTGCCGGACAATCTCTGGACCAAATGCGGCGCCTGCGGGCAGATGCTGTTTCATCGCGAGCTGGAAAAGAACCTCAATGTCTGCCACGCCTGTGGCCATCACATGCGCATCGACGCCAAGAAGCGCATGGCGGTGCTGTTCGACGAGGGCGAGTACACCAGGATCGAGCTGCCGCGTCCGGTGCTCGACCCGCTCAAATTCCGCGACAGCAAGCGCTACACCGATCGCCTGAAAGAAGCGCAGGCCAATCACGGCACGGGCAGTGACGCCATCATCGTCGCCCATGGCAAGATCGGCGGCCAGGACGCTGTCGTCGCCGCCTTCGATTTCGGCTTCATGGGCGGCTCGATGGGCATGGCGGTGGGCGAGGCGCTGGTCGCGGCGGCCAAGCTCGCCGTGCTGCAATCGGCGGCGCTGATCGCCGTGCCGGCTTCGGGCGGCGCCCGCATGCAGGAGGGCATCCTCAGCCTGATGCAGATGCCGCGCTCGACTATTGCGGTCGAGCAGGTCAAGGAAGCCGGGCTGCCCTATATCGTGCTGCTGAGCGATCCGACGACCGGCGGCGTCTCTGCATCTTTCGCCATGCTGGGCGACATCGCGATCGCCGAGCCGGGCGCGCTGATCGGCTTCAGCGGCGCCCGCGTCACCGAAGGCACGATCCGCGAGAAGCTGCCTGAAGGCTTCCAGCGCGCCGAATATTTGCTGGAACACGGCATGATCGATTTGATCGTACGCCGGCACGAGCTGCGCGAGACGCTGGGCCGGGTCCTCGGATTGCTGCGCCAGACGAAATTGCCGACCGCCGCCGAGTAATGCGATGAGCCGTGCCGATGCGATCCTGGATCGGCTGACCCGCCTGCATCCAAAGGCGATCGACCTGTCGCTCGACCGCATCCGCGCGCTGATGCGGCGGCTGGGCGATCCGCAGGACCAATTGCCGCCGGTCGTCCATGTCGCCGGCACCAACGGCAAGGGCTCGACCGTGGCGACGCTGCGCGCCTGCCTGGAGGCGGCGGGCTATCGCGTCCATGCCTATACCTCGCCGCATCTCGTGCATTTCAACGAGCGCATCCGCCTCGCCGGCACGCTCATCGACGAGGATGCGCTGGTGGCGTTGCTCGACGAGGTCGAGCGGGTCAATGGCGGCGATCCGATTACCTTCTTCGAGATCACCACCGCGGCGGCCTATCTCGCCTTCGCTCGGACGCCAGCCGATATCGTGCTGCTGGAGACCGGGTTGGGTGGCCGGCTCGATACGACCAATCTGGTCGCGGCGCCGGCGGTGACGGCGATCACGCCGGTCTCGATGGACCATATGCATTTCCTCGGCGACAGGCTGGCGCTGATCGCCGGCGAGAAGGCCGGCATCCTGAAGCCGGGCCGTCCCGCCGTGATCGGCCCGCAGGACCCGGTCGCCGCCGCCGTGATTGCGGCGCGCGCGGCCGAGATCGGATCGCCGCTGTTTCGCTTCGGCCAGGAATGGCAGGCCGAGCCGGCGGCCGGCGGCTGGCATTTCCAGGGCCTGCGCTGGTCATTCGACCTGCCGCTACCCTCGCTGGCCGGGTGGCACCAGATCGACAATGCCGGCACGGCGCTGGCCGTGCTGGAGCGGCTCGACGGTTTCGAACTCGGCCGCGACGCGATTGCCGCCGGGCTTGGCCGGATCGAATGGCCGGCGCGGCTGCAGCGCCTGACGCGCGGCCCGCTGGTCGAACTCCTGCCGGCGGGCTGGGAGCTGTGGCTCGACGGCATGCACAACGCATCCGGCGGCGAGGCGCTGGCGAGCCATGCCGAATCCTGGCGCGACCTGCCGCTGCACGCGATTTTCGGTACGCTGAACACGCGCGATCCGGCCGAGACGCTGCGCGCGCTGGCGCCGCGCCTGGCCAGCCTGCACGGCATTGCCATCCCGGGCGAAGCGAATACGCTCGATGCTGCGGCGATCGTTGCCTCGGCAGCGTCGCTCGGCATCCGGACCGCGCCCGCCGCTTCGGTTGCGGACGCGGTCGCTGCGATCGGCCGAGGCGAAGTCGGCCCGGCCCGCATATTGATTTGCGGCTCGCTCTATCTGGCCGGTAATGTGTTGGCGGAGAACGGCTGAGCCGCCGTTCCGTGCTCGCGGAGTGCCGGTTGATGGCGACCCTGTTCTATACCCACGAAGCCTGCCTGGCGCATGATCCCGGCGCCTATCACCCGGAAAGTCCGGAGCGGCTGCGCGCCATCCTCGCGGCACTCGACACGCCGCGCTTTGCCGGGCTGATCCGGCGCGAGGCACCGCTGGCCGAGATCGAGGATATTGCGCGTGTCCATTCGCGCCATCAGATCGACGGCATCTTCAAGACCGTGCCGGTGACCGGCTATGCGCCGATCGACAATGACACGATCCTCTCGCCCGGTTCGGGCGAGGCGGCGCTGCGCGCGGCCGGCGCCTGCGTCGCGGCGGTCGACGCGGTCATGGCGGGCGAGGCCAAGAACGCCTTTTGCGCGGTCCGTCCGCCGGGCCATCATGCCGAGCCGAACCAGGCCATGGGCTTCTGCCTGTTCAACAATGTCGTGGTCGGCGCCATGCGCGCGCGTCACGCCCATGGCGCCCGGCGCGTCGCCGTGATCGATTTCGACGTGCATCACGGCAACGGCACCCAGGCGGTGGCCGAACAGGACGCCGACCTGTTCTACGCCTCGACCCATCAATGGCCACTCTATCCCGGCACCGGCTCGGCCAAGGAGACCGGGCTCGGCAATGTCGTGAACGCGCCCTTGCGCGCCGGCGCCGGCTCGGCCGATTTCCGCCACGCGGTGACGGAATGGATCATGCCGCAGCTCGGCCATTTCGCGCCCGATCTGGTCATGATCTCGGCCGGCTTCGACGCGCATAAGGAGGATCCGCTCGGCGGCTTGCGCCTCGACGAGGCCGATTTCATCTGGGTCACGGAGCAGCTGACCGGCTTCGCCGAACGCTATTGCGACGGTCGCCTGGTCTCGACCCTGGAAGGTGGCTACGACATCGACGCGCTGGCGTCCAGCACGGCCGAGCATGTCGCGGTGCTGATGGCTGCTTGAAGTCGGGTCGGTTCGAGGCTAATTCATATACCGCCAATATTTCTTTTGCGCGGGACCATGAAGCTCAATCTGCAGACCGACTATGCGCTGCGCGTCCTGATCCATGTCGGCACCAATACCGAAGGCTTGTCGACGATCCAGGAGGTTGCGGATGCCTTTGCGATCTCCAAGGCGCATCTGATGAAGGTGGTGCATCGACTCGGGCGGCTGGGCTATCTCGACACGGTGCGCGGTAAGAATGGCGGCGTCCGGCTCAAGCGCCACCCCCAGGCGATCCGCGTCGGCGACGTCGTGCGCAGCATGGAAGAGGATCTGGCCGTCATCGGTTGCCTAGGCCAGGAGCGTTTTTGCCGGATCCAGGGGGCGTGTGTGCTGACCGGCGCGCTGCGCGAAGCGACCAATGCGTTCCTGGCCGTGCTCGACCGCTATACCCTGGCCGAACTGCTGGCGCCCCGGAATGCCCTGGCGCAGATGCTGGGCATTCCGGCGGCTTAGCCTCTCTCAAGCGGAAAGCAACTCGTCGGCCGGACCGAAGAACTCGTAGCGGATGCGCTCCTGAGGTACACGGGCCTTTGCCAGCCCGGTCACGAAATACCGCAGGAACGGCCTTGGGCCGCACAGGAAGTAATCCGCCGCGGCGATCGGGGTGTTGGCGCGGAGCCAATCGACCGTGATCATTCCGGTAACGTCGTAGCTCTTTCCCTCGATGTCGATGTCGAGCGGCTCGCTATAGAAGGTCGCGACCGAGAGGCCGGGACGGCGTGACGCCAGCGCCTGAACGTGACGGCCCATGGCATGGGTCGCGCTGCTGAGCGTGCCATGGACGTAATGTGTTTCGAGGCCCGGATGATCGTTTGCGATCGTCTCCATCATGCTGACCATCGGCGTCAGCCCGACACCGCCGCTGAGCAGCACGACCGGCCGGTCCGGCTGGTCCGGCAGGAAGAAATCGCCGGTCGGCGGCGAAACATCGAGCGTGTCACCGGCCTGCAGCCGGTCATGCAGCCAGTTCGATGCGAGGCCGCCCCGGCTCGCGCTTGACCGAAATCCGATAGCTCCGGCCGTTCGGCGCCGATGAAATGCTGTAATTGCGCCGGACCGGCGGCTGCCCCGGAATAGCGAAGCGGAAGGTCAGGTATTGCCCTGGCTTGTGGCGCAGCCACCGGGCCGCCATCGACGGGCCTGCAGGACGAAAGAGGTTATCGTACTGCTCTCGGCCGTCTTCTCCGCGACCCGGAAGGCGCGCCAGCCGGTCCAGCCGCCCTCCGCCGCGCTGAGCGCGCCGTAGACCGCCGCTTCCCGGCCGATCAGGATATCGGCCAGGAACCAGAACGCCTCTTCCCAGGCGGCGGTGACGGTTTCGGTCGCCGCATCGCCCAGGACTTGTCGGATTGCGCCCATCAGCGCGGCCGCAACATAGGGATAATGCTGCGGCAGGATCTGCAGGCCGACATGCTTCTGCGCGATGCGCTCCACGACGGGGCCGAGGGTGGACAAATTGTCGATGTTGCCGGCATAGGCGAGGATCGCCACGGCCAGTGCCTTGGTCTGGGCACCGGGTTCGCCCGTTGCCTGATGCTGATGGGATTGGTTGAAGAGGTCCCTGACCTCCGGATGTTCGAACAGCCTTTGGTACAGCGCCTGGGTTATCGCCATGCCGTTGGACGGCGATGACCGGGGCGGTGGCTTTGACGATGGCGATGGTCTCTTCGCGAAGCGGCTTCGACATGGATCGGGCTCTGCAGAGTTAAAGATACATTTTATATGTCTTATTTTCGCATCGAGAGAGCGCAAGGGCCAGAGTCATACATATGCTGAATGGCCAGACAGCTATGCTGACCCCGCATTGACCGAAGTCGACGACCGATGCGATATAGATCGATTTCATATCGATCTTATCAGTCGGGTAGCAAGACCCGGCTGCCAAGCGGTCTCGCCGCGGTGCTATGCCGGGTTGGCGATCGCCATGGCGCGCTGGAAAGGCCGGACGGCTATCGATCCGGGCGAAATATCCGCCAGGGCGGGGTAGGGGCTGAGATCGAACTTCGCCCAGACTCGCAGGAAGCGCAGCACGAAGACCATCATGATGTCTGCGGCGGTGAAGTCCTCGCCGGCCCAATAGGATCGCGCACCCGATTTCGGCCGCCATGAACTTCAGCAGGTTGTCGGGTATTTTCTCGCGTCCAGGCAGCAACCGGCGTCGCTTCGTCGATGCCCATGCGCATCAGCCGCCACTGCGCCAGGAATTGCAGCATCGCCGTGCCCTCGGCCGCGTGCACGCCATTCGAGATAGCGGGCATAGTCCGCGCGCGTCGGCGGCACGGATAGCCGGCCGTCGCCATAGCGGTTGATGATGTACTCGATGATGGCGCCCGATTCCGCGATCACCGTATCGCCGTCGCGGATGATCGGCGACTTGCGAGCGGATGGATCTCGCGCAACGCCATCGGCGCCATGCCGGTCGCCTCGCGTTGCACCGGTTCCATCGCATAGGGCAGGCCGAGCTCTTCCATCAACCAGATGATCCGCTCGGAGCGGGAATTGTTCAGGTGATAGATCGTGATCATGGCATCCCGCCCCCTGCGGATTTCGTTGGAAGGCCGGTCTAGCAGAGCGTTGCGCGGCGGCTATGGCAGGGCAGATCACGATTCCGCTATGGTTGCGCCGTGAAGCGGCCCCGGCATACACTCCGCGCCCCATCAGGCATAAAGGATCCGAAATGGCCGAGACCGCGGCATTGCCCGAGATTCAGGCGATGAGCTTCGAAGAGGCGCTGGAAGAGCTGGAGGGCATCGTCCGCCAGCTCGAGGCCGGGCCGCATCCAGCTTGATGACTCGATCAAAGCCTATGAGCGCGGCGCCGCGCTGAAGCGGCATTGCGAGGGCAAGCTGAGCGAGCCAGGGCCAAGGTCGAGAAGATCGCGCTCGCGGGCCGACGGGACACTCAAGACGGAGATTCAGAATCTTGATTAGCTCGCTTTGGACCGATCCGACCAAGCTTTCGACCGCGATGGCCGATTCGGTGCGCGCGGTGGACGCCGTGATCGACCACCTGCTGGCCAAGCCCGACGGGCGGAAGCGCGCGTCTACGAGGCGATGCGTTACGCCGCGCTTGCACCGGGCAAGCGGTTGCGCCCGTTCCTCGTGCTGGCCAGTGCACATCTCTTCGGCGTGTCGCAGCGCAGCGCCTTGCAGGCGGCGGTGGCGATCGAGCTGATGCACACCTATTCGCTGGTCCATGACGATCTGCCGGCGATGGATGACAGCGATCTGCGCCGCGGCCGGCCGACCTGCCACAAGGCGTTCGACGAGGCGACGGCGATCCTGGCCGGCGATGGGTTGCTGACCCTCGCCTTCGAGGTGCTGAGCCAGCCCGATACCCATGGCGATCCTGCGGTGCGGATCGAGCTGGTCGCCAGCCTGGCCAAGGCGGCCGGGGCGGCCGGCATGGTCGGCGGCCAGCAGATCGACCTCCTGGCCGAGCATGACCACACGCTCGATATCGGCGCCATCACCCGGCTGCAGCGGCTGAAGACCGGCGCGCTGATCGCCTTTTCCTGCGAGGCCGGCGCGATCCTGGGCAAGACAACGGCCGAGCATCGCCGGCGCCGTGATCGGCTATGCCCATGATCTGGGCTTGCCTTCCAGATCGCCGACGATTTGCTCGATGCCGAGAGCACCGAGGCGAGACCGGCAAATCGGTCGGTCGCGATGCCCGAGGCCGGCAAGGCGACCTTCGTCTCGATCTCGGCCTCGACGGCGCCAAGAAGCAGGCGCGGGGCGCTGGTCGATCAGGGCGATCGGGCAGCTCGAACCCTTCGGCGACAAGGCCGATCTGCTGCGCCAGGTCGCGCATTTCGTCATCGAGCGCAAGAATTGAGCAACGGCAAGGATTGATATGGACGGCTCCCGGACGCAGATCGGGCGGCCGAGTTGGCGCCGGGAGCTGATCGAGATCATCATTCTGGCGGCGCCGCCTCGCGACCGCCACAATTGGCCCAGATGGCGATGGGCATCACCGACACCATCATGATGGGCCGGGTCGGCAGCGATGCGCTCGCCGCCGGCGGGCTCGGCGCCAATGTCGCTTTCCTGTTGATGATCCGTCGGGCAGGGGCTGGTGGTCAGCATCCAGCCGATCGTCGCCCATGCACGCGGCGCCGCCGATACATCCGGGCCTGGGCCGGACGCTTGCAGCCGGCCTGCTCGTCTCGGTTCTGGCAGCGATCCCGATCGTCCTGGTGCTGGTCCATATCGATGCGCTGCTCGGCGCGCTCGACGAGCCGCCGAAGATCGTGGCGCTCACCCTGCAATACGAAACCGCCTTCGCCTGGGGCGTGCCGGCCGGCATGCTGCAGTTCACGCTGCGCAACTACATCTCGGCCATGGAGCGACCGCGCATCATCATGGTCATTGTTGCCGTCGCCAGCGTCGCCAATTTCGGCTTCAACTGGGTGCTGGTGTTCGGCCATCTGGGCTTTCCGGCCCTGGGCATCAGCGGCTCGGGTTACGCGACGTCGCTGACCTGGTGGGGCATGCTGGCCGCTTTCGTGCTGCATCTGCGCTTCGCCTATCTGCTGCCGGCGGATCTGTTCCGGCTGAGCCGGGCCGAGCTGTGGCGCGGCATCGGCGCGGTGCTGCATCTCGGCTGGCCGATCGCCGGCATCTATCTGGTGGAGGTCGCGTCTGTTTTCAGTGTCGTCGCTGCTGATGGGCTGGTTCGGTCCCATCGCACTTGCCGCCCATCAGATCTGCCTCAACATCGCTTCCTTCACCTTCATGGTGCCGCTGGCGATCGGCCAGGCCGCGACGGTACGCGTCGGCTATTATGTCGGCGGCGGTGCGTTGCGCCGGGCGCGCGTCGCAGGGTTTACGGCAATTGGACTCGGCGTCGCCTTCATGATGCTGACGGCGGCCACCATCACGTCCCTGTCGCGGCCGATCTTCCATCTCTATCTCGACGCCGCCGATCCGCAGCTCGACGCCGTCGTGGCGCTCGGCGGGCAGATGATCGTTCTGGCCGCGCTGTTCCAGATGTTCGACGGCGCCCAGGTCGTGGCGGCCGGCGCGCTCCGCGGGCTCAAGGATACGCGGGCGGCGCTGCTCGCCGGGATCGCCGCCTATTGGGGGCTGGGCATGCCGCTCGGCGCCGGCCTCGCCTTCGGCCTGGGCTTCGGCCCGATCGGCTTGTGGTGGGGCTTCGTCGGCGGCCTGGTCGCCATCGCCATCCTGCTCAGCCTGCGCTTCGGTCAGCGCACCGCGCGCATGATCGCGCTCGCCGGGACCTGAACAATGGACCGGCGGCGCCTGGATCAATTGCTGGTCGAGCGCGGTCTGGCCGAAAGCCGCAGCCGCGCCCCGCGCGTTGATTGAGGCCGGTCTGGTGCTGGCCGATCATCGCCGCGCCGAGAAGCCGAGCCAGGCGCTGCCGGATGATGTCGCTTTGGAAGTAACGGGGCTCGACCATCCCTGGGCTTCGCGCGGTGGTCTGAAGTTGGGCGGCGGCGCTGGATCATTTCGGAATCGATCCGACCGGGTTAACGGCGCTCGACATCGGCGCCTCGACCGGCGGCTTCACTGATGTGCTGCTCGCCCGCGGTGCCGCGCGCGTCTATGCGGTCGATGCCGGTCATGACCAGCTGGTGGAAAAACTGAGACGGGATCCGCGCGTCGTTGTGCTGGAACGATTGAACGCCCGGAATTTGACCCGGGTGGAAATCCCCGAACCGATCGGCATCGTCACCTGCGATGCGAGCTTCATCGGGCTGGAGACCATCCTGCCCGTGCCGCTCACCTTCGCCGCACCGGGCGCTTTCCTGATCGCGCTGATCAAGCCGCAATTCGAGGTCGGCCCCCGGCCGGACGGGCAAGGGCGGCGTGGTGCGGGGACGCGGCTCTTCACACCGAGACGTGCACGCGTATCTCCGGCTGGCTCGGCGCGCTGCCCGGCTGGCAGGTGCTCGGAATCATCGACAGCCCGGTCACCGGCGGCGACGGCAACCGCGAATTCCTGATCGCCGGGCGGTACCGGGCATGAGACGCAAGCCGCGTCCGGCAGCCCGCCCCGGCCCGACCCGCGTGCTCGAAATCGAGATCGAGCGGCTGAGCACCGAAGGCGCCGGCCTCGCGCGCGTCGACGGCCGCGTCGTGCTGGTGCGGACGCCTTGCCGGGCGAGCGCGTCCGGATCGAGACCGATGGCGGCAAGGATCGGGCGACTCTGCTCGAACGCTTCTCGGACAGCGCCGACCGGGTGGCGCCGCCTTGCCGGCATTTCGGCAGCTGCGGCGGCTGCGTGCTGCAGCATCTGGCGCCCGCGCCCTATGCCGCATTCAAGCGCGGGCTGATCGAGACGCGCTGAGCCGGCAGGGGCTGGGCGAGGTCGCGGTGGCCGCGCCGCTGGTCAGCCCGCCCGGCTCGCGCCCGGCGTGCGACGCTGGAGGCGCGCCGGGTCGGTGGCGGCGTCGTGCTCGGCTTCCATCGCCGTGCCAGCCATCAGATCCTCGATCTCGCCGAATGCCCGGTGCTGCGTCCCGGCATGGTGGCACTGTGCCCGGCGCTGCGTGCGCTGCTGGCCGGGCTGCTGCGCGGCGGTCAGGCGGCGTCGGTGATCATGACTGAGGTGGAAGCCGGTATCGATATGGGATTGGAGCTGCCGGCCGAGCCGGATCTCGCGGCACTCGAAACGCTCTCCGAATTCGCCCGCCCGGCGGGATCTGGCGCGGCTTCTGGTGGCGGACCGCCGCTGCGGCGCCGATGCCGTCGGCTCAGCGCCGGGCCATCGTGACCCGCTTCGGCGCGATCTCCGCCGAGCTGCCGGCCGGCGGCTTCCTGCAAGCAACGGCCGAAGGCGAAGCGGCGCTGCGCGATGCGGTCGAGCAGGGCCTCCGGTGCAGCTCGGCGTGTCGCTGACCTGTTCGCCGGCGTCGGCAACCTTTTCCCTGGCGCTGGCTGCCGGCCGCGCCGTCCATGCGGTCGAGAGCGATGCCGCCGCGCTCGGCGCGCTCGCCGCCACGGCGCGGCGCGCGCAGCTCGTCCAGGTGACAACCGAGCGGCGCGATCTCGAAACCCGACCGTTATTGCCCGACGAACTGGCAGGCTATGACGCGGTCATCTTCGACCCGCCGCGCGCCGGCGCCAAGGCGCAGGCCGAGCAACTGCGCGCTCCGCGGTACCGCTCGTCATCGGCGTATCGTGCAACCCGGCCAGCTTTGCCCGTGACGCCGCGATCCTGACCGGCGGCGGCTATGTGCTGGAGCACGTTTTGCCGGTCGACCAGTTCCTGTGGTCGAGCCATGTCGAGCTGGTCGGACGCTTCCGCCGGTAAGGCACCCTGACGTCTCACCCCATATGCTCATCCGAGGTAAGCGCGAAGACGAGAACGGAGCGCCCGGTCACCTCATAGACCTGTCCTGATTCGAAAACGGCTTCGCCCGAATCTTCCGGGATGTTGGTGTCGAACGCCCGGGTCCAAGTCGTGACTCCGGCCGTCTCCGGCAAAGTGAATTCCACCAGGTCGTGATAACTGTTGAATACGATCAGCAATGTCCGGTCGTCGCCGCGCTTGCGCACGCCGGTCGGCTGGGCGCGGCCGTCCATCAGCATGCCGAAGCATTGTTGTTGCCGTCCGCCCCAGCCTCGTCCGGCATCTCGCTGCCCGACGCGTTGATCCAGGTGACGTCCTTGACGCCGAGGTCCTCGTTCAGCGTGCCGGTCAGAAAACGCTGCCGGGCGCAGGATCGGATATGACCGGCGCAGCCCGGTCAGCTTCTTCACGAAGGCGATCAGAGACTGCCCGCGCTCGCCGAACTCCCAATCGACCCAGCTGATCTCGTTGTCCTGGCAATAGGCGTTGTTGTTGCCCTGCTGAGGTCCGGCCGAACTCGTCGCCGGCCAGCAGCATCGGCGTGCCATGGGCCAGCAGCAGCGTGGCCAGCAGATTGTGGATCTGGCGCTCGCGCAGGGCCGCGATCTCGGGATCGTCGGTCGGCCCTTCGACGCCGCAATTCCAGGAGCGGTTGTCGGAGCTGCCGTCGTTGTTGTCTTCGCCATTCGCCTCGTTGTGTTTGTCGTTGTAGGTGACGAGGTCGGTCAGCGTGAAACCGTCATGCGCGGTGATGAAATTGACGCAGGACCAGGGCTTGCGGCCGCGCCGGTTAAACATGTCTGCGGAGGCGCAGAGCCGCGGCGTCAGCGCAGCGGCAGGCGCCTCGCCGCGCCAGAAATCACGGGTAATGTCGCGGAATTTGTCGTTCCATTCGGCCCATCCTGGCGGAAAGCCGCCGACTTGATAGCCGCCCGGCCCGCAATCCCACGGCTCGGCGATCAGCTTGACGCCGCTGAGGATCGGGTCCTGGCCACACGCCTTGAGGAAGCCGCTCTGGTCGTCGAAGCCGTTTGGCTCGCGTGCCAGGATCGTGCCGAGGTCGAAGCGGAAGCCGTCGACATGCATCTCGGTGACCCAATAGCGCAGACTGTCGGTCACCATCTGGATGACGCGCGGATGGCTGAGGTTGAGCGTGTTCCCGGTGCCGGTGTCGTTGATGTAGAAGCGGCGCTGCTCGGGCAGCAGACGGTAATAGGACGCGTTGTCGATGCCCTTGAACGACAGCGTGGCACCGCGCTCATTGCCTTCGGCAGTGTGGTTGTAGACGACGTCGAGGATGATCTCGAGCCCGGCATCGTGGAACCGCGTCACCATCGCCTTGAACTCGGCCAGGCTATGCGCCGGGTCGGCGGCGTAGCGCGGATCGGGCGCGAAGAAGCCCAGTGAGTTGTAGCCCCAGAAATTCGTCAGCCCTTTGTCGAGCAGATGGCTGTCATTGACGAACATATGGATCGCAGCAGCTCGACCGAAGTGACGCCGAGTGCCCGGATATGCTCGATCACCTCTTTGGTCGCGAGGCCGCCGAAGGTGCCGCGCAGATGCTCGGGCACGGCGGGATGGCGCTTGGTGAAGCCGCGCAGATGGGTCTCGTAGAGGATGGTGCGGTCCCAGGGCACGGTCGGGCTGTGGCTTGCCTGCCAGTCCGAAGCCGCTGTCGACGACCAGGCATTTCGGCATGAATTCGGCGCTGTCCCGCTCGTCGAAGGACAGATCCTCGTCGGGCGAGCCGATCGTGTAGCCGAAACACGCATCGTTCCAGGTGAGCTGTCCGACATGCGCCCGGGCATAGGGGTCGAGCAGCAGCTTGTTCGGATTGAAGCGATGGCCTTCCTCCGGCGCATAGGGGCCGTGGACGCGATAGCCGTAACGCTGGCCCGGCCCGACATCGGGCAGGTAGCCGTGCCAGATCTCGTCGGTGAATTCCGGCAGCTCGATGCGTTGCAGCTCCCGGCTGCCATCCTCGTTGAACAGGCAGAGCTCGACCTTGGTCGCATTGGCCGAGAACAGGGCGAAATTGGTGCCGTCCCCGTCCCAGATCGCGCCGCGCGGGTGCGGATTGCCTTCGCGAATGTTCCGTTTGACGTATTCGGCCACGTGTCGCTCCGGTGCTGGCAGGCGCCGACGGACGGCATCGGCAGCTACCCAACAACGCAATCGCGCTTTGCGCTCCGCTGCGGCGCGAACCTTGTTGCCGGGAGCGGTGGTTGACCGCATCGGTAAATGCGACAACACTGCCGGACAGCTTCGGGAGAAAGCGAAATGGGAGGACTGGAATGACGGGTGAGGCCGTGCTGGTGCCGGTATTGCCGAATCATCGCTTCGACGAAGCCGCGCTCGACGCGTATTTGCGCGAGCGTTTGCCGGGCTATGCCGGCGACGCGGTGATCCGCCAGTTCCAGGGCGGCCAGTCCAATCCGACCTTTCATCTGCAGACGCGCGACCAGGCCTTCGTGCTGCGCAAGAAGCCGCCGGGGACGCTGCTTGCGTCGGCCCATGCGTCGATCGCGAATATGCCGTGCTCTCGGCTTTGGCCGGCACCGACGTGCCCGTGCCGAAGACCCGGCTGCTCTGCACCGATGACAGCGTCATCGGCCAGATGTTCTACGTCATGGACCATGTGCCGGCCGGATCTTCGCCGACGGCATGCTGCCCGGCTGCAGCGCCGAAGAGCGCGCCGCGATCTATGATTCGATGAACGACGTCTTCGCCCGGCTGCACAAGGTCGATTGGCGGGCGGCCGGGCTGGAAGGGTTCGGCAAGCCGGACGGCTATGTCGCCCGCCAGGTGTCGCGCTGGACCAAGCAATATATCGCCTCGAACGTGCCGGATTGCCCGGCCATGAATCGGGTCATGGAATGGCTGCCGCAGAACGATCCGGGCAATGACGAGGCGACGATCGCACATGGCGATTTCCGGCTGGGCAATCTGATCGTGCATCCGACCGAGCCGCGAATCGTCGCCGTGCTCGATTGGGAGCTGGCGACCATCGGCCATCCGCTGGCCGACCTGGCCTATAACTGCATGAGCTATCACTTGCCGGCCGGCACCGGGCGCGGTTTCGCCGATATCGATCTGGCGCAGTTCGGCATTCCGACCGAGCAGCAATACCTCGCCGCCTATTGCCGCCGGACCGGACGCGACGGCGTTCCGAATTGGGATTTCTACATGGTGTTCTCGCTGTTCCGGATCGCCGCGATCCTGGCCGGCGTCTATCGCCGCGGCCTCGACGGCAATGCCTCCGACAGCCAGGCCGTCGAGCGCGGCGCCGTCTATCAGGCCATGGCCGAGATCGCCTGGTCGGTCGCCAAGGCCCGCTGAAAGGCAAGCTAGGGAGAAAATCGTGAGCTATCAGCAGATCCTCTACGAGGTGAGTGAACGCATCGCCACCATCACGCTGAACCGGCCCGATCGGCTCAATGCCTGGACCCAGATCATGGATCTGGAGCTGCGCACGGCGGTCAAGGCGGCGGCGGCGGATGACGGCGTGCGGGTCATCGTCGTCACCGGCGCGGGACGCGGCTTCTGCGCCGGCGCCGATATGGGCGGTCTCAGCAATGTCGGCGACGGCAACGTCGTCGGTGGCCAGTCGCCGCAGAAGGAGCCGGATTTCCTCGATGCGCGGCCTGACTATCGCGGCCGTGTCTCCTATTTCGCCGCCGTGCCCAAGCCGGTGATCGCAGCGGTCAACGGACCTTGCGCCGGCATCGGCATGGTCGCCGCGCTGTTCTGCGACATCCGCTTCGCGGGATCCGAGGCGCTGTTCACGACCGCCTTCTCGCGGCGCGGCCTGATCGCCGAATACGGCGTCGCCTGGATCCTGCCCGAGCTGGTCGGCCGGTCGGTCGCGCTCGACCTGCTGCTCTCGTCGCGCAAGGTCGGCGCCGAGGAGGCCTTGAAGCTGGGCTTGGTCAATCAGGTGTTCCAGGCTGAGGAGCTGATGCCGGCAGTGCGCGCCTATGCCCGCGAGCTCGCGGACTCGATCTCGCCGCGCTCGATGGCGGTGATCAAGCGGCAGGTCTGGGAGTCGCCGTTCCAGACGCCGGGCGAAGCCATCTCGTCTGCCGAAACGGAAATGGCCGAAAGCTTCATGAGCGACGATTTCCGCGAAGGAGTCGCGCATTTCCTGGAGAAGCGGAAACCGAGCTTCACCGGCAAATAACCCCCCGGTTCCATCGACCCTCGCGCGCGGCGGGTGAAGCCGATCCGCCCGCGCGACCGCAACGCTCGATGACATGCGAAGCGCGCTGGTTTTCCGGCGGGCGCCCGCATTCTATTGGACGGCGTGCACGCAAAGATGGAGACTATCCGACAACGCCGACCTTACCGGGCATCGGTACGGTCACCGATGCATGGGGGGTTCGATGCGTTTCGCCAGCCGTAGAATGCGGGTCGCGATGGCGACCGTGGTCCTGGCCTCGATCGGCGCCATGGCGCCGGCAGTGCCGGCTCTTGCGCAATACGCCTATATCGCCAATCAGGGCTCCGATTCCGTGTCGGTGCTCAACCTCTCGACCGGCGCGGTCATCTCGACGCTGACCACCGGGGCCGGTGTGAAGCAGCCCGGCATCGCGCTATCGCCCGACGGCACCAAGGCCTATTTCGCCAATGGGCCGCAGAATTCGGTGACCATCGTCACGCTGGCGACCGGCGCCATTTCCACGCCGATCCCGGTCGGCAAAACCGCCAGCAACATCGCGCTCTCGCCGGATGGCGGCACAGCCTACGTCACCAATGCCGGCGACGGCACGGTTTCGGTCGTCAATACGGCGAGCGGTACGGTCGCGGCGACGCTGACCGTTGGCGCCGGGCCGGACGGCGTCGCCGTGACGCCAGACGGCAGCAAGGCCGTCATCGCCAATGGCGGAACCAACACGGTCTCGGTTATCACGACGTCGACCCATGCAGTGTCCGCACCGATCACGGTCGGCACGGCGCCGTGCGGCGTGGCCGTCTCGCCCGACAGCTCCAAGGCCTTCGTGACCAATTCCGGTCTCGGTACCGTCTCGATCATCAATCTGGCGACCAATACGGTAATCAGTACGCTCACTGTCGGCAGTGCGCCGTGCGGCGTTGCGGTCTCGCCGGACGGCACCAAGGCCTATAGCGCGGATGCCGGCGACGGCACGGTGGACGAGATCACCATAGCGACGTTAGCCGTCACCTCGAGCTTCTCGGTCGGCAACGCGCCCAGATCCATCTCGATATCGCCCGACGGCAGCAAGCTCTACGTTCCGAACTCCGGTTTTGCCCCGGGCCAGGCCTATGTCACGATCGTGCCCACGACAGGCAGTTCGCCGGTTCTGTCGACCGTCGCCTTGAACCGATCAGCCGGACGCTTCGGCAATTTCGGATGACGGCAGCAAAGTCTATATCGCCAACAGTAGCTCGGGGACTGTCACAGTCTTCGACACGGCGGCCAGCCAAGCCTCGGTTCTCCTCGCCCTCCCCGACGGTCCGACCGGCGTTGCGGTCTCGCCCAGCGCCGCGGAAGTCCTGGTCACCGACACGTTGACCAAGACGTCTCGGTTGATCGACGCGACCACCGGCACCAATACGGCGCGGATCGGCGTCGGAACGGCCCCCTTCGGCGTGGCGATCACGCCGGATGGCAGCAAGGCCTTCGTCGCCAATTCCGGCGACGGGACAGTGTCCGAAATCGCGCTGGCGACCGGGGCCGTGACGGCAACGATCCCGGTCGGCACGGCGCCGGTCGGCGTCGCGACCACGCCGAACGGCGCGCAGGTCTATGTCGCGAACAGCGGCAGCGGTAGCGTGTCGGTAATTGCCGCGGCCAGCGGGGCGGTCACGGGCACGATTACGGTCGGCGCCACGCCGTCCGGTCTCGCCGTGACGCCGGACAGCGCGCATGTCTATGTCGCCAACAAGGGCGCCGGGACTGTCTCGGTAATTTCGACGGCGACCGGCACGGTCACGGCGACCGTGTCGGTCGCCGGCTCGCCCTTCGGCGTGGCGATCACGCCGGACGGCACCAAGGCCTATGTCACGAACGAAGCCGGCGGCGTCACCGTCATCACCACCGCGAACAACAGCGTTGCGGATCCGGCGCGGTCGGCTCGGGGCCAATGGGCGTTTCCATCACGCCGGACGGCAGCCATGCCATCATCGCCAATTTCACCGCAGGCACCGTCTCGGTGATCGGAACGCAATCCGGCTCCGGCGCGGCGACCCTGACTGTGGGCCAGCACCCGGTGTCCCTGGGCAATTTCGTCTCGACGCCGTCCACCGCTCGTTTCGGCGATCCTGCCGGGTGGCCGGTCGGTCCAGATCGGCAAGGCGGCGACGGTGTTCGCGACACTGCTCAATAACGGCAACGCAGCCTTGGCCGGTTGCGGGATCAACCTGCCGACCGCGCCGCCGGGGCTCGCGATGAGCTTTCCAGACGGACGAACCCGGCGACGAATGCCGTCACCGGCGAACTGTGCCGGTCGGCATCGCGGGCCAACGGTTTTCAGACCTATGTGTTGACCTTCCTGTCGAGCGAACCCGTGAGTGTCACGGCCCAGCCGCTCAACTACTTCTGCACCGATGTCGTCTCGGCACCCAATACGCCCGTGTCAACACCATTGACCTGCTGTTCTCTTCGACGCCGGTGACCGATGTGATCGCGCTCGCAGCCAGCGTTCAGCCCGGCGTGGTGCAACTGTCCCTGGCACGGCGGGAGCGGAGCCTTCGCCGTCGCGACCGTGAATGTCGGCGCGCCCGGCAACCTGACCGTCCTCGGCCGATACCGCTCGGCGACGCTGCCGCTCTCCGTCTTCCTGTGCCAGACCAACCCGAGCAACGGGCAGTGCCTTGCACCGCCGAGCCCGAATGTGACGGTGAGTTTCGCGACCAATGCCACGCCGACTTTTTCGATCTTCATCACGGCGTCGGCACCGATCGCCTTCGCACCGGGGACGTCGCGCGTCTTCGTCCGCTTCAAGGACGGCAGCGGCGTCTCGCATGGCTCGACCAGCGTGGCGGTCGACGCCAGCTGAGGCTATTCGGCGGCCAGGACGATCCTGGCCAGTTCGGCGACGATCGCGAGACTGCGGGCGTCGCCGATCTCCGTCCCGTCGATCGACGCCCACCGGCCGCAGACCCAGGCTGTTCGACAGGAACACCGTCATGGCATCCGAAAGATCGGCAGGCTGCAAGCTCGCCTCCACGGCACCGCATCGTTCGATCAGGGCGCGGCGCATGATGCCGGGCAGCGCGCCGTCGCCGATCGGCGGTGTCTGCGAGCACGCCGTTGCGCAGCGCGAAGACATTCGCGACGCTGCCTCGGCAATATCGCCTCGCGTGTTGAGCAGGATCGCGTCATCGGCGCCGCGCTGCAGCGCCTCGCGCCGCGCCAGGATATTGTCCAGATAGTTTCAGCGTTTTCAGTCGCGACAGCGGCGACGCTTCGTTGCGGCGGGTGATCGTGGCGACGACGAGCCGTGCCGGAGGGGCAGGCGAAGGTAGCGGGCCGGCGGTGATCATCAGCGTAGGCGTCGGCACGGCCGGCGGCAGGATGCCGCGCTCACCGGGGCCGCGCGACAGGGTGATGCGGAAGGCGGCATTATTCAGCCGTTCCGCCTCGATCAGCGCGTCGAGGCCGGTTTCGATCTCGGCGTCGGTCCAGATCAGCGGAATGCCGAGGAAATCCGCGCCGTGGCGCAGCCGCGCCAGATGCCGGTCGAGATAGGCCAGCCAGCGATCTTCCTGCCGGATCGTCTCGAACAGCCCGTCGCCTAAAGTGAAGCCGCGGTCGCGCGGATCGAGCCGGGCCAGATCGCCCGGCATCAGCTTGCCGTTCAGCCACAGGCTCATCGTGTCGGACACTCGATCGCCCCGCAGCAGCGGGCGGATCTTGACCAGCATTTCTTTCGTATTCGGGCCGCCGGATCGGAATCGGCGACGATGCCGCCGCCGGCCTGGGCAATGACCAGCTCCGGCGTGATGGTCAGGGTGCGGATGACGATGCTGCTATCCATGCGCCGCCGTCGAAGCCGAACCAGGCGATGCTGCCGCAATAGGGGCCGCGCCGGGGACGCCTCGACGGCATCGATCAGCTCCATGGCGCGCAGCTTCGGCGCGCCGGTTGATCGAGCCCGCCGGGAAAGGTCGCGCGCAGCAGGTCGATCCGTCCGGCACCGGGCCGCAGCCGGCCTTCGACGGCCGAAACCAGATGATGCACCGACGGGAAGCTTTCGATGGCGCAGAGCGAGGGGCACGGCGACGCTGGCCGATCTCCGCCACGCGGCTGATGTCGTTGCGCATCAGATCGACGATCATCAGGTTTTCCGCACGGTCCTTCTCGCTGGCCGCCAGCTCGGCGGCGAGGACGGGCATCTTCGGTCGCGTCGCGGCCGCGCGGGCGCGTGCCCTTGATCGGCCGGAGTCTCGATCCGGCCCTCGATGTCGAGCCGCAGGAACCGCTCCGGCGAGGCGCTGGCGACGGCGAGGCGCGGGCCGCAGGCGAGATAAGCGGCGAAGGGCGCGGGGCTCGACCGGCGCAGCGCACGGTAGAGATCGGCGGCGGTGCCGGCTGGCGCGGGATCAGGTGACGGGGCGGTGAAGTTCGCCTGATAGATATCGCCGGCCCGGATGTGCTGAAGCATGTCGCGATCCGGGCTCGATACTCGGCCGGGTCGAGTTCCGGCGTCCAGCCGACCGGTGAGCGCGGCGCCGCCGCTGCGACCTCGACCGGCCGGCGCAAACCGCTTGAACACGGCGCGGGCGCGCCGCTCCGCCCGAGCGCAGCGGGGCGGCGTCGCGTCGGCCGGCAGGCCCGAAGACAGGATCCAGGCGCGGCGCTCGGATTGGTCGAAGGCGATGACCACGTCATAGAAGGCGACGACCATATCCGGGATCGCCAGCTCATTGGCATGGCGTGCGGGCAGTCGCTCCAGGCAGCGTCCGAGCTCATAGCCGAGGAAGCCGACCGCGCCGCCGGCGAAGGGGCACCGGCACCTCGCCGGCTCGATCCGGTAGCGGTCGAGCTCACGCTCCAGCAC
>JBBCHB010000014.1:0-51688 GCA_037200015.1 Aliidongia sp. | reverse complement strand
TTCGAGTCTCCCTTACCAGCTCGACTTGACCATGCCAGGAATCTGGCCGGCCGAGGCGAGTTCGCGCAATGCGATGCGCGACAGCTTGAACTTGCGATAGTAGGAGCGCGAACGCCCGGTCAGCTCGCAGCGATTGCGGATGCGCGTCTTCGAGCCGTTGCGCGGCAGAGCCGCGAGCTTCAGCTGGGCGACGAAACGATCTTCGCCCGCGACATCCTTGTCGTTCAGAATCGCCTTCAGCCTGGCGCGCTTCTGCGCTTCCTGCGCCACCAGCTTGCGGCGGTTCTTGTCCTTCTGGACGGAACTGGTCTTAGCCATCTCTTCTTCCCCGCCGGCTCAGTTGGTGAACGGCATCTGGAAGCCCTTCAGGAGCGCCTTGGCTTCCTGATCGGTCTTCGCCGTCGTGCAGATCACGATGTCCATGCCGCGCACGGCATCGATCTTGTCGTAGTCGACCTCGGGGAACACCAGCTGCTCCTTGAGGCCCAGCGCATAATTGCCGCGGCCGTCGAAGCTCTTGGCGTTGACCCCCCGGAAATCGCGGACGCGCGGCAGCGCGATCGTGATCAGCCGGTCGAGGAACTCGTACATACGATCGCCGCGCAGCGTGACCTTGCACCCGAGCGGCATGTTCTCGCGAACCTTGAAGGTCGCGATCGACTTCTTGGCGCGGGTCACGACCGGACGCTGACCGGCGATGGCGGTCAGATCCCGGACCGCCGCCTCGATCTTCTTGCTGTCCGCGACGGCTTCGCCGACGCCCATGTTGATGACGATCTTGTCCAGGCGCGGCACTTCCATCGGGTTCTTGTAGTTGAACTCCGAGGTCAGCGCGGAACGCACCTGGTTCTGGTAATGCTCACGGAAACGGGCAGCCATCTCTCACCTCACCGGTCGATCACTTCGCCAGAACCCTTGGCGAAGCGGACCTTGCGATTGTCCTCGACGAACTTGAAACCGACGCGGGTCGGCTTGTCCGTGCTCGGATCGATATGGGCGACGTTCGAAACGTGGATCGTCGCTTCCTTCTCGACGATCCCGCCCTGGTTCACCGCCGACGGACGGGTATGGCGCTTGACCATCTTCACACCTTGGACGATCACGCGATTCTCGGTCGGCAGGACCTTCAAGACCTCACCGGTCTTGCCCTTGTCCGAGCCCGAGATGACGACGACCTTGTCGCCCTTCTTGATCTTGGCGGCCATGATCAGAGCACCTCCGGAGCCAACGAGACGATCTTCATGAACTTCTTGGCGCGCAGCTCGCGGGTGACCGGCCCGAAGATACGGGTCCCGATCGGCTCGCCCTGCTTGTTGATCAGCACGGCCGCATTGCGGTCGAAGCGGATCGCGCTGCCGTCGATCCGACGGATCTCCTTGGCCGTGCGCACGATGACGGCGCGATGGACATCGCCCTTCTTCACCTTGCCGCGCGGAATGGCTTCCTTGATGCTGACGACGATGACGTCACCGACCATCGCAGTCTTGCGCTTGGAACCACCCAGCACCTTGATGCACTGCACCCGGCGAGCCCCTGAATTGTCGGCCACATCCAGGTTGGTTTGCATCTGGATCATTTTTTATACTCCTGCCGGCGCCTGCTCGGCGGCCTGTTCGGCCAGCACGACCCAGCACTTGTTCTTCGAGATCGGGCGGCATTCCTGGATTCGGACGACATCGCCGGTCTTGAAGTGATTGGTCTCATCATGCGCGGCGTACTTCTTCGACCGCGTCACGAACTTCTTGTAGACCGGGTGCATCACGCGACGCTCGACACGGACCACGATGGTCTTGTCCTGCTTGTCGCTCACCACCTGGCCTTGCAGAATGCGCTTCGGCATCTTCCTTACTCCACCGAGCCGGCACGCTGGCCCAAAACCGTCTTGACCCGGGCGATGTTGCGCCGGACCTGGCGCACGCGCGCCGTATTCTCAAGCTGCCCGCTGGCCCGCTGGAAGCGCAGATTGAACTGCTCCTTCTTCAGCCCGACCAGGTCGGTCTTCAGCTCGTCGGCGGACTTGGCCCGCAGATCGGAACCCTTCATCTTACGCCTCCTCGCCCAGACGCTGGACGAAACGGGTGCCGATCGGCAGCTTGGCCGCGGCCAGCTCGAACGCCACCTTTGCCGTATCGGCCGGCACGCCATCCAGCTCGAACATGATCCGGCCCGGCTTGACGCGGCACACCCAGTATTCGGGCGAGCCCTTGCCGGAGCCCATGCGGACTTCGGCCGGCTTGGTCGACACCGGAACGTCGGGGAACACACGGATCCAGACGCGACCGACGCGGCGGATGTGCCGGCTGATCGCACGACGCGCCGCCTCGATCTGCCGCGCCGTCACCCGGCCCGGTTCGACCGCCTTCAAGCCGTAGGAGCCGAAATTCAGCGCCGTACCGCCTTTTGCCAAACCATGAATGCGTCCCTTGAACGCCTTCCGGTACTTGGTCCGTTTTGGACTAAGCATGGGTCATCGACCTCTCAAACAAATTTCAATGACCGGCGCGGTGACCGCGGTCCCGATCGCCCCGATCACGATGCTCGCCGCGGTGTTCGCGCTGCTCGCCGCCCGGACCGCCACTCGCCTGCTCAGCCCGCTTCTCCGACGCCATCGGGTCGTGAACCAGGATTTCGCCCTTGAACACCCAGACCTTGACGCCGCAGGTGCCGTAGGTGGTCATGGCCGTGCCGACGCCGTAATCGACATCGGCGCGCAACGTATGCAGCGGCACGCGACCTTCGCGATACCACTCCATGCGCGCGATTTCGGCGCCGCCGAGACGGCCGGAGCAATTGATCCGGATGCCCTGGGCACCCAGACGCATAGCCGACTGCACGGCGCGCTTCATGGCGCGACGGAAGGCGACGCGGCGCTCGAGCTGCTGGGCGATGCCCTCGGCGATCAGCTTGGCATCGAGTTCCGGCTTGCGGATCTCGACGATGTTCAGGCTGACTTCGCTGCCGGTCATCTTGCCGACTTCGAGACGCAGCTTCTCGATATCCGCGCCCTTCTTGCCGATGACGACGCCGGGACGCGCGGTGTGGATCGTGACGCGCGCCTTCTTGGCGGCACGCTCGATCACCACCTTGCTGATGCCGGCCTGGTTCAGGCGGGTCATGAGGTACTTGCGCAGGCGCAGGTCTTCATGCAGCAGGTTGCCGTATTCCTTGCGGGCGAACCAACGGCTGTCCCAGGTCCGATTGATGCCGAGCCGGAGCCCGATCGGATTGATCTTTTGACCCATTATGCCGTCTCCTCGTCCCGCTCGCGGACGACAACCGTCAGATTGCTGAAGAACTTCTCCACCTTCGCCGACCGGCCGCGACCGCGGGTGTGAAACCGCTTCATGACCAGCGCCTTGCCGACGGTCGCTTCCTTGACATAGAGGCGATCGACGTCGAGCTGATGGTTGTTCTCGGCGTTGGCGATGGCCGATTGCAGCGCCTTCTTGACGTCGAGCGCGATACGACGGCGCGAGAAGGTCAGCTCGGCCAGCGCCGAGGACGCATTCTTGCCGCGGATCAGCTGGGCGACCAGGTTCAGCTTGCGCGGGCTGACGCGGATGGACTTGACGAAGGACATCGCCTCCGTCTCACCCACGCGGCGTTCCGCCTGTGGCTTGCTCATGGTCAGCCCCTCTTCGATTTCTTATCGGCCGCATGGCCGTAGAAGGTCCGGGTCGGCGCGAATTCGCCCAGCTTGTGCCCGACCATGTTCTCGGTCACCAGCACCGGGATGAATTTGTGCCCGTTGTAGACGCCGAACGTCAGCCCGACGAATTGCGGGAAGATGGTCGACCGGCGTGACCAGGTCTTGATGATCTCATTACGAGTGGACGCACGCGCCTTCTCGGCTTTCTTCAGCAGATAGCCGTCGACGAATGGTCCCTTCCAAACGGAACGTGCCACAGCGGGTCTCCGTTACTTCGTGTTGCGACGACGGACGATAAGACCGTCGGTCGCCTTGTTATGCCGAGTCTTCTTGCCCTTGGTTGGCTTGCCCCAGGGCGTAACCGGATGCCGGCCGCCCGAGGTACGGCCTTCGCCGCCGCCATGCGGATGGTCGATCGGGTTCATGGCGACGCCGCGGGTGGTCGGGCGAATGCCGAGCCAGCGCGACCGTCCCGCCTTGGCGATGACGATGTTCTGCTGGTCCGGGTTCGAGACCGCACCGACGGTGGCCATGCATTCCGACCGCACCATGCGAACCTCGCCCGAGGCGAGCTTCAGCAGCGCATAACCGGCATCGCGGCCGACCAGCTGGGCGTAGGTGCCGGCGGAACGGGCCATCTGGCCGCCCTTGCCCGGCTTCATCTCCACATTGTGGATGATGGTGCCGACCGGCATGTTCTTCATCGGCATGGCATTGCCGGGCTTGACGTCGACCTTGTCGCCGGAGACGACGCTGTCGCCCACCTTCAGGCGCTGCGGCGCCAGGATGTAGGCGAGTTCGCCGTCCTGGTACTTCACCAGCGCGATGAACGCGGTCCGGTTCGGATCGTACTCAAGACGCTCGACCGTGGCCGGCATGTCGAATTTCCGACGTTTGAAAGTCGACGATGCGATAGCGGCGCTTATGCCCGCCGCCGCGATGGAACATCGTGGTCCGGCCGGTATTGTTGCGCCCGCCATGGCTCCGCAGACCTTCGGTCAGCTCCTTGATGGCGTCGCCCTTCCACAGCTCGCTGCGGTCGACGATGACCAGTTGCCGCTGTGACGGCGTGGTCGGCTTGAATGTCTTTAACGCCATGACCTTAGATTCCCGTCGTCACGTCGATCTTGGAACCCTCGGCGAGGGTCACCATTGCCTTCTTGACGTCGCCCCGCTTGCCGGGACGGCCGCGGAAGCGCTTGGTCTTGCCTTCGACGACCAGCGTGTTGACGGCCGTGACCTTGACCTTGAACAAGGTCTCGACCGCCAGCTTGATCTCGCGCTTGTCGGCATCGAGCGGCACGCGGAAGGTGACCTGGTTGTGCTCGGACGCCATCGTCGCCTTTTCGGTGATGACGGGCGAACGCACCAGATCGTACATACGCTCGGCCGAAACCTTCGGCACGGCGTTGGGGATCACGCGGAACCTGCTCATTTCAGGCGAGCCTCCAGGCACTCGACGGCCGCCTGCGTCAGCACGAGCACGTCGCGCCGCAGGATGTCGTACACATTGGCGCCCTGCTGCGGCAGGACATCGACCTTCGGCAGGTTGCGGGCCGCGCGGGCGAAGCCCTCATCGAGCTCCTGACCGTCGATGATCAGCACGTTCGACCAGCCGAGGACCGCGAAACGCTCGGCCAGAACCTTGGTCTTGGCCTGATCGAGCGCGGCCTGATCGATCACGATCAGCTTGCCTTCGGCCTGCTTGGCCGAGAGCGCAGTCTTGAGCGCCAGCTTGCGGACCTTCTTCTGCAGGTCGAAGGCGTGGCTGCGCACGAGCGGGCCGAACACCACGGCACCGCCGCGGAACTGCGGCGAGCGCAGGCTGCCCTGACGGGCGCGACCGGTGCCCTTCTGCTTCCAGGGCTTCTTGGTCGTACCGGAGATGTCCCCGATCAGCTTGGTCTTGTGCGTGCCGGCACGGCGCTTGGCGAGCTGATAGTTCACCATGCGCGCCAGGATGTCCTTGCGGACCGGCAGGCCGAAAACGGTTTCGTCGAGCTCGATCGAGCCGACTTCCTGGTTCGCCAGGTTCTTGACGGAGGCTTTCATCTTCATTCGCCCTTCGTCGCGTCGGCCGAAGTCTCGGCCGGAGCCGGAGCCGCCTTGATCGCCGCCGGGAACGGCAGGTTCTCGGGCGCCTTGCGCTTCACCGCGTCCTTGATGGTCACGTAGCCGCCTTCCCAGCCCGGGACGGCGCCCATCACCAGGATAAGACCGCGCTCCGCGTCGGTCGACACGACCTTGAGATTCTGCGTGGTCACGCGGACGACGCCCATATGGCCGGCCATCTTCTTGTTCTTGAAGACCTTTCCGGGATCCTGGCGCTGACCGGTCGAACCATGGCTGCGGTGCGAGACCGAGACGCCGTGGCTGGCGCGCAGGCCGCCGAAATTGTGCCGCTTCATGACACCGGCAAAGCCCTTGCCGATCGTCGTGCCGGTCACGTCGACGAACTGGCCGGCCAAGAAATGCTCGGTCGACAGCTCAGCGCCGACTTCGAGGAGGGCATCCTCGGAGACGCGGAACTCGACGAGCTTCTTCTTCGGCTCGATCTCGGCCTTGGCGAAGCGCTCGCGCTCGGCCTTCGGCACATTCTTGACCTTGGCCTTGCCGATGCCGAGCTGCACCGCGGTGTAGCCGTCGCGCTCGGTCGTGCGCACGGCGACGACCTGGCAGTTGTCGACCTTCAGCACCGTCACCGGGACATGATTGCCCTCAGCGGTGAAGATACGGGTCATGCCCACTTTCTGGGCGAGAAGTCCGGTACGCATGATCAGATCTTGATCTCGACGTCGACACCGGCGGCGAGGTCGAGCTTCATCAGCGCGTCCACCGTCTGCGGGGTCGGGTCAACGATGTCCAGCACGCGCTTGTGGGTGCGGATCTCGAACTGCTCGCGCGACTTCTTGTCGATATGCGGCGAGCGGTTGACCGTGAACTTCTCGATCTTGGTCGGCAGCGGGATCGGGCCGCGCACACGGGCGCCGGTCCGCTTCGCGGTGTTCACGATCTCGCTGGTCGATTGATCGAGCACGCGATGATCGTACGCCCGAAGGCGGATCCGAATGCTTTGGTTATCCATTACAAATTCACTTCCATCGTGGGAGAGGGGGGTCGATGCCCAACGCATCGCCCCCATCCCGATCCATCATTGGCGGCGTTCACTCCCTCATCGGGAGACCGGTGCCGCCGGGACCCTTGGTCTTCTACTGCGTCTGTTCGGTACCCTTACTTATCGATCTTGGAGACGACGCCGGCACCGACGGTACGGCCGCCTTCGCGGATGGCGAAGCGCAGGCCTTCATCCATGGCGATCGGCGCGATCAGCTCGACATCCATCGCCACGTTGTCGCCCGGCATCACCATTTCGGTGCCGTCCGGCAGCGTCACCATCCCGGTCACGTCCGTCGTCCGGAAATAGAATTGCGGACGGTAGTTCGTGAAGAACGGCGTGTGCCGCCCGCCCTCTTCCTTGGTCAGGATGTAGGCTTCGGCCTTGAACTTCGTGTGCGGCGTGATCGAGCCGGGGGCCGCCAGAACCTGGCCGCGCTCGACGTCTTCACGCTTCGTGCCGCGCAGCAGCGCGCCGATGTTGTCGCCCGCCTGGCCCTGATCCAAGAGCTTGCGGAACATCTCGACGCCGGTCACCGTCGTCTTCACCGTGGTCTTCAGACCGACGATCTCGACTTCCTCGCCGACCTTCACGATGCCGCGCTCGACGCGCCCGGTCACCACCGTGCCGCGGCCCGAGATCGAGAACACGTCTTCGATCGGCATCAGGAACGGACGGTCGATCGGACGCTCCGGCTGCGGAATATAGGAGTCGACCGCCTTCATCAGCTCCAGGATCGCGTCATGGCCCAGCTCCGGGCTCTTGCCCTCGAGCGCCATCAGCGCCGAACCCTTCACGATCGGAATGTCGTCGCCCGGGAACTGGTAGCTCGACAGCAGCTCGCGCACTTCAAGCTCGACCAGCTCCAAAAGCTCCGGATCGTCGACCATGTCGACCTTGTTCAGGAACACCACCAGCGACGGCACGCCGACCTGGCGCGCCAGCAGGATGTGCTCGCGCGTCTGCGGCATCGGACCATCGGCCCGCCGAAACCACCAGGATCGCGCCGTCCATCTGCGCCGCACCCGTGATCATGTTCTTCACGTAGTCGGCATGGCCCGGGCAGTCGACATGCGCATAGTGGCGGTTCGTCGTCTCGTACTCGACATGCGCCGTCGAGATCGTGATGCCGCGCGCACGCTCTTCCGGAGCCTTGTCGATCTGGTCATACGCCGTGTAGGTCGCCCCACCCGACTCCGCCAGAACCTTCGTGATCGCTGCCGTCAGAGACGTCTTGCCATGGTCAACGTGACCAATCGTCCCGATGTTGCAATGCGGCTTCGTCCGCTCAAACTTCGCCTTCGCCATGGCCGGTTCTCCGCTCTATCAGTGCTTCACGCGTCCGGCCAAGGCCGGCATCCGCTCCAGGATCACTGGGGCGGCGGGATCGCAGAGCGTATCCCCCGTCGTGGTATGGGTCAGGCCCGCGAGGGCGACGATGTCGCCTGCATGGGCTTCCTTGATTTCTTCCGTGTGGTTCGCGTGCATGCGAACCATCCGGCCGATCCGTTCCGGGCTGGTCGTCACCGAATTCAGCATCTGGCCGCCCGTTGCCACGACGCCCGAATAAATCCGGACGAAAGTCAGCTTGCCGGCCGACGGATCGTCCACCGTCTGGAAAGCCAGCCCGGCAAAAGGTTCGTCGTCCGAAGCCAGTCGTTCAACTGCCTGCCCGTCCGTCGCCCGCGCATTGAGCGCCATTTCCGACGGAGCCGGCAGATAATCCACCACCGCATCCAGCAAACGGCGGATCCCGCGATTGCGGAACGCCGAACCGCACAGCACGGGAACGACCCGGCCGGCGCGCACAGCCTCGTGCAGCTTCTCGCGCAGCGCCTCAGCCCCGATGCCGTCGAGCCCCGGCGCCACCGCGGCCACGATCTTGGCCCGTGCCGCCAACGCCGACGCAACCATCGCGTCCGGGATCGGCCCGTCCTCGCCCGGCGCGTCGAAAGTCTCGGCCCAGAGCGTCGCCTGGCTGCCGACCAGATCGACCAGCCCTTTCAGCCCTGCACCCGCGCCGATCGGCAGCTGCAGCAGCAGCGCCTGAGCCCGGCCGCGCGCCGAGATTGCGGCGACCACCGCATCCAGATCCGCACCGTCCCGATCGAGCTTGTTCAGAAAGACGAGGCGCGATATCCCGCGCTCTTCCGCCTGATCGAGCGCCAATCCGACTGCTTCCGTCACGCCTTCCAGACCGTCGATCACCACGATCGCGCCGTCGAGCACCGAGAAGGCGCCATCATCGGCCAGCCGGCTCGTCGCCGGCAGCTCGACGATGTTGATGCGGCATTCGCGCCAGAAGCAGCTCGTCGCCGCCGAGGTCAGCGTAATGTCGCGCTCATTGTCCTGCTCGACCCAGGCGGCGGGCGTGCCGCCCGACGACCGCACATGTCCCCGCGCCGCCGATTCCTCACGGGGCCGTCGCCGCGAGGAGTCGCTCGGTCGTCGTCGTCCGGCCGGCATCCGGCGAAGCCAGGATGCCGATGTTCCGGTAACGATCGAGGGGGATGGTGCGGGTCATCGCTGGGGCTCTATGCTCGGACCATTACCACCGGTAATGCGAGAACGCCTTATTGGCGTCCGCCATACGATGGGTGTCTTCGCGCTTCTTGACCGCGGCGCCACGATTGTTCGAGGCGTCGAGCAGCTCGCCCGACAGGCGCTCTTCCATGCTGTTCTCGCTGCGCGAACGCGACGAGCCGATCAGCCAGCGGATCGCCAGCGCCTGGCCGCGATCGGCCCGCACTTCGACCGGCACCTGATACGTCGCACCGCCGACGCGGCGCGAGCGCACTTCGATCGCCGGGCGCACATTGGCCAGCGCATCGTGGAACACCTTGACCGGATCGGAGCCGGTCCGCTTGGCGATGCGATCGAACGCCGTATAGACGATCGTCTCGGCGACCGACTTCTTGCCTTCGTACATCAGGCAATTGATGAACTTGGTCAGGACCATGTCCCCGAACTTGGCGTCCGGCAGGACTTCCCGCTTGATGGCAGCGCGACGACGCGACATGCTTTCGTATCCTTCCTATCGAACCGCTTACTTCGGACGCTTCGCGCCGTATTTCGACCGGCGCTGACGGCGATCCTTGACGCCCTGGGTATCGAGCGTGCCGCGGATGATGTGGTAGCGCACGCCGGGCAGATCCTTGACGCGACCGCCGCGGATCATGACGACCGAGTGTTCCTGCAGATTATGGCCTTCGCCGGGAATGTAGCTCGTCACCTCGAACCCGTTGGTCAGCCGAACGCGCGCGACCTTACGCAGCGCCGAATTCGGCTTCTTCGGGGTCGTGGTGTAGACCCGGGTGCATACGCCGCGTTTCTGCGGGCACGCCTCGAGCGCCGGGACCTTGTTACGGGCCGTCTGCGGCGCCCGGGGATTCCGGATCAGTTGGTTGATGGTCGGCATTCCAATCACACCCTCGTCGTAAAACGAAAATGCCGAGCGACGCGAACCGACGTCGCCGGCACAGTAAACTTCGTACTCAAGCCCTCAGGCAAAGATGCCGACCCAAGGGGTCAGCGGCGCCATTTTACCTCGATAACCACTGAGCTGCGTTTAGGATGGCGCTCCTACGGCCAGCTCGAAAGCGGCGCGAAACCTATACGCGGTAGACCACCCCGTCAAGCGGAATGCAGGGTGCCCGCTATGCAGATCGCGACAGACTGCCGCGCGCCGAAGCGCGGGGCGATCCCCCAACCAGCCGATAGCCGGCAACAGGTCGGAACTGGCCCTGCTGATAACCGAAACCGAGGTCGCGGTCGACCACTATCTTGAGACGACGAAGGGCACACCCGGTCCCGGGCGTGCCCTTCGTCGCCTCGGTCCGACCGGCGAGGTTCTACTTCGACGCCGTCTTGACCTTTTTCGCCTTCTTGGCCGCCGGTTGCTTCTCGACGCAGACTTCGCCGATCTGGCTGTGGTCGACGACATGGATCAGCGCCGCGTCTTCAAGCTTCGGCGTATCGATCGCCAGCGCATCCTTGAACACGCCCGCCGAATTGGCACAGAACGACATGTCCTGCATGCTGCGGTCCGAGGCGTAATTCGCGACCTTGGTCACGAAAATATCGAGCTCTTTCTCCGATGTGCCGTGATAGACGCGCTGGAAATGCGCGCGCAGCAGCTTGCCCTCGGCCGCCAGCCGGTCATTGAAGCGGGCAATGAAGGAATTATACTCGGTCGTATAACTGGCGCCCTGGACATTGGCGCATTCGAGCGCGGCAACCTGGAGATCGAGCTGCAGCACCTTGACATGCGCGGCCCGCCATTCCGGCTCGGTGAAACAACTGGCATCGGCAATCACCGGTGCCAGCGCTAGCGACGCGGCCGTCGCGCCGTACAAGACTCGTCTCAACAAATTATCCCCCTGACCGCAATCGGCGTGATACTTGCGATAATGTAACCGACCTGCCACCCCGGACAAAAGCCCCTATTTGCCGCGGCCTTGTGTCATCGTTGCTAGGTAGCTTTGGCCGGTTTCAATTGCGCGCGAAGAAATTCAAATCGACGCTTGGCGCCGCCGACGGCTCTACATGCTGGCGATTGTCTTTGACGCGCCGATAAGTCAAGCTGGAACCGATACTTAACGGCCGGGGACCTGAGTGTGATGGCCGAAGAAAAAGACGGGCAAAACCACACGAACGCAGAGCCGTCGCCCGGAACGCGCGCTTTTATCGCCCGCCGGGCGGCCATGGCGGAAGCCAGCGCCGCCGACGCCGCGGTCGAAGCGGCACAGCGTGAACAGCGGCAAGCGCAGCAACAGGAGAATTACCACAATCCTTTCGCCATCCTCGCTGGAGTCGCGGTCCTGGCGCTGCTGCTGCTCGGCTTCGTCTTCATCGTCGATCACCTGCGCAGCGATCCCTGGTTCTCCGATTGCCCGGCCCGGCAAGGTGCTTGCCGATAGGGAAACGGCCGTCCCGCCCCCAACGCCGGTCTGACGACCGCCGTGTTCATGGATGCAGGCGCTTGACAGGGGTTGGCGCTTTCCTCATTTTCCCGGCAGCCGCAACCGCTTTGCGAGTCCCTATGTCCGCCCCGACCGACCGACGAAGTACGAGCCGCCCGCGCGCATCCCGCGTCGTGGCAGCGTTCGGTCGCCCAGGCGCGAGGGGCTGACGGCAGGAAGCCGCCAGTGGGCTCGCCAGGATGGCCGGATGATCCTCCGCCGACCATTCCTGGAAAAAGTACGAGCCCGATGATCAAGTTCACCACCGAGCGGCCGGAGCATGCCGGCGCCATCGAGACCCTGCTGGACGCTGCGTTCGGCGCCGACCGGCATGCCAAGATCTCCTATTCCTATCGCGAAGGCGTCGAGCGGGTCGTGCCGCTCTGCCTGGTCGCCTTGGACGATGGCGTACTGGCCGCGACGATCCGTTATTGGCCGGTGATGATCGGCGACGCGCCCGCCTTGCTGCTGGGCCCTGTCGCGGTGGCAGAGAGCCATCGGAACGCCGGCCTCGGCGGCAAGCTGATCCGCTGCAGCCTCGACCGTGCCCGGACGCTCGGCTATCGCTCGGTGCTGCTGGTCGGGGACGAAGCCTATTACGGCCGCTTCGGTTTTCATCCGGCCAGCCGGCACGGCATCGTCATGCCGCACGAGAACCCCACCCGCCTGCTCGCCCTGTCCATCGCGGCCTCGAACAGGGACGCGCTGCCGTCCGGCCTGGTCGGGCCATGGAGGTCGGTTCGCCGATTTTCCGACGCTGCGTGAGGCCGCCGGGCCCTGAGAGTCGGGCCGTTTACCCCAGCAAACTGACCGTGCCGCTATCGAGCGCGTAATAGCCGGCGGCGACCTTCAGCTTACCCTCCTTGATCATCCCCGCCAGCAGCGGCGAAGCGGTGGCGAGCAGGTTCGCCTGGATCTTGGCGTTCGCCTTGATCGCGGCTTCGAGATCGTTGCCGGCCGCATCGACCGCCGGGCGGATCGGGGCATAGAGACCGCTGATCTGGCCCGGCACGGCCTTGCCCTCGATCGTAGCCTTCACCGCGCCGCAACTGCCGTGGCCCAGCACGAGAATCGCCTTGTTGCCGAGCACCGCCGCGCCATATTCCAGGCTGGCGATGATCTCGGAGGTCGCGACATTGCCGGCAACGCGCGCCACGAAGAGATGGCCGATGGTCTGGTCGAAAACCAACTCCACCGGCACCCGCGAATCGGCACAGGACAGCACCGCCGCGAACGGCTCCTGCTTCGCCACGGTGTTCTGCTTGAGGATCGCGAGATCCTCGTCGAACGACGCCATCTTCTTCTCGACGAAGCGCTTATTGCCGTCGAGCAGCGCCTTCAGCGCCGCGTCGGGCGACATCGTTGTCTGCGCCTGGCCGGGCAGCGGGAAGGCGCTCGCCGCAACGGCGACGGCGCCGGCGACGCCGGTCCGCAGGAAAGCGCGCCGGGGAAACGACGCATGCGCGTTCGCCCCGTCATTGCACGAGCACCGAATTCCGGTCATTTCTGCCTCTCTGTGCAAGAGAAATTCGCGGGAAAGTATATCACGAACGGCACCGTCCAGCGAACAATCGTTGGCCAGGTACGCTGCTGGATTGTGCCATCCTTGTCTGGCCTATTCGTAGCGCTGCCCGCTTGGCGGCATAGTTCTGGTTTCGTCCGCTTAACTGGTCTCCGCTCGCGCCAGCTCGGGCTGGGCTCGGCTCTGAACCAGCCTTGGCTCCAGAGCGCCTCGATCGGGTTCTGGCTCCGGCTTTTTCCGATCGCGCTTCGCTGTCTTGTTTGTCGACGCTGGGTGACGGGTGTGTTGCCTGAATAGCCTCTAAAAGCTCGAGAGGACCGGTTCCGGCGGGTGCAAGGCGGAGGATCGGCACAAGCCGCTTGTCCTACGGCAAGCACGGCAAATCCATGGACCAGGCTCCACATCGCGGCGGCCCGGGCCAGTTGCTCGAGTGTCGGCTCGTTCATTGGCGCGTCGCTGACCTCGAACAGGGCGGCAGTTGCCGCGAGGCGCGCTGCTCGCAGGGACGGGTTCGTAGCATCCAGGCGTTCCTCTCGGAACATCAGGGTGAAGAGGGCCGGGTTCTCAAGCGCGAAGACGACATAGACTCGCTCCGCAATGACACGCTTCCCATCGGCCCCGTCGAGCGCTGGCCTGAGCGCGTCGGCGAGCCGCTGGAAGCCGACCGCTGCCAGTTCGCTCAGCAAAGCAGCGAGGTCCGGGAAATGATGCCCGGGAGCGCCATGCGACACGCCGGCTTCGCGCGCGATCGCGCGCAGACTTAAATCCGCCAGACCTTGCTCGCGCAGGATCTTTTCGGCCGCGATGAGAAGCGCTTCGCGGAGCGCGCCGTGGTGGTAGCCGATCTTAATTTGCATACCTATCTATACGCTGTCTAGATTCGCATTGACAAGAGTCTTCCTTCGAAGTTTAATCCTGACACTGTCTAGATCGTTCGAGGAATGGTCCCTCCCGATCACTGAAGGGAAAAACGATCATGAAGAGCTTGTTGCTCGGCCTGGCGATGGCCGCGTCTGCTACCATTGGTGTTGCTCTGGCGGAAGATGCACCTCCCCAGGCCGCAACCATTTCGACGGCTGATGCCGCATCGGATAAGGAGCGGGTTCCAGTCGCGAACTGGTTGTTCGTTCAGGTCGGTCAGTCGTTCACGTCGGACGGCAAGTCGCTGACCATCAACGGCGTGGCGCCGAAGACCCTGATGTTCGCCGACCGACCGGAGCGGACAACCGGCGATGTCCCCACGAAGAGCCTTGTCGGCTACTGGACCGAGGGCGAGGACGATTTCGCGGAGGACCCGCCGAACGCGACGGTCTCGACCGTCATCGACGGCAAGCCCGATCTGGCAGTCGTCGAATTGCGCAATCCTCGCGTCAAAGGCGACTCGATCACCTACGACATCCATCCACTCGACGGCGATCTGCCGGCGACCGGCAATCAGGTCAGCCTCTTCATCGACTGGTGGCGGGGACCGGGCGGTGCCTGGCATCGCGGCGGCTGGGGGCGGTCCCCACTGGGGTCCGGGTCCGGGGCCGGTCCGCTGGGGCTGGGGGCCAGGTCGGTGGGCCGGCGGCGGTTGCTGGCGTGGTCCCTGGGGCCATCTCCACTGCAACTTCTCGTAATGCTCGACCGGATCGTGGTGGGCAGGCCTAGCCTGCCACCATCCGGCGACGTAGCTTGAGACGAGACGAGATAGGAATGGGGCTATGACCAGCACGGACACCTCGCGCCGCCGGTTCTTCCGCGTCTCGTCGATCTACCGATCGACTCGGTCCACGCAGGAGGGGCAGGCATGTACGAGCTGAGCGTATCGCTGTTCTTCTGCTGCTGATGGTCAGTTGCTACTGGGGCGGCCTGGCCGTCCGGCGGTTCTTGCACGACCACCATCGCAGCCAGGATTCGATCGACTCCATCCGCATGGTCATTACCTTGCTGGTGACCTTCGCGGCGATGGTCCTTGGATTGTCGATTTCGTCTTCCGAGACACGGTTCAGCGCTGTCGAAACCGAACTTCGCGGCCTCAGCATCAACATCACGGAACTGGATCAGCGGCTGCGCGAGTATGGACCCGTGGTGGACCCGCTGCGCGCCGATCTGATCCTCTACACGAAAGCGGCGATTGCCGACACTTGGGCCGGAGGAGACCGCCCCGCCGGGCGACTATCCGCATCATCTGAACGTCCTGACCAAGGGCAGCGTAGAGAGCATCGAACTGGGTGCGATACTGAACCGGATCGATCTGGCGATCCGCCGCCTCGCACCGGATGATGAATTCCACCGCGCGATGGCAGCCAGCTTGCAGAGTCGCATGATCGTCTTGCTGGAACGACGCTGGAACGTGATCGAGAACGGGCAGCCGTCGCTGGCCTTGCGTTCCTGGCGATCCTGATGTTCTGGCTGGCCGTGATCTTCGTCATCGCCGGCCTCAGCTCGCCGCGAAACATGGTCGTCTTCACGGTGACCACGCTGGCGGCGATCTCCATCGCGTCCTCCCTCTTCCTGACATTGGAATTGGATTCGCCGCTGTCCGGCTTCATCAAGATATCCAGTTGGTCGCTTCGAGACGCGCTGTTGCATATCACGGCGTCGCCGCTGCCGGCCGGCGCACCCTGAAGATAGCCACGGGAGACAAAGGACTTTCGATGGTTGTCCTGCCGGATCGACCGATAGGTGTAGCGGCTTGGATCATCCGAGCGCCGGGGCGGCAAGGCACTGGCTTTGGGCGACAAAGACCATTTGCGTTAACTGGCGTCGGGTTCCTCGACCACGACTCGGTTGCGCCCGGTCTGCTTCGCGCGGTAGAGCGCGGCATCGGCACGTTCGACGAACCGGCTCGGCGATTCGCCGGGACGGTAGCAGGCGACGCCGATGGGAAATCGTGACGCTGCCCAGGGTCTCGCGCGTTTCGCGCCGGATCACCGCCCGCCCCTCGATGCTCATGCGCAGCTGGTCGCCGAGCTTCGCGGCATCGGCCACCGCGTGCCGGGCAGCAGGATGGCGAATTCCTCGCCGCCGTAGCGGGCCGCCTGGTCACGGCCTTTGATGCCGTCGATCAGCGCGCCGGCGACCAGGCGCATACGTCGTCGCCGAGCTGATGGCCCCAACGATCATTGACCGATTTGAAATGGTCGATGTCGAGCATGAGCAGCCGACAGCTCGATGCCCTGCTCCAGCGCATTGGCGACCACCTGCTTCAAGCGTTGGTCGAACAGTTTGCGGTTGCCGATGCCGGTCAGCGCATCGGTCAGCGCCTCGCGGCTGATATCCTCGACCTGCTTGCGCAGTGCCCGGATCTCGGCGCTCGACCGGGTCAGCTCATGCTCCAGATGGGTGCTGCGCTCCATCATCTCCTGAGTCTCGGACATGACCGAGTGAATGACGTCGCGGACCCGCACCAGCTCGGCCGCCTTGCCCAGGCTGGCCGCTCTCTCGCCCAGGGTTTCGGTATAGTGGCGCGCCTCTTCGCCGACGCTGTTCAGCATGGCGAGTGCCTGCTGCACGGAAGCCTCGAGCCGCTGATTGATCAGCCGCGCCTTTTCGCTTTGCCGGTAATTGCCGAAAAACCGCTCATAGAGGTCACTGCAGACATTCGGCGTGAAATCCTGCCCGTTCGAAATGAGCACGTCGATGGTCCGCTTCAGCGCCCGCGCCGAGCCCGAACAATAACCGTACCAGACCTTGAAATTCTCAGGAGTCGGCGCGACCTGCCGCAGCTCCATCTGAGCCAGGGCGGCCCGGGCATGGGCGAAACCGCGCTGAAGATCCGAGTCCATGACTCCCGCTCCTCGAGCCATCCGGCCGGATGACGGCCGGATCGCCCTCGTCAAATGATACGCCGTTCGAGCAGCGCGCGCGCCCGCTCGCTCGAAACCGGGTCGGGAATAGTAATAGCCCTGCGCACTATCGCAGCCCAATTGCCGCAACAGATCGCTCTCTTCGCTCGCCTCGACGCCCTCGGCCACCACCTCCAAGCCGAGATCATGGGACAATTCTATGATCGAGCGCACCAGCCGGAGCGCCTCGGGCGATCGCAGCATGCGGCTCACGAAGGACCGGTCGATCTTCAAAACATCGAGCGGGAAGCGGTGCAGATAACTGAGCGACGAATAGCCAGTGCCGAAATCGTCGAGCGACAAGTCGATGCCGCGCTGCTTGAACTCATACAGCGCCGTCGCCATTGCCTCCGGATCGCTCATCAGCACGCTCTCGGTAATCTCGAGCTTGAGCCGGCCGCGCGGCACAGCCAGCCGATCGAGCAGCGCGTGCAGCCGCAACGTCCCGGCCGATCGGAAATCTGCCGGTTCGACAGGTTGACGGCGATCGAGAATTCCTCCGGCACCAGCCCCGCATCGGTCCAGCCGGCGATTTCGCGGGCGGCGCATTCGATCGCGAACAGGCCGAGCTGGCCGATCAGCCCGGCCTCCTCGGCGATCGGGATGAAGCGCGCCGGCGGGATCAGGCCGAGGTCCGGATGCTGCCAACGCATCAGCATCTCGAAGCCGATGATGGTGTTGACCCCGCCGGCATCGAGCGAGACGACCGGCTGATATTCGAAGAAGATCTGGCCGAGCCGCTCGGCCGCCGTCAAATCCTTGGACAGACGGCGCTTCAACTGAGTCTCGCGCAGCAGCGCGTCGTCGAACAATTCGACCCGGGCGCCGCCCAGGAGCTTGGCCCGGTCGAGCGCCAGACGCGCGTTGCGCAGCAGATCGGCACCATTCTCGGCATCGCCCAGCGTCGGCGCGGCAATGCCGATCGAGACACCGACCGACATTTCGGCGTCTCCCAGCGCATAAGGGTGCGACAGATCGGCCAGCAGCGTCTCGGCCAAGGTATAGGCCGCCTTATGCCCGTCGACCGATTGCAGCCAGATGGTGAATTCGTCGTTGCCGATGCGCGACAAGGCGTCGACTGGCCTGATCCGGCCGGCCAGGCGCCGCGCCATGGCGATCAGCAGCGCGTCGCCTGCGCCGGAGCCCAGACTGCGTTGAGCCGGCGGAACTGATCGACATTCAGCAGCAGGATTGCCGTGCCCTCGATCGATTGGACGCTGTTGCGCGACTCGACAAGCTGGCTGAAGAAGGCGCGGTTGTTGATCCCGGTCAGCCGATCCTCATAAGCCGCGTTCAGCAGATTGATCTCATAGGTCTTGCGCAGCGTTATATCCGATTGCGACCCGGCCATGCGGATCGGTTCGCCTTGGTTGTTGCGCAGTGCGATGGCCCGGCACTGCATCCAGCAATACCGACCGTCGCCATGCAGGATGCGGTATTCGCAATCGAGCTGCGGCGTGGTCCCGGCGATATGGGCATCGATGTCGCGGCGCAAGCGCCCGACATCCTCGGCATGGACGCGGCCCAGCCAGTCTTCCAGCATGGTCAGCCGCAGGCCGGCGCGATGCCGACGATCTCCTTCCAGCGGCTGGAATAATAGACCGCCCCGGTCGGGATATCCCAATCCCAGATGCCGTCATTGGCGGCCCGCGAGATCAGCGCGTAGCGCACCTCGCTGGCCAGCAGCGCCTCTTCGGCCGCCTTCCGGTCGGTAATGTCGTGGTAGCTGGCGAGAATGGCGGGCTCGCCGCTGAAGGTGATCGACGTCGCCGAGACCAGGGCCCAGAAGGTCGAGCCGTCGCCGCGCCGCATTTCCACTTCGTAATTCTCGACCGAGCCGGCGCGGCGTAGCCGGTCGAGCAGTTTCTGCTGATCTTCCGGCATGACGTAATAAGCATCCGTCCGGTCGGCGCCGCCGGGCGGATAGAATTGCGCCTGCGAGCGGTGATTGGCGAACAGCACGCGGCGATTATCCGGGCCGGTCAGCACGATCGGAATCGGCAGCGCTTCGGCAATCACGCGGAAGCGCTCGCGAATCGCGATCGACCGGCGACTCGCGATCAATGACAGATCGCCGAGCCGGATGCCCAGCAACAACCCCAGGCTGCCGCACCAAGGCACCGCCGCGGCGGCAAGGGGCCATCGGCGCGCTACCATAGAGTGCCGCCCGCCCAGTCAGATGCATCAGCGCCAGGCCGGTCAGACTGACGGCAATCATGCAGATCCGGCCCCAGCGATCGACCCCGAGCGCTGTGCCCCAGGCCAGCGCGGCCAGCGTCGCCGTCGCGACCGCGACGGACAGCGCAATCCAGATCCAAGCGAGATCCGGCCAGGCGATCGCGGTCCACGCCCCCTCACGCAGACCGGCTCCGCCCGGCAGTGCTGCGAGCAGGATCAGATGGTCGAGGGCGAAGGCGACGCCGACCCAGGCGGCCTTGGCCGGACGGGTCCGGACGATATCGTCCCGCCGCAGGCCCAAAACCATGCTGGCAAGCAGAGCGGCGGCGTAGGAGGCAAGGACCAGGCCAGGCCTAATCAGACCGGAACCGAGGAGGCCGAGGCCAGGATCGAACGCGGCCGGCGCGGCCTGAATGAGCCAGCATATGCTGCCGCATGTCGCGGCGCGCAGAACACGGCGGGGCAGCGCCCCGGCGGCTGACGCGGCAAGCTGACGGGCAGTTGAATCGGCGATCGAAGTCTGGCTCACAATGTCCTCTTGCTGCGGCGGTCGCGTGAAGACCGGCATTGAATTCTGCGGCGCCCGCCCGTCGGCACCGTCGAAAAGACCGCGGCCAGGGCCCCGGCATCTCCGAAGCGTCTGTTTTACGCAGCACTCGTAAATACTTCCTTGCCCCGCCGGCCGACACCCCAAAGCGAGCCGAGAGAAGACGAGAATCGACAGGCTCGACAATTCTCTTAAAATTTGATCGAATCGCGGAACGGAGATCGACTGGAGAGAGTTCGTTAACGGAGGGCGCGCACGGTTGCGCCATTGAGGTTCGTTGAGGAGGTTGCGATGGCACAATTCTCACCGCGCTCCATCGAGACATTGATCGATTTGGTCGAGATCAAGCTCAGTTGCCTCGACGTCATGGATCGCGAAGACCGCGAAGAACAGAAAGCGCTGCAGCGCTCTTTGGCCGAGTTGCAGGAATATCGCCGAACGGAATTGCCGGGACGTAGGGCAACCGCCGCTCGCGTCAGCCAGCCCGCCGCGGTCTGACGCACAGGGCTTGGACCAACGGCTATCGACGAGGCATCCGGCCTCACCTTCCGGCTGCTTGCAGAGCCGACTCCGGCGATTGCTGAACCGACGCTGTTTTTCCTCCGACGAGATGAGAGCTGCCGGGCGTTTTGAAGACGGCGTTTGACGCCGTTGCCGCAATCCGTTTCAGATGCGGGCCCGCGGTGCAGCGCTTTGGAGGATTGATGCCCTTGCAGGAAAATCTGTTCGATCCTGAGATTTATCGAACGCATAGCCTCGACCTGATGACCCTGGATCCTGCCGCGCTGCGGGCGCATTTCGATCGGGCCGGCCATGCGGAGCCGCGAATTTTCGGGCGGACGGAGACGACCAGCCAATATCTGTCGATGAAATGGCTGCGCGCCGCGGCATCGAGATCGGCGCCGGACGTTTTCCGACCGAGCTGTTCGGCGATGCGGCGGCGATCAATGCCGATATCGACTCGGGCGATCTGTTCGGGACGGATGCCGTCAAGCACCGGCTCTCGATCGACGATCCCGTGCCGGCGGCGCTGCAAGGACGTTTCGATTTCGTAATAGCCTCCCACGTGCTCGAACACGCCGATGGCATAATCCGGGCGGTCGAAAATCTGCTCGACCTGTCTCGGCCGGACGGAACCATCTACATCGTCGTTCCGGATATCCGCTTCCTGATCGATGCCGCGTGGATGCCCTATTTCGACCTGGCGCATCACGCCGATGAATACCGGAATCCCGGCAAATACAACGCGATGCACGACCAGATCGTGCTCGCCCATATGCGCTCGCAGATTGCCACCGCGTCACCCGGCCATATGGTGAGCGGCGGCCAGGTGCGGGGCGACGACATCCTGCGTCTGGTGGAAGAAGGCGAAGGCGGCGCGAACCGTTTCATGAGCCACAAGCACACTATGATCCGGATGGCTGGCTCGGGCTCTTCGTCGATATTCAGCGCTTTCTGTCCAAGCGCTTTTCGATCCTCGAAACGCGATATGGCATGGAACGGTCCGACTGTCACTTCGTCCTGCGCAAGGTCGGGAAGTAGCCCGAGGCCCATCAGGCTGCGGCGTGGCCGACCGGGATATGTCGATCAGGCGGGTGCGGCCCAGCCGCGCAGCAACGAAGAGCCGGGCGGGTCGTTCGAGCGAACTGACCGGCACCAGGGTCTCGGCGTCGCAGATCTGGATATAGTCGATCGGCCCGAACCCCGCCTCGCCGAGCGCCGCCCGTGCCGCACGCAGCAGCTCCGCGAAGCTGGCGATGCCGGCAGCCGCCGCGGCAGCGGTTTCGGCCAGGACCTGTGGCAGGATGCTGGCGCGCTGCCGCTCATCCGCACTGAGATAAAGATTGCGCGACGACAGCGCCAAGCCGTCGGGATCGCGCACGGTCGGCACCCGACGATCTCGACACAAAGATCCAGATCGCGGGCCAGCCGCGTTACGACCTGCAGCTGCTGATAATCCTTCTCGCCGAAATAAGCCCGATCCGGCGTCACCTGGCGCAGCAGCTTGGCCACCACGGTGGCCACCCCCTGAAAATGGCCCGGCCGGTGCGGCCCGTCCAGATGTTCGGTCAGTTCCTCGACCCTGACATAGGTCGAGAAGCGCGGCGGATACATCTCATGGAGTTCCGGCGCCCAGACCAGATCGGCGCCGAGGGCGCGCAGCTTCTCGACATCCTCGGCCTCGTTGCGCGGATAGCTGGCGAAGTCCTCGTTCGGACCGAATTGGGTCGGGTTGACGAAGATGCTGACCACGACACGCTCGCCGGCGTCGAGAGCGCGCTGGACCAGCGCCAGATGCCCGCGGTGCAGGGCGCCCATGGTCGGCACCAATCCGATCCGATCGCCGGCCGCGCGCCAGGCGGCGATCCGGGCGCGCAGATCGGAGGTCGTCCTCAAGATCGGCAGGGCGGTGTCGGAAATCTGTTGTGTCACGTCTCGATCTCGTTCCGGAACAAGGCCAACCGGACCGCACCCTCTGGCGCAGCCTTACTCGACCGTATCGTGAAATAGGCTGTAATCGATGAACCGGCTGCCGTCTTCCTTGCGCGAAATGATGTCGACGAAGCGCGTGCCCCAGCGAATGTCGTCCGCACCATAGCCGAACCGCGCCTGGACCGGCTGCGCGAAGGTTTCGTCGATGCCGTGATCGAGCAGATGATCTCGACGTCATCCGCCTTGAGGCTGTCGTAGGTCGCGCCGTAAAGCGGGCTGGCTTCATCGATGACGTGCAGCACGGTCCAGCTGAGCGCGAAGATCGGTGTGCTGTTGCGTTCCAGCTTCAGATCGTGGAACCGGCGCACCTCTTCGCCTTCCATCGTCCGTTCGCGGCGCAGGATCGCGACATTGATGTGCGCCTCGACGATCTGGTTGCGGCGCTGATTGGCGACGCGGAAGATCAGGGTCGGCCGGCCGTTGCGCGTGCCGATCACGGCGACCTCGCTGAACATCATCCGCGCGGTCGGCCGCGAGACCCGGGCGAAGACGACACCAGCGGACAAGGCGACGGTCAGCATGCCGACGACGGTCTCGGCCGTGGCGATGATGTTGCCGGCCATGCTGCCCGGCAGCAGCGCGCCATAGCCGATCGTCGCCATGGTCTGCACGCTGAAGAAATACGCGTCGGAGAAGGAGCCCGGCTCGGCATGCGCGATGCTGCCCGGGAAGGCGATATAGAGCAGCGCGAAGATCGCATTGGTCAGCAGATAGACCGCGACCAGCGTCAGCAGCAGCCCGGAGACCGGGATGGTCATCATGTAATGATAACCGTCACGCAACCCGGTGCGCTTCAGCCCGAGGCGCTTGACATCACTCACGCCGGTCCGCGCGAAGCTCTGCGACGAGGTCGGGCGCAACCGTTTGGCGTGCCCTCCCCTCCGGCGCGGACGGGCGGTGCTATGGATGCGATAGGCCATGGCAGTAGCCTGTTCCAGCCACGACACGGATCAGGACGTCTGGCTCGCGCCGCCGGGTGCGACGCTGTCGGATGGTGCGGGTGCCGTGAGGTGGCGCAACCGGCGCGGGGGCATTGGACGGCGCAATCGGGCCGGCACCGCCGGGCGGCGTAGTGTCGCTCGGCTGCGCCGGAGCGGCGCTGCCGGCCTGCACGGCAGCATCGGCCGGCGCGGCGGCGAATTCGGTCTCTTCGGTACCGGCAGCCAGATCGAGCTGCGAGGCGAAACTCTGTGCCTTGGCCGGCAGGACCTGGCGCGCGGTCAGCACCAGGGCGACGACCGGATCGCCGTCCGCGGCGCGCTGTGCCCGCGCCAGCGCCGCCGATTTCAGCGCCGAAGGATTGGGCTGCACTTGGCGCAGCACGCTCGAATCGACATAGCCGAGCGAGCCGTCATTGAGCGTCAGCGTGGTCCAGCCGGTCGTCGGCCCGCCACCGGGCCCTGGACACGCTGCCCCTTGCGCAGATCGGCGATGCGGGCGCCGCCGGCATCGGGCCGGGCATAGATCTCGGCATTCTGCGTCGCCATGAAGGGCGTCGCCGGCATCGGCGACGCCGCTACCGCCTTCGCCACCTTGGCGCTGCTGCCGGGCGCCGCAGCGACCATGCGCTCGGCGACCTCCTGGAGAATCGCCTGCCTCGACGCAATCTGCCCGGCAATGTCGCGCCCTTGGGCGAGTTCGGCATCGAAGATTTTCTTCTCGTCCGCCAGACGCTGCGCGCCCGCCGCAGGCGCGAGCTTCGCTTCCGTGATGCCCAGGCGCAACGCGCCGGCTCGGCCCCGACGGCACGCGTCGAGCGCGGCATAGCCCCGATCGATCCGATCGACCGCCGAGCCGAGCGTCGCCATCTGATCGGCCAATTGGCGGGACGTCGCCACGGTGTCGAGGCCGGATTGATGCAGCTGTGTCCAATAGGCCTCGCCGCTCGGCGCGGGCGCAGCCGGCAATGCCTGCGCGGCGGCGATGAATTCGGCGCGCTCGACGGGACAGCCGGCGGCCGCGGTTTTCCTGCCGGCCATTCTGCGCACAGCCCCGCGAGCATGGGCAGTGCCGCGACAACGAGCAGCGACAAGGGACAAAAACGCATCAAGGAACTTGGCATCGGTGACGGAATCTGTGGTGTGCGGGCCGGCACCTTACAGGATCGGTTTGGGAAAATCAGGGACAAATGCCGTTTCGCGGCATTGCGGAAAACGGATGACGTCCCGTCGCCGGCGAATGACGAAAGCGCAGCGTTGCCGGCACCCGATTCCCCGCGCTCAGCCCGGCGCGGTTACGCGCCGGAAGGTGAGATTGACGCGGCTGTCGCCCAGCACCGGATCCTCCGGACCGGTCAGCCGATCGATGCCGTGAAAGATCAGCCGGGACGGGCCGCCGAAGACGACGATGTCGCCGTGATCGAGCGTAATCGCCCTGGTCGGATCGGTACGGCGCGTGCCGCCGATCCGGAACAGCGCCGACCGGCCGAACGAGACCGAAACGATCGGCTGGCCGAAATCCCGTTCGTCGCGGTCCTGATGCAGCCCCAGCCGTGCCGCCGCGCCATAGCGATTGACCAGGCAGGCTTCGGGATCGAAACCGGGAAATCCCGCCGCGGCCGCCGATTCGGCCGCAAGCCGGTGCAGGCATCCGGGCATGGCCGGCCACGCCTCGCCGCTCAGCGGATCGAGGGCGGTATAGCGATAGCCGCCGGCATCGGTCACCCAGCCGAGCGGGCCGCAATTCGTCCATGACGACCGACATCTTCTTGCCCCAGGGCGTCGACATGGCGCGCGGCGGATGGCTTGCCAGCAGGGCGAGCGCTGCGTCCAGGATTTCCGGGCCGGCGCGTCCGGGCAGCAACGTCATGCCGGGCCCAAGCGGGACGATGGTGGGGATCGGCAAGGGCAATCGGGGCAAGGGCAACTCCTCCGCCGATCTTTTAACGCCGAAGCGCCCTGCCGGCCAAGCCGCGCGAATCCCGTGCGAAACCGGGGCTTCGATGCTATTCAACCGGACGAAACCAGGAGAACACATTCTGGAAAATTTCGACACGCCGACGCAGAACCGCGAGCTGCTGCTCGATATCGCGACCTTGGACACGCTCGCCTCATCATGCCGCAGGAGCGGCTGATCGCGCTCGCCGGCTCCTATTTGAACGGGCTGATCGCGCGCGCCGGTCGGATCGCGGCGCTGGCGGCCCCAGGAAGACCTCGCGCTGCTGGCGCGCGAAGCGCACGACCTGAAGAGCACCTCGGGCAGCTTCGGCGCGCGGCGCCTCCAATATCTGGCCGAGAGCCTGGAAACTGCCTGCCGCAAGAACGATGTCGCGGCCACCGGGACGATCGCCGCCGCGATCGCCGCAACTGTGCCGGACCCGGTCGAGGCCGTCTTGCGCCGCTACCCGGAAATCCGGATCGAGCCGCGCTGAATCATAGCCCGAGGCGGGATCGAGCAGGCGCTGCAATCTTTGCGCGCCAAGCTGGGCGAAGCGCAGGTCATCGCCTTGCGCCGCGCCGGAGCCAGGCGCAGCACCGGCGCTTAATTACTTAACTTCTTACCTTTTCCTCCTTCCTGATCCCCGACTATGAGCAGCCGTCAGCACCGGTCGCCGCCGCCTACCCGACGGCCGGCCTATCCCGCCGATACGACCAGCTCTCAGTCCGTCACAGCCGATGCGCTGGGCTGGCGCGATTTCTTTGCCGATCCGGCCTTGCAGCAGCTCATCGCGATCGCGCTCGAAAACAATCGCGACCTGCGCGTCGCCGCCCTCAATATCGAGCAGGCGCAGGCGCAGTATCGCGTGCAGCATGCTGCCCTGTTCCCGCAGATCTCCGCGAACGGCGGCGGTGCGTTCGAGAGCATTCCTGCTAACAGCACCTTCGCCTTCAGCGGAGCGAGCGCGGGAGCGGCCGGCGCCGCCACCATCCCGACCCGCAGCGATTCGATCTATTTCCGGTCGTTCAATGCCGGATCGGCTTCACCAATTACGAACTCGACCTGTTCGGCCGGGTGCGCAGCCTGTCGCGCGAAGCCTTCGAGCAATATCTCGGTCAGGCCGAGACCCGGCGCAGCGCGCAGATCAGCCTGATCGCCGAAGTCGCCGGCGCCTATTTCGCCGTGCTGGCCGATCGCGACCTGGTGCATCTGACCGAGGAGACGCTGAAGAGCGAGACGGCGAGCTACGATCTGGCCAAGCTGCAGCTCAATGGCGGCACCGCCACGGCGCTGAGCGCGCGCCAAGCCGAGACCGCGGTCGACACGGCCCGCGCCAGCCTGGTGCAATACACCCGCCAGGAGGCGCAGGACGAGAACGCGTTGGTCCTGCTGCTCGGCCAATCCCTCCCGGCCGATTTGCCGGCAGGAAATGGCCTCGACGATCAGGGCATGGTCGCGGATCTGCCGGCCGGTCTGCCTTCGACCTGCTGGCCCGGCGGCCCGACATCGTCGCGGCCGAGCATGATCTGATCGCGGCCAACGCCAATATCGGCGCGGCGCGCGCCGCCTTCTTCCCGAGCATTTCGCTCACCGCCTCGGACGGCGTCTCCAGCGTGAACCTGAACCACCTGTTCAGCGGCAACGCCACGACCTGGAGCTTCGCGCCGCAGCTCACCATCCCGATCTTCACCGGCGGCCAGAACGAAGCAAATCTCGATCTGGCCAAGGTCCAGAAGAACATCCAGGTGGCGCAGTACGAGAAGGCGATCCAGACCGCCTTCCGCGAAGTGTCCGACGCGCTGGCATCACGCGGGCACCTATGGCGCCCAGGTCAAGGCGCAGCAAGATCTGGTGGCAGCGACCCAGGACAGTTTCAACCTGTCGGAGATGCGGTTCAAAGCCGGGGTCGACAGCTATCTGCCGGTGCTGATGCGGAACGCTCGCTCTATACGGCGCAGCAGACTCTGCTGAGCCTGAAACAGGCACAGCTCACGCAGCAGGCGACGTTGTACAAGGCGTTGGGTGGGGGTTGGATCGAACGGACCGGGCAGAAGCCGCCGGCGGAGAACAGGAAGCCGACGCGCGGGAGTAGCGCCGGAGGCTCGGAACAGCCCTTCTCCTGCCTTGAGCGTGTGAAAATATTGCAGCGGGCTCCGATTCTCAGTGGGGCGGGCGTCCCCGCCCGCCTGCCGGCGACCAGCCGGCATAGCCTATCGCGCGAGAGAGGATTGCCGGCTCACGCCGGCAAGGCGGGCGGGGACGCCCGCCCCACTGAAGAGCAGAGCCCTCATCGATACTTTCACACGCTCATGCGGGAGAGCGCGCACGAAAGCGCGGCGCTCCGTCTCCGCAAGGAGGCGACCGCGCCGAGCGCGTCGAAGGGTGGCGAGCGTCAGCGAGCCGGATGAGGGTGAGGCGCGCTAGCGCCATAAGCCTTTGAAACGGCTCGCCCCTCACCCTCCCGCTACGCGGGTCCCTCCCTCTCCCGCGGTGCGGGAGAGAGGGCTTTTCCCTCACGCCCCCTCGAACTCCAGGATGACCTGATCCACCGCCAGGCTGTCCTTCGGCGCGGCGTGGATCTTCTTCACCGTGCCGTCGCGTTCGGCACGCAGCACATTCTCCATCTTCATCGCCTCGACCACAGCGAGTTCTTCGCCGGCCTTGACCGCCTGGCCTTCGCTGACCGAGACCGAGACGAGCAGGCCCGGCATCGGCGACAGCAGGAACTTGGAGAGGTCCGCCGCTGCTTCACCGGCATAAGGGCGGCGAGCTTGCCGGTGTGGCGTGCGACCACGCGCATCTCGAGCGCCGCACCCTGCTGGATCACGGTCCAGACGATGCCCTTGCGGTCGAGCTGGGCCGTCGACGCGTGGCCGTCGATCTTGGCCTCGAACAGGAATTCGCCCGGCTGCCAGCGGGTCAGGATCTGGCGAGTCCGACCGTCGAGGGTGACGGCGAAGCCTTCCTCCACGATGGCGATCTCGACCTCCCGCGCCTGGCGCGGCGGCGCACCGAGCAGCACGGTCCAGCGCGTCGGCACCGGGACCGGGTGCAGGTGGAAGCCGGACTGGCGTCGCGCGCAGCGGCCTTGTATTGCGCAGCCGCAGCGATCGAGACCAGGACATCCTGCGTCTCCTGGGTCAGCTCCGCGCCGTGGAAGCCATCGGGAAATTCGGTCGGGATGAAGTCGGTCGAGAGCTTGCCGTCATGGAAGCGCTGCGCCCCATGATCGCAGCCAGAAAACCGATATTGTGGTTCAGGCCGCGGATCTGGAAGGCGTCGAGCGCGCCCGCCATCCTGTGGATCGCCGCTTCCCGGCTGGCGCCGAAGGTTACCAGCTTGGCGATCATCGGATCGTAGAACATCGAGATCTCGGCACCTTCATAGACGCCGGTATCGACCCGCACCCCGGGCCCCTGCGGCGGCCGGTAGCGCGTCAGGCGGCCGATCGAAGGCACGAAGTTGCGCAACGGATCCTCGGCATAGACCCGCGCCTCGATCGCCGACCCGGTCCAGTTTGACCTGCTCCTGAGTCAGCGGCAGCTTTTCGCCTGCGGCAACGCGGATCATGAGTTCGACCAGATCGAGCCCGGTCACCTCTTCGGTCACCGGGTGCTCGACCTGGAGCCGCGTGTTCATTTCCAGGAAATAGAAGTTCCGGGTCGCGATCGACGATGAACTCGACCGTGCCGGCCGAGCGGTATTCGACCGCCTTGGCCAGCGCCACAGCCTGGGCGCCCATGGCCTGCCGCGTCGCCTCGTCGAGGAAGGGCGACGGCGCCTCCCTCGATTACCCTTCTGGTGCCGGCGCTGGATCGAGCATTCGCGCTCGCCCAGATGGATGACGTTGCCGTGGCTGTCGCCCAGCACCTGGATCTCGATATGGCGCGGCTCGACGATATATTTCTCGATGAAGACCCGGTCGTCGCCGAAGGAGGCGCGCGCCTCGTTGGTGGCGGAGCGGAAGCCTTCCGCGTCTCGCATCGTTCTTGGCCAGGCGCATGCCCTTGCCGCCACCGCGGCCGAGGCCTTGATCATGACGGATAGCCGATGTCGTTGGCGATGCCGACCGCCGCCTCGGCATCGGCGATGACGCCGAGATAGCCCGGCACGGTGCTGACGCCGGCCGCGGCGGCGAGCTTCTTCGATTCGATCTTGTCGCCACATGGCCGCGATCGCATGGGTGTTCGGGCCGATGAAGGCGATGCCCTCCGCTTCGAGCGCCTTGGCGAGGCCTCGCGCTCCGAGAGGAAGCCGTAACCGGGATGGACCGCTTGCGCGCCGGTCGATTTGCAGGCTTCGACGATGCGCTCGATCTTGAGATAGCTCTCGGCCTCGGCCGAGCCGCCGATCGCGACCGCCTCGTCGGCCTCGCGCACATGCAGTGCATTGGCATCCGCTTCGGAATAGACCGCGACCGTCTTGATGCCCATGGCACGCGCGGTGCGGATGACTCGGCAGGCGATCTCGCCGCGATTGGCGATCAGGATTTTCTGGAACATGGGCGCCTGCTCAGAGCGGAATGTTGTCGTGTTTCTTGGGCGGGTTCGCCAGCTTCTTGTCCTTCAGCATGGCGAGCGAGCGGATGATCCGCCGGCGCGTCGAGCGCGGCTGGATCACCTCGTCGATATAGCCGCGCGAGGCCGCTACGAAGGGATTGGCGAATTTCTCGCGATATTCCTCGGTGCGCGCCTCGATCTTGGCCGGGTCGCCGATATCGCCGCGGAAGATGATCTCGACCGCCCCTTCGGTCCCATCACCGCGATCTCGGCGGTGGGCCAGGCATAATTGACGTCGCCGCGCAGATGCTTCGAGCTCATCACGTCATAGGCGCCGCCATAGGCCTTGCGCGTGATCACCGTCACCTTGGGTACGTCGCCTCGGCAAAAGCGAAAAGCAGCTTGGCGCCGTGCTTGATCAGCCCGCCATATTCCTGCGCCGTGCCCGGCAGGAAGCCCGGCACGTCGACGAAAGTGACGATCGGGATTTCGAAGCAGTCGCAGAAGCGCACGAAGCGCGCCGCCTTCTTCGACGAGTCGATGTCCAGGCACCCCGCCAGCACCATCGGCTGGTTAGCGACAATGCCGACCGTCTGGCCGTCGAGCCGGCCGAAACCGGTGATCATGTTGCGGGCATAGCCCGGCTGGGTCTCGAAGAAATCGCCCTCGTCGACCACTTTCGAAATGAGCCTCGGCCATGTCGTAGGGCTTGTTCGGATTGGCCGGGACCAGCGTATCGAGCGATGCTTCGATCCGCTCTATCGGATCGCTGGTCAGTCGGACCGGAGCCGGATCGCGGTTGGACGAAGGCAGGAAATCCATGAAGCGCCGCAATTCCAGCAGCGCCTCGATATCGTCCTCGAAAGCGAGATCGGCCACGCCGGATTTGGTCGTGTGCGTGACGGCGCCGCCCAGCTCTTCCTGGGTGACGCTTTCATGCGTGACCGTCTTCACCACGTCGGGGCCGGTCACGAACATGTAGGACGAGTCCTTCACCATGAAGATGAAGTCGGTCATGGCCGGCGAATAGACCGCCCCGCCGGCGCAGGGTCCCATGATCAGCGAAATCTGCGGGATGACGCCCGACGCCATGACGTTGCGCTGGAACACCTCGGCATAGCCGCCCAGGCTCGCGACGCCCTCCTGGATACGCGCCCCGCCGCTGTCGTTGAGACCGATCACGGGCGCGCCGACTTCATCGCCTGATCCATGACGCGGCAGATCTTCTCGGCATGCGCCTCCGACAGTGAACCGCCGAACACCGTGAAATCCTGGCTGAAGACGAACACCAGCCGGCCGTTGATCGTGCCGTAGCCGGTCACCACGCCGTCGCCGGGGATGGTCTGCTCGCCCATGCCGAAATCGTGGCTGCGATGTTCGACGAACATGCCCCATTCTTCGAAGCTGCCCTCGTCGAGCAGGACATCCAGGCGCTCCCGCGCCGTCAGCTTGCCCTTGCCATGCTGCGCTCCGATCCGGCGCTCGCCGCCACCCAACCGCGCGGCATGGCGCTTCTCTTCGAGACGGCGAAAAATCTGCTGCATGGTTCTTCCGTCACCCGTTCAGCCTGATGCCGCATACCGGCATCCATCCGGATAACATCAACGCCGCGGCGACGCCAGTGTGCGCACGCAGTGCAGCACGCCCGTTTCAAAATCGCGAAAACGGTTCAGGCGATGCGCCGCTCCGGTTCAGCCGACACCGGCGGAGCCGCGGCGGAAGTGAAAAACGCCCGAGGATCGTCGAGGGATGAACATTCCGAATGGCAACGCCGTCACTTCGGCAGCAGAAGCTTAAGGGCCATCGCCGGGCGGCGTGAATAGTATCACACGTGCCAGCGTGCGAAGGCCTGCGCCACCTCATCCTCGCTGACGAATTCGCCAGCCTCCGCTTGGCGAAGCCCTGCTTCGATATGCTCGACATCTTGACGATGCGTCGTGAGATAGGTGGTCGATCGCTTCGTTGATGATGAAGCTGCGGTCTCGTCGAAAGACTCGGGCGATTTCGTCCACGGCTTCACGCTTCTCATGGTCGAGCCGGACCGTCACGACGTCTTTCACCCACGCTGGCGAGGTCATCGCTCCTGCTCCGTATGCCCGCGTATTGCGCCAGCATACGACATGCCGTGCGATTCGAAAGACCGCCATCACTCCCCCGGCTGCACCGCGATCCCCTTCGGCACGCCCGGCCGGAACCAGGCGGTGACGCGCTGCGTCGCCTGGCGCAGCACCAGATGGATCACCGGCGTGGTGTAGAGCGTCAGCACCTGGCTGACCAGCAGCCCGCCGACGATCGCGATGCCGACGGGACGCGCAACTCACCGCCCGCGCCCGCGCCGATGGCCAAGCGGCAGACCGCCGAAGATCGCGGCGATGGTCGTCATCATGATCGGCCGGAAACGGACCAGACAGGCCTCCAGGATGGCGTCGCGCGCCGAGCGCCCCTCCTGCTCCGCCTGGATCGCGAAATCGACCATCAGATCGCGTTCTTCTTGACGATGCCGATCAGCAGGATGATGCCGATCAACCCCATCACGTCGAGATTTCAGCCCGCTGACCATCAGCGCCAGCAGCACCCACGGCCGGCCGAGGGCAGCGAGGACAGGATGGTCAGCGGGTGGATGAAGCTCTCATAGAGTATGCCGAGCACGATATAGACGACCAGCGTCGCCGCTGCGATCAGCCAGGGCTGCGAGGCCAGCGAATCCTCGAATTCCTGCGCTGCGCCCTCGAACGAGGTCCTGCAGCGCAACCGGCTTGCCCAGATCGCGCTCCATCTGGTGGATGCGGTCCACCGCCTCGCCGAGCGACAGGCCGGCTGGAGTTGAAGCTGATCTTCTCGACCGGGAACTGGCCGCGATGGGTGACCGTGCTGGTCGCCATCTGCTGCTCGAAATGGGCGAAGGCGGATAGTCGGATCTGCTTGCCGTCGCGCGCAGCGACATGGATCAGGTCGAGCGCTTCCGGCCCGGACTGGATTTCGGATCGACCTCCAGGATGGCGTAATACTGGCTGCATCGGTGAAGATCTCGGCGGCATGGCGGCGCCGAAGGCGTCGTAGAGCGTGTCGTCGATCACTTGCGGATCGACACCGAGGCGCGAGGCGATCTCGCGATTGACCACGACCTGCGCCGCCGGCGCCGCCGCCTGGTTCTCACGCGACACGTCGAGCAGGCCAGGCACGGTCTTCAGCTTGTCCTCGACGATCGGCAGCCATTTCTCCAGCTCGGCCCGGTCCGGGTCGATCAGCGAATAGACGTATTCGTTGCGGGCGAAATCCGTGCCGGTGACGATCTCCGGCTCGGGCTGCATGAAGAGCTGCATGCCCTTGACCGCCTTGACCGCCTCGCGCAGCCGACCGATCACGACACGGACGTCGTCGCTGCGCTCGCCGCGCGGGTTTGAGATTGATCACGAAGGTGCCGGAATTCTCGCCATTGTCGCCGGCATAGGAGGTGACGAATAGACATCCTTGTCGGCGCGGATCAGCGGCGTCGACGTCTCGACCAGCCGCTTCATCTCGCTGAACGGCGTGTCCGGCGCCGAGACGGCGAAACCGAAGATGCGGCCGTTGTCCCTGCGCCGGGAAAAAGCCCTTGGGCACAGTGACATAGAGATAGCCGGTCAGCGCCAGGGTCAGCGCGAAGCTGGCGAGGGTCAGCATCCGGTGGCGCAGCACCCAGATCACGCTCCAGCGGTAGAAGCCGAAGATGCTGTTGTAGAAACCCGCGGCGAGGCGCTCGATCCGGCCTGGCCGCTTCTCGGCGATCGGATTCTCCGGCTTGAGCAGCCGCGCGCACATCATCGGCGAGAGCGTCAGCGAGATCACCGCCGAAGCCAGGATCGCGACCGAGACGGTGGCGGCGAATTCCCGGAACAGCCGCCCGGTGATGCCGCCCATGAAGAAGACCGGGATGAACACGGCGACCAGCGACACGGTAATCGACAGATGGTGAAGGCGACCTGGCCGCCACCCTTGATCGCCGCCTCGATCGGCCGCTCGCCCGCCTCCATATGGCGGACGACGTTCTCGATCACCACGATCGCGTCGTCGACCACGAAGCCGACGGCGATGGTCAGCGCCATGAGCGACAAATTGTCGAGGGTGAAGTTCAGCAGATACATCACGATCAGCGTCGCCAGCAGCGACAGCGGGATGGTGATGCTGGGAATGACCGTCGCCCAGAACCGGCGCAGGAACAGGAAGATGACGAAGATGACGAGGCCGATGGTAATGGCCATGGTCATCTCGACATCGCCCAGCGAGGCGCGGATCGTCTCGGCCCGGTCGGTCACGATATGCAGGTCGATCGCCGGCGGCAGGGTCGATTGCAGCGCATCGAGCGATCTGTGGATGCCGTCCACAGTCTGCACGACATTGGCGCCGGCGCGGCGCTGCACGCCGATGATGATGGCCGGCTTGCCATTGTACCACCCCGTGGTCTTGTCGTTCTCGACGCCGTCCTCGACATCGGCGACCTCGTCGAGATGCACGGCGGCGCCGTTGCGATAGGCGACGACGATGCCGCGGAAGGCATCGGCATCGAACAGCTGGTCGTTGGCGCCGACCGTGACCGTCGTGTCGCCGCCTTCGAGCTTGCCCTTGGGGCCGGTTGACCGAGGCGCGCTGCACGGCGTCGCGCACATCCTCCGGTGACAGGCCGCGCGCGGCCAGCGCCGCCGGGTTCATCCGGATGCGCACGGCGAATTTCTGCTCATCGGCCAGGAAAGCGCGCGACACGCCGGGGGATCGTGCCGATGCGCCGCACGACCATCGTGTCGGCATAGGCATCGACCTTGCTCGGCGGCATGACATCCGAGGTGAAGGCCATGACGACGACCGGCCGATCGGCCGGGTTTTCCTTGAAGAAGAAAGGCGGCGCCGGCAGGTCGCGCGGCAGGTCGCCGGCCGCGTTGGAAATGGCCGATTGCACGTCGATCGCGGCCAGGTCGATATCGCGGTCGAGCGCAAAGCGCAGCCGGATGAAGGTGCCGCCCAGGAAGCTCTGCGAATCGACGGCTTGCACGCCGTTGATGAAGGCGAATTGCCGCTCGAGCGGGGCGGCGAGCGAGGTCGAGATCGTCTCCGGGCTGGCGCCGGGCAGATTGGCGACGACGTTGATCACCGGATATTCGACCTGCGGCAGCGCCGCGACCGGCAGCAGCGCCCAGGCGCCGATGCCGAAGACCAGCAGACCGAGCGCGAGCAGCAGTGTCGCCACCGGCCGCAGGACGAAGGGCCGGACCGGGTTCACGACCGGCGCGCCCCGTCCGGCAGCGTCGCAGATTGCCGGATCGAGCGCCTGCTCCTCGGCCTGCACGCTCATGCCCGGCTTGAGCTGGTCCTGCTGGTCGAGCACCACGACCTCGCCCGGCTGCAAGCCCATCTCGACGACTGCCAGGCCATGCGCCGGCGCGCCGAGCCGGACCGGGCGCGGCTGGACCGCGGAATGCTCGTCGACGACGTAGACGAATTTCCCGGCCGGGCCGGGCTCGACCGCCGCCATCGGCACGGCCACGGCATTGTTGCGCATCGCAGTAATCACCCGCGCCGTGACGAACTGGCCGGGCCACAGCGTGTCACCGGAATTGTCGAAGGTTGCCTTGAGCTCGATCGTCCGGTCTGCTGGTCGATGCTGTTGCCGATCAGGGTCAGGTCGCCGATGCCGATCAGCTTCTGGTCGTCGGCGCCACGCGCCTCGACCTTGAGCGCCCGTCCTTCTGATGGGCCTGAATATCCGGCAGCGCGTCCTGCGGCACGGTCAGCACCACGGAAATCGGATGGATCTGCACGATCTCGGCCAGCACCGTATTGTCGGCGGCATGGACGACATTGCCGGCGTCGACCAGGCGTTTGCCGATCCGGCCGGCCATCGGCGCGCGGATCGTCGCGAAGCCTAGATTGAGCCTGCATTGTCGAGCATCGCCTGGTCGGTCTTGATCGCGGCAGTGAACTGCCCGACCAGCGACGTCTGCTGGTCGTAGCTCTGGTGCGTGGCGAAGCCCTTCTCGACCAGCGCGGTCGAGCGTCCGAGATCGGCCTTGGCCGCCTGCAGTTGCGCTTGATCGCGTGCAAGCTGGCCCTCGGCCTGCGCCACCGCAGCCTGATAGGGGCGCGGATCGATCTCGACCAGCGCTGGCCGCTTTCGACCTGTTGGCCCTCGGTGAACAGCACACGATCGATCTGGCCGTCGACCCGGGTCTTCAGCTCGACTGCGTTGAACGGATCGACCCGGCCGATGCCGCGGACATAGACCGGGCAGGCAGTGGACCGCGGCACGCGCCGTCTTGACCACGGGCGTCGCCCGGACTGGAGCCGCCGGAATTGCGGCTTCGCCGGTGCGATGCAGCCAATAGCCATAGCCGCCGCCGGCCATGGCCAAGATTGCAAGAATCCCCAATGCACGCCGCATGTCACCGCCCCCCTGAACCGCTTCGTGGCGAGACTCACCGAATCCGGATCATCGCGGGGGCCGTCTGCCCACCCGGCACCGCGTGCTGCGGAAGCTGCGCTCCAGGCGATCGGGGTTCAAATGAATTCCCTGACAGGTTCAGGGCGTAAGCGGCCGCCCCATGCGCCGGTGATCGCCGACGCGGCCATGGCGGTTTTCGAGCCGCGAGGCGCGTGTCGCGGTGACGACGAAGCCGAGCCGCTCATAGAGCGTCTGAGCCCGCGGATTGCCGACGGCGACATCGAGCACCGATTTGCCGCCCCGCGGCGCCAGCGACAGGCAGATGCGCCACCAGCTTGGCCCCGATGCCGCGGCTGCGCGCCGCCGGATCGACACCGAGATGACCAATATAAAATTCACCGCTTCCGGCCGGGCGGATCACGCTTTCGACCTGGAGCCCGCGGATCATGATGCCCCAGGCCCGGATCGGCCCATAGAAGCCGAAGATCTGCCGCGCCGCCGCCAGGGTGAAAGCGAGCGATCTGCTGCCGTCCCAGCCGGCGCCGACCGCCAGGACGCGCCCGTCCGCCACGGCCGCGACATGGTTGCGCCAGCCGAATTCGCCCCCGCCCTGCGTGAAGGCATAGCGCAGGAAATCCTGGGCGCCGCCCGGCCGATCCTGGGCAAAGACGAAATCGAAGGCTGCCGGGCCGGAGCTGTAGATCAGCGGCACCGCCGCCTCGACATCGCCGGGCACGGCCGGACGAAAGGTGATCTCGTCGCTATTCATGTCACGCCCCTGCGCGCAGCAGCGCCAGAAAGAGAGCGCCCGCTTGGATATCGGCTTCGAGCCGCCGGCGCCGTACCATGGCCTCGCGGTCCTCGCCCCAGCGCTCGTTCTGGAAGCTCTCGTCGAGCAGCGTCGCCTCATAGGCACCCGCGGCGTCGAGCCGACCGTCCCAGACCGCCAGCGCCAGGATCAGCGAGCCGCAGGCCGCGGTCAGATCGGCGACGCCGGCGAGCGTCAAAATATCGAAGCCGTCGAGCACTGCCCGCAACGCCTTCAGGCTGTCGGCGGGTTGCTCGATCGGCACGACCCCGGCCGTCACGCGCAACGGCGCGTCGAAACGATCGGTCGCCCAGTCGAGCAGCGGCTGCCACACTGCCCGCTCGCGCTGGACCAGCCTGTCCGGCGTCTCGGCGCGATAGCACAGCAGATCGGTCGCGGCATAGGTCGCGGCCTCGGCCGCGACCTCGGCGCGCTTGTCCGCAACGAGGTCGATGCTCGTGCTGATGAGCGCCATCAGCTTCATCGTGTCGGGCCGGATCTCTTCGCCCTGGCCGTCCCATTCCGCCGCCAGCGCCTCGGCTAGCGCCCGCTCGGCAGGTTAAGCGCGCGCTTGGCCGGGCTGCGCAGCGTCTTGTCATCCAGCGCCACACCGAAGCCATCGGCGCTCTCGGTTACAGTGACGGTCTTGTAAAAGCGCTTCATCGAACAGAATGCCCGGTTTGGACTGTGTCTCGGAGAGGTATCAGCTCTCTATTCCAACGACAATTCGGCGAAGGGGATCGCCATCGGTATCGGCCGGGAAGCCGAAGAACTTCCAGGTCGCCTGCATATGCGGCGGCAACGGCGCCGTCACGGTCAGGGTTTTGCCGTCGGGCCGCTTCAGCGAGATCGACCGGGCGTGAAGATGAAGCTTGCGGGCATTCTCCAGCCCGACGAGCGTCGAGGCCGGGCCGCCATATTTGCCGTCGCCCAGGATCGGCGTGCCGAGCTCAGCGCAATGCACGCGCAGCTGATGGGTCCGCCCGGTCACCGGCAGCAAAGCAAGCCAGGCTGCCTTCTGCGCCGCCTGCTCGACCACCGTGTAATAGGTGATGGCGCGGCGCCCCTCTTCCTCGTCGACCGCCATCTTCTCGCGCGAGCCGGTCTTGGTCTTGCCGACCGGCAGTCGATGCGGCCCTGATGCGGCCGCGGCACGCCGGGCGACCACGGCCCAATAGGTCTTGTGCGCGGTCTTCTCACGGAATGCTTCGCGCCAGCCAGGCGGCGGATTTGGCCGAGCGGGCCAGCAGCAGCACGCCGCTGGTGTCCTTGTCCAGGCGATGCACCAGCGGGGTCGTTCTTCAGCGTCGAATTTCAGGGCATCGAGCATGCCGTCCAGGTGAGTCGGCATGTTGGTGCCGCCCTGCACCGCCAGGTCATGCGGCTTGTTGATGGCAATCACGTCCTTGTCGCGATAGAGCACCAGCGCCTGCAGCTTTTCGACATCGCTCGCGCGCACCGGCCGGGGGGCCGCAGCGCGCTGTTGATGCTGCCGCTCCTCGGGGGTCGCGGGCCGCGCGGTCGTCGAGCGGCGGCACGCGTACGACCATGCCGGCGACCAGCCGATGCGCCGCCTTGACCCGGCCGCCATCGACCCGGACCTGTCCGGTGCGCAGCATCTTTTCCAGCTGGACATGGCTCAGCCCGGGGAAATGCCGGCGGAACCAGCGGTCGAGCCGCATATCCGCATCGTCCTCGCGCACTTCAATGCTCTGTACGCCGCTCATTCTTGTTTGTCCTTCTCGCGGCGCAGCCGGTCCCAATACTCAAGCCGCTTGCGGATGTCGCGCTCGAAGCCGCGCTCGACCGGCTCGTAGAAACTCTCCCGCGCCATGCCGTCGGGAAAGTAATTGAGACCGGAGAAGCCCTCTTCGGTGTCTGGATCGTACTGATAGCCCTTTCCGTAGCCCTGCGTCTTCATCAGCTTGGTCGGCGCGTTCAAGGCATGCATCGGCGGCATCAGCGAACCGGTCCGTTTTGCTGCGGCATTGGCCCGGCCGAGCCCCTTGTAGAGCGCCACGGATTTCGGCGCCGTGCCGAGATAGACGACAGCCTGGGCGATGGCGAGTTCGCCCTCGGGCGAGCCCAGCCGGTCATAGGCATCCCAGGCGGCGAGCGCCTGGACCAGCGCATTCGGATCGGCCAGGCCGACATCCTCGCTGGCGAAACGGACCAGCCGGCGCACGACATAGAGCGGATCCTCGCCGCCGACCAGCATGCGGGAGAGCCAATAAAGCGCGGCATCGGGGTCGGAGGCGCGCAGCGCCTTGTGCAGCGCCGAGATCAGATTGTAGTGGCTCTCCTGCGCCTTGTCGTAGAGCGGCGCGCGGCGCTGGATCTGGGCGGCGAGCGGGCCGGGTCGAGCGGCTTGGTGTCGGCCGGCAGGGCCGCGACCTCCTCGACCATGTTGAGCAGATAGCGGCCATCGCCATCGGCCATGGCGATCAGCGCTTCACGCCCGTCGGGATCGAGCGGCAGCTTGCGTTCGAGCAGCGCCTCGCCCCGGTCGATCAGAGTGCCGAGTGCCGCGGAATCGAGCCGCTTCAGCACGAAGACCTGGGCGCGCGACAGCAACGCCCCGTTCAGCTCGAAGCTGGGGTTCTCCGTGGTGGCACCGATCAGCACCACCGTGCCGTCTTCGACATAGGGCAGGAAGCTGTCCTGCTGGGCGCGGTTGAAGCGGTGGATCTCGTCGATGAAGAGCAGCGTGCCCTGCCCGGCCTCGCGCCGTCGCTTGGCGGTCTCGAACACCTTGCGCAGATCGGCCACGCCGGAGAACACGGCCGAGAGCGGTTCGAAGGCAAGCGAGGTCTGATCGGCCAGCAGCCGCGCGATCGTCGTCTTGCCGCAACCGGGCGGTCCCCCACAGCACCATGGACGCCAGGCGATGCGCCCCGACCATCCGGCCGATCGGCGCCCGTCGGCGCCAGCAGGTGATCCTGCCCGACGACCTCGGCAAGAGTGGTCGGCCGCAGCCGGTCGGCCAAAGGGCGCGGCGCTTGCGCTTCGAAGAGTGTGGGCATGGCAGTCAACCCCGCAGCGGATGCAGCCGACCACCATCACGGCGCGACATCCGCTGCAGGATTGTGGGTGCGGGCAACAGATTGGGCATGACGCCGGGCAATTTAGCAATCTGCGCCGGCTACGCCAGAGCGACCGCCATCCGGCGTCAGATGGATCGACTGCTTATTTCTGCCGCCCGACCTGCAGACTACTTCGCGACGGGCGCGCCGCCGCCGACCAGGAGGCGACCGCCTCTTTGCTGAGGTCGATCTGGTCCTTGATCGTGCGATCGCCGATCGCGGTATGGAGCAAAGCATTCTGCTGACCCACTGCAGACGCGGCAGTGAGCGGCGAAGACAATAATGATGAAACGGGAGAAATCGACATTGAGGCACCTTTTAGGAGCAGTGATGGGGCGGCACTTCAGTCCGCTCGACCGGAATATCGCATAATCCCGCGGTGGAAACGAGCGGGAAAGCGTAGCCAACTACCTTTCGCGTCCCGCGTGGGTCGTGATCGACCGCCGCTACTCCCGCGGCAGATGCAGTAAGCGGCCATCCCGGCGCACGCGCCAGATGCGGCGCCGTGCTATGGACCAGATATTGCCGCAACTCGGCCACGGTCGCGACCGGCTGGCCGTCGACGCTCTGTACGATATCACCTACGGCGAGGCCGAACCGGGCCGCGATGCTGGCGCGCGGCGCATCGAGGATGATGACCCCCGCCACCGCCTCCGTCTGCAACTCCTCGGCCAGCGCCGGCGAGAGGCTGGCCACGGTCGCGCCGGCCAGCTGGGCCGGCGGCTTCAGCAGTGTGACGTTGCGCGGCGGGCGTCTCGGGCGGCGCGCTGAGCCTGACGTCGATCTGCCGCATCTCTCCGCCACGCCAGACGCCGAGCCGGGTCGTCGTGCCGATCAGCAACGTCGCAAAGCGGAAACGCAAGGCGCCCTCATCCTCGACCGGCTTGCCATCGACGGTGAGCACGACATCGCCCGGTTTGAGCCCGGCCTCGGCAGCCGGCTGTGCGCCCGCCACCTCTTCCACCGCCACGCCGCTCGGCTTGGCCAGCCCGAGTTTCTTGGCGGAGGATGCCGTGACCGAACGCCCGATGGCGCCGAGCCAAGGTCGTACGATGCTCGTGCCCGTTGCTCCACCCCCCGCAAGCACGGCGCGGATCAAGGCGCTCGGTATGGCGAAGCCGATGCCGACCGACCCCGCCGCCCTCGGAATAGAGCGCCGTATTGATGCCCACCAGCTTGCCGTCGAGGCTGACCAGCGCACCGCCGGAATTGCCCGGATTGATCGCAGCATCGGTCTGGATGAAGGTCCGGTAGGCGTTGATGCCGCTCACGTTGCGGGCCAAGGCCGAGACGATGCCGTTGGTCACGGTCTGGCGACGCCGAAGGGATTGCCGATGGCGAGCACGATATCGCCGACTTCCAATTCATCCGAATCGCGGATCTCAAGATAAGGCAGCGCCTCGCTGCCGGCATTGATCTTGAGCACGGCGAGATCGGTACGGTCGTCGGCGCGCAGCACCGTCGCCTGGAACTCCCGCCGGTCGTTCAGCACCACGGTGATGCCGTCGGCATCCTCGATGACATGGCGATTGGTGACGATCGTGCCGTTCGGATCGACGATGACGCCGGACCCCAGCGAATTCTCCTCCGGCCGCTCCTCATCCTCGCCCAGATAGCGGCGATAAGTCGGATCGCTGCGCAAGGCCGCCGAACCGCCATTCGGCTCGGCCTTGGTGAAGATATTGACCACGGCCGGCGCCGCCCGCCGCACAACCGGCGCGAAGCTCAACTGCACCTGCAGCTGGCTGGTCGGCACGGCCCTCGTCTCCGCAGCCCTGACGGGCAGGGCAAACAGTAGCACCGGCAGCAGGAGGGCAGGCAGTAAGTATCTCATGGCGCAAGCAATCTAGGCAATCTCCGCCGCCGTGCCAGCGCGACCGGAGGAGAGTCATTGATCCTTAATGAATTCTTAAGACAACCGACAAGGAGCAAAGAAAGTGTTTTATGGATACTACAGCGATAGTTTTCACAACCGTTGGAGTTTTCGACATGCCGAGGCCAGACCGTCGTGCCATTCTTCGCGGCATAAGCGCTGCAGCGTGGGCGCTGCCTTTCCCGAATCCATTAAACGCGCGCTCGCGATCGAGCCCAATATCGTCACAGGGACGATTCAGGACGTGAAGCACATCGTCGTGCTCATGCAGGAGAACCGTTCGTTCGATCATTACTTCGGCACGCTGCGCGGCGTCCGTGGCTTCGGCGATCCGCGGGCGGCGACACTGTCCTCGGGCAATTCCGTATTCCAGCAGCCGCATGGCAGCGGCACCTTACTGCCCAATCATCCGCCGGAACCGCTGATGGGCTATCAGTTCATCGGCGATCTGGCCCATAGCTGGTCGGACCAGCACGCGGCCTGGAACAACGGCAACAATGACGGCTGGTCGCGGCCAAGGGCACCGAGACCATGGTCTATGTCGATCGGACCGACATCCCGTTCCACTACGCGCTGGCTGACGCCTTCACCATTTGCGACAATTACCATTGCTCGATCATGGGGCCGACCGATCCCAACCGCTACTATCTGTGGACCGCTGGGTCGGCCAGAACGGCTCGATCCCGGACACGCTGGCGGACCCGTTCTCCGCCTCGACGCCCGGCAGTTTCGAACTGGTGGTTGGGCCGAGCACCGGCAACGGCGTGCTGCCCGGCGGTCCCGTCGTCAACAATGACGAGCAGGGCTATAATTGGCTGACCTATCCGGAGCGGCTGCAAGCGGCCGGCATCACCTGGAAGATCTATCAGGATATCGGCACCGGGCTGACCCGGAGACCGGCGAAGGTTTCACCGACAATCCGTTCATCGGCAATTACGGCGACATTCGGTCCTCTATTTCCTGCAATACCAGAATGGCCCAGCCCGGTAGTCCGTTATTTCAGAATGCGCTGACCGGGACCGACCTCTTCAACAATGGCGCGTTCAACGGCGGCTCGCTCTTTGCGCCGCTGCAGAACGACGTGAAGAACAACACCCTGCCGCAAGTCTCCTGGATCGTCGCACCGCAAGCCTATTGCGAACACCCGAGCTATCCATCGAATTGGGGCGCCTGGTACGTCCTCGTCGAATGTGCTGGATGCGCTGACCGGCAATCCGGACGTCTGGGCCTCGACCGTGCTGATCGTAAATTTCGACGAGAATGACGGCTTCTTCGACCATGTCATCGCGCCGACCGCACCGGCCAGCGCGGCTGAGGGGCTGTCGACCGTCGATACCGTCAACGAGATCTATCCAGGCATCCCGGACAATGCGAGTTATCCCGCCGGCCCCTACGGGCTGGGTGCCCGCGTGCCCTGTTTCGTGGTCTCGCCCTGGAGCAAGGGCGGCTGGGTCTGTTCGCAGGTCTTCGACCACACCTCGGTCATTCAGTTCATCGAGAAGCGCTTCGGCGTGGCCGAGCCGCATATCACGCCGTGGCGCCGCACCGTCAGCGGCGACCTGACCGCAGCGCTCAATTTCCGCGAACGCAACCCGGTCAATGCGCCGCTGCCGGATACCACGAACTTCATCAGCTTCGTGTCCGGTTCGACCCTCGTGCCGGTGACGCAGGCGGATATCGCCGCCGGCAACCAGCCGGCGCCGACGCTGAAGCTGACCGTGCCGACGACTCAGACGATGCCCGTCCAGGAGCCGGGTCTGCGCCTGGCTCGCGCCCTGCCTTATCGCCTGAAGGCCGATGCCGTCGCCAGCACGGTGAAGGGTACCATCACGATCGACTTCGGCAATTCGGGCACGGTCGGCGCCTTCTTCCATGTCCGCACCGCCATCGCCGCGACCAACGCCGGTGACGGTACCGGTCCCTGGGGCTATACGGTCGATCCCGAAACCGCTCGCTCTCCGACACCTGGGCGCCGGTGAGCGGGACGAGCTATGACCTCACCGTGATCGGGCCGAACGGGTTCTTCCGGCGCTTCGCCGGCGGGTTGGCCACATCCTCGGCCAACCTCACGGTCCGATGCGTCGAAGGCGGCCTCCTCGGCGGGGTTACCATGATCGTCACCAATCTCGGCAAGGCGGCTGCGACGCTCACCATCCGTGACAACTACACCGGCATCGCGCGCCAGGAACGAGTCGCGGCCGGCGCGACCGTGGAGACTGCAGTAATCCTGCTCGCCAGCTTCGAATGGTACGACGTCACCATCACCACAAGCAGCGATCCGAGCTTCCTGCGCCACTATGCCGGCCATGTCGAGACCGGCGCCGACGGCGTCAGCGATCCGCTACTCGGCAAAGCCAGCTGATCGTACAGACCCGGATGGCGGCGGGCATCGCCGCCATCCTCCAGACGCGAAAAGGCCCGGGAGCCGAAGCGCCCGGGCCTTGTCTTCTGCCTCTCGCGGCTGCCGGCTTAGGCGGCTTCGGCCTCGACAACCTCGACCGGACCGCTGTCCAGGCCCTTGGCGGCCGGGTCGCGGTCGACCAGCTCGATCACGGCCATGGCGGCATTGTCGCCATGGCGGAAGCCGGCCTTGAGGATGCGGATATAGCCGCCCTGGCGGGCGGTATAACGCTCGGCCAGGGTCGAGAACAGCTTTTCGGTGATCTTGGTGTCCTGCAGCATCGACAGCGCCTGGCGCCGGCAATGCAGGCCGCCGCGCTTGCCCAGCGTGATCAGCTTTTCGACGATCGGACGCAGATCCTTCGCCTTCGGCAGGGTCGTGGTGATCTGCTCGTGCTTCAGCAGCGCGGCCGCCATGTTGTCGAACATGGCCTTGCGGTGCGAAGAGGTGCGGCTGAACTTACGGCCGCTCATACCGTGACGCATAACTTACTCCTTAAAACCCGCAGCGCCGTCAGTACGGCTCGTCCAGCCGCTTGGCCAGCTCTTCGATGTTTTCCGGCGGCCAATTCGGGATCTCCATGCCGAGATGGAGCCCCATATGGGCCAACACTTCCTTGATTTCGTTCAGCGACTTGCGGCCGAAATTCGGCGTCCGCAGCATCTCCGCCTCGGTCTTCTGCACGAGGTCGCCGATATAGACGATGTTGTCGTTCTTCAGGCAATTCGCCGAGCGGACCGAGAGCTCGAGCTCGTCGACCTTGCGCAGCAGATTCTTGTTGAACGGCAGCTCGGCCGGACGGCTTTCCTCGGTCGCGAGGCGCGGCTCGTCGAAATTGATGAACAGCTGCAGCTGGTCCTGCAGGATACGGGCGGCCAGCGCCACGGCATCCTCTGGCGTCACCGCGCCATTGGTCTCGATCACCATCGCCAGCTTGTCGTAATCGGTGACCTGGCCAACGCGGGTGTTCTCGACCTTGTACGAGACCTTGCGCACCGGGGAGAACAGCGCATCGACCGGGATCAGCCCGATCGGCGCGTCTTCCGGCCGGTTCTGCGTGGCCGCGACATAGCCCTTGCCGCTCTCGACCGTGAACTCCATCGCGATCTTGGCGCCCTGGTCGAGCGTGCAGATCACGAGCTCGGGGTTCATGATCTCGATGTCATGCCCGGTCTCGATCTGGCCGGCGCGCACTTCGCCGGGGCCGGTCGCCCGCAGCCGCATGCGCTTCGGGCCTTCGCCGCCCATGCGCAGACCCATGCCCTTGATGTTGAGCACGATGTCGGTGACGTCTTCGAGCACACCGGGGATCGACGAGAACTCGTGCAGCACGCCTTCGATCTGCACCGAGGTGACCGCAGCCCCCTGGAGCGACGAAAGCAGCACGCGCCGCAGCGCATTGCCGAGCGTCAGACCGAAGCCGCGCTCCAGCGGTTCGGCGACGGCGGTCGCGAACCGGGCCGGGTCATCACCCGGCTCGACCTGGAGCTGCTTCGGCTTGATCAACGCTTGCCAGTTTTTCTGAATCACGAGTGGAACCTCATGCCGAACCGTGCCGCTTCAGATACCGCGAAATCCCGATACCGAACGACAGACTGTTAAAACTTCGGGACCGCTCGGCAGTGACGCCGGCGATCCCCAGAGCCGAACCTATTCGGCCGAACCCCTCGACCCGATCGTAGCGGCGGAAGACGATCCCTCCGCCGGCCGGATCAGACCCGGCGTCGCTTCGGCGGCCGGCAGCCATTATGCGGAATCGCAGTCACGTCGCGAATCGACGTCACGGCGAAGCCCACGGCCTGCAGCGCCCGCAGCGCCGATTCGCGCCCCGAACCCGGTCCCTTGACCTCGATCTCGAGCGTACGCATGCCATGCTCCATGGCCTTGCGGCCGCATCCTCGGCTGCGACCTGAGCGGCATAGGGCGTCGATTTGCGCGAACCCTTGAAACCCTGCGTACCCGAAGACGACCAGGCGATGGTGTTGCCCTGGGCATCGGTGATAGTGACGACAGTGTTGTTGAACGACGCATTCACATGCGCGACACCGGACGTGATATTCTTGCGCTCGCGACGACGAAGACGCGGGGCGTTGGCAGCAGCTTTGGCCATGACCGATCCTTAACCTTCCAGCCTTCCGGCTTACTTCTTCTTGCCGGCGATCGGCCGGGCCGGACCCTTGCGGGTGCGGGCGTTGGTATGGGTACGCTGACCGCGCACCGGCAGGCCCTTGCGATGGCGCAGCCCGCGATACGAGCCGAGATCCATCAAGCGCTTGATGTTCATCGCCACGACGCGGCGCAGATCGCCCTCGACCGTATGTTCGCGATCGATCAGTTCGCGAATCTTCAGGACTTCGTCATCGGTCAGCTCATGGACGCGACGCTCGACCGGGATGCCGATCTTCGTGCAAATCTGGTCAGCCGTGGTCCGCCCAATCCCATGGATGTAGGTCAGCCCAATGGCGACGCGCTTCTGATTCGGGATATTGACGCCAGCAATACGTGCCACGTCGGCACTCCTTAAGATGACAACTGCATAGGCCGCCGATCGGGGCAGATCGACTGAGGCCGCGCAGTATATGAATTTTCATTGTGCGGTCAACCCTGACTGTGGGTCGATTCGTCACAGCCCCGCTAGTATTTCCTCGATTTCCCGAGAAACGCTGTCGATATCAGCCATGCCGTCAACGCGCCTCAGGATGCCCTTGGCTTCGTAATAGGGCACGATCGGCTTGGTCTGGGCATTATAGGCAACAAGTCGCTTGTGCACCGTCTCGGCATTGTCGTCGTCGCGACGGACGAATTCTGTCGAACCGCAGACATCGCACACGCCGGGCACACGAGTCGGCTTCGATTTGTCGTGATAGCCCTCGCCGCATCTGACGCAGGTGAAGCGTCCGGCGATGCGATCGATCAGCGCTTCTTCGTTCACGACCATCTTGATGACGACATCGAGCTTCCAGCCCGCCGCCGCCAACATCCGGTCGAGCGACTCGGCCTGCGCCACGGTGCGCGGAAAGCCGTCGAGAATGAAGCCGCCATGGCAATCCGCCTGGGCCATCCGCTCGTGCAGCATCTCGACGATGATCTCGTCGGAGACAAGCTGGCCCGCATCCATGATCGTCTTCAGCTTCAGGCCGATTAGCGATCCCGTCTTGATCGCCGCACGCAGCATGTCGCCGGTCGACAATTGGACGAGTCCCCGAGACTCCACTAGGCGTTTGGCTTGCGTACCCTTCCCCGCTCCCGGCGGCCCCAGGAGGATTAACTTCATCCGCGTCTCCCGCGCAGCTTGGACTTCTTGATCAGGCCTTCGTACTGATGGGCCAGTAGGTGCGAATGAATCTGCGCGACCGTATCCATCGTGACGCTGACGACGATCAGCAAACTCGTACCACCGAAGTAGAATGGCACAGCGTACTGAGAGATCAAGATTTCCGGCAGGATGCAGACGACACTGAGATATGCGGCGCCAATTACGGTCAGCCTGGTCAGCACGTAGTCGAGGTAATCCGCCGTGTTCTTGCCGGGCCGGATGCCGGGGATGAAGCCGCCATATTTACGCAGATTGTCGGCAGTCTCGGTTGGATTGAACACGACCGCCGTATAGAAGAACGAGAAGAAGACGATCAGCAGGACGTAGAGCACCATGTAGACCGGCTTGCCGTGGCCGATATAGCCGACCAGCGTCGCCAGGATCCCGTCGCTGCCCTGCGCCGCCTGGAAACCCGCGATCGAGGCCGGCAGCAGCAGCAGCGAGGAGGCGAAGATCGGCGGGATGACGCCCGAGGTGTTCATCTTCAACGGCAGATGCGAAGCTTCGCCGCCGAACATCTTGTTGCCGTGCTGACGCTTCGGATACTGCACCAGCAGCCGGCGCTGGGCGCGCTCCATGAAGACGATGAAGGCGATGACCGCGATCGCGACCAGAAGGAAGAACGCCGCGAAGATCGGATTGATCGCGTTGTTCTTCACCTGCTCCAGCATGTTGACGAGCGCTGCCGGCAGATTGGCGACGATGCCCGAGAAGATGATCAGCGAGGTGCCGTTGCCGACGCCGCGCGCCGTGATCTGCTCACCGAGCCACATCAGGAAGACGGTACCGCCGACCAGCGTGATCGTCGTGACCAGGCGGAACGACAGCCCGGGATCGATCACCGCAGTACCGCCGCCGCTGCTGCGCGCCACTTCCAGCGTTCCGGCGATCGCGAAGCCCTGGAGAAATCGCGATCACGACCGTGCCGTAGCGGGTATACTGGTTCAGCCGCTTGCGCCCTGCCTCGCCTTCCTTCTTCAGCGCTTCGAGGGACGGCACGATCGCCGTCAGCAGCTGGATGATGATGGAGGCCGAGATATAAGGCGTGATGTTCAGCGCGAGAATCGTCATGCGTCCGAGCGCGCCGCCCGAGAACATGTCGAACATGCCCAGGATGCCGCCGGAATTCTGCTGGAAGATATGCCGCAGCGCTTCCGGATCGATGCCCGGAATCGGGATATAGGTACCGAGGCGATAGACCAGAAGCGCGCCCAGGGTGAACCACAGGCGCTGCTTCAGTTCCGTCGCTTTACCAAAGGCACTGAAATTGATGTTCGCGGCGAGTTGTTCGGCGGCGGATGCCATTCAAGCAGTCCCTAAGGCAAAGAAGCGAGGGATCGGACCCGTCGGCCCGTCGGTTCCGGCTGCCTCAAGCAGCCGGGGTCTCGACGGCAGCGACGCCACGCACGACGACTTTGCCGCCGGCCGCCTCGATGGCGGCGACGGCCGCAGCCGACGCACCGGCACACTCGATGGTGAGCGCAGTCTTGATCTCACCCTTGGCCAGCAGACGAAGGCCATCCCCAAGCTTCGACAGCATGCCGAGCTGGATCAGGCTTTCCGGCGTGACCCTGTCGCCCGCCTTGAGCTTGCCCGCTTCGACAGCCTTTTCCAGGCGACCGGTATTGATCACCTGGTACTCAGGCTTGAATATGTTGTTGAAGCCGCGCTTCGGCAAGCGCCGATGCAGCGGGGTCTGGCCGCCTTCGAAACCGTTGATGGCGACGCCGGAGCGCGCCGTCTGGCCCTTGCCGCCGCGGCCGCTGGTCTTGCCCTTGCCGGAGCCGATGCCACGACCGACGCGCTTGTACTTGTAATGGGCGCCGTCGTTATCGGCGATCTCATTGAGCTTCATAATCTTCTTCCTCGTACATCTCCCTCTCTGCCCCATTGGGGCGGAGAGGGTCGGGGTGAGGTGGGGTGGCTCCGGACGCGGTTGCGCGACCCACCTCATCCTAAATCCTTCTCCCCCCTGAAGGGCAGAGAAGGACTTTGCAACCTTACTCGCCGGCCTCGACGCGCACCATATGGTGCACCTTGGTCAGCATGCCGCGCACCGAGGCGTGTCTTCGAGGACACGCGTCCGGTTCAGCTTGTTGAGGCCGAGGCCCTTGAGCGTCGCCTCCTGGTCCTTTTCACGCCCGATCGGCGAACCGATCTGCGTGACGATCAGGGTCTTCTTCTCGGTCATGGCGCTCACTCCCGCACTTCGCTCTCACGACGGCCGAGAAGGTCGCTGACCTTCTTGCCACGCCGTGCGGCGACGGCGCGCGGGTTGGTCGCCCGGCCCAGCGCCTCGAAGGTCGCCTTGATCATGTTATGCGGGTTCGAAGTGCCGACCGACTTGGCGACGACGTCGCGCACGCCGAGCGCCTCGAAAATCGCGCGCATCGGGCCGCCGGCGATGATGCCGGTGCCTTCCTTGGCCGCACGAACCACGACCCGGCCGGCCCCGAAATGGCCCCTCCAGATCATGATGCAGCGTCCGGCCTTCGCGCAGCGGCACGCGGACCAGCGCCTTGCGCGCCGATTCGGTTGCCTTGCGGATGGCTTCCGGCACTTCGCGCGCCTTGCCCGTGCCGTGACCGACCCGGCCCTTGCCGTCGCCGACGACGACGATCGCGGCAAACCCGAAGCGCCGGCCGCCCTTGACGACCTTCGCAACGCGGTTGATCCCGACCAGCTTCTCGACGAATTCGCTCTCTTCGCGGTCGCGCGGTTGACGATTGCTGTCGCCATCGCGTCCCCGGCCGCCACTGCGACCGCCGCCTTCGCCCGGTGTACGTGCCATTCTATACGGCCCTTATCAGAAGTTCAGACCGGCCGCGCGGGCCGCGTCGGCCAGGGCCTTGACCCGGCCGTGATACAGGTAACCACCGCGATCGAACACCACGCTGGTGATGCCCTTTTCCACAGCGCGCTCGGCCAGGAGCTTGCCGACCGCCTCGGCCGCTGCCTTGTCGGCACCGGTCTTGAGGTCGGTCTTCAGGCCCTTGTCGATGCTCGACGCCGCGACCAGGGTGACACCCTGGGCATCGTCGATCACCTGAGCGTAGATATGTTTCGACGACCGGAAGACGGACAGGCGCGGGCGCGAGCCTGCGAGCTGCCGCAGCCGGGTCCGTACCCGCTGCTTCCGGCGCAGAAATAGGTCTTTCGAGGTCAACATCTCTTGGATCCTTACTTCTTCTTGCCTTCTTTGCGGCGGATGGTCTCGGTCGTGTACTTGACACCCTTGCCCTTATAGGGCTCCGGTCCACGGAACGAGCGGATTTTGGCGGCCACGGCGCCCACGCGCTGCTTATCGGCGCCTGCGACGGTGATCGCCGTCGGCTTCTCGCAGGTGATGGTCACATCCGACGGGATCGGGAAATTGATGTCGTGGCTATAGCCGAGCTGCAGGTTCAGGGTCTTGCCCTGGACCGCGGCGCGATAGCCGACGCCATTGATCTCCAGTCCGACGGTGAACCCCTTCGAGACACCGGTGACCATGTTGTTCACGAGAGCGCGCGTCGTGCCCCAGAGCATGCGGGCGCGCTTCGTATCGTTGGCCGGCTGGACCACGACCTTGCCGTCTTCGACGCTGGCCGAGATTTCCGGAGCGATGCTGAGGCTCAGCGAGCCCAGCTTGCCCTTGGCCGTCAGCAGATGATCCACGATCTGGATCTCGACGCCGGCCGGGACGGGCACGGGATATTTACCGATGCGGGACATAGGGTCCGTCCTCAGAACACACGGCAGAGCACTTCGCCGCCAACATTGGCAGCGCGCGCTTCGCCATCGGACATGACCCCGCGCGGGGTCGACAGGATCGCGATGCCCAGGCCGTTATAGACCTTGGGCAGATCGGCGATCTTGGAATAGATCCGCCGGCCCGGCTTCGAGACCCGGCTGATTTCCTTGATCACCGGTTCGCCATCGGCATATTTGAGTTCGATATTGAACTCGGCAATGCCGGGGCGGACATCGACCTTGGTAAAGCCGCGGATATAGCCTTCGCGGCGCAGCACTTCCAACACGTTCGCCCGGACCTGGGAGGCCGGCGAAACGACGCTGGAAGAGCGTGCCCGCTGGCCGTTCCGGATGCGGGTCAGCATATCCCCCAAGGGATCGCTCATCGTCAT
>JBBCHB010000013.1:0-73506 GCA_037200015.1 Aliidongia sp. | reverse complement strand
ATTGGGCGAGCCTTCCCGAGCCAGATCCCCGGCCGAGAGGGTCTGGGTATTGCCCGGGATCTTGTCGATATCGATACCGGTGCCGGGGAGGGGGGCTGGTACCGATCACCGTGATGTATTCCGTAGCCGGGACCGCCGCCTGCTGTGGCGGTGCCGTCTGCGCTTCGGCCTCGTGCAGGAGGGCCGGAAGCGTTGCGACCAGAGCGAACGACGAAACGACGGGGAAGAAGCGAAGGGACATTTGGCTGCCGGATATTGTCGGTCTTGTCCTGATACTTATAGCAACATCCATTGTCCTATGCCCTCCTCCTAAAGTACTTCCTCATTTTCCCGGCACAATCGGGAATTCTTCCCGAAATGTTGAATCACATTTACCATGCCCTCGCGAGTTCCGCCGCCTTCATTACTGAAGCTTGGCGGCGAGGAGACCGCCCGGCGTGTTCAGCCCTTAGACGGGGAGCCGAGCTGATCACGCCGGCTCGGTTGATGGCGAGATCCGGGAACAGGCCCCGGTTCACGACATCGCCGAAGGCTTCACGGCGGCGCATACGGTTCTGGCAGCTTGCGAGGCCCCTCATGGGTTGCCAGCACCGGCGACGCTTCAAAGCCGCGGTAGAGGATATCGGATTGAAGCTCTCCTTGCCGATGGTTGAGATACGATCTTCGGCGCCTTGTTGCCCTCGTGCAGGAGAGCCGGAAGCGCCTCGACCAAGCACGTGAAGAAGCGACGGGGTGGAAACGACGGGAGGTGAGTTGTTGGATATTACCGATCTTGTGCCGATATTCATAGCAGCATCCGCTGCGCTGCGCCTCCTCCTAAAGTACTTCACAGATTTCCCGAAGGTATCGGGAAATTTTCTCGAAGTATCGGGAAAACTACCTATGCTTTCCTGGGCCCATCCAATCATGTATCCTGTCGGCCGATGGACAAGGCTATATTATCGCTGCGCACTCGTCTCATGGCGTCTGTTGCTCTCGCCCTGGTCGCGGGGCTGGGCCTGGGCGGCGCCATGACCGTGTGGCAGGCGCAATCCGTTGCCGGCGAGATTGGATCGGCCTTCACCGTCGGGCGGCAAACAGCGGCTGCTGTGCTGGAAAATCTCGCCTCTTCGCCGTCGCCCCGCGCTCGATCTGCGCCGGCTGATCGCCGCCTTCGACGGCAATCGGCATATCCGGATCGCGCTGATCGGGGAGGATGGCGATCCGGTCGCGCAATCCTCTTTGGCGTCGGCCGATCGGGCGCCCAAATGGTTCGTCCGACTGATCGGCGTTCCGCCCGAGATCGAGCGAATCGAGCTGCCGCGGAGCGCGGCGCCGATTCGCGCGCTCCGGCTGGAGACCGATTCGCGCAACGAAGTGTCCGAGGTCTGGAATGCCCTGCGCGAGACGGCGGCGTTGATCGCCATGCTTGCCTTGTCTTCCGGCCTGTTGATCTGGTGGGCGATCACCCGCGTGCTGCGGCCGCTTGCGACCCTGTCGGCTGCGCTGCGCAGCGTCCGGCGCCGGCGAATTCGAGGCGCGCCTGCGGCCGGCGCACTGCCGGAGACGCAGGTCATCGCCACTGCTTTCAATCGGATGGCGCAGGATCTGAGCGCCGCGCGCGAACGCAATCAGCTCTCTACCGTCAATTGCTCACGGCCCAGGAGGCCGAGCGCAAGGATCTCGCACGTGACCTGCACGATGATATCGGGCCGCTGCTGCTGGCCGTCAGCATCGACGCCGCAGCCGCCGAAGGCATGATCGCGGCCGATGCGCCGGATGCGGTTCCGGCACTCCGTTCGATCGGCGAGACGGTCGGCGAGGCGCAGCAACATATCCGCGCCATCGTCAACCGGTTGCGCCCGATCGGGCTGGCCGAATTCGGGCTGTGCCGGGCGGTCGAGAATCTGGCCGCATTCTGGCAGCGCCGGCATCCTGCCGGTCGCCTTCGTCCTCGAATTGGGCGAGGCCTTCGAGGCCTTGGGCGATTGGCCGAGATCACCGCCTTCCGCATCGTCCAGGAAGCGCTCAACAATGCGTTGCGGCACGGCGAGCCTTCTCAGATCAGGATCGCCTTCCGGTTCGAGGCCGATGGCGCCTTCGCCGTCGAGATCAGCGACGACGGCAGGGGCGCGGGGGATTCGAAGCCCGTTTCGGCCTGATCGGCATGCGGGAGCGAGTCGAGGCAGCGGGCGGGCGGCTGGTGACCGTCTCCGAACCGGGCGGCGGCTTCACCGTGACGGCAATCCTGCCGCTGCCGGTCAAACCCCGCGCCGGCACAGATGGCGGAGCTGTCGACATGAAGGTGCTGATCGTCGATGACCACGCCGTCGTGCGCTCCGGCCTGCGCCGTTTGCTGCAGGCTTCGCCCGATATCGAGCTCGTCGAGGCTGCCGATGCGACGCAGGCCGTGGCGGTGTTCGCGACCGAGCGTCCGGATGTCACGATCATCGACATCAACCTGCCGGGCATTGGCGGCCTGGATCTGCTCCGTCGACTGGTCGCCGACCAACCGTCAGTACGCGCGCTTGTTTTCAGCATGCATGCCGAGCCGATCTATGCGACCCAGGCGTTGCGGGCGGGTGCGTTGGGCTATGTCAGCAAGATCGCGCCGCCCAACGAGATCGTCGATGCCATCCGCAGCGTTGCGGTCGGCACGATCTATATCGATCATCTGATCGCTCAGGAACTCGCCCTGTCCCGGATCGAGGGGCGCGGACCGCGCAGCACTGCCGCCTCGCTATCCGCGCGGGATACGGAATTGCTGCGGCTGCTGGCCGAAGGCCGCAGCCTCGCGGAAATGGCCGAGACGATCGGCGTCAGCTACAAAACCGTGGCGAACGCCTTGAGCCTGCTGAAATCGCGGCTCGGCGTCTCGAACACTTCGGAGCTGATCCGACTCGCGATCAAGGGCGGCTATGCGCCGTAGCCGGGGTCCTGAAGGAGATAACGGGCGCGCTCTGCCGCGTCCCGCAACGTCGGATCCCGGCTTTGCCCGAGCTTCTCGGCCACGACCCGCTGCATCTCCGGCGTGCCGGCTTCGGCCGCAGCGCGGAACCAGGCGCCGGCCTCGGCGAGACGGCCCTGCTGGGCGAGGGCCGTGGCGTAATTGTACTGCGCCCGAAAATAGCCGGCCTCGGCGGATTTCCGATACCATTCGACGGCGATGTCCGAGATCGCGTGCGGCGCCCCAGCCTTCCTCGTAGCAGCGCGCGGCCATGTTCATGGCACGGCTGTGTCCCTGCTCCGAGGCTTTCAGGTACCAATGCAACGCCCAGGCGCGATCCTGCGCGATGCCGGCGCCGTCGAGCAGGCGGTGGCCGAAATTGTACTGGCCCCAAGCGTCGCCGCGCTCGGCCGATTTCCGGTACCATTCAGTTGCCTCGACCGGGTCGGCGGCGACACCCCAGCCATTCTCGTAGCAGCGGCCGAGCATGTTCATGGCATCGGCATCATGGCCGCGTGCCGCAGTCTTGAACCAGCCGACAGCGCGGGCCGGATCGGCCGGCATGCCCGTGCCGTCGAGCAGCATGCGGCCCAGGCGGTTCTGCGCTTCGGCCAAGCCTTGTTGTGCAGCGGCCAGGATCCAGCGCGCCGCGTCCTCGGGCGGGCCGGAGAGCAGCGCGTGCAGCTCGCGATCCGACATGCGCGCGAGCCGGGCCAGATCGACCGCCTGCGGCTGTGCCGCTTTCCCGGCGCCGGAAGAACCACATGGCGCCGCCCTAAAGCTCGGCCCAGCGGCGCAGCAGATTGTGATAGACGCCCGTCAGCTGGACCGTCGCCGGGTCGTCCGTGACGCCGGCGAGACGCTGGATCGCACCGTCGAGATCGAACAGCAGCGTGCGTTCGCCATCGTCGCGCACCATGCTCTGGATCCAGAAGAACGAGGCGAGCCGGACGCCACGCGTGACCGGCATGACGCGGTGCAGGCTGCTGGCCGGATAGAGGACCAAGTCGCCGGCGGCAAGCTTGACCGCGTGCGCACCATAGGCGTCGTCGATCATCAGCTCGCCGCCCTCATAATTTTCCGGGTCGCTGAGGAATAGGGTCGCCGAGAGATCTGTCCTGAGTCTATGCGCGGTGCCCGGCACTGCCGCACAGCATTGTCGACGTGAGCGCCGAAGGACATGCCGGGCCCATATCGGTTGAACAGCGGGGGAAAGACATGGCGCGCAGAGCCGCGCTCATGAACTGCGTGCTGCGCTCCAGCGCGCGCAGCACGAGATCGCCCAGCGCGCGGGCTGCCGGATCGGTATCCGGCAGCTGCTCGTTGGCTTTGACCTGCGCCGATTGGGGACCGGCCGTGATCCGGCCGTCCTGCCAGTCGGCCTGGTCGAGACGCTCGCGGCACAGCGCCACCTGGTCCTGGTCGAGGATCTCCGGAATGATCAACAGCATCGAGTCAGAAATCGACGCTGGTGGTCAGCAGCACCGTCCGCCCTGGCCCGGGGATGATGTGGTTTTCCGAGGCCGAGGTGTAATAGGCCGCGTCGTAGTAATACTTGTCGAAGATGTTGTTCAAATTGAGCTGGACCTTGAAATCATCGTTGATCTTGTAGGACGCCATGGCGTTCCACACGACATAGCCCGGAATATTGGCCTGCTGGGCAAAATCGCCATAGCGATGGCCGAGCCAATTGCCGCCGCCGCCGATGGTGAACTGGTCGGTCACATCGTAGGTCGTCCAGAGATTGCCGGAATTGCGCGCCGTGTTCTGCAGGAATTGGCCGACATCCGCCGCCGTGCCCGAGGACGTGGTCTTGGCGTCGAGATAGGTATACCCGGCGAAGATCTCCCATTTGTCGGTGATGTAGCCGGACACGCCGATCTCGCCACCATTCACCCGCTGGTTGCCGGCCAGGATGGTGATGCTGGGATGATCGGGATCGTTGTCTGGGCGTTGTCGACTTTGGTCTGAAACAGCGCCGCGGTGACGTTCAGCTTGTTGTTGAGCCACGCGGTCTGGCGCCCAGCTCATAGGTCTCGGCGGTGACCGGGCCGAGACCGGCGGTCTTGGTGGTCAGCGACAGCGCCTCGGCCGAGGGGTCGAAAGACGTGCCGTAGGAGAAGTAGTAGCTCTGCGTCTCGGTCGGCTTGACCACGATCGCAGCGCGCGGGCTGGCGATCACATCGGTCCGGTCGAGATGCAGGTTGGCGCCGCTCGCGATGGTGAACTGGTCATAGCTGGCGGCAAAGCGGTCGACGCGCACGCCGCCGATCAGATCGACATATTCGCCGATATGGGCCGTATCGGTCAGATACCAGGCCTGCGAGATCGCCGTCGTGTTCTGGTTGGAGGAAGGCGGCTCGAAGGGCTCGGGCTCGCTGCCATTGGGATCGAGCAGCGGCGTCTCGGGCACCCAGGTGTTGTTGTTGTTGAAAGGGTTGACGTAACGGACAAGATCCGAGGTCTGGCGCGCATATTCGATGCCGGTGACCAGAATATGTGACAGCCACGGCCCGGTCTCGAAGCGCGCGGTCAGGTCGAGCTGTTCGGTGAAATTGGTCTGGGTGCCGGTGCTCGACGGATCGTCGCGGCCGACCAGAATATCGTCCAGCGGCGTGGTCGGGGTCGGTGGGGTCTTGCCGAAATTCGGCGCCGAAATGAAATTGCCGAACTGGTAATTGGCGTAGCGCAGGGTGTCGGCGACCGACAGTCCATTATCGAAATTATGGGTCAGGCGGATCGTGCCGATATCGTCATTGGCTGTAACATTATCCGCGGTCAGGCCGTAGTAGAAATTGCGCGGCACCGGCGCCGGCTGGCCGTTGACGAAGGGGATGCCCGTGTCCGGCAGGTTGTGCTCTTCCTGATGCAGATAGGAGATGGTCAGTGTGGTCGGCTCGCCAATGCCGTAGGTGACCGAGGGCGCCACACCCCAGCGGCGGTTGATGATATGGTCGCGGTCCGACACCATGGAATGCTCGTCCATGGCGTTGAAGCGGGCCGCGGCATTGGGTGCCAGCACGACATCGATATCGGAGGTGGCGCGCACCTCGTTGTTGCTGCCCAGCTCAACGTCGCCGAATTATCCGGGTTGAGCGTCGGCGCCTTGCTGACCTGGTTGATGGCGCCGCCGGTCGAGCCGCGGCCGAACAGCAGGGCTGACGGGCCCTTCAGCACCTCGACCGTCTCGAGATCGAAGCTGTCGCGGGTGTAGACCGCGGCGTCGCGGATGCCGTCCAGGAAGAAATCGTTGAAGGCGAAAAGCCGCGCAGATTGACCGTGTCGCCGCGCGCTGCACCCTCGCCGGCGTTGATGGTGATGCCCGGCACATTCTTCAGCGCGTCCTGCAGCCGCGTGGCGCCCTGCTGCTGAGCAACTCCTCGCTGACCACGGTGATGCTCTGCGGCGCGTCCTGCAGGCGGTCGGCAGCTTGTCGTTGATCAGCGGACGAAGGCCGGTGACGTTGATCTTCTCGGCGTTGCCGTCGCCGCTGGGCGCGGTGTTGTCCTGTGCCGGCGCCGGAGCTGGGCGGCCGCGCCGGAGGCGATGCCGAGCGTGGTCGCGCACAGCGTCGCGGCCGTAAGCGGATGTCGCGGGATGCTGCGCAGAACACCACCCGCCCTGACGTCGAACGCCGTTTCCAGTGACCGCATGCTTTGCTCCAAAATACTTTCCCGGGCAGACGGCCGGGTGCCCGTGAGATTTCGCCGCAGGCTGCGGCGCGACCGGAAGCTAGAGGCATTTCGGAGTCATTGCAACTCATTCGCAGTCTTATTCGCAATTCGGGTTGCCGGCGTTGCCGGGTAGATGTCGCGAAGACACTTGATCTCAGCCCGCTTGGCGCGAGGGGCAGGTGACCGGATTATCAATTGATTGCCTCGCTCGCTTCACCAGCGGAGCGATCGCCGACGCGCTTAGAGCGTCACATCCATCCCGTCATACGCCACTTCCCAGCCGGCGGCTTCTACGACGGCACGCTCCGGCGATTCGTCGAGCAGGATCGGATTGGTGTTATTGATGTGCAGGAAGATCTTGCGCTTGACCTGCAATCCTTCGAAGGCGGCGATGGCGCCGTCGGGGCCGCTATTGCTCATATGGCCCATGCGGCGCCCGGTCTTCTGACCGGTGCCGGTGCGGATCATTTCGTCGTCGGCGAACAGGGTGGAATCGAAGAAAACGAGGTCGGCGCCCCGTAGCCGGGCGGCCAGAGCCGGAGTCATGGCGGCGCAGCCGGGGATGAAGAACATCCGGTGCCGGCCGTCGGTGACGGACAGTCCGACCGTATCCTCGCCCTCGACGATCGGCGGGGTGGCACCCGGCGTTTCGAGATAAAGCGGCACCTTGCCGGGTACGGCGAAGAGTTCGGCAGACAAGCCGCTGGTGCTGCCATCGGGCAAGGCGAGTGTGGTTGGCACGGCCGAGCGGTACGATCTCGCGCCGAACCGTGTCGCGCGCCAGCACCTCGAAGATCGGGTTGGCATCGAGCACGGCGTGGACGCGTGCCGTGGCGTAAACGGTAAAGGTTTGCCGCTCGCGCAGCGTAAGCAGGCCGCTGATCGCATCGACATCGCCGCCGGTCAGCACGACACCGGCAATGGGCGAAGCTGCGCAGCCCCGTGCTGCGGATGAAGGGCGGGGTGAGCTCGATCTGACGGCGCAGATCAGGCGAGGGCGTTCAGCAGGAACCAATGGCTGCCATCCGCACTAATCGCGACGGAAGCCTGGGTCCGGGACTTTGCGGCAGGGTCGCCGTTACGCGCGCGCCGACAGGCTTCGGCGTTTGGAGTTCCACTGCGGAAACCGCCGCCGGCTGCCTGCGCGCCAGGACAATTGCATACATGAGACAACTCGGCCGGCGCGAGCTTGGACGCCGGCGTCGGCCGAGCCTTTTCCGAGTCGGTTACAGCTCGGCGCAAGCGTAGCAGTTGATTTCCGCGCCGAGCGCGATTTCGACGATCTTGGGTGTGGTCCAGGCCATCATATATCCTCCCGAGTTCGGAACCGCCTTCGTAACGGTCCAGCAAAGTTTATACTAATTCTAAACTGGGTCCCAAGGACGCGGCTTGCATTCTAGCTCGTTCTTTAGGCGCGCGTCGCGAGAATTTCGGCGAGTCGCGCAAGCCCGGCACCATAGACGCCGTCTGCGAACAGCTTACGCATATCCTCGGGATCGCCTTGCGTAACCTCATATTCGCCGGACCATTCGACAAAGGTGCCGCTCTTCATCGTCAACGGCTTCAAGCGAATGTGAGAGACGTAACCGGTCACGGGCAGCGGCGATTCGACGAAGCTGTAGCTGACGGAATGGGTGAAGTCGTCGAGGGCCAGGAGACGCTCCTTGATCTTCCCGCCATCGCCCAAGGTCAAGGTCCGCACGATGCCGATCCGGTCGCTCGCTTCACCGCCGTCGATTTCGCTGGCAGCGATGGCTGGAACCCAGCCGGTTAGGCCGTTGAAGTCACGGATCTTCTGCCAGACGCGATCGATCGGCGCGTCAAGCACCGTGCTTACGTAAACCCTCGGCATCCTTGGTCTCCTGACTGTCTCCGGGCGCGGCGCGGTTCTAACGCTCGAATTTGATGCCCCAGACGTCGAACGTCATCTTGCCGTCCGGCATCTTCTCATTCTTCACCATATAGGTTTTCGTGCCCCAGACCAGGATGGCCATATCGTCGTTCATTGGGGTGGCGTGCTTCATCATGCTGTCCATCATGGCCTTGTCGGGCATCGCCATGCTCGACATCTGGCCTTTCGGCGAGATGACCATGACCTTGTCATCGGCAAGCGCCGGCAGGGAGAGAATGCAGGTGATGCCGGCCGCTGCGAGGAATGCGTGCTTGAAATATGACATTTTCCGCCTCCGGGATTAACAGGGTCGATACCGTCGTTTCGCTGGAAACTGGCAGAGGTTACCGGAGACGGTTGCCCGTCGGTCTCCCGGCGGGCAACCATCGGTAAAGGGCCTCAGAAGGTGAGCGGCACGACCCAGCGCATGAAGGCGCGCGTGTCCTCGCCGGTATAGCCGGTCTCGGTCACGTCATGGGTGATGTAGAATTGCCAGGTCAGCGGGCCGAAATTATAGCCGACGAAGCCGCCCAGCGCGAACTGGCTCTGCTGGACATAGTTCGTCGCGATGCTGCTGACATCGGCCGAGCCGTAGCCGACCGGCCCGACCGTCCATTTGCCGAAGGTCTTCACGGCGGTCAGATCGTAGTTCACATAGTCCGGCGAGACTTGGATATTGGTCCGCTGATCCTTGCCGACGACGCCGTAGATAACGTGGACGGTCAGGTTCCAATCATCCGCCAGATAAGTCAGGGCGGAGCGGTTGTTGAACACCCAGTTGTTGGTTGCGAGGCCGCCGGCATCCATCGGTCCGTAGCCGCCGACGAATTCACTGAAATTCCAGCCATTGCCGAAATCCCATGCCTCGCCGATCAGCAGCGCATCATTGTAGAAGCCCGAAGAATAGTGCCCGCCGACATTCAGGATATCTTGCGGAAATGCGGCATAGGCCTCAACCCGGCCGCCGAACAAGGTCCAGGGCGTCGACCAGGCGACGACCGGGATGTTCACGAACGCCTCGATGTCCGGCTTATTTTCGCGTGAGATGTAGCTGGCGGTGTCGAGGAAATACCAGCCTTCGGGCAAAGGCGCACCGAGCGCCAGGCCGACCGTTTCGCCGGCCTCGGTAATCGAGCTTGCCAGCGCCGCACCGCCGCTTGCACAGAGCAATACCCCTCCGGCGACGGCCGACAAAAGTGCCGTATAAAGCCTCCCCATCTTGGTTCTCCTTCCCTGAGGGCCCGCCTGCACGGTCGGGCTCGTACTTTTGCTTTTGGACTAGACAGGAAATCGATCACTGCTTTGGTCAATCATCGTTAGAGATCCTTCGGCGGCCACGCGCAATTGAACTAAAGAACAGTCTCTGCCGAGCACTGAGGCCGTTCCGGTTGTGTCTTGATCTGGGGTTGAGATACGGATGGGATGCATGCGGGCAGGCGAAAGGCAGCCGCCCGATGATCGGGAAGACCGGCCAAGTGCTGCCGGTATCGAGCCCCGCCGCCTCTTCGCGATGCCGGGGCTTGCCCGGAAATTAGACTTGGGGCAGCTCGCCTCTACGTTGTAGGGCGGATTTTCCAGGTCGGCCAGCCGACCGGAGCGCGCCCGGAAATGGCAGATAAACCATTGCCGTCATGGGCTAAAACGTCTGGAGAGAGATTCGACCGTCGCGGCCTGCGCGGCTAGAGCTTGGCTTGCAGCGCTCGGCATAGCTGCCGAGCCGGGCCTCGAGATCGACCGGGACTTCACAGGCGTAGCGCATCGTCCGTTCGGTTTCCCTCGAAGCTGCGGATCACGAAATCGCGGCGCTGGACGATCTCGATGCGGCGCTTGGCGTCGTCGCCTTCCGCTGTGGCCGGAACGGTCGACAGTTCTGTCGTAATCTTGGCGACAGTGTCGCCAATGCCACGCTGGCGCTGGGCCAGTTCCTTAATGCGGGCGATGATTTCAGCGCGTTGCCGGTTGGTCTCCTCGACGATACCGAGGAACAGCACCGGCAGGACGGTCTTGCGCTCGGCCGGCTTCAGCTTCTCGGCGAAACGGCCGAGGCTGGCGACGCCGTCATCGACCGGTACGTCGCGCGGCGCGACCGCCGCAACCTCGGCCGCGACCTTCGAATTGGCGTGCCAATCCGCCCCGGTCGGCAGAGGCGGGCCATTCCAGAAGGTGGTTGCGGTCAGTTCGGGCACGAGTCGCTGCCGGCACGGCCAATCCGGATCGGTGCCGGGCGGGGCGGCGATTGCGGCGGCGCTCGCCAGCAGGAAGCTGCCCGACAGGAAGATCGCAAACCCGCGCATCGCTACATCCTCCTCATTCGCCGCCGGTGCGGCGCGCCATCAGCCCGCGGCCGGGGTCGTAGCCATAAACCGCGAGCGCCATCAACAGCAGCAGGAATGCCGTCACGATCACGGCGGAGATCGCATTGAACTGGCCATAGAGCGCGAAGCGGATCAGCTCCGTCGCATGGCTGAACGGGTTGGCCTGGCAGATCCAGTAGAGCGTCAGGCTCGATTCCTTGACCCGCCAAAGCGGGTAAAGCGCCGAGGAGGCGAAGAACATCGGGAAGATGACGAAATTCATCACCCCGGCGAAATTTTCCATCTGGCGGACGAAGGAGGACAGCACGAGCCCGAGCGCGCCCAACATCAGCCCCGACAGGATCATCGCCGGCAGCACGAAGAGATAGCCCCAGAGCGGCGGCTCGATCTCCCAGAACCAGGCGATAGCCAGGAACATATAGGCCTGTACGACCGAGACGGCGACGCCGGCCAGCAGCTTTGCGGTCAAGAGGAACCAGCGCGGGAAGGGGCTGATCAGCAGCGTCTTCATGCTGCCCATCTCGCGGTCATAGACCATCGACAGCGAACTCTGCATGCCGTTGAACAGCTGGATCATCGCAATCAGCCCGGGCGCGATATAGACCTCGTAGGGAATATAGGTCTCGTAGGGCGGGATGATCGAGACGCCGAGCACGAAGCGGAAACCGGCACCGAAGATGGCAAGCCAGACCATCGGCCGGACCAGTGCCGAGATGAAGCGGCTTCTCTGATGGAGCCAGCGCAGCGCCTCGCGCCGAACGATGCCGCCGAGACAGCGCAAATACTGAACAGGGGTCATGCCGCACGTACCAGCCGGTCGAAGGCGGCTTTGAGATCCGGAGCTTCCGTCCGCGCGACCACCTCCGGGACCTTGCCGTCGGCGAGCACGCGGCCGCGATGCAGCACGATGACCCGAGAGTCCTGATTGGCCTCGTCGATCAGATGGGTGGCCCAGAGCACGGCCAGGCGCTGCTCGGCGCAGAGCTTGCGGACGTGCTCGATCAGGAAATGCCGGCTTTCGATATCGAGCCCGACGGTCGGCTCGTCGAGCAGCAGCAGAGACGGCTCGTGCACCAGCGCGCGGGCCAGTTCAATGCGGCGGCGCTGGCCGCCCGAGAGCTGCCGAACCCGATCGTGCCGCCGCTCGAGCAGCCCGACACGGTCCAGCTCCGCCTCGATATGCGGGCGTGCGGCGACGCGCGACATGCCGTGGAGCGAGGCGTGGTAGGACAGGTTCTGCTCGACCGTGAGGTCTAGATCGAGCGTCGGCTGCTGGAACACCACGCCCATTGAGGCGAGCGCCGCTGCGGAGCGGCGCTGGATGTCATTGCCGAAGACCGCGATCGAGCCGGTGCCGCTGTGGTAGAGCCGGGTCACCAGGGCGAAAAGCGTCGTCTTGCCGGCGCCGTTCAGGCCGAGCAGCACGGTGAAATCGCCGGGCGCGAGCGCGAAGCCGACCCGATCCAGCACCTGCGTCCGGCCGAAGGAATGGCTGAGGCCGGTAACGGCGAGAGCGGGGGGGCTCACGTCAGTCACGACCGTGACTCCTGTCGCCGGCAAAGGCCAGGACGCTGCTGGAAACCCTCGCCCGCTTGGAGACGGTGAAGGAAGCGCGAAGTTAGCTCGGATGTGCAGTGGGGCGGTCCTCCGTGGCCGCCATGACGCCGGAGGCGGCAACAAACGGCTCCGCTCGTGCCGGCTTCGCCGGCAAGGCGGGCAGGGACGCCCGCCCCACTGAAGATCCTTGAGATCCTAGGTGCCATCACGGCGCCACCACCACGCCCCAGGGCAGCCTGCCGACCGGCACGGATTTCGTGACCTTCTGCGCCTCGACATCGATCACCGACATGTCGTTGCTGACCCCGTTCGTCGTGTAGAGTTTCTTGCCGTCGAGCGAGAAGGCGAGGTTCCAGACGCGCTGGCCGACCAGGAGGTATTTTTCGACCTCGAAAGTAGCGGTGTTCACCACTGCGACCCGGTTGGCCGGGCCCAGTGCCACGAAAGCGGTCTTGCCGTCATCGGTCAGCGCGATGCCGACCGGCTGGACCGATTCGTTCGGCACGCCGGGGATGCTGAAGCGGATCTTCTGGATGATCTTGCGGCTCTCGGCGTCGATGACCGAGACCGAGCCGCCGACTTCGGCCGAAACCCAGATCTGCTTGGCGTCCTTGGTCCATTTCGCGACACGCGGCCGGCTGTCGACCAGGACGTTGGCGATGACCTGATGCGTCGTCGTGTCGATGAAATGCGCCATGCTGGTGGTTTCGGAGGTGTTGACCAGGGTCTTGCCGTCCGGGCTGATGCCCATGCCCTCCGGCTCGACGCCGACGGGAATCTCGGAGGTGATCCGGCCCTCGCCGACATCGAGCACCGAGACCATGTTGTCGTCTTCGTTCGAGACATAGAGGACCTTGCCGTCCGGACTCAGCGTGAACAGCTCCGGATCCGGCCCGCTCGGCAGCGTCCGGGTCACGGTCAGCGTGTCGAGATCCAGCACCTCGATATGATCGGCATCACTGGTGCAGATATAGAGACTCTTGCCGTCCTTCGAGAGCACGATGCCGCGCGGGCGGGCGCCGACCGGTACGGTCTTCACGACCTTCAGCGTCTCGCCATCGATGACCGTGATCGTATTGTCCTTCTCATTGGAGACCAGCAGCCGTTCCGCCCGTGCCGGCGCGGCCAAGGCGCCGAGCAGGGCAGCGAGGATGAGGGCGCGGCGGATCATTGCAGATGGCATGACGTCTCCGGCTGGTCGATGCCGAGCGTATCGAGCTCGGAGAATTCGTGGAGGAAGCCCGGCTGCGGCGACACCGAGACGAGCGAATGCGCATCGGCCAGCAATACGGGCTGGCGCAGCTGCCCGTCCCAGGGCCGGAAGGACAGGCGGGAGCCCTTGAAGGCGGCAAGCTCGAAGGAGGTGCCGTGCAGAAAGCTGCTCATGGTGGCGGGATCGGCGCTGTTGCTGCGCGTCGCCGCTTCGCCGAAGGCGCGCACCGCCATCCAGGCGCCGAAATCCCGGTCGGTCATCCAGCGTCCGGCCAGCTTCAGGAAGCGGTTCTGCAACTGCGTGCCGCCCCATTGTTCGAAAGGCCGTGCCCAGGCGGTCGGCACCAAACCTTCGCTCCCGGCGACCGGGCGCGGATCGGTCTGGCGATAGCTGAGATCGTCGCCGAAATTGTCGGCTTCGTCGGCGACGACCAGCACGTCGTAGCTGATGCCCTGGGTAAAGCGCGCGACCTCGGCTTCGATCGCGTAGTGGCCGGTATCGGTCCGGCGCGCGCCGGGATCATAGGTCCAGGGCTTGTCCTCGACGATATGGACCTGGAATTTCTTGGCTGACCGGCGGATCGCGGCGGCGTAGTCCTTGTCGGCTTGGTCCTGGCCGGTGACCAGCAGGATGCGCTGCCATTTCTTGACCGTCAAATACTGCATCAGCGCATCGGCCAGCATGGCGCGGCTCGGCAGCAGATGCAGCACGTTGCGCCGGCAGCCTTCGGCGCGCAGCGAATCGTCGGTCGCCGTGGCATCGAGCAGCGTCGCATCCTCGGCCTCGGGCAGATCGGCAATCTGCATCAGCAATGCCGCCGGCAGATCGACTACGAAATTCCGGTGGCCTGCCGCGAGCAACTGCTTGAAGGACGCGATGACCGCGGCGTCGTCGGGCTCGATCGCTTCTTCGAGATGGTAGCTCTGCTGGACGAATTTGCCGGTCGTCTCATTGTCGGCGAGACCGAGCCGCGCGCCCTGGATGCCTTCGTCCTTCGGCGGCTGATCCAGATAGCTCAGCGGGAAGCTGCGCGTCTGCGCGAGGCCGAGATAAGCGATATCGACCGTAACCGGGTTCTGTGCCGCGACCGGCTGCGTCGCAGCCGTCAAACCGATCATGGCAAATACCATCCAGCGCAATCCCGGCATCCTTCCTCCCGTACACACGGCCGGCTCCCGCGGCTCTGTCGGCCGCTCGGATCCGGGCAGGATAATGCCCGCCTTGGATGGGCTCGACCAGACAATATACCGGACTGCGACAGTAGTACTTAGGGAGTAGGCTCAGGCTGCCGGGCGTCACCGCTCCGGGAATGTCCGCCGCTCGCAGCGTGTCCGGACATAGGCCGTGACGCCGATATCCCGGCGCAGCTCCGAGCGGGCGATGACATCCTGCCAGCCGGTGATGCAGCCGAGTTCGTTCTGGACGACCGTCGACTGGACGTCGAGCGCGGTCTTGTCGTCGCACTGCTCGGCCGGGACCGAGTTGAGACAGATGAGGATGATCGCCACGAACTCGTCCATCGACGCCTCGCTGCTCCGTCTCGGGACATCTCGGCGACAGCCGGGATGATCTGGCAAGCGCGACCTTAGTAGCATGGGCGCAGTCTTTCGCACTGGCGAGAGCGGCTCTAGGATGCGCCCGGATCGGCGGCGCTGAGGAGCGGAACATGGCAATCGAGAAACGCAGCGAGCAGCGCTGCTTCGGCGGGACAATGGGATTCTATTCCCATTCTTCGGTCTCGACCGGGACCGAGATGCGCTTCGGCGTCTTCGTGCCGCCGCAGGCTGCAACGCGGCCGGTGCCTGCGCTCTACTACCTGGCCGGGCTGACCTGCAGCGAAGAGACCTTCATGATCAAGGCCGGGGCGCAGCGCCTTGCGGCCGAGCTCGGACTCATGCTGGTCGCCTGCGACACCAGTCCGCGCGGCCTCAACCTGCCGGGCGATAGCGACAGCTGGGATTTCGGCGTCGGCGCCGGCTTCTATGTCGATGCCACCGCCGCGCCCTGGGCCGGGCACTATCGGATGGCGAGCTATGTCAACGCCGAGCTGCCGGCTTTGATCGAGGCGGAGTTCCCGGCGCTGCCCGGCCGCCGCGGCATTTTCGGGCACTCGATGGGTGGCCATGGCGCGCTGGTCAGCGCACTGCGCAATCCCGATTTCTGGCTCTCGGTGTCGGCCCTGGCGCCGATCTCCAATCCGGTCGCCGTGCCTTGGGGCGAAAAGGCATTCTCGAATTATCTCGGGCCCGACCGCGCGGCCTGGGCGGAATGGGATGCCAGCCTGCTGATGGCGAATCGACCGCGGGCCGGCACGATCCTGGTCGATCAGGGCGCGTCCGACCAGTTCCTGGAAGTACAGCTCCGGCCCGAACGACTCGAGGCCGCTGCCGCGTCCTCGGGCCAGGCGCTGACGCTGCGCCGCCATGAGGGCTACGATCATAGCTATTGGTTCATCCAGACGGTCGTCGCCGACCATCTGGCGCACCATGCCAAGGCGCTGCTCGGTTGACTGACGGCGGGGACCGGAAGGTCCCCGCCGCCCGCTCTCACTTCAGCGTGGAGAGATAAGCGATCACGTCCTTGCCGGTCCTTTTCGTCTTTCAGGCCCGGGAAGATCATCTTCGTGCCGGGCACGACAGAGCGCGGATCGGTCAGATAAGTGTTCAGCAGCGTCGGGTCCCAGACTTTGTCGAAGGACTTCATCGCCGGCGAATAATTATAGTTGTCGATGCTGGCCGAATGACGGCCGACAACGCCGTGCAGGCTCGGCCCGACCTTGTTCACGCCGGCATCGGGCGAGTGGCAGATCGCACATTTCTTGAAGACCTGGGCGCCGGCTGTAGCGTCTCCATCGGCCCATGCGGCGTGCGTTGCGAATACGGCCAAGGCCGCAGCGGCAAATCCCATCCAGCGATTCGTCATACCCGCCCTCTCTCCTGTAAATTTCACCTGGGTTGATCATCAAGGTTCCGACGGGGGCGGCTCCGGCCGCGCTTCGGCCAGGGGCAGCCCGGCCTTTTCCCAGCCATCGCTGCCGTCCGGATACCAATAGGCCCGGCGATAGCCATATTGCACTGCCCGCTTGGTCGCGTTCCAGCTCATCCAGCATTGGCTGAGGCAATAAAACACCAGCGCCCTGTTCTTATTGCCGGCCGTCGCCCGGGCCAGACGGTCTTGGAACCACCGATCGACGGCCGGCGACAAGGCGCCCCGGCCGACATCGGGCAACCACAGACTGCCGGGAATGTCCCGACGCGGCACCGGCATCCAAGGCTGGTCGGGCCGCATGCCCTCGGGGCGGCGCGGCGCCGGCAGTACATCGACGGGCAATGCCCCATCCCGCCGGACCAGCGTGCGCAACCCCTTGGTGTGCACGATCTTGCCGCCGGCGACCGTGTTCGGCACCGGTGCGCGATAATCGTCGAGCCGGTAACCCGGCGGCTCCGGCACGCCGGCCGCCGCGGTCGACACGAGCGCTACGGCAGCCAGGGCAAGCGCGACTCGTCTCATCTCGGTGTAAAGGTATGAAGATCAAAACGCTTCGGCGACGGAGCCCTTCCCCTGAATTGCGGGAGAGCGCGCGCGAAAGTGCGGCGCTCCGTCTCCGCAAGGAGGCGACGCGCCGAGCGCGTCGAAGGGTGGCGAGCGTCAGCGAGCCGGATGAGGGTGAGGCGCGAAAGCGCCATAGACCTCGCAAGCGGCTCGACCTTCACCCTCCCGCTGCGCGGGTCCCCCCCTCTCCCGCAATGCGGGAGAGGGGCTTTCGATGCGGTGATTGTCGGACAGGCATCAATCATCGCCGGCCCGCTTCGGCCGGCCGCGGCCGATGGCGCCGTCGGAGCGGCCTTCAGATAGCCGTAGATATCATCGAGATATTGGACCACGTCCTCGCTCGTGCCGAAAGCGGGCATGACGTTGTCGTTCGACGTCGTCACGTTCTGGCGGCCGTTGATCACGACCTCGTTGAACTGGTCCCTGCTGAGATGCTTCAGCGAATCGGTCAGGTTCGGCGCATAGGAGCTGCCGGCGCCATCCGGCCCGTGGCAACGCAGGCAGGATTCGCCGTAGCGGCGGTAGCCATTATAGGTGCCCTGGTCGACGATGCCGTTCTCGACCTTGTAGGGCTTGGGATCGTCCGCATGGGCAATTGTCGGCAGGAGAGGCACGGCGGCGAACAGGAGCAGGAGAGAACTCGTCGTCAACAACAGCGTTTTACCCATTCACACTCTCCCTTTGCCGCCCCGTCTCGACGTCTTGCCGGCATTCCGGCAACCCATCGGCGGTTCGGACTTGTTATGGAACTAGATACACCGCGCGGAGACGGCAGTTCCAGCCTGGGCGAAGCCGCGCTCGCCCTCGTGCGAGACGATTGCTCGGCGCAATTCGCCGGTCAATGCCGCGCCGATACTACTTTAGTCCAGTCGCGCATCCGGAACGCTTTTGCGTGCCGCTTGTATCAGGCGCCGTTACCCGGAATGTCGAAATTTTGCTTGAAGACGGCTTTGGTGCTGTCGAGGACTTCGACCGTGATCGGAGTCTGCTTCCTGCCGAGGACGCCGAAGGTGATTGCCGGATCTTCGCTCAGTGAAATATCCGATTCGAAGTCGAAGACCAGCGCATCGCCACGCGTCACCTTGATGTCCTGGATGTAGCGGGCCGGGGTGTAGTTGCGCGTCACCTGGTCCATTTGCATGCCGTTGTAATTCGGGTGGCTGATCAGCAGCTGCACTGCATCCGTGCTGGAAGACGCATCGCCGACGCGCTTCAGCTTCATCTGCCCGAGCCGTTCCATGGCGAGCTGGGCATCCTTGGTCCCCGGCGCCGAGCAGCCGCCGGCCGCCTTGACGAAGCGCTCGGCCGCGTAGAGCCGGCCATCCTCGGTCTCGGCCACGGCATGGATCAGCGTATAGGCGTCGACGCGCACGCGGGTCTTCAGCTCGTGCGTATCGGCCGCCGGCCCGAAATGGAAGGTGCCGGCCAGCGGCGAGGGATTGCCGTCGATCGTGAGATAGACCGACTTGATCTTGGCTTGGCCGGGCAGGTCGATCGTGACCGGGACGAGCGCCGCATCGAGGGCGCGGGGCGGGGCATCCAGGGTGATCACGCCGGCGCCGTCCTCGATCTTGCGGTCGCCGAAGATGGCGTGGCGCAGATCCTGCCAGCGTGCCTGATAGGTTGCGTCGTCTTCCTCCGCCCGGGCCGAACCGGTTGCAGCCAGAACGGCCAGTGCGGCGATCAAGGGAATCCGTTTCATCGGCATCTCCTCCCGGCCTATTCCCACTCGAGTTCTTTGAACGCGGCCGTTACGTTCCGCCCGTTGTAGTCGTCGAACAGCTTCCATTTGTCGCGCTCGCCGAGCCCGACCGTGGTGACGGCCGTCTCGATATCGCCGCCCTTGGCAATCAGTGCGCGGATTTCGGTGGCGAGCGTGATGAAGTAGCGCTCCTCGTCGGCGGCCGCATCAGGCCAGGGCACGACCGGCGGCCCGTGGCCGGGCACGGCGCGAATCGCCGGAACGGTCTTGAGCGTGTCGAGTTCCTTGAGCCAGCCGGCCAGGCTGCCGTCGATCGACGGGACGCGGCCAACGAAGAGCAGGTCGCCGGCCCAAAGCGTGCCGGTCTTGCGATCCAGCACCGTCAGATCATTGTCGGTATGGGCCGCGCCATGCGCCCGGAGTTCCAGCACCCGGCCGCCGAGATCGAGCTCCGCCGAGCCGTCGACCAGCTGCGTCGGCATCTCATAGGTACCGGCCCGGCCTTTCCCCAGGATCTGACTCAGCCCGCGCCGGTAGAAATCGCCGCGCTCGGCCAAGGCGCCGCGCAGGCGGACATGGCCGACATAGACCGGATGATCCTCGACGAAGGCACCGGCGCCGAACACGTGGTCGGGATGGTCATGCGTCATGACGACATATCGGATCGGCAGCTGCGTCTTGGCCAGGATCGTCGCGCGCAGATTTTCGCCGTCGCCTTCGCTGCCGCCCGGATCGATCACTGCGACGGCGGCGTCGCCCACGATGAAGCCGATATTGGCAATGGCGTCGTCATTCTCCGCTGTCGCGTCCTCATCGATGCCGGGTCGCACGAAGATGCCGGGCGCGACTTCGGTCATGACAAAAGGCGTCGGTGCCGCTCCGGCGGCGCTGCCTGCAAAGAGGCAAAGCGCAGCCAGTACCGGCACCGCCGCCCACGACGTCATGCGTCGGCCTTGGCTTCGACCTTCGGCGCCGCGCCGATCCGGCGATAGACGAAATCATCGGTGGTCGCCGCAGCGGCCTCGGCGATCGCCGTCAGCATTGCACCATGATGGGGCGAGAGCGCGCAGGCCGGATCCGTATTGGCGGCGTCGCCGGTAATTGCCAGGGCCTGGCAGCGGCAGCCACCCCAATCGATCTCGCGCCGCTCGCAGCTGCGGCACGGTTCCGACATCCAGCCGGTGCCGCGATACAGTTCGAAGGCTGGGGCGCTGCGCCAGATCTCGCCCAGGCTCTGCTCCTGGACGGTCGGGAAGACGACTCCGGTCAGCGTTTCGGCGGCGTGGCAGGGCAGCACCTTGCCGGTCGGCGTGACGTTCATGAAGCGCCGTGCCCAGCCGCCCATGCAGGCTTTCGGCCGCTCGGCATAATAATCGGGCACGACATAGTCGATGACCATGCGGCCTTTGTAGCGCAGGCGCGCCGCCTCGACTTCGGCCGTCGAGGCGTCGAGCTGCGCACGGCTCGGCAAGAGCGCGTTGCGATTCACCAGGCCCCAGCCGTAATACTGCACATGAGCGACCTCGATCCGCTGCGCGCCCAGTTCGGCGCCGAGCGCGATCATGGCCGGCAGGTTCTCGGCGTTCTGCCGGTGGATCACGAAATTCACGGTCAACGGCAATCCGGCCGCCTGAACCAGCGCCGCCGCGAGCAGCTTCTTTTCCTGCGCACCGACCATGCCGCCGATCCGCTCGGCGCTGGCGGTCTCGACATCCTGGAAGCTCAACTGGATATGGTCGAGTCCAGCATCGGCCAGCGTGGCGACCATTCGCTCGTCGAGCAGCACGCCGGAGGTGATGAGGTTGCTGTAGAGCTGCCGCTGCGCCGCACGCCGGACCAGCTCGGGCAGATCGCGTCGCGCGGTCGGCTCGCCGCCGGAGAAATGCACCTGAAGGACGCCGAGTTCGGCCGCCTCGTCGAGCACCCGCAGCCAACTCGCCGTATCGAGTTCGGCGGCGGCGCGCTCCAGCTCAAGCGGGTTTGAGCAATAGGGGCATTGCAGCGGACAGCGATGCGTCAGCTCTGCCAGCAGGCCCATCGGCGGTGCGGGATTACTCATAAGCGGATCGCTCCTTTCGCTGCCAGATCGGCGAGCATGGCCGCGACATCGCCGGCGATCAGGTCGCGCGGCGCGTTGAAGCGGGCGGCCAGATCATCGACGATGCTGCCCAGGCTGCGGCTGCCATCGACCAGCTTCAGGATCTCGACGGCCTGGTCGTCGGGCACGAACAGCCTTTCGGGCGCCAGCAGCACCCAGTTCTGCCGCACCTCGTCGAAGCGGAACTTCACCCCGCGCGCCAAAGTCGGAATCGTGCTGTCATCCGGCGGTGCGGTCACCGGCGATCCTCCGGCACGAAGGCGCCGGCGGGATCAGGCCCGGTTCGACATAGGCATAATGCAGCGCATCCAGTTGGGCCCAGAGCAGGCTGCATTTGAAGCGCAGCGCATCGAGCGCGCCCTGTTGCTGCTCGACCGTGACGGCATGCTCGCGGACATAAGCCAGCGCGAAATCGGCGTCGCGCGGCGCCTGGGTCAGGCGCGGCGTGAAGTAGGCCAGCGTCTCCTTGGTGACGAAATCGTAGTGCGACAGCATGCCGGAGACGCGTTCGGCGATGATGGTCGGCGAGAACATTTCGGTCAGCGATGAGGCGATCGCCTCCAGCACGCTGCGGTCGCGTACGAAGGCGACATAGGCATCGACTGCGAAGCGCGTGCCGGCGAGCAGGCCTGCAGTCGATTCGACATAGGCCGGATCGAGCCCCACGCCTTCCGCCAGCTTCAGCCAGCGCGCGACGCCGCCGGTGCCGGGTTCCGTACCGTCATGATCCTCCAGCCGGTGGCGCCAGGTGCGGCGCAGATCGGCGGTCGGCAGGCGTGCCAGAAGGGTCGCATCCTTCATCGGAATGCGGCTCTGATAGTAATAGCGGTTCAGCGCCCAGGCCTGGACTTGGCCGCGGTTCAACTGTCCGCCATGCAGGCGCTTATGAAACGGGTGCAGATTGTGGTAGCGCTCCGCCCCGATCGCCTTGAGGGCGGCTTCGAGTGCGTCCGGCGAGAGCAGCGAGGCCGTCATCGCGATCCTTCCATACCGTGGGCAACATGCCGTCCCAGTGCCGCGGGCAGCCGGGATGCTGGCAAGATTATGCGCCCGGCGTCATGGGACCGGAAGACGGCGCGTGCCCGCCAATCCCCGAACCGTTCGGTGGAGGATGGCGGACAGCAAATCGTTCCGAGGGTTGGCGGCAGATCGCCGCCGCCGCACCCTGTGCCGTTAGAGTTCTGCGCAGGCGTAGCAGTTGATTTCGGCGCCGAGAGCGATTTCGACGAGGGTCGGGGTCTTCCAGGTCATGTCGTTTCCTCCAGAAAGTGATGCCTGATATTTGGTGTTCGAACCCAAGATTCACAAGCGTCATTCCAATGAGTGCGCTGATCGGCTGCCGACGCAATACGACTAAAGAAGGATTGTCGCGAGCGTGACGCATTTGAATGCTGGACGAAATTATAAGCGCGGCCGGCATTCGATCCCGCATCGAGCGACTTGCCATCCCACAGGCGACGTCGTCTGATCGGTCCGCGGAGGTAAAACACCGATGCCGGCTACGCGGTTGCGAAGAGGCGGCTCCAATGCTGCCGAACCCTGGTCGGCCGTGCGCGATCTTCATCGCCAGATCGGTGGCGCCGATCTGGCGTTCGTTCTGATCTTCTGCTCGCCTTCCTACGATCTGTCGGAGCTTGCCCTGGCCATTCGCCATTATTTCGGCGAGGCCGGTGTTTACGGCTGCACCACGGCGGGTGAGATCACGCCCTTCGGCTATATCAGCGACGGCTTGAGCGGCATCGGTTTTCCAGCCGGCGATTTCTCGGTCGCGACCACGCTGTTCCAGGATCTCAAGGATTTCAAGATCGCCACCGCGATCGAGCGAACCCGTCTCGCCATGCTGATGCAGGGCGAGACGGTGAATGGCGGGCCGCCGGCATCGAGCGACGCCTTCGGTCTGCTGCTGGTCGACGGCATGTGTCTGCATGAGGAACAGCTGGTCAGCGCGATCGGCAATACGCTGAACGGCACGCCGCTGGTCGGCGGCTCTGCCGGCGACGGCATGAACTTCGCCAATACCTTCATCTACTACGACGGGCGCTTCGTCGCCGATGCCGCGGTGCTCCTGCTGGTGCGGACGCGCCGCCGTTTCGCGGTGTTCAAGACCGAGCATTTCGTGCCGACCGAATGCAAGATGGTCGTGACCGGCGCCGATTTGGATCAGCGCCGGGTCTATGAAATCAACGCCGAACCGGCGGCAACGGAATATGCCCGTCTGGTCGGGCTCGACGGCGCGGAGCTCACGCCCAAGATCTTTGCAGCCCATCCGGTCATGGTCCGGGTCGGCGGCGAGTACCATGTGCGGGCGATCCAGAAGGTCAATCCGGACAACAGCTTGACCTTCCTGTGCGCGATCGACGAGGGCATCGTGCTGACAGTGGCGAAAGGCGTCGATTTGCTGGATGATCTGCGGAGCCTGTTCCGCCGCCTGCGCCGCGATGTCGGGCCGCCGGATCTGATCATCGGGTGCGACTGCGTGCTGCGCAATCTGGAGGTCGAGGAACGCGGATTGAAATCGGCAGTCTCGGCGTTGTTCGTCGAACAGCATGTCGTCGGGTTCTGCACCTATGGCGAACAATATATGTCGATGCATGTAAATCAGACCTTCACCGGCGTCATCATCGGTGCGCCGTGACTGTCCTGGAACGGCCGGATCAGGCCGACAAGATCGCCGCGCTGGAGCGCAAGATCGCCAAGCTGGAGCGCATCAACCAGGTCCTGGTCGACCGGGTCGAACGCAGCATGGACGGGCAGGGCTCGGCCTTCTCGCTGTTCCAGACCGCGATTGTGCTCGAGGCGCAGATCCGAGCCCGCACCCTGGCGCTCGAACGCACCCTGGCCGATCTCGAGCAATCCTATCATCACGCCGCCCGGACGCAGGAACAGGCCGAGACGGCGCGGCTGCGCCTGCTTGCGGCGATCGAATCGATCAGCGAGGGCTTTGCCCTGTTCGACTCGGCCGACCGGCTGGTGCTGTTCAACGAACGCTACCTGACTTTCTGGCCGGGCATGGCCGACCGGATCCATGCCGGCATGCTGTTCACCGAGATCGTCCATCTCGCCATTCATCACAAATGCGTGCTCGACGCCTATCGCGATCCGCAGGGCTGGATCGATCGGCGCATGCAACAGCATGCCGACAGCCATGGGCCCTCGGTCCATGCGCTGAGCGATGGGCGCTGGATGCAGGTCAACGAGAAGCGCACCCGGGACGGCGGTGTCGTCGGCATCTACACCGACATCACCGGCCTGAAGCGTGCCGAGACGCAGCAGCGCGAAGCGGAATTGGCCGAAAAGAGCAACCTGCTGCAGGCGACGCTCGACAACACGCTGCAAGGCGTCGCGGTCTACGACCGGGAGCTGGCGCTTGCCGCCTGGAACAACGAGTTCGTGCGGTTGCTCGACTTGCCGCCATCCTGCGTCGCGCCGGGCGCTTGCTTCGAGGATCTGCGCGCCTTCAACCGGTCGCTCGGCGAGCGCGGCATCGGCCAGCATGATTTCCTCAATCCGGAGCAGGGCACGTTGCCGCTGAGTTTCGAGCAGGCCTGGCATGGCGGCCGGATCCTCTATATCGACCGCAACCCCATGCCGGATGGCGGCTTCGTGCTGACCTTCACCGACATCACGCGGCGCAAACGGACCGAACAGGCGCTGCGCGACGGCGAACGCCGGATCCGCCTGATCACCGACGCCATGCCGGCATTGATCGCCTATGTCGACGCCGAGGAGCGCTATCAATTCGTCAACGAGCCCTACCGGCAATGGCTCGACCGTGCGGTTGGCGACATCCTCGGCCGCAAGATGGGCGAGTTGCTGACGGCCGAGCTCTATGACCGGCGCAAGGATTTCGTCGACCGGGCGCTGGCCGGTGAGAAGGCCGATTTCGAGGTCGAGCTGACGCCCTCCGGCGCGCGCGAGCCGCGCTACGCCCATGTCAGCTTCGTGCCGCATCTGGGCGACGAAAAGCAGAGCCTGGGTTTCTTCACCCTGATGCAGGACATCACGGAACGGCGCCGGGCCGACGCCACGATCAAGGAAGCGAACGAGACGCTGGAACGGCGCGTCGCCGAAAGGACGGCGGCGCTGACGCGGCTCAATGCCCAGCTGCAGCGCGAGATCGCCGATCGGCGCGAGATCGAGAAGGCCTTGCAGATCGCCAAGAGCGAGGCCGAGCAGGCCAATATCGGCAAGACGCGTTTCCTCGCCGCCGCGAGTCACGATCTGCTGCAGCCGCTCAACGCGGCGCGGCTCTTCGTGTCGGCGCTGGCCGATCTCGACCATTCGAAACCCAATCGCGGGCTGATCAGCAATATCGAGATCTCGCTCGGCGCGGTCGAAGACTTGCTTGCCGCGCTGCTCGACATTTCGAAGCTCGATGCCGGTGCCGTAATGCCGGAGATCGTCGATTTCCCGGTGGCCAGCCTACTCGGGCCGCTGGCGACCGAGCATCGCGCCCTAGCGAAGGATCAGGGCCTCGATCTGCGCCACGTGCCGTCGCGAACGGTCGTGCGCAGCGATCTCCGGCTGTTGCGCAGTATCATCCAGAACTTCCTGTCCAATGCCGTGCGCTACACCAAGCAAGGCCGCGTGTTGCTCGGTTGCCGCCGCGTCGGCAGTTCGCTGTGCATCGAGGTCTGGGATAGCGGACCGGGCATTCCGAACGACAAGTTCGGCGAGATCTTCGAGGAATTCCGCCAGCTCGATGCCAGGGGCGCCAAGCATGATCGCGGCCTGGGTCTCGGGCTGGCGATCGTCAAGCGGGCGGCGAAGACGCTCGGCGCACCCATCGGCGTCCGGTCGATCCTGGGCAAGGGCTCGGTCTTCTCGGTGACGGTCCCGCTCGGGCTGAAGCAGCCGGCGAGTCCGAGGCGGCCGGCTGTGCGCAAGGCGCTCGGCAATCTCGCCGATCCGATGCTGCTCGTGGTCGACGATCAGCGCAGCATTCTGGCCGGCATGCAGGCGATGCTGGAAGGCTGGGGCTGCACCGCCGCGGTCGCGATTTCCGGTACGGAGGCGCTCGATCTGCTCGGGCGGTTGCCCCGGCCGCCCGATGCCGTAATCGCGGATTACCATCTCCAGGCCGGTACCACCGGCATCACCGAGATCTGCCGCATCCGCAAGAGCCTGGGGCGGGACGTGCCCGGTATCGTGGTCACGGCCGATCATTCCTCGGCCGTGCAGACCCTGGTCAAGCGGCACGGCTTCTGGCTGTTGCGCAAGCCGCTGAATCCCGGTCAGTTGCGCGCCTTGCTGAGCCAGTTGCTGGCCTGACCCTAGACTTCCGCGAGATCGGCGAAGCTGTTGAGATGGAGGCGGCTGGCCATGACCACGGCCTGGGTCCGGCTGTAGACGTTGAGCTTGTGCAGGATGCTCGAGACATGCGCCTTGACCGTGGTCTCGGCGATGTCCAGCTCGTAGGCGATTTCCTTGTTGAGCTTGCCGGTGCCCATGAGCTGCAGCACTTTGCGCTGCTGCGGCGTGAGCGAGGTCAGGCGCTGCGCGAAATCGGCGTCGACACGATCCGCCGGACAGGAACTCTCCTGCTGCAGATGTGGCGGCGTGTAGATTTCGCCGGCCGCGACCAGGTTCAGTGCGCGGACGATCTCGTGACGCGGCGTCGATTTCGGGATGAAGCCGGCCGCGCCGAGTGCCAGCGCGCCGGCCACCAGCTTCGGTTCCTCGAGCGCCGAGATGATGACGACCGGCGTGCTGGGAAAGCGCGAGCGCAGGCTCAGCAAGCCCTCGAAGCCGTTCACGCCGGGCATGCGCAGATCCAGCAGGACCAGATCGGCCTCGCCATTTTCGGCCAATTGCTCGAACAATTCGTCGAGCGTCGCCGTTTCGAGAATCTCTATTTTCCCCGAACGCGGTCGTCGCAGCCAGAGAAAGTGCTAAAGCACCCCGAATCATCGGGTGATCGTCGGCGATTACGATTTTTTTCATTGCCGCCCTCTAGGGCTCTCTCCCTTGCACCGATATTAGCCGAGGTCGCACGCGATTACCAACCTTGAAGTCGGAAATTTTACCGCGGCATTCTCGGCCTTTCCTCGTTCCAAAGTACAATTGGCTCAACTCCCCGACCCTTCGAAGATAAGGCCGCGCGCCAATTCCCGCTTCGGCCGGCCAGGGCGCACCCAATTTCGCACGACGATTTTCCGAAGACGCTTGAGGCCGATCGCATCGAACGGAATCGACGGAGCCGAAATCGGTATGGGGAGGGTGGGGAAAATGATCAAGCTCTACGACTTCGATCTGTCCGGGAGCTGCTATAAAATTCGCCTGCTTCTGAACATCCTTGGTGTCGAGTATACGAAACAGGACGTCGATTTTGTCAACAAAGAACACAAATCCGAAAAGTACTTGAAACTCAATCCTTTCGGTGAAATTCCGATCTTCGAGGATGACGGACTCCGCTTGCGGGACGCCCAGGCGATCATGACCTATGTCGCCGGGAAATACGACAAGGCCCGGACCTGGTGGCCGACGGATCCCGCTGCCCAGGGCAAGATCGCCCAATGGCTGTCGACAGGCGGCAACGAGATCATGAGTTCGGCCGGGGCGCGGCTCGTCAAGATCTTGAACTACGATATGGATCTGGCCAGGCTCAGGCTCGCGCCAAGATGACCTTCACGATCCTCGACGCACATCTGGCGGATCGTGATTGGCTCGAACTCGATCATCCGACGATCGGCGACATCGCCTGCTTCCCCTATACGGCGATGGCCGGCGAGGGCGGCGTCACGCTCGAACCCTATCGGAACATCCGGCGCTGGCTGGTTTCGATGAGGATGCTGCCGCGCTTCGTTCCGATGCCCGGCATTCCGGCGGGAGCTTGAGCATGCTGCGCCGCCTCCCGATCCTTTGTGCGCTGATGATGACGGCGGTGACCGGCGCGTCGGGGGCGGAAGCTCCTGCGACGGTCGCGGTGTTCGACGTGCAGTTCGTCAACGCCTCGCTGGAGCAGACGACTCCGGCGGAGACCGAACGCGTCCGCGCGCTGACCCAACAACTGCGCGACGCGCTGGCGAAATCGGGCCGCTACAAGGTGGTCGATCTCGCGCCAATCAAGGACGATCTCGCGCAGAATGCCGATTTAAGTCGATGCAATGGCTGCGAATTGCCGCTCGCGAAAAAGGTCGGTGCGAGCCAGGCGGCGGTCGCCTGGGTGCACAAGGTCAGCAATATCGTGCTCGACCTCAATCTTGAGATCGACGACACGACGACCGGCAAGCGCGTCGCCTCCGGCACGGTCGAACTCAAGGGTAATAGCGACGAAACCTGGTCGCGCGGTCTGAGCTATCTGCTGGAGAACCGGATCTTCGACAAGGCGGGCGGCCACGGCTGACGCCGCGCCGCCGCCGAACGCGTCAGCCATGGTGACCAGCTTGGTTTCGAAATAGGCCTGCAGCCCCTCGATGCCGCCTTCCTGGCCGTGGCCAGCTGTCCTTTATGCCGCCGAACGGCGTCTCCGGATGCGAAATCGCCAGGCTGTTGACGCCGACCATGCCAGATTTCAGCGCGTCGGCTATGGCGTTCGCCGTCTGGACCGAGGGCGTGAAGGCATAGGCGGCGAGGCCGAAATTCAGGCTGTTGGCGCGCTCCACCACTTCGTTGAAATCGCGGAACGGCACGATCGGGGCGATCGGCCCGAACGGCTCCTGGGTCATCAGCATGCAGTCGTCGGGCAGATCGGTGATCACGGTCGGCTCGAAGAAATTGCCGGCGTTGCGATGGCGATTGCCGCCAGTGCGGATCTGGCCGCCGCGCTGCCGTGCATCGGCGACGAAGCGCTCCATCGCCGCGACGCGGCGCGCATTGGCCAGCGGTCCCATGGTCGCGCCCTGTTCGAGGCCGTGGCCGAGGGTCAGCGCTTCGGCGCTTTCCACGAAGCTGTCGACGAAGCGGGCATGGATCGATTCATGGACGTAGAAGCGCGTCGGCGAGACGCAGACCTGGCCGGCATTGCGGAACTTGCCGGCCGCCGCGATGCGGGCGCTCTGCACCGGATCGGCATCGGAAAAGACGACGACGGGGGCATGGCCGCCGAGCTCCATCGTGGTCCGCTTCATGCCGTCGACCGCCAGCCGCGTCAGCTGCTTGCCGACCTCGACCGAACCGGTGAACGACACCTTGCGCGCGATCGGCGAGGCAATCAGCTTGCCGGAAACCCGCGCCGGCTGGCCGACATTCAGCACACCCTTGGGCAGGCCGGCATCGGCGAAGGCGCGAGCCAGTTCGAGCGCCGTGCCGGGCGTTTCCTCGGCCGGCTTGATGATCAGCGAGCAGCCGGCGGCGAGCGCGCCGCCGATCTTGCGCGCCGGAGTCAGCGCCGGGAAGTTCCAAGGCGTGAAGGCGAGGGCCGGACCGACCGGCTCGGGGAACACCAGATGCCGGGTGCCGGCGAGGCGGCTCGGGATGATGCGGCCATAGGCGCGCCGGCCCTCCTCGGCATACCACTCGATGATATCCGCGGAGACGATGACTTCGATGCGCGACTCGGCGAGCGGCTTGCCCTGTTCGAGCGTCAGGATGGTCGCGATCGCCTCGCTGCGCTCGCGGATCAGATCGGCCGCGCGCTCCAGGATCCGGCTGCGGTCATAGGCCGAGACCTTGCTCCAGGTGACGAAGGCGGCGGCAGCGGCGGCCAGCGCCTGATCCAGATCGGCGTCGTCGGCATGGGGCAACTGGCCCAGCACCCCGCCCGTCGCCGGGTCGAGCACCGGCTCGGTGGTGCGGCTCGCGGCGGGCAGGAAGGCGCCGTCGATGAACAGCGAAAGCTCGGGATACATCGAATTCTCCTGGAATCAGGGCGGTATATTTGGAGGATTATATCCGCAGGCTACCCGCCGATCACGAGGATTGCAGCATGGCTGTTGCCCGATGGCGGCGGGGGCAAGGCAGGGATCCGCCGGGAGCGCGCATCGCCGGCTCGCGCCGGCGGCGGTTTGGAGTATCATCCGCCGCTTTTCGACCTCCGAAAGGGACCGGCGGACATGGTGGACAGGGCGGCGCTGGCGGCGCATTTCGACAGCATCCTCGACGACGCGACCATTGCCGAGCTGCCGAACCATTATCGCGGCAAGGTGCGCGACAATTACGATCTGCCGGATGGAAGGCGGATCATCGTCGCTACCGACCGGCTGAGCGCCTTCGACCGCATCCTGACGGCGATCCCATTCAAGGGGCAGGTGCTGACCCAGACGGCGCGCTTCTGGTTCGAGGCGACCGCCGATCTCTGCCCGAACCACGTCATCGCCTATCCCGATCCCAATGTGCTGATCTGCCGGCGTCTCCGGATCATGCCGGTCGAAGTCGTGGTGCGCGATTATCTGGCGGGCACGACCTCGACCTCGATCCTGTCGATGTACAAGGCCGGCAAGCGCGAGATGTACGGCATGACCTTGCCTGACGGGCTACGGCCGAACGAGAAGCTGCCGCACACCATCATCACGCCGACCAGCAAGGAATTCGACGGCGGCCACGACGAGCCGCTGACCGAGGCCGAGATCATCGGCCGCGGCCTGCTGACCGAAGCGCAATGGCGGGAAGTGACCGAGCGGGCTCATGCGCTCTTCGCCCGCGGCCGGGAGATGGCGGCGGCGCGCGGCCTTATCCTGGTCGATACCAAATACGAGTTCGGCTTCGACGAGGCCGGCAACATCATCCTCGCGGACGAGATCCATACCCCGGACAGCAGCCGCTACTGGTTCGACGAAAGCTATCAGCGCCGCTTCGAGGCCGGCGAGGCGCCGCAGAGCTTCGACAAGGATTTCGTGCGCAGCTGGGTGACCGCGCGGTGCGATCCCTACAAGGACGCGATCCCGGACATTCCGCGCGACATCGTGCTGGCGGCGGCGGCAATCTATATCGAGGCGTTCGAGACGATCACCGGCAAGGTCTTCGAGGTTCCGGCGCAAAGCGGCAAGGTACTCGACCGGATCCGGGGCAACCTCGCCGGGTTTTTCTAAGACACCGGACCGGATGGGGCGACTGGCTCCCATCCGGTCCGCGCTTCGCCTTAGTGCATGGCGCCGATCATGCCGATGCCGACAACGGACGTCACGACGGCACCGACAATCGCGCCGATGATGCCGATGACGATGATGGCAACCACGATCAGCACGATCGTGTAGATGACCGACTTGTCCGCGGGCACGCCCATGACGGGTGAGGTGCCGAGATAGAGCAGGTAAAGCCCGTAGATCCCCGCTGCCAAAGTGCCGATCCAGCCGACGAACGGGATCAGCGTGAAGATTCCGCCGACCCAGGAGGCCGTATAGGAATAGGCGATCAGCTTGAGCCCCTGGATCAGGTCGTCCCGTCCGTTGAAGCTGGGCGCCAGCTTGGCCGCGATGAAGGCCATGATGTAGGTCGCCACCAAGCCCAGTCCGTAGGACAGGATGGCCCAGATCAGGCCGTAAGTGAGCCCGAACGGCAGGAAAAAGCTGAACGAGATGAAAGTGCAAATTGCCGGAATGGCTGCCAGCGGGATGATGTACCCCATATAGAGCGAGTTGACGCTGGCGCCCTCGACGGCAATTACCGGCCACTCCGTCTTCGGCGACATGAGAATATTCTGGATCCGCGGAACAATCGACATGTACCCCTCCTAGCGTGTAACGAAGTACCGGGCCGGTTCAAATCCGCCTTGGATGAGCTGATTGCGCGTGACCTCTTGCGGAGTCCTCGTGTCGGAGCGCGAAGTTTATCCGGTATCCCTGCTATCCGATTCGATCTCGGGGTGAAGCGGTACCGGCGGACGCGTTTGACGTTGACCTGCGATTGAAGCTGGATATTCGTACCCTGCGACATTGCGCCGCTCAAGCGATGAATTGCATAGCGTTCGGGATTCGTGCGGAAAACGCTGGCGTCGAGCGGCTTCGGCACGGATCCCCAGCGCCGGGAACCGCCGGCCGCGTGGCTTTGCCGGCCGCTGCCTGCCCCGCTTACGCCCTTCTTGTATCGCCGATGCAATAATGCTTCTGTCCCCGACAGGAAGCGGTCGGATCGGACCGCAGCGGGAGCGTTTGACTTGATGGCGGAAGAGGCGATCCATTCGGGCGAGGGCGAGCATTCGACAGGCGTGCTGCCGTCGCAGGCGCTGCGCGAGGCGATCCAGCAGGGCATCATCGGCGCGGCCGAGCCGATCACCGACGATCAGGTGCAGCCGGCCAGTCTGGACCTAAGGCTCGGCACGGTCGCCTATCGGGTCCGCGCCAGCTTCCTGCCGGGCCGCCACGCCACGGTGAAGCAGCGTCTCGACACGGTCGAGATGCATGCGATCGATCTCAGCAACGGCGCAGTGTTCGAACGGCACTGCGTCTACATCGTGCCGCTGCTCGAACATGTGCAGCTGCGCCGGCGCCTAAGCGCCATGGCCAACCCGAAGAGTTCGACCGGAAGGCTCGATGTCTTCGCCCGGCTGATCACCGATTACGGCACGGAATTCGACCGGGTCGAGGAGGGGTATGCCGGGCCCCTCTACGCCGAGATCAGCCCGCGCGCCTTCAGCGTCCGCGTCCGCACCGGCACCCGGCTGATGCAGCTGCGCCTGCGCCGCGGCTCGCCGACCGCCAGCGACACGGCGCTGCGCCGCCTGCACGAGACTGTCGGGCTGGTCGATGCAGCCCCCGGCGAAGAGAACATCAAGGGCGGCCTCGCCTTTACCGTCGATGTCCAGGGCGATCCGGCAACCGGTATCGTCGGCTATCGGGCCCGCCGTCACGCCGGGCTGATCGATACCGATCTGATCAATCATTACGACCCAGCGGATTTTTGGGAGCCGATCGCGGCCCGTGGCAGCAACGGCATCATCCTCGACCCGAATGATTTCTATATCCTGGCCTCCAAGGAAGCAGTCGTCGTGCCGCCGGATCACGCGGCCGAGATGCTGGCCTATGATTCCCTGGTCGGCGAATTCCGCGTGCATTACGCCGGTTTCTTCGATCCGGGCTTCGGCGCGGCCGAGACCGGCGGCGCCGGCAGCCGGGCCGTGCTCGAGGTCCGCGCCCATGAGGTGCCGTTCCTGATCGAGGACGGCCAGACCGTCGGCCGGCTGGTCTATGAGCGGCTGACCGCGCGGCCGGACAAGCTCTACGGCACGGCGATCGGCTCGACCTATCAGCGCCAGGGGCTGCAGCTCGGCAAGCAATTCAAGCGTCCGGTTGAACTCGCCGGCCTCTGGAGCGTTGATCCGGGAAAGCGAGGGGATGACGATGGTGCAGCGGATCTGCGTGATGGCGGTAGTATTGCTCGCGATAGCGGGCTGTGCGTCGGAGCCGAAGACCTATCCGGTCTTCTTTTCGCAGGACGCGGCGACCATTACGCCGGAGGCGCAATCCGTCATCGTCCAGATCGCGCAGCGCAATGCGGAGCTGCATCCGGCGAAAATCGTTGTCGAAGGCCAAGCCGACGGGGCCACGCCCCAGGAGACCGCGCTCGCCGAGTCCCGCGCCGCGAGGGTCGCCGACGCGCTGGTTGCAGCCGGCATCGATCCGGCCCGGATCCAACGGCATGCCGGCACGCCGGAGCAAGGCGCGCGCGGCGTCGAGGCCCGCAAGGTCCTCGTGACGTTCGCGCCTTGACGCCGCTGCGCGGCAGGGTCGATCTACCTCGCCCTTCGGCGCGTTCGAGGTAAGCGGGCCGTGCCGACCGGGGCCGGGGCTAGGGCGTAATCGATCCAGCGATGTGTTCCTGCTGGCCGGCGGCTGAAACACAGAATGCGGGACGCCATGTTTTGCGCGCCGGTTGCCTGTTGTGCCTCCCACAACCCTCGTATCCGGCTATGAAGCTGGGCAAAGAAGCCTGGCCGGCTTAGTCTGCCGCGGTTTGCGTCGGTTCGGGATCCTGGAGATGGCCGCTTACGATTTCGACCTGTTCACCCTCGGCGCGGGCTCCGGCGGCGTCGCCGGATCGCGCCGGGCGGCGATCTACGGCGCCAGGGTCGGCATCGCCGAATCGGTCCGGGTCGGCGGCACCTGCGTGCTGCGCGGCTGCGTGCCGAAGAAGCTGCTCGTCTACGCCGCCCATTTCGCCGATGATTTCGCCGACGCCGCCGGGTACGGCTGGACGGTGCCCGAGCCGAGCTTCGACTGGCCGGCGCTGATCGAGCGGAAGAACCGCGAGCTCGACCGGCTGAACGGCATCTATCTGAAGCTGCTGGCCGATACCGGCGTGAAGCTGTTCGAGGGCCGGGCCCGGCTGCTCGACGCTCATACCATCGAGATCGGTCCGACCCGCGTCACGGCCGAGCGGATCATGATCGCGACCGGCGGACATCCGGTCCTTCCGGCAGTGCCGGGCATCAAGCACGCCATCACCTCGAACGAAGCGCTGGACCTGCCGCAACTGCCGCGCCGGATCGTCATCGTCGGCGGCGGCTACATCGCCGTGGAATTCGCCGGCATCTTCCACGCGCTCGGTGTCGAGGTGACGCTGCTGTGCCGCTCCGACGGCGTGCTGCGCGGCTTCGATGAAGATGTCCGTACGACCCTGCTGCAGGAGCTGCGCGGCCGCGGCATCGCGGTCCGGACGGGCACCAATGTCACGAAGATCCAGAAGACGGCGCCGGGCATCGCCCTCACCACGCTGCAGGGCGACGAGATCGCGACGGATATCGTGATGTACGCGACCGGCCGCGCGCCCAACACGCGCGGGCTCGGGCTCGAGGAACTCGGCATATTGCTCAACGAGAACGGCGCGATCCTGGTCGACGAATGGTCCGAGACGGCGGTGCCCGGCATCTATGCCGTGGGCGATGCGACCGACCGGATCAATCTGACGCCGGTTGCCATCGCCGAGGCGCGCGCGCTGGCCGAGACGCATTTCAACGCGAACCCGACCAAATTCGACCGCATGTGCGTGCCGAGCGCCGTCTTTTCGTCACCACCGGTCGCTACGGTCGGCCTGACCGAGGAAGAGGCGCGGCGGTGCCTCAGCGCCGTCGATATCTACCGGACCCGCTTCCGGCCGATGAAGCATACCTTGTCCGGCCGCGAAGAGCGGGTGATGATGAAGCTTGTGGTCGAGCGCGCGAGCGACAAGGTGGTCGGCTGCCATATGGTCGGGCCGGATGCGGCAGAGATCATCCAGGGCGTGGCGATCGCGGTGAAATGCGGCGCCACCAAGCGGCAATTCGACCAGACCGTCGGTATTCATCCGACGACGGCCGAGGAATTCGTGACGATGCGGGAAAAGCTTCCCGAACCGGTCTCCAAGGCCGCGGAATAGGTTTGAGAGGGTAATGTGATGGCGCAGTCCTGGTCTCCCGATTCCTGGCGTCAGCGCCCGGCGCAGCAACTGCCGGAATATCCCGATCCGGCAGCGCTCGGTTCGGTCGAGGAGCTGCTGCGCAACTACCCGCCGCTGGTCTTCGCCGGCGAGGCGCGCCGGCTGAAGACGGCGCTCAAGGATGCGGCGGAAGGCCGGGCCTTCCTGCTGCAGGGCGGCGATTGCGCCGAGAGCTTCGAGGAATTCCGCGCCAACAACATCCGCGACACCTTCCGCGTGCTGCTGCAGATGGCGGTGGTGCTGACCTTCGGCGCCGCCTGTCCGGTGGTGAAGCTCGGCCGCATGGCCGGGCAATTCGCCAAGCCGCGCTCGGCGCCGATAGAGACGATCGACGGCATCAGCCTGCATTCCTATCGCGGCGACATCATCAACCGCCAGGAGTTCACGGCCGAGGCTCGCCGGCCCGATCCGCAGCGGATGCTGCAGGCCTATAGCCAATCCGCCGCCTCGCTCAATCTGCTGCGTGCCTTCGCCCAGGGCGGCTATGCCGATCTGCACCAGGTCCATCTGTGGAACCAGGGCTTCGTCGCCCGCTCGCCGCAGGGCGAGCGCTATCGCGAGCTGGCCGACCGCCTGACCGAGACGCTGGATTTCATGGCGGCCTGCGGCTTCACCTCGGCGACCAGCCCGCAGATCCGCGAGACTGAGTTCTTCACCTCGCATGAGGCGCTGCTGCTGCCCTATGAGCAGGCCCTGACCCCGCGTCGATTCGACCAGCGGCGACTGGTACGATTGCTCGGCCCATCTGGTCTGGATCGGCGACCGTACGCGTCAGGCCGACGGGGCGCATGTCGAATTCATGCGCGGCATCAAGAACCCGATCGGTCTCAAGGCCGGGCCGAGCCTGAAGGCGGACGATCTGCTGCGGCTGATCGATATCCTGAATCCGGAGAACGAGGCGGGGCGGCTGTCGATCATCGTCCGCATGGGCGCCGACAAGGTGACCGAGGGCCTGCCGCCGCTGCTGCGCGCGGTCAAGCGCGAGGGGCGGGCGGTGCTCTGGGTCTGTGACCCGATGCATGGCAACACGGTGACTGCCGGCGGCTACAAGACCCGTTCTTTCGATCGGATCCTCAAGGAAGTGCGCGGCTTCTTCGACGCGCATCGGGCCGAGGGGACCCATGCCGGCGGCGTGCATTTCGAGATGACCGGGCAGGACGTCACCGAATGCATCGGCGGTGCCCAGGAAATCACCGAATCAAGCCTCGGCGACCGCTATCATACCCATTGCGATCCCCGGCTGAACGCCAGCCAGGCGCTCGAACTGGCGTTCCGGATCGCCGAGGAGCTGAAGCATTGGCGCCAGGCCACGGCTCGGCCCGCGGCCATCGCTGCGGCCTCCTGACATGGCGGCAGGCGGCCCGCCGATTGGAGCGGTGCCGCGCCTGACCGATGCCTATTTCCTGCGTCGAGATCGACGACGATGATCGCGCCCGGACCCGAGACAGAAGAATCGGTGATGTAGGCGATGCCGGCTTTGGCCTGACGCAGGTCGAAGCGGACGTCGTTGATATAGGTGGTCTTCAGGACTGTCGTGGGAGCCAGCACGATGGTCTTCGCCACTTTGTTGGTTGAAAGATCGACGGCGACCAGCTTTGCCCCGCCCGGCATCGGTGCCGAAAACGACGGGGCCGCCGTGTCAAGGATCCAGAGACGGTTCGCCGGATCGACCACGACGCTTTGGACATTCCCCAGCGTCGTACCTGGGCGGGCTGGGTCGAACCTGTTGATCGCGGCGTCCGGGTAAGGAACGATTTTGCCATGGCGAATTTCGCCTACAGTGTAAGGCACCTCGTCGCCCCAGCGCGGGAAATTGACGAAGATACGGCCGTCGGCGGCGACGGTAACGCCGGTTGGCATCTCGCCGTGGAATTCGAAGACTGGCTCGAGGAGGCCGATCGATCGATCGGATGGCAGGTGAGCACCAGGGCCGCTCGCCGCCGTGCGAGTTGGTTGGGTCATGGTATCTGCATGTGTTTGGGCGTTTGCCGCCGAAATTGATCCGATGGTGGGAGCCAGCAAAGCGACGAGCGCGGTTCCGAGATTGATCATGTGCAGGCTCCGTGGGCTGTGTAGAACGGCGGGTCCGGCCACTCAGGCCGACGGAGAGTTGAGGGCGGCCAGTACCGCGTCACGCCCGGCTTCGGCGACGATGACGTCCTGTTCCGTCGTGCCCGAGCCGACGCCGATCGCGCCCACGACTTGCCCACGGTGGATGATCGGAAAGCCGCCGCCTAAATTGACGATACCGCCCTGACTCGCGGACCCGAGATTGGCGCCAAACTCGAACGGAATACCGCCGGAAGGAGCGCCCAGCGAGGCCGAGGTCGCCGCCTTGGCTATGGCAGGCTCGCGAGCAAGCACGGCTGCGCCCTCGACCCGGGCAAAGGCCAACAGGTTGCCGCTGGCATCCACGACGGCGATGCATTCGGGCGCAGCAATCTCTTTGGACTTCGCGACGGCTGCCGCGATGGCGATTGCAGCGGCGGTGTAAGTCAGTTGCGGGAGGTCCTGAAGAAGATCTGACGTCGTCATCGAAGTGGTTCCTTCATCTTCACAATGCGGGACGGATTCGTCGGGTCGCGGTCGTCACTTCCTACAGCCCCAAGAGGTGAAGACATTATTGCCGTTTACCCCAGGGCGACTGGATGAGAGCGCAGGCCTCAGTGGACGCCCGCAGCAGCCGATGGCGCGCCATCGACCCAGTCCTGGCGCTGGGGCGCGAAGAAATCGATGTCTATCGTGTCTTCGGTGCAGACGAACTCGTGTGGCGTGTTCGGCGGGATGATGATAACCATCCCCGCCGTCACCACGAACTTCCTGCCCTGCGAGTAGACCTCGCACCGTCCTTCGGTAATCCAGGTGGTTTGCTCATTGGAGTGGTGGTGTAGCGGGAAGACGCCGCCTTTCTTTACGGTCCACTTCACGATTGTAGATTGTGACCCGATCAACATTTGCCGCTGGACCAGCGGCGAGATCTGCTCGATCGGCTGGGCGTCGAGTTGATACAAGGTTGGCAAGACCGCAGAATGTCCGCTGATGCCAGGTTGGATGCCTCGACCGGGTGCATCTGTGACGGTCGGAGGACCGGACAGCGACGGGGCTATATGGTCTTCAGCCATCGCCGGAGCAGAAACCGACAGCGCGAGGAGGACAGAAAGACAAAATCTCATTCCATATTTCCTTCATGAGTTTTGAGGGTGGTGAACCAGGAATGTCCGGCCCCCGTGGAAGCCTTGCTGGTCGCTTTATTCTTTCGATTCGAACACCACCGCCGACCCATCTGGTGGGCCGGCGGACCAAGTTTCCATCGATCCGGCGACGACGAACGCCTGGGATCCCGAGGATGATTTAGGGCTGCAATTCAGGCATTTGGGTCGTCTCCAGCAATATCGATGACGACTTTGCCCTGAGCCTTCCCGGATTCGATCCGCCGATGAGCGTCTGGCACTGTCTCCAGCGTGAAGTAGCTATCGTCGAGGAGGGGGCGCAGTTTCCCAGCGTCGACTAGCCGCGCCACGCTGCGCAAGATGCGCCCATGTCGATCTCGGCCGGGGCCGCGAAGCATCGGAAGCAGCATAAAGATTACGTGGAAAGACAGCGCCTTAGCATGGAGCGGCCCCAAATCCTGAGTCGTCCGGGCGTTCGTCGTCGCCACTCGGCCGGACTCGGCCGCTGCGGCAAACGAGGGCTGCAGGTTGTTGCCGCCGATTGTGTCGAAAACGACATCGAACCCGTGGCCTGCGGTCAGCCGCTCGACATACGCTTCAACCGCTTCGTCACGGTAATGAATGGTTTCGTCGGCCCCCAGGCTCGCTGCCAGCGCCGCCGCTTCAGGCGAGCCGATCGTTGTTGCAACCCGTGCTCCGATGGATTTCGCTAGTTGCACCGCGATGTGGCCGACACCGCCGACACCACCATGCACCAGAATGTGATCCGAGGCCGAGAGCTCGGCGCGCTCCAACGCCTCCCACGCGGTGATGGACACTAGCGGGAGCGCGGCAGTCTCACGCATCGAGAGTTTGGTCGGTTTCGGTGCCAGGAGGCGGGCATCGGCAAGAATATATTCCGCGAGTGCTCCGCCCTGTCCCTTCACGCCTCCGGCACAGCCATAGACCGCATCGCCCGGTGAGAAATCCATAACACCCGCGCCCACCTCTTCGACGAAACCCGCAAGGTCGGCACCCAATACGGAGGGCAGTTCGGGGCCGATCGGCAAGCCGGCGCGGATCTTGGTGTCGATCTGGTTGATCGAGGCTGCGGCGACGCGAACGAGCACCATGCCGGGCCGAATCTGGGGCTTCGGGATGTCGGTCAGCTTGAAATTTTCGGGACCGCCCCACGCGGTCAGCACTTGCGCGCGCATCGGATCGCTTCCTTTTCTCAACCTCTGTCAGGCGTTTGCTTCAGGGCGCAACCATCCATTCCCTGTGACGGTCCCGGGGGCCTCAGCTGGGTAATTGTCGCTTTATCGCGCGAGCGGTATTGGGCAGACAGTTGCGTCCTGCTGCGAATTACAGGCGCGAGAGGGCGGCAGCGGCCTGGTACTTTAGGTTTTCTCCAGTGGCTTTACCGCGCCGAACAGCATGTTGAGCCCCTCCGCGATTGTAGGGTGCGCGAGAATTGCGTCGCGTAAGATGGTGAAGGGGATCCGACCCAGCATCGCAGTTTGGAGGATGGTCATCACCTCGCCGGCGCGTTCACCTAACATCGAGAAGCCGAGGATCTCGTCGGTTTCCGACGAGATCAGACACTTCATGAAGCCCGTGCGTGTCGACATCGTGCGTGCGCGCGGCACGACGTCCATCGGCAATTTCGCGAGGCGGTAGGGGAGGTCGAGCTGCTGCGCGTCCTGCTCATTCAGTCCAACCCTAGCGAATTCGGGCTCGATAAAGACACAATAGGGGACGAGCCGGCCCGTGGTCGTGCGGCGTCCACCCTCGATCTGACTCTTCGCGACGCGGAAGTCGTCTAGCGACGCATGTGTGAACATAGGGCTGCCAGCGGCCTCGCCCAGCGCCCAAATCCCGGGCGCGCTCGTCCGCAAAGTCTCATCGACTTTAATGAAACCTCGATCATCCAACTCGACTCCTGCGATCTCGAGCCCGATGTCCGCTGTCATGGGGGTGCGCCCGGTGGCGACGAGCAGGTGGGTCCCCGATATGGTCAGGCCCTGGCTGATCGTGACTTCGACGTGTCCTTCAGGACCGCCTGCGATGCGCAGATCGCGAGCATTCACGATGACTTCGATGCCTTGCTCGTCGAAGAGAGAAGCAATCGCCGCAGCAACGTCCTCATCTTCGCGGCCGGCAAGGCGCGGTCCGGCTTCGAGCACTACGACGGCACTGCCGAGCCGGTGGAATGCTTGCGCCATCTCCATGCCGATATAACCGCCTCCGATCACGACCAAGCGTTCGGGCAGCTCCGATAGCTTCAGCGCCTCGACATGCGTCAACGGTTTGGCCTCGATCAGGCCTGGGATATTCGGCATTGCGGCCTTCGTGCCGAGATTGAGATAGATTTTGTCTCCCGCGAGGCGGCGAGCCCCTGTTTCGGAGGTCACCTCGATCACGCGCGGCTCGATGAAGCGTCCCCATCCGAGGACAAGGTCGAAACCGCTGGCGTCGAATGCGCTCTGATTGAAGCCAACCATTTCCGATACGACTTCTGCAGTACGCGCGGCCACGCCCCCCATGTTCAGTCGCGCCCCTTGAACCGTTGTCCCGAAGTTCCCAGCACGCGCCACGAACCCGGCGATCTCCGCGCTTCGAATCAGGGTCTTGGATGGAATGCACGCGATATTGATGCAGGATCCGCCTATCATTCCGGCCTCGATTACGGCGACGCGTCGGCCCGCCTTGGCTTGATCAATAGCCAATGTTTTGCCGGCTTTTCCACCGCCGAAGACAAGGACATCGAAGTGTTCAACGTCGATCACCAGCCACTTCCTTCTCGGAGAGGTCACACGACTTGTGGGCGCCCCGTGCGCCGTGATGGCATTTCGACCGGTCTGTGAGTATGTCGACCGCCAGCTGGCGCTCGACAGCGCCGTTCGCCCGGATGCTAACCGCGCGGCCGCGGCCGCTCGCCATCAGCGTACGCCCCACACGGATGCGGCCGGCTGTAGGCGCCGAATTGTTCTTTGCATTTCGTCGGGCTGAGCAGCCATTCACGATAGAGTGGCAAATACCGACCCGACCTCCGCATCCTGCTAAATCGCCAATTTCGATAACCAGATCTCTTTTGCTGCGAGGAGGTTAGCATTCAAGAACTCGGCTCTCTGAATGATATTGCAGGTGTAGGCGCAGCGAGATCGTGGATAGGTTCGGGTGGCGTGTCGGGGTTCAGCAAATTGACCGGGAGGTCGCGAAGGGTGCAGTGGGGCCGGTCTCTGGCCCGCTGCGAAACGCTTCAGTGTCTGTCACCTCCACCTGGAGCGCGCCATGCTTTTCGAAGATCGCCCCTGCGAGCGCAAAGCACGAGGTTCCATGCCAGTTCCGCCAACCCGCTCGCCATTCTGATCGGCGACGAGGAGGCTCCGGTGCGGTCGGCGGTGATCAAGGTCACTTAGCCTCCGGTCCATGCGGAAAGCCTGTCGCCAGGCAGCGTCTCGAATGTCTCGGCAAAGATGTCGGGATGACGGCCGACCGCGCTGAACAGGTGTTCGATCGACGCCTCGGCCCGGCGTCGGATGCTCGCCATGTCGATATTGACGAGCTGGCCGCCGCGTTTGCGGAATTTTCCGGCGATCATCACCGTGTCCGTGTGCGAGCGGTCGACCGCGTGGACGATGGTGCCGACTGCATGGTTCGACGGGAAAATCCCGATGCCATCGGTGCGGACCATGACGAGATCCGCCTGCTTGCCCGGTGTCAGGCTACCGATCTTGTGATCCAGGCCTGCGCAACGGGCCCCGTCGATCGTCGCGGCGCGCAGCAGCTCCTGCACTTTGACTGGCGTGGGCGCATTGTCGTCTCCGTCGTGGCGACGGCTCTGTGCGACGGCGCGCTGAAGCGAGAAAGCGACGCGCAATTCGGTCGGCATATCGCCGCCATAAGCGGTCTCCAGATCCGTTCCGATGCCCGGGCGGATACCGTGATCTACGGCCTGCTGCCATGCAAAGACACCGCCAGCCAGCGCATACTGAGCGTCCGATCGTGGATCCACCGTGATGGACACGCCCGTCTCTGCAAGAAGCTGCCACGCTTCTTCAGGCAGGCTGGTGCAATGATTGAAGATGTTGTCGGGGCCGAGATGATCGCGCAATCCTTCGAGCATCCCTGCCATAGGGCCTAGAAACTCCGTAAGCATGCGGATGCCGATCTGCCGGGCGAACGACCAGAGCGCCGGATCAGGGATGCAGAACATGCCGAGCGTGACGAGTTGGTCGTCGGACGCGAACCGCTCGGCCTTTAGCCGTTCCAGGTCGTGTGGCCAATGCTCCGTCCAATCGCCGGCGAGCGGCTTGCCCGGCATATGCAGCGCCCGGAGCCCTGCGTCGTTGATCGCATCGATACAGGCGTCGGTGTGCTCAGGGCTGCGCGCATTGTGCGATGCGTCGATCATGGTGGTCGTGCCGGCGTCGATGCAGCCGAGCGCGGTCAATAGATTGCCGACATAATGATCCTCGGGGCGATAGTGTTGCCCGAGCGTGTAGTGCGTGGCCTGCACATAGGCATCGAGGCTGTCGGTATTGGGCATCAGCCGCCGCAGCGAGCCCTGCCAGGCATGCCGGTGGGCGTCGACGAAGCCCGGGATCAGGATCGTGTCCGAGGCGTCTATTACCTCGGAGTCCGTTGCGTCCAGCGAGGGCGCTACGCCGGCGATCAGCTGACCTTCAACGAGCAGGTCGCCTTTGGCTAAGTCGCCCAGCGCGGAGTCCAGGGTCAGGATAGTGGCGCCTTTGAACAGGGTACGGCGCGGTGCTGCAAGCGACATCGAATCATCTCCGGACGGGGAGATTGAATAGTAACTAAATGTTACTTACAGTGAAATACGTACTCTCATATCATTAGATAACCTTCAGGATACCGAATGTCCGAACACTTCGATCGCTCCGTGCGCCAGGAACGGGTTCTTCTCGATCTGTTGGGCGACAAATGGTCCATCCTGGTGCTCGGGGCGATATGCGATCACCATGGCGCACGCCGGTTCAATGCGCTCGCGCGAGACGTGCCGGGTATTTCCCAACGCAGTCTCGCCACTTGTCTCCGCCGTCTGGAACGCAACGGACTGATCCATCGGCGAGTGATTGACGGGCCGAAACTCGGCACCGAATATAGCTTCACCGACCTTGGCTACACGCTCGATCCACCCGTAACCGCGCTGCTTGCTTGGACCAAGCTCCACACGGATGCGGTGCGCGCTGCACAGGTAACATACGACGCGCGCGAGGAAGCTCCGCGGGACGCCGAGGCGTAGCGCTCTGACGTCGAGCTGTACCGTCGGCAACTCGCAGCCGTCCAACGACTTCGTGTTACCCTGTCCAAATGTTTCGCCTCTCCGCCCCTCGTATATCGTAAGCGGCACGAGCGCCCACGGCCTGGACAGCTTGATGCTCAGCGGCTGGATTTGATTCGCTGCGGCACACACGCTGCTGTAAAGCGCCTTGACGCGAGGTGAACGCATGGCATTTAACTTTGCCTATGAATAAGATTCGTGCCATCTGCGTCTATTGTGGATCTTCACCTGGTAACGATGCCGCTTATGTTGAGGCAGGCGAGCAGTTGGGGTTTGCGCTAGCAGCCGCTGGAGTGAGGCTAATCTATGGCGGTGGAACCACCGGCGTGATGGGTGCCGTCGCTCATGGAACATTGGGCGCTGGCGGCGAGGTCGGAGCGATCATTCCGAGCTTCCTTATAAACCGGGAACGACCGAGGCCGCGCTGAGTACATTCAGTGACGTAACGATCACAGAGACCATGCACGAGCGCAAGCACAAGATGTTTGAGCGCTCGGACGCTTTCGTGGCCTTGCCGGGAGGTATTGGCACTGTTGAAGAGATCGTTGAGGTCATGACGTGGAGCCAACTCGGCCAACACCGCAAGCCAATAGTGTTCGCCAACATCAATGGCTTTTGGGACCCTATGCTTGGCATGCTCGATCATTTGCGCCGTGCAGGTTTCATTCACAGCGGCCATCTGATGCAGCCCATCGTAGTTGATCGCGTCGAAGCGATCATTCCGGCCATTGTCGCGGCCGCCCAAGAAGTTGATACGCTTGGCAGCGAAATCCCCTCTGTCATCGACAAAATGTAGGGGTATCGCGAACTGTCGCCGCTTCAACCCTACGCTTGGGAATAAGCGGCACGAGCGTCTACGGCGTCTGTGCCGGTTGATGCTCAGCGGCTGGATTTGACACGCTGTGGCATGAAGTATTCGCGGATGGCGACGACGGCCTTGGCGACGGGGACGACTGTGCCCTCTGGCACGGGGCCGCTCCCGGATAGCGCGCTGTAGATTCGGCGCGTTCCGGCTCGACCGGGCGCGACGGTTGCTGACTGTCAGCCAGCCGGCTTCTGTTCGCAGACGCTTCCAGAGATCACGCAGCCGGCGCCTGACGACGCGCGTTGGCCCGGCCTAAGCTGGTCGTCGGCATCACACTCAAAATACGCGCCAAGCACCCATACCAATCTGGAAGTGCCAGTCTCCCAAGCCTCCATCGGCCCATCGGCCGCATGAAATCAACAGATCAAGGCGGCCTGCTTCAACAGGGCCGTCCCTAAGGGTTGTCTCTCTCCGCCCAAGGTGAAGCGGCGCGGATTCACGTCGCCGTTTGCTTGGCGGGATTCGGCTCATTTCCCAAGCAGGATTCCGCGACAAGGCCCAACAGGACGATGACGGTTTTCCTCGCCGCCAACAAATTCAAACACGATCCGTCATGCTTCCTTTCGGTCTATCGGCGATACTCCATTTGTCCCGACGATAAGAGACCGGCTTTTCGGCAAAGAACTTTTCTGGAGCGGACGGCAGCTCGATATTCGGTGCGGCGAATAACGCAAATGTTGTGAACGGTCGCGGCCCTAAAAGCGGTGGCGGTTTACGGAGTTGTTCGATTGTAGTCTTTCCGAGATGTCCGTCGTGAATGAATGGAGCCGGTTGGTGAGAGATATTATTCAAAATATTCGATTCTCGACTCCGGCAGTCCGTAATGGATTTCGGTTTGGTGAATTTGGTCAAATACGCCAAATCATACAGCACGAAGGGGGCAAACAGATACCGCTTCGTCTTCTTGGCGATCTGGGCCATCCGGCCCCGGCTCTGCTTCGTCTACATCGCCAGCCTGAATCACGCCAATGCCGCGACCGCAAGCCTCAATCAACGATTTTCCAAACGGCCTAGCATTACAGTTGCGTTTTTGACTTGAAGTGGGCGCTCTGAGCGGCCGCTTGGTGGGCGCGCCGCCAGAGCGACCAGGCGATGATGTGGGCCGGTTTGATCCGCCGCTGAGCAAGCCTGATGGCGATGCGGCGGACCTCCTGGACCGACCGGCGGATCAGGGGCGGCGCGGCGGTTTCGCGGCTGATGGTTTCGTTTTTGGGGGCGGTGTGGCATTGGCGCGCTGGCGGATGGCAGCCATCATGGCGAAGGCGAGCATGACGAGCGAGACGTGGCGATGCCAGCCATGCCAGGAGCGGCTCTCGTTGTGATCGAGACCAAGCTCGTTCTTGGCGGTCTCGAAGCTGTCCTCGATGGCCCAGCGATAGCCTTCGACCGACACCAGCGTCTCGATCGGCGTGCCGGCCGGACACCAAGTGGTGAAGAAGGCAAGATCGCCATTTGCGATGTGGCGGCGGATCAGCAGGCCGCGGTCCACACGCCCGGATTTTCGGCATCGAATTCCTCGGCCTCTAGGTCGGCGAGCTCAAGATAGGCCCAGTCATGAAGCCGCGGCCCTTTGGTTCCTGCTCCTGCCGAGAGGCGCTGCCAATCGGATGGTTGCAGCGCCTCGGCGATCGCCAAGGCTGATCCTGCGACCGGTTGCGGCTTGTCCCAGGAATGGAAGAGATGGTCGCCGGTGACGCCGAGCACATAACCCTTGCCGGCCCGGCGCAGGACGCGTTCGACCTCGCTGACACCATAGACGGTATCGGCGGCGACCCAGGCGAACGGCACATGAGCCGCGAGCGCGCGCCCCGATCATCCGGGCCGCCAGCTTGGGCTTGGTGGCGAAGCCAACATCGTCCGACACATGGGCGGCCTTCAGGCGCGCCGGATCGTCGGTCCAGATCTTCGGCAGATAGAGCGCGCGGTCGATAAAGGCGTGGCCGTGGCAGGAGACATAAGCGGCGAACACGCCCACTTGGCAGTTCGTGATCTTGCCGGCCGAGCCCGTGTACTGACGGGACACGCCACACGATGCCTTGCCCTGCTTCAGGAATCCGGTCTCGTCGAGCACCAGCACCGCATGTTCGTCCGCCAGATGCTCGACCACATAGTCGCGCACGATGTCGCGCAGCGCATCGGCATCCCAGCGACCGCGGCCGAGAATGGCCTGCTGGCGCCACGGCCCCGGATCACCGGCCGCTTCCGCCCGCATCCATCCGGTCTTGCGACGCTCGTCGCCAACCAGCCCATCCAGGAACAGGCCAGCGCTCGCCGCGACGCGGTCCTGCGTGAAAAGCGGTCGTATCCGACCCTTCACATCGCGCAGCGACGAGGCCCACAACGCCAGCGTCGCTTCAATCGAGGCACCAGACATCCATGATCTCCCGAATCATGGTCGCCCATAGATTCAGAGATCAGCAAAATGCGCAACTGTAATGCTAAGCTGTCCTGCATCGCGCCGAGCAAGCGATTCCTCACAGAGCCTAACATTTCAAGACCCGGCAGTTCGTGCAAGGTCCTTGGCGGCGATCGCGCCAGGAACGCCTCGGCGGGAGGACGCCCCTTTCAAACAGAGCCCGATACGCCGTGTGGCCGCGCCACGCTCTGCAAGATCGCAGTGCCTACACGCCAATCTTCCTAGGAATAAAAGAGGATAATAGAATGATCGAAAGTGGACAAAAGATCGAGGTTGCACCGACGCTCGCCGGTACGTCAGGGGTGACCGAAGCTCCGGGCATGGGGTTGCTGCCGTCTATCAGCCTGCACAGCGCTGCCAGTCCGCTTCTCTATAACCTAGACGCGCAACCGATCGAGCAGATGTCGTCGCTGATCCAGCGCCAATATCTGCACGGCACGCATTCGACGTTGGTCAAATGGATAGCGAAAAAGGGTGCCGTTGTTCCGCTTCATCACCACGTCCAGGAGCAAATCACCTGGATCACGGAGGGGCAGGCGGAAGTCTACTCACAAGGTAAAAAATATCTCATGAATCCCGGCGATGTGATGATCATCCCGCCTAATGTTCCGCACGAGTTCCGGTTCCTCGAAGACACGATCGACATCGATATCTTCACGCCCCAGCGCCAAGACTGGATCGATGGGACGGCAAGCTACTACGCGAAGGTCTGAACGCCGCTCACCTTGTTCTTGAGGGCGGTATTCAGTCCAGACGAGCTTAACGACGGAACAAAACAAATCACGCGGCTAATACAGGCGGCCGGCGACTGCAGGCCTGTCTGCACCAAACATTGCCGGCGCACCAAGAGCATCGGCTTCGAGCGCCCGTTGGAATTTCCGTCAATCGCCGCCGGCCGAGCGCCGGCGAGGCCAATCACAAGTGGGATGTAAGATGTCCAGAACCGTAGCCGATCAGTTTGCCGAGACGCTCACCACTGCCGGGGTCAAGCGTATCTATGGCGTTGTCGGTGATAGCCTGAACGGTATCACCGATGCGCTCCGGCGTCAGGGCAATATCGAATGGGTGCATGTGCGACACGAAGAAGTTGCAGCCTTCGCTGCCGGCGCCGAAGCCCATCTCACCGGTGAGCTCGCCGTGTGCGCGGGCAGCTGCGGACCTGGAAACTTGCATCTCATCAACGGCCTCTTCGATTGTCATCGCTCGCGGGTGCCCGTTTTGGCGATCGCCGCGCATATTCCGTCCTCGGAAATCGGCTCGGGCTACTTCCAGGAGACGCATCCGCAGGATTTGTTCAAGGAATGCAGCCACTACTGCGAACTCGTTTCCGATCCAGCGCAAATGCCGCGGTCGCTCGAAATCGCGATCCGTACCGCGGTCGGTGAGCGAGGCGTGGCGGTCATTGTCATCCCGGGTGACGTCGCCTTCCGGGAGGCAGTCACGAATATCATCTCGAAGCCGGCGGGGTTGCTTCCCAAGGCACCACTTGCTGTGCCTGAGGAGGCTGAACTCGACGCTCTGGCGGGAGCCCTGAACGGGGATCGGCGCGTCACGATCTTCTGCGGCTCGGGGTGCGCCGGCGCGCATGGAGAAGTGGTTGCGCTGGCGGAGAAGCTCAAGGCGCCCATCGTCCATGCGCTCAGGGGCAAGGAATACGTCGAGTACGATAACCCCTATGACGTCGGCATGACCGGGCTGATCGGATTTGCGTCTGGCTACTATGCCATGCTCGATTGCGACGCTCTGCTGATGCTCGGGACCGATTTCCCCTATCGTCAATTCTATCCCGAGGGTCCCGGTGTTTTCACCGCGCAGATCGATATTCGGGCGAGACAGCTCGGTCGCAGGACATCCGTCGATCTCGGCCTCGTCGGTGACGTGAAGTCGACGATCAAGGCACTCCTGCCGAAGCTGATCGAGAAGAAAAGCCGCACTCATCTCGACAAAGCCGTCGAGCACTATCGCCGCACACGGTCGGAACTCGATGCTCTTGCCCATGGAAAGCCCGGCAAGCGGCCGATCCACCCGCAGCAGATTGCCAAGGCGATAAGCGACTTCGCCTCCGAGGACGCGATCTTCACATGCGATGTCGGTCTGCCGACGGTGTGGGCTGCGCGCTATCTAACGATGAACGGAAAGCGCCGGCTGATGGGTTCATTCTGGCACGGCTCCATGGCAAATGCCATGGCGCAGACGATCGGAGCCCAGTCGAGCTTTCCGGGACGGCAAGTCATATCGCTGTCCGGAGACGGCGGCTTTTCGATGCTTATGGGCGATTTGTTGACCTTCGTTCAGCTTAAATTGCCGACGAAGATCGTTGTCTTCAACAATAGTGCGCTCGGCTTCATCGAGGTCGAGCAGAAATCGACCGGCCTCTTGCCGACCGGAACCGATCTCAAAAATCCTAACTTCGCCAAGATGGCGGAAGTCATCGGCATGCGCGGCATCAGGATCGAGGATCCGTCGGAAGTCGAGGCGGGCATTCGAGCCGCTTTCGATCATGAAGGGCCCGTGTTGATCGATGCCGTCGTCGCGCGGACGGAGCTGCCGGTTCCGCCAGCCATCAATGCTCAGATGGCTAAGGGGTTCTCACTCTATATGCTGAAGGCGATCTTCGGCGGTCAAACGGATCAGCTGATTGAGCTGGCCGAGACAAACCTCTGGCGTTGAGAGGGAACTCCGGTCATGACGCCGCTGCTGCTCTCTCGAATTCAATTCGCATTCACGGTGTCGTTTCACATCATCTTTCCGGCGTTTACAATCGGGCTTGCTGCCTGGCTCGCTTACCTTGAGGGGTTGCGGCTTGCCACAGGGCGCCCTCTCTATCGGGTGCTGTTCGACTTCTGGCTCAAGGTCTTCGGGATCTCCTTCGGGCTGGGAGTCGTCTCCGGAATAGTGATGGCATTCGAGTTCGGTACGAACTGGAGCGAGCTGTCGCTGCGGACGGGCCCTATCCAGGGCCCGCTCCTGGGCTATGAAAGCTTCACCGCGTTTGCGCTCGAGGCGAGCTTCTTCGGTGTTTTGATGTTCGGCCGAAACCGTGTTGCGCCATGGTTTTACTTCGTGTCCTGCGTAATGGTGTGGATCGGTACGAGTCTCTCTGCCTTCTGGATCATGGTGAACAACAGCTGGATGCAATGGCCCAGCGGCTACACTATAGATCCCAAAGGCGTATTCATTCCCACGGACTGGTCGTCGATCATCTTGAGCCAAGCCGTGTGGGTCCGTTTTCCGCATATGCTGCTGGCGTCCTACCTGACGGGTGCGTTTTGCGTGGCGGCGACGGGCGCGTGGTATTTGCTGCAGCGGCGGCTCCACGCGGAGGGTGAGGCGATGTTGCGGATGGGGCTAGGACTTGCCGCGGTGCTGGTCCCATTGCAGCTGTTCTTCGGGCACCTGACCGGCGACTTCGTCCATGACAAGCAGCCGGCCAAGTTCGCAGCCATCGAGGGACGATGGCATGATGAGCAGCCCGCGCCCGAGGTTCTGATCGCAGTTCCAGATGAAGCAAGTGAGACGAACCACCTGTCGATCAGCATACCCTATCTGGGAAGCCTGATCGCCTCGATGCGGTTCGACTCCAAGGAAATCGGCTTGGCCGACTTTCCTCAGGCCGATCGTCCTCCTGTGGCGATTCCGTTCTTTGCATTCCGGATAATGGCCGGTTGCGGGCTGCTGATGTGGGGGCTCTCCTGGTACGGCAGTTTTCTCGCGGCAAGCGGCGGGCTCTTTACCAGGCGCTGGCTGTTGTGGGCGATCTTCCTTTCGTTCCCTCTCGGCTTCGTCGCTACATTGATGGGATGGTTTACCGCCGAAGTCGGCAGGCAACCCTGGGCCGTTTACGGTCGGCTGCGGACTGCCGATGCGCTGACGCCGTCACTCACGACGCCTGCGGTAGCTTTCACTCTGATCCTCTTCGCTTTGGTCTATTGCGCCATTTTCGTCGCGGGCATGACCTTTATCTACCGCCTTCTCCGTGCCGGTCCAAACGGGCAGTCGGCCGTCGAGGTCGGCAATACCAACCCAAAGCGCCCCCTCTCGGTGCCCGGCGGCAGTCCCGGGACAGTGACGGCTGGAGACTAGGAAGATGGTTGAATTCTGGGCTGCTGCTCTCGCTCTATCGATCTTCCTCTATGTCCTGCTCGACGGCTTCGACCTCGGCGTCGGCATTCTGTTCGGATTGGCGCGCACCGAAGCTTGCAAGCAACAGATGCTGGGGGCGATTTCGCCGGTGTGGGACGGCAACGAGACATGGCTGGTCATTGCCGGAGCGGTCCTCTTCGGTGCGTTCCCGGTCGTTTATTCGCTACTCCTAAGCGCGTTCTACCTTCCTCTCATTGTGATGCTCTGCGGTCTTATCTTGCGCGGTGTCGCGTTCGAATTTCGCGAGAAGAGCCATGGGTCGAAGTCGATCTGGGATGCCGGCTTTGTCGCCGGCTCGCTGGTTGGCGCCTTCGTTCAGGGATGCGCTGTCGGCGCTCTTATCGAAGGGCTCCCCAACTCGGACGGCCGTTTCACCGGCGGGCTCTTCTTCTGGGCGCATCCTTTTCCGGTACTGTGCGGCATCGGCCTCTGCCTGGGATATGCGCTGATCGGAGCCAGCTGGTTGATCAGCAAGACGGAAGGTGAGCTTCGAGCCAGGTCCTACGGGCAGGCTCGCTGGCTCCTGGCGGGTGTGGTGCTGTTCTTGATTGTCGCGTTCAATGCGGCGTTGACGCTCGACCTCCGCGTCATGAGCCGCTGGGCGGACCGGCCCGGCCTGGTCGTCTTTCCGATCGTGGGTGCCGTCGGATGCGCGGTGATTGTCTTCGGGCTCCGACATCGGCTGGACAAGCTGCCCTTTCGCGGAGCCATTCTCCTCTTTGCGGCCGCGTTCGGGACGCTTGCAGCGTCGTTCCTACCCTATATGGTACCGTTCACGATAACGTTAAGTGATGCTGCAGCGCCGCCGGCAAGTCTTTCCTTTCTATTCTGGTTTGCCGGGATCGTCGTATTGCCGTTGACGTTGCTCTATACCATTATTGTCTATGCTGTATTTCGCGGAAAGATAACAGGGTCAGATGGTCGTTACTGAGTGTTGCGGCGTATTTTACTTGCGGCCTAGATCATGCGTCGGAAATGTATGCCGGGCCGGCCTTCATGCGCAGGGTCACCATGAAGCGTCTGGACCTGGAAGCCGCGCTTTTCGCAACCAAATGTCTGGTGGCGGCGGTGCTGGCCTTTTACGCCGCGGCAAGTCTCGGACTATCGCGGCCGTATTGGGCTGTCGCGACATCCTTTATCGTCGCGCAGCCCTTTTCAGGCGCCGTGCTGTCGAAGGCCATCTACCGCCTTGCTGGCACGCTGCTCGGCGCCACGGCTGCGGTCGTGATGGTCCCGACCTTCGTAAACGAGCCCTACGCGCTCAGCCTCGCAATGGCGCTATGGCTTGGCGCTTGCGTTTATCTGGCCCTCCTTGATCGGTCGGCGCGCTCTTACATTTTCCTGCTGGCCGGGTACACGGCGAGCATCATCGGATTTCCGAGCGTCGACGTACCGGGAACCATTTTCATGATCGCGGCGGAGCGCGTGCAAGAGATCTCGATAGGGATCCTGGCCGGTAGCCTGGTGCATGGCTCAATCTTCCCGCGCACCGTCTCGGCCCGGCTGCTGGATCGCATCGATATGATTCTGACGGACGCGGAGCGATGGTCGCTGTCAGCTCTTTCGAGGGGGACGACCGCGACGGTTCGCATGGATCACGCACGGCTGATCGCGGATCTGGATGAGCTGGACCAACTGTCGATCAACCTTCCTTTCGACACGGCCAGGATCGTTCCGAGCCGCAGAGCTGTGCGCAGCTTCCAGGACCATCTCTCGCTCCTGCTGCCGCTGGCCAGCACCGTGGAAGATCGGTTGTCGCAGCTGCGGCTTACGGATGGCGGCGTGCCGAGCGCGGTATCGACCTTGATCGCCGATGTGGCCGCTTGGCTGGGCGAGAGAAAGCCGCGGGACGACGAGCTACGCTATGCATCGGCCCTGGTCGGTAGAGCGCACGCGCTCGCATCCCTTGCAGATGGAGAGCCGATCTGGCGGGAGATGCTCATTCTCAGTCTGCTCGCGCGCCTTTCAGCTCTCATTGCGGGCCATCGGGATTGCCGCGTGCTGCGGGATCGCATCAAGGCCCCGCATTGGCGCGACGGTGTGGCCGAGCTTCTGTCCGGTGGCCGCCGCAGGGTCTTGCGTTCGGACCGCGGCTTGGCGGTCCGGGGTGCGGCGGGGACAATGACGGCAATTCTACTTGCCAGCGTCTTTTGGATCGAAACCTCTTGGGTCGACGGTGACGAAGCGGCGTTGATCGCCGGGATATGCTGTGCGCTCTATGGCAACCTCGACCGGCCCACGCCTACGATGTTCCGCTTCTTCGCGGGAGCTGTGGCAGGCCTGATTGTTTCCGGGATCTACGCCTTCGCCATCCTTCCACAGACTACCGACTACACGGTGGTTGCCGCCGTCTTCGCACCGGCATTCCTGCTCCTTGGCTCGATGTTCGCGCACCCTGAAACTTTGCGCTTCGCTCAGGGCGGGCTACTGGCGTTTCCGAATATGGCGGGACTCGATCTATCCTATAGTCCCGACTTCCACAGCTTCATAAACACCGCTGTCGCGCAAGCCATCGGGGTCGGCTTCGCAACCGCGATGCTCGGCCTGTTTCATAGGACTGACGATGCTTCCCATGTGGCGCGAATCCAGCGGGCCTGCTTCCGCGACATTGTCTGGCGTGTGGAGGGGCACTTCGACGATAGCCAGTGGTGGCTCGAACGGATGCTCGATCGCGTGGGCCTGCTTCTACCGCATCTGTCGACGACTGAAGCGGAAGGAAATCTTTTCCTGCATGCGCTGAAGAGCTTGAGAATCGGCTATGTCGCCGGCGAGCTTGGAACGCTCGGCAATTCCGTATCCGAGCAAGAGCGGGCTCTGATCACGACGGCGCTTCAGGGTATCGGCAGCCATTTCCGCTCGCTCGACCCGGTACGGCCGGCGTCGCCCCCGCAAAAGCTGCTGGTCGATCTCGATCGCGTCGTCGCCGCCTTCGCCCGCGGACGGAGAACACGAACGTCGCCAGCGAGGACTCACGATGCTGATCAGTCTGCGGCGCAATCTCTTTCCCGGCGCTCCGTCCTACCGTCCTGGACTCGCGTGATGATTGGCGAAGTCTCAATCGGGGGCGTGTATTTTCCCGTGCTGCTGCTGCTCGGCTTGGCGGCGCTGGCAATGACCGGGCTCGTGACACGCATTATGGCGGCGTTGGGCGTCTATCGCTTTGTCGTGTACCGGCCCGCGGTCGACGGATCCTTGTTCGTCATCCTGCTCGGCATGCTCGCGCTGGCGGCGTTTCAGATTATGTCCTATCCATGAACGGCGTGGCCGCAGCAATCCTCCGGTGGTCGGCGACGATTACCTTGGTCGTCCTCGCATCGCTCGTCGCCGTCTGGCTCTGGCAGCGCTACGAGACCGATCCGTGGACCCGCGACGGCCATGTGCGCGTCGATGTCGTGCGGGTCACGACCGAAGTGTCGGGGCTCATCACCGAGGTTCATCTCCACGATAATCAGCCCGTGAAATCGGGCCAGCTCCTCTTCGTCGTGGATCGTCCGCGATACGCCGCCGCACTCGAGCAGGTGAACGCAACGATTGCGAGCGCTCGCGCCCAGCTCGATTTCGCGAGAAAGGAAGCGGCGCGGGATATCGCCTTGAAGGACCTTGTCGCCGCCGAGACCCGCGAACAGAACGTTGCACGGGTCCAGACCGCGCAAGCAACCCTGGACCAGGCCTTAGCGGAGCGGGCGACGGCTGCCCTCAACCTGGAACGTACGGAGGTTCATTGCCACCGTCAATGGCATTGTGACCAATCTTGACTTGCATCCCGGCGACTATCTAACCGCCGGCACACAGGTTTTAGCCCTTGTCGATACCGATTCGTTAAGGGTGGAAGGGTATTTCGAGGAAACTAAGCTCCGCCATATCCACATCGGGGATGAAGCGCGCATCCGCCTGATGGGCGAGCCGGATATGCTGCAGGGGCCATGTCGAAAGCATCGCGGCCGGAATTTGCAGACGATCAGGCGACGAACACCAGCAATCTTCTTCCGGCTGTGGTGCCGACCTTCTCGTGGGTGAGGTTGGCCGAGCGCATTCCCGTCCGCGTGCACGTTGATCGCATCGGCCCGGGCACGCAGCTGATCGCGGGTCGGACGGCAAACGGTGACGATCGTTCCGGGGAAAATTCCATGAGATCGGCGCCCGCCCACCTTGTCTTGATAGGGGGGCTGGCGGCCTGCACGGCAGGACCGGATTATCAGCTTCCCAAGAACGCCATAGCAACGGCACCAGCGGCGACGAAACTGTTCGCCGGTGGGGCGGTCCCGGGCTTTTCTGCCGATCCGCTGCCGCCGCATTGGTGGCGGCTTTACGACGATGCCCGGCTCGACGAGTATATCGTCGAAGGCCTGGCGGCGAACCGCGGTCTGCGCGCTGCGGACGCCAATCTCCGAGCGGCGTCGTTTGTGGTCCGCGAGGCGGAGGCGGCCGAGCTGCCGACCACGACTCTCAGCGCGAGCGGCGGCTTGTCGCGCGCGCTGGCCTCTACCGTGCCCTTGGCAAGCGCCGCCGGCTATGAACTCGGCGGCGGCCTGACTTATCCGCTCGACCTGGCCGGTGGCATCCGGCGCGGGATCGAAGCGGCGAAAGACGATGATGAGGCGGCGGAAGCGGCACGTGACCAGGTGCGCGTTGCGGTTGTTGCAGCGATTTCACGAAGCTACTTGGCGGCCTGTTCGGCAAACCGCACGCTGGACGTTGCCGAGCGGGTGGTCGGCCTCCAACAGCAGACGCTCGAAGTGACGGAGCGGCTTTTCAACGGCGGACGGGGAACTGCCTTCGACGTCACGCGTGCCCAAGCTGCGGTCGGTCAAAGCGCATCGGCGATCCCCCCGATCATTGCGGCGAAGGACGCCTCCCTCTTCGAGCTTGGCGCGCTTCTGGGACGTGCGCCGGCGGACTATCCTAAGGAAGTGGCAGATTGCGCAGCACCGGCCGGCGCTCAAGCGGCCGCTCCCGATCGGCGATGGTGCCGCGCTCATCCGCCGTCGGCCGGACCTGCGTGAGGCCGAGCGTGAGCTCGCTGCGGCGACGGCTACGATAGGGATCGAGACCGCACAGCTCTACCCGCAAGTGTCTCTGGGAGGATCCGCCGATTTCGGCGGACCATCCGCCGCTTTTGCCGGACACGCACGCTTCGCGCTCAGCCTCGGCCCGCTGGTGACCTGGACCTTTCCCAACCTCGCCGTGGCTCATGCGCGTATCGGCGCGGCGGGCGCAACCGCTGAGGCCGCCGCTGCTCAGTTCGACAGCGCGGTGATCGGGGCGCTTCAGCAGACGGAGACGGCGTTGTCTGCCTATGCTCGCGAACTGGACCACAATCGCGACCTTTACGGCGTTCGAGATGACGACGCCCGTGCCGCAGCTGAAGCAGAGCGACTGTTCCGGCTCGGGCGAACCGACTTCATAAACGTGCTCACCGCCGAAGCGAATCTCGCTGGCGCCGAGGCTGCTCTAACAAGTTCGGATGCTAGCGTCAGCGACCGGCAGATCGACGTGTTTCTCGCTCTGGGCGGGGGATGGGAATGACGCGACGCGTTATGGTTGAAGGAGATGGTGACATGTTATCGCAAGTCTTGACTGCTTTCGGTGGCCCCGAAAACTTTACCCTTGTGGAGATGCCGAAGCCCGAGATCCGCCCGGGAATGGTTCTGGTCCGGCTCAGCGCGACCTCTGTGAACATGATCGACACGAAGATCCGCACCGGGTTGCCGATCGGGCCAGAACTGCCGGCCGTGCTCGGTGCCGATGTCGCCGGCATTATCGAGGAGGTTGGCGACGGCGTCCTGGACTTCTCGCCCGGCGATGCGGTCTATGGCTGTGCCGGTGGCGTCCGGGGCCAAGGCGGCACGCTCGCCGAATACATCCTTGCCGATGCCCGGCTGCTCGCGCCTGCGCCGAAACACACCCCGCTGCGGGAGGTTGCAGCCTTGCCGCTTGTGGCGATCACGGCGTGGGACGCGATGGAGCGGACGGCGCTCACAGCCTCCGATCACATCCTAGTCCACGGCGGTGTCGGCGGTGTTGGCCATATCGCGGTTCAGCTCGCCAAGGCCAAGGGCGCGAGGGTCGCGACCACGGTGCCCTCACCGGGGGCGGCAGCCCTAGCCGCGAGCCTCGGTGCCGACGAAACGATCAATTTCCGTGAGGAGAAGGTGGAGGCCTATATCGACCGGCTGACCGCCGGCCGCGGCTTCGACGTCGTCTTCGACACAGTGGGCGGCAACAACCTGCCTGCATCCTTTGCTGCTGCCGCGGAGAACGGCCGGATCGCGACCACGAACGCGCGAACGACGCAAGATCTAAGCGCGCTGCACGCCAAGGCCCCTCTCGCTTCACGTAATTTTCATGCTTTTGCCGATGCTGCACGGCACCGGCCGGGACCGGCACGGACGGATTCTTCGCAGCCTCGCAAAGCTCGTTGACGAGGGAAAAGTAAAGCCCCTGATCGATGACAGGCGGTTCACACTGGAGACGGCGCCGGATGCGCATCGGCGTCTCGAATCCGGTCAGGCGACGGGCAAAGTCATAATCGACATTGCGGCGAGGCCGTGATGCGGCGAGCATATATGGGCATAGACCCAGCGCCGCTCTTGGTCCGGCCGAGCCCCCGGCGAGAGCACCGGCACCGTCGTGTCGTCGCCATAAATCTTCTCGGCGGCGAGGACGTGCCGCCGAACGCCCTCGACGATCGGCTGGAGCAGTCAGGCGGCCTGGCCGACCCAGTCGCATAAGGTCGAGCGGTCGAGATCGACACAGTCCCGGGCGAAGACCTTGCTCTACCGGTAGAGCGGCAGGTGATCGCAATACTTCGAGACCATGAGATGTCGAATACGCCACCTTGTAACGGGTCGACTGGTTCAACCACCGACGCCTGCTCGAGCCGATCCGGAACATCCCGCCAGCGGAAGCCGAAGCGCAGTACTATGCCCAAGCCGAGTTCGCCGCCATCGCGGCGTGACTCACACACAACAGCCGCCGGCAAACCCGGGGCGGTTCAGTCTTACGCCGGCCTGGCTTGGCACCTCGGTTAAGGGGCGGGATGAGACTTTATTATACGATGCTAGGCGGTGTGGGTTGATCCCGCTCGCCTCAGGATGAAACCTCTTTTCATCCGTTGTGGTCGTGGTCGCTAGAGAGCAGCAGGTTATATGGTGTTTTGGATGATACTTTATTATCGAAAGACAGCCGTCTGAATCCGAGCGGATATCGCCAGGTTCTCGCTGACGCAAGTGGGGCGGTCCTCCGTGGCCGCCTTGCCGGCAGAGCCGGCACCAGCGTCGCCAGCTACTGCCGCCTGCGATGGCAAGGCGGTCACGGAGGACCGCCCCACTCCTATTTGCCCGTCCCGTTCCCTCTTCAGGCCGGTCGACCGCACATCGCTGCCGGGTTGAATCCGCCATCAAATAAAATTGCACTTCCTTGCATCCGTCCGCAGCTACCCGCCGTAAGGCAGACATGGCTATCCGAAAACTGGCGAAGACCAGTGTGGCGGCCGGCTTCAACTCTGCGAGGACGCGTCATGAAATATGGAAGATTTCTACCATTGGCCGCGCTGGCCATGGGCGTTTCGCTCTTGCCGGCCGCGCCGGCACTGGCGTCGAGCCATCGGGAAGCGCCGTTCATCGCCCAGCATCCGGCGGTCGACGGCACCGATGTCTATATGTTCCGCAGCTATGAGGCGGGACGCGGCGACTTCGTCACCATCATCGCCAATTGGATCCCGTTGCAGGACCCCTATGGCGGCCCGAATTACTTCAAATTCGATCCGACGGCCCTGTACGAGATCAAGATCGACAATAATGGCGACGGCATCGAAGATCTGTCCTTTCAGTTCAAATTCACGAACACGCTCAAAGGCTGACCGTGCCCGTGAACGGCGTCGACGTGGCCATTCCCCTCACGGCCTTGGGCCAGATCGGTGTCAGCGGCAGCGCAAAGGACAACGCCAACAACAACATCGTGGAAAGCTACACGCTCGATCTGGTGCGCGGACCGGACCAGCCGCTTCGGCCGGGCTGTGCCCGTGACCAATGCCTCGACCGGCTCGGCCGTGTTCCTGAAACCGGACGACTATATGGGCACGCTGACGCTGCCGAATTATGCCGCTTACGCCAACAACCATATCTTCCCGATCAACATCCCGGGTTGCTCGACGCCGGGCCGGGTCTTCGTCGGTCAACGAGCCGAAGGCTTCGGGGTCAATCTCGGCCAGGTGTTCGATCTGACCTTGCACACCGGCACGATCACGACGCCGACGACGACTGAGACCGGCCTGGTCGACCAGAATACGGTCACGCCCTTCGTGCCGGCCAGCGCCCCGGGCAGCGAGGCCAACAGCACGCTCGGCCAGAACGTCATCCGGAACAAGAATATCAGCACCATGGCGCTGGAGCTTCCGATCGCCTGCGTCACCGCGGGCAACGATCCAGTCATCGGGACCTGGAGCACCGCCAGCTTGCCGAGAGACACGATCCGCCGATCGATGCCCGAGGCGATCCAGAAATCGGCCTTCCTCGAAGGGGACTATGTTCAAGTCTCGCGGCTCGGCATGCCGCTGGTCAACGAGGTGGTCATCGGCCTGCCGGACAAGGACAAATTCAATTCGAGCGCGCCGAAGAACGATGCGCAGTTCCTGACCTATGTAACCAATCCGACCGTGCCGACCGTGCTGCAGGCGCTCTACGGCACGCAGGGCGCGGTCGCCCAGCTCGGGCTCGTTGCGCCGACGCTGTTTCCGCGGACCGATCTGATCGCGACCTTCCTGACCGGTATCCAGGGCGTGAACCAGCCGGCCCATGTCACGCCGGCGGAAATGCTGCGCTTGAACACCTCGACGCCGGTAACGGCCGTCGCGCAGCAGAACCGGCTCGGCGTCATCGGCGGCGACAATGCCGGCTTTCCCAATGGCCGCCGGCCGGGCGACGATGTCGTCGACGTCACCTTGCGTGTCGCCATGGGCCGGTTGATTACCCTCGGCCTGTTCGGCACGCCGAGCCAGGCGCCCTCGGGCGGGCTCGATTTCACCGACGGGTCGGCCGGGTCGGCGTCGGCGGCGTTGTTCCAGGACAGCTTCCCCTATCTGAACACGCCCTTTGCCGGCAACATGGCCGGCGGCGGCGGCTGATGCGGCAGCGGCGCAGCGGCGCGGTCCGGACGGCCGTTGCCGCTGCTCTGCTTGGCCTGGTCGCGGTCGCGCGGCCGGTCCTGGCGGAGCCCTTCATTCCCGAGACCGACGACACGGTGCTGGAGCGGCTGATGCCGCCCAGCGACCCGGCGCTTCAGGAGTTGCGCGCCTTGGCGGCGGCGCAGCGCGCCGAACCCGATGCGCTTGCCCTGGCCATCGCCTATGCCCGCCGTGCCGTGGAGTTCGCGCGGCGCAACGGCGATCCGCGCTATGCAGGCTATGCCGAGGCGGCATTGCGCCCTTGGCTCAGCCGCGCCGATGTGCCGCCGGCTGCCGCCTTCATGGATGCCGTGCTGCGCCAATACCGTCATGATTTTTCCGGTGCGCTGGCGACCCTCGATGCCTTGCTGGCGGCGAACCCCGGTGATGCCGAGACGCGTCTGGTGCGGGCGACGGTGCGTCAGGTGACCGGCGATATCGCCGGCGCCGCCGAGGATTGCGAGGAGCTCGTCCGCCGGGCTGATTACATCGTCGTCGCCACCTGCCGTTCGGCGGCGCAAGAGGCAGCGGGACAATCCCGGCTGGCGGCCAAGACGCTCGAGATCGCGCTGGCGCTGCCGGCGCCGCCCGGCCTCCGCCTCTGGGCGCTGACCCTCGCCGCCGAGCAGGCGGCGCGGCGCGGCGACCCGGTCAAGGGCCGAGGCGCGCTATCGCGAGGCGCTGGCGATCGACGGCAGCGATCTGGCTCTGGTCTCGTCTTATGCCGATTTCCTGCTCGATGCCGGCCGTAATCGCGAGGCGCGGGCGCTGCTCGGCAGCGATACCCGGATCGATGCGGTTCTGTTGCGGCTGGCGCTGGCGGCGCAGGCCGAGGGCGACAGCGACGCCGACGCGCTGCTCCGGACCCTGGCGGAGCGCTTCGCCGAGGCGCGGCTGCGCGGCGATGTTTCGCATCGGCGCGAGGAGGCCCGGTTTCAGCTCCATCTGCAAGGCGATGCGACCGGGGCGTTGAGCCTGGCACTCGCGAATTGGCAGGTCCAGCGCGAGCCCTGGGATGCGCGGCTGGTGCTCGAAGCAGCGCTGGCAGCCCACCAGCCCGCCAGCGCCGCACCAGTGCGCGACTGGCTTGCGGCCCGTGGCAATGAGGATGTCCAACTGGCCCCGGCTGGTCGCGGCCTTGGGAGCGGCATCGTGATCCGCCGGGCGCTGGCGCTAGGCCTGATCCTGGCCGGTCTCGCCGGTGCCTTGCCGGCCTCGGCGCATAAATCGAGCGATGCCTATCTCGCGATCGCGGTCGAGCAGGATGTCCTGACGGTCCGGTGGGATATCGCGCTGCGCGATCTCGATATTGCGGTCGGACTCGATCCGGATGAGCAGGGGCGCGTCACCTGGGGCACGCTGCGCCAGCATTTCGCGGCGATCGACGCCTATGCCCTGTCGCGGCTGGTGCTGACCGGCGACGGCCGGCCCTGTCCGTTCGGGACGGTTTCGCACCGGATCGACCGGCACAGCGACGGCGCCTATGCGGTGCTCGATGTCGCCGCGCAGTGCCCGGCTGCGCCGCATGCAATCGGCATCCAGTACCGGCTGCTGTTCGATCTCGACCCGCAGCATCGCGGGTTGGTCACGGTGCGTGACGGCGACGCCGTCCATACCAATGTGCTGGGACCCGAGCGGTCCTTCCTGGCGGTCAGCCTGCAGAGCGGGACGACGAGCGCGTTCTGGGAGTTCGTCCGGCTCGGCGCCGAGCATATCCTGGGTGGGCGCGATCACCTGCTGTTCCTGGCCGTGCTGCTCATGCCGGCACTGGGCCGGCTGCAGCCCGGGCGCGTCCGGCGCACGCTGGGCGAGATCGCCGGGTTGATGAGCCTGTTCACGCTGGCCCATGCCGTGACCGTCACGCTTGCCGTGCGCGGCGTGCTGCAGGTGCCGGCCAGCATCAGCGAGGCCGCCATCGCCTTGTCGATCGTGGTGACCGCGATCGACAATATCCGGCCGATCCTCGGCCAGCGGCGCGGGGTGATCGCCTTCGGCTTCGGCCTCATTCACGGGCTGGGCTTCGCCAGTGCGCTCGGGCCGCTGGCGCTGACCGGTTGGTCTCTGGTCGCGGCGCTGGCCGGGTTCAATAGCGGGATCGAGCTGGTCCAGCTCGGTCTGGCCGGTCTGGCCATCGCCGTGGCGATCCCGGTCCGTCGCGTCTTTGCGCAAGCGGGCCGTCTTTCCGGGGCGGCGATCGGGCCATCCATATCGGCTCGCTCGGGATCGCCGTGCTGGCCGGGTTTTGGTTTGTCGGACGCTATATCGACATCATGGGGGTCCAATGAGCATGCGCACCACGCTCTGCATGATTTGCTGCTTGCCGCCATGCCGGCCGCGGCACATGGCGTCGAGACCAGGATCATCGGCAATGGTGCCGCGACCGTCGAATTCAAATTCGCCGACGGCATGCCGCTCGCCTTCGCCGAGGCGGTGGTCATGGCGCCGGACGGCACAGGTGAGCCGCGGCGACCGGCCGGACCGATCGGAACGGCCGCTTCAGCTTCTTCCCCGATCGCGCCGGCGCGTGGCAGGTCGAAATCCATGACGAGGGCGGCCACGTCGCGCGGGCCGTCGTGACCTCGACCGGGCAGCATATCGAGGTGCCGCGCCACGCTTTTCCCGATTGGCTGGTTGCGCTCAGCCTCGTTGCCAATGTCGGTGCTGCCGGCTGGCTCGGCCGGCGCCGATCCGGCGTGGTGAAGCCGATCGCTGCAGGGGCCGAGAATGAGCAGCGGCCTGTTCGCCAGCTTCGGCGCCGGCTTCGCTCATCCTCTGCTCGGGCTCGATCACCAATTGGCCATGATCGCAGTCGGGCTATGGTCTGGACAGATCGGCGGCCGCATGATCTGGACGGCACCGCTCGGCTTCATGACCATGATGGCTGTCGGCGGCGCCTGGGGCATGGCCGGCTTCGGCTTCCCGCTGGTCGAGGGCGGCATCATCGCCTCGATCATCCTGTTCGGCTGCCTGATCGCCGGCGCGGTGACGCCGCGCCCTTGGATCGGCGCGGCCGCGGGTCGGCGCCTTCGCGCTGTTTCACGGCCACGCACATGGCGTCGAAATGAGCGTCGGCGCGCTCGGACCGCTCTACGCCGCCGGCTTCGTGCTGGCCACCGGCTTGCTCCATCTGGTCGGAATCGCGCTGGCCAAGGGTATGGTCCGGCTCAATTGGGACGCGCTCATGCGCTGGATCGGCGTCGGCGTGTCGCTGGCCGGCGTGGCACTGGTCTTCATGTAATCGCGCTTACTGCCGCTCGACCAGCTGTCCCTGGTACACCACGGGCCCGGTCGGCTGGCCGGTCGGGGAGCCGGTTTCCGGCTCCAGACTGATCAGCAGGGCGGTGCCGGCACTCGGGCCGGATGCGTGCCGAGTCGAGCGCCAGCCTGCCGCCGGCCGGGATGAGGCCGAGCGAGACGGGCTGCTTGGCGCCGGGGGGCAGCGCCCACAGCTCGTAGGCGCGGCCGACGGCCGGGCTGGCATGGGTCAACGAGGTCAGCACCAGCCCGGCGCGCGGCCGGCTCTCGACCAGGAAACTTGCTTCCAGAGCCTGCGGCGCGGTCAGGACGGCGACATAGCCGGGCGCCGGCGCGGGGCTGCGGAGCAGCATCAGCGCTGCCAGCCCGGCCGCGAGCGCGGTCATGCCGCCGGTCGAGAACCGCCAGAAATTGGCGTTGCCCCAGAGCCCGGTCCGCGCCGGCAACGTCACCACATCGTGCGGCGGCCGCGGCAAGCCGGCTTCGATGCGTGGCCAGAGATCGTCCGGCGGCGTCACCGGCGGCACGGCATCCGCCAGGGGTTGCAGCCGATCCTGCCACTGCTCGACCCGTCGGCGCAGATCGGAATCATGCTCCAGCGCCGCTGCCATGGCGGCGCGCGAGGCGCGGTCGAGTACGCCGAGCACATATTCGCCGGCGAGCGCGTCGCGTTCCGTGGGATCGTCGGGGATCATGCTTCGAGACAAGTCTTGAGCGCGGCCAGGCCGCGGCGGATCCAGGCCTTGACCGTGCCGAGCGGGGTCGTGATCCGTTCGGCGATCTCGCTATGCGTCAGCCCGTCGACGAAGGCGAGCAGGATCGCCCGCCGGTTCCGTTCCTCCAGCGTCTCGAGGCAGGCGTGGAGACGGTTGCCGTCGCGCCGCGCGGCCAGGGCGGCGACCGGATCGAAATCCTCGGCCCCGTCGGCCAGGCCCGGATCGTCGGTCAGGATTTCCCTGGATCGCTTCTGGGCCGCATCGAGCGCCCGGTATCTTACGATGCTGACCAGCCACGCCTTTGCGGAGCCGCGTGCGGGATCGAATGTCGCGGCCCTGTGCCAGACCTGGAGAAAAGCATCCTGTACCCGCATCGGCGGCAGCGCTGGGCTGCCGGAGGATCCGCAACGCCAGCGCATAGAGGCGGGGCGCTTCCTGGTCGTAGAGCTGCCTGAACGCGCGCTGATCACCAGCGGCGCAGGCAACGAGCAATGCGTCCAAGCTGTCATCCTCGCCCAGAACCATGCCGATCCCAATGTCGCCGTCGGCCCTTCTCTCAAGTTACGGGCGAGGCCGACGGGTGGATGCAGAAGATTTTCCGCTCTACCCGTAGCTAACGGCCGAAGTGTAGGTCTGTGCCGGCGTGGCGGTCAATCGACCTGGGCCGTCATTGGCCGCGGGCAGGCGGTTCCGGTGCCGCAATCGGATGCCCCTGCTCATCGAGCTGCGGCACGCCATATTCGGCGAGGATCTTGGCGATCTCGGCCTGGTTGTGATCGATCGCCTGGTTTACGCGCCGGCGCCATTCCGGCTCATTGGCGCGCACGCCCATGGCGATGTGGAAGTCGAGCCGGTTCGAACCCTCCTCGCTGTCGAGGAACACGGCGTCGAGCGGCAGATGGTCGTGCTTGATGTAGTAGCCGGCGAACGGCCCCCAGACCATGGCGACGTCGATCTTGCCGTCGACCACGTCCTGCAGCATGGCCCGGGGCGGCGAATCATAGCGCGTATCGACGGCGAGCGCATAAGAGGTGACATGCGGCATCAGCCCGTGCTTCAGCAGCAGATCGGTCGGCGGCGTCGCCGCGATCAGGCCGATCTTCTTGTCGGCCAACGCCGGATCGCCGAGCGAATGGGCATGGATGCCGCTGTCGCTGCGGGTCACGATCATATAGCTGGTATGATAGTAGGGGTTGGTGTTTTCCATGATCGAGTCGCCGGACACCGCGCCCATGACCAAGTCGCATTGATGGGCGCGCAGCGTGTTGCGCACGAAGCCGATGACCTGGGGGAACCAGACATAGCTCACGGGGACGCCGAGATCCTTGCCGACCAGCTCGGCGATCTTGTTCTCGAAGCCTTCGCCCGCCTTGTTCGAGAAGGGCAGGTCGTTCGGATCGGCGCAGACCCTGAGCTCGGTTCGGGCAATCAGCTCGGCGGTTTGCGCCAAGGCACCCTGCGACAGGAAAAGCGCCGCGAGAACCGACGCGGCGCGGGCCAGATTCCAGGTCATAAAAGCCGTCTCCTTGCCCCGGAAAAGAAGCGCCGCCCCGCCATGCCCGAAAGCATGAAAGTACGGGGCGGCTAGTCGTCGGGGGACTGCCTGGACGGGCCCTGTTTCCGGGCCCGCCTACGTCACGGTTATGGGAGCGCGAAGACCGTCAGCACGCCGCCCAGCTGGGTGTAGTTCGATAGGGCCTTGTATGCACCGACCGCACCGAGACCCTCGGTGTCGCCGTTCAGGCCCGCCGCCATGCCGATACCGGCCCAGCCGCCGACGCCGGACAGGATGGCAATGTATTGCTTGCCGCCATGCTCATAGGTCGTGACGTTGCCGATGATGCCGGACGGCGTCTTGAACTTGTACAGCTCCTTGCCGGTCTTCATGTCGACGGCCTTCAGATAGCCCTCGAGCGTGCCGTAGAAGACCACGTCGCCGGCCGTTGCGAGCGCACCGGACCAGACCGAGAAGGGCTCCTTATCCGACCAGACGATCTTGCCGGTACCGGCATCCCAGGCAATGAAATTGCCCAGATTGCTTTCGCCCTTGGGCGGGAACATCGACAGAGTCGCACCGACATAGGGCTGGCCGGCAGTATAGGCCACCTTGAACGGCTCGTAATCCATGCAGACATGGTTCGTCGGCACGTAGAACAATCCGGTCTGCGGTGCAAAGGCGGCCGGCTGTTGATCCTTCGAGCCGAGAGCGGCCGGGCAGACGCCCTTGGTGTTGTGGTCGGGGCCGCCGGCCTGGGTGCTGTATTCCTTCACCACTTCGGGCCGGCCGGTCTTCATGTCGACATGGGTCGCCCAGTTGACCGCCGGATCATATTTCTCGGCGACAAGCAGCTCGCCATTTGTCCGGTCGAGCGTGTAGCCGAAGCCGTTCCGGTCGAAATGGACGAGCGCCTTGGTCGGCTTGCCCTTGACCGGGATGTCGGCCAGAATCATCTCGTTGATGCCGTCATAGTCCCATTCGTCATGCGGCGTCATCTGGTAGACCCATTTCGCGACTCCGGTATCCGGGTTGCGCGCGAAGATGGTCATCGACCACTTGTTGTCGCCCGGCCGCTGCGACGGGTTCCAGGTGCTCGGATTGCCCGAGCCGTAATAGACAAGGTTCAGTTCGGGATCGTAGGAGTACCAGCCCCAGGTGGCGCCGCCACCGGTCTTCCACTGGTCGCCTTCCCAGGTGCTGACCGACGAATTCTTGCCGACCGGCTTGCCCATGCTGGTGGTCTTGTCGTCGAACAGGATCTGATCGTCCGGCCCGACCGAATAGGCCTTCCAGGCAACCGAGCCGTCCTTGAGGTTCAACGCGGTCAGCCGGCCCTGCACGCCGAACTCGCCGCCGCTGATGCCGACCAGGACCTTGTCCTTTACGATCATCGGGGCGGAAGTCATCGTCTCGCCCTTCTTCGGATCGCCATTGGCGATCTTCCAGAGCTCCTTGCCGGTCTTGGCATCGAGCGCCACGACGCTGGCATCGGCCTGGTCGAGGATGATCTTGCCCTCGCCATAGGCGACGCCGCGATTGACCGTATCGCAGCACATCACCGGGATGACGTTCGGGTCCTGCTTCGGTTCGTAGGACCAGATGATCTTGCCGCTGTCGTTCAGATCCAGCGCGAAGACCTTGTTCGGGAAGGGCGTGTGGACATACATCACGTCGCCGATGATCAGCGGGCCGCCTTCATGGCCGCGCAGAACGCCCGTCGAGAACGTCCAGACCGGATGCAGTTCCTTGACGTTGGCGGCGGTGATCTGCTTCAGCGTGCTGTACCGGTGATTGGCATAATCGCCGGTCGGTAGGACCCAGTCCTTGGGGTCCTTCTGCAGCTTCAGCAATTCCTCGTTCGCAAATGCCGGTGCTGCGAAGACGACTGCAGCACAGGTCAACATCGAAAGTTGTCTGAAATTCACGATATTCCTCCCCGTCGCTTAAGCGATGTTTCCTTTGAGCCGCCCGAAACCGGCAGCCTATGCCCAGCGGGCCTCGCGAGCTTCGCAAACGATCGCGCGGTGAAGCGGTTAGGTCAATGGCGACACCGAGTTGGAGGTCTCAGACTTTAGTGCTGTATCGGTTGCGGCGCGAGCAATACGGTAGGGACACAAGCCCACCCGTTCCTCTTCTTTCCGTTTTATTTCCGCGCATTACCGCGGCGCATCATGAACTGTTGCGGCGCGAAATGCGTTTCGGACCCAAGGTATGAAGCCCTTGCGTCGGGCGCCCGGGCGCGATGGAATGCCCGGAGATTCGGATCAATGAGGGAATTGAAGACAATGGATGTCCGCGCCGCGGTGGCCTTCGAGGCCGGTAAACCGCTCAGCATCGAGACCGTGCAGCTGGAGGGCCCGCGCGCGGGCGAGGTGCTGGTCGAGGTGAAAGCGACCGGGCTTTGCCACACCGATAAATTCACTCTGTCCGGGGGCCGATCCTGAAGGGCTGTTCCCGGCGATCCTGGGCCATGAGGGCGCGGGGGTGGTGGTCGAGGTCGGGCCGGGCGTGACGTCGCTCAAGGTCGGCGACCACGTCATTCCGCTTTACACGCCGGAATGCCGCGAGTGCGAGTACTGCCTCAGCCAGAAGACCAATCTGTGCCAGAAGATCCGCACGACCCAGGGCCGCGGCCTGATGCCGGACGGCACGAGCCGCTTCTCGATCGGCGGCAAGCCGGTGCTGCATTATATGGGCTGCTCGACCTTCGCCAATTACACCGTGCTGCCGGAAATCGCGCTGGCCAAGATCCGGCCGGACGCCCCCTTCGACAAGGTCTGCTATATCGGCTGCGGCGTCACGACCGGCATCGGCGCCGTGCTGTTCACAGCCAAGGTCGAACCGGGCGCCAATGTCGTCGTGTTCGGGCTGGGCGGCATCGGGCTCAACGTCATCCAGGGCGCCAAGATGGTTGGCGCCAACATGATCGTCGGCGTCGACATCAACCCGGCGCGCGAAGAGTTGGCGCGGAAGTTCGGCATGACGCATTTCGTCAATCCGAAGACGATCCAGGGCGATGTCGTGGCGCATCTGGTCGAGCTGACCAAGGGCGGCGCCGATTACAGCTTCGAATGCGTCGGCAATACCACGCTGATGCGCCAGGCGCTGGAATGCTGCCACAAGGGCTGGGGCGTCTCGACCGTCATCGGCGTCGCCGGGGCAGGCCAGGAGATCTCGACCCGGCCGTTCCAGCTCGTTACCGGCCGCGTCTGGCAGGGCTCGGCCTTCGGCGGCGCGCGCGGCCGGACCGACGTGCCCAAGATCGTCGAGTGGTACATGGACAAGAAGATCAATATCGACGACCTGATCACCCATATCCTGCCGCTCGAAAAGATCAACGAGGGCTTCGATCTGATGACCAGGGGCGAATCGATCCGCAGCGTCGTGGTCTATTGACCCTCGCGCAGTGAATTTGTCGTCAGATATTCCGGCTCGGCGGCTTGTCGATCTCGCAGCGCCAGCTCGCGAGCTGCCAGTCGGGATGTTCGGCGACATATTCTTGTGCAGTGTGCTGCGCACTCATCATGCAGGCCATGCTGCTCAGCGGCTGTTCGAAGATCGGCCGCTGTTCGGTGCATTATCGGGATGGGCGACCATGCAATAAATCAATACCATTTCGATCACAGTGACCTCCGGATGCAGCAGCCAGCTCCGCGGATACCAGCAAAATGAATGCCAAAAAGATGCGTTGCACAAAAACCGCGCTGCTCGGTGCGGCCCTGGCCCTTCTCGGGAGCGCGACGGCCTGGGCCGCGGATGCCGATCCGGCCGACAAGCCGCTGAGTCCGGCCCAGACGGCGCTGTTCGAAACGCCTCATCTCAAGGCGATCGACCATCCCGAAACGCTGGAATACCAATTCCAGCGCGCCGGCATCGATCCCTACACCGACACGGTCGACGTCCATATCGACAAGATCCATCCCGACGGCACGAAGTATGTCAGCTTCGACTTCCTGAGCGGTGAGCATCATGTGTTCTATCCGGCTGTCGACAATTTCCGCGGCAACCCGCTGCTGATGCTGTTCCTCGAGCATGATGTGCAGGAGATGAAGCAGCAGATCGGCGTCGCTGCTGCCTATTTCCGCGATCATGTCCGCGACGCCTTTATCGACCGTGCGACCATCGCCGACTCGACTGTTGAAATTGACGGCAAGACACTGCCGGCGCGGCGCATTACGCTGAAACCCTTTGCCGACGATCCGCGCTTCGAGAAGCTGCCGGCGGTCCAGGGCAAGACCTATAGTTTCGTCTTGTCCGATCAAGTGCCCGGCCAGCTCCAGACGCTCGAAGTCGATATCCCGGCCGACCCGGAAAGCAAGGCGCCGGCCTGGTCGGAACGGATCACCTATACGGGAGAGAAGCCATGATGCGCAGTACGGCCGCCGGGATCGCAGCCATTGCACTCGTCTTTGCACAGCCGGCCTTCGCACAGCAGCAACCTCATCATCCCAAATACGACTACCCAACCGCAGCCCGCGCCGACTACGTCATCGGCTGCCTCGCCTCGAACGACTTCAAGCGCGAGATGCTCGATAAATGCGCTTGCGGCATCGACACGATCGCCGATCTCATGACCTATGACGACTACGAAAAAGCAGACACTATCCTGCGCATGCAGCAGGGCGGGCTAGGCGAGCGCGGCGCCATGTTCCGCGATACGCCGATCGCCAAGGAAGAGACCGACAAGCTGCGGCGTGCTCAGGTCGAGGTCAACCTGCGCTGCAAATGAGAGCGGCTACCGGCACTGTTTCAGGTCTTCCTCACCGATCGAGAAAGCGTAGGCGCCGCCCGACTTGACCTCTATGTCGCGCAGCACGCAGCTTTTACCGGATTTCTCGACCAGCTTGACGTCGTAACGACCCGGCTCGATGCCGGTCAGGGCGAGCCGCTCATCGGCATCGACGGCTTTGTCCTTGTCGTTCTCGCATTGATTCGGCCCCCATTGATCGGTGCCCGCCTTCGCCATGTAAAGCTGGACGAAGGTGTGAGTCGTCGTGTTCCAGAACCGCATCTTGTCGGCCGCCGCCGCATCCGCGGCGGCGAAGGCGACGAGAATGGCGAGGCCGAAGGCGAGCGTCCCGATTCGCATCTTGTCCTCTCGAAACCGTTCAGAGCCCGAGCAGGGCGACCAGCGCCTTGCCGGCGCGGCTGTTCAGCTCCTTGGCGTCCAACGTGCCATCCTTGTCCTTGTCGGCCTTCTGGAAGTGCTCAGCGGCAATGGCGACGAATTCCGCCTTGTCGAGCGTGCCGTCCTTGTCGGGATCGGCCTTGTGGAGTGCTCTGGCCTTCAGGACGCCCTTGAGCTCCTTGGCGTCGAGCGTGCCCTCATGGTCGGTGTCGAGCGCGTCGAAGCGGGCGGACGCCGCGGCCTTGACCTCGTCGAGGCTGACCGTGCCGTCATGGTCGGTATCGAGCGCGGTGAAGGCAGCACTTGTTGCCTTCGGTGCCGCGTCGGCTGCGGTGGTGGCGAACAGGGCGAAACACAAGGCAACCGGCAGAAGCGCAAAACGGGTCTTGAGCATTGATGACCATCCTTCCAGGCGACAGCGGGAGCGCTGATCAAGCGGCATCCTATATCAAGAAAGCTGTAAAAGAGCTGCCGACTTGATCAGAAGCTGATTCGAATGCCGCCATAGGCCGCAATCGGGGCCGCCGGACTCAGGAAACGGTTGTCGACGCCGGGACCGTTGGTCACGCCGTCCGGCGGAATGCGGGCGCGCCGATGCCCGTCGGATCGCCGAGCACGCCGAAGGTTGAATATTGCGCGTTGAAGGCGTTGTCGAGCGTGACGAAGAGCTGGACGCGCTGCGTTACCTGATAGGTCGAGTGCAGATTGACCACGACATAATCGGGGATCTGGGCGAGCTGGTTCGACTCGTCGCCGCGATAAAATTGCGAACCGACATAGGTGACGGCGGCACCGACATTCCAGCCGTCGAGCACGCGATAGTCGCCGCCGAACTTGACCCGGTTCTGCGGGATGCCGGGCAGCTGGTCGCCCGGCCGCACCTGGATATTGCCATTGGCGTCCTGGAACGGGCTGGACGGCGAGTTCAGCGTCAGTGCCGATTGGAAGGTGGCGTCGACATAGCTGTATTGGAGATAGGCCGAGACCCGGTCTTCCTTGTATTTCAGGCCCAGTTCCGCGCCCTGCCGGCGCGTGCCGCCGATATTCTGAAAGAATCCGGTGCTGACCGAGGTCGCGATGCCATAGATGTCGTCGTCGAGATCGGTGCGGTAGAGGCTGGCATTCCAGTTGACCCGTCCCGCGCCGAGACCCAGCCCGGCGAATTCCGGGGTCGAGAACCAGCCGCGCACGCCGCCTTCATAAGTGTGCGAGACGACCTGCTTCAGATTGGGCGGATCGCTCGCCAGGGAGGAGGGCAGCAGGCAGGGCTGCAGCGGGTTGGAACATTCGATCTCGCTCGCCGTCGGTGTCCGATTCGCCTCGGAATAGCCGAAATAGGCGGTGATATTGTCGGTCAGCTTGTCGGTGGCGCCGATCGCCGGGTTGAACCGGCTGTAGCGGTTCTGGCCGGACAAATCGGTACCCAGCCGGTCGACCAGATTGATCTGCGCGACATTGTACCGGCCGCTGGCCGTAACCGCGATCTCAGGCGTGACGTTCAGCGTATCCGTCGCATAGGCGCTGTAATATTTGTCGGTGGCACCGAGGCTCACCGGCGAGGCGCTGAAATCCGTGTCTTCCGGCGTCGTGGGGAAGAAGCCGGAAAAGCTGACCTGGAGCAGGCTGTTGATCGTGCCCAGCTCGGCCGAGGATTGGAAATCCGTCGAGGCGTGGTCAATCGTGGCGCCGGCCGTGAAATGGTTCTCGAGGCCGAAGACTGGCGCCGTCTCGCTCGCCTGGAGCGAGCCGCCCACGGTCACGGTCCGGATTGCCTCGAAGTCGTTTTCGCCGATCGGCACGGTGCCGCCCTGCGAGATGTCCGGGATCAGCGCGCCGGAGGCGGTGGTCGCCGGCGTCACCCCGTCATCCTGGCACATCGAGCCGAGGAAGGGCGCCGCGGTGCAGGCGGTGAAGTCCGTGGTGTTGCCGTTCACGACGGTCTGGCGGTACTCGCGATAATAGGTGCTGCCTTGGAACGACAGCGTGTCGTTCGCCTGGTAGCTGCCGTTCAGCGTGACGAATTCGAGCTGGTTGAAGTTGTCCTGGGGCGAGGTGAAGATGAGATTCCGGCCGACGGCGAGTTCCTGGATGGGGGTCGGGGACTCGCCGAACAGCCGGTTATTGGCACCGGTAAAGCTGAGATCGAGGCTCAGGCGATCGGTCCGCGCCGAGAGATCGGCATAAAGCTGGCGGAGCGAACTGGGCGAGAACTGACGCCAGCCATCCTCGTCCAGCGCATGACCGGCGATATAGGCGCCGAACATGCCGTTATTGACGCCGTATTCGAATTCGGTCGAGCGGCGCCCGAAGGAACCGCCCGACAGGTCGATATCGCCGCCTTCATGATTGAAGCCGTTCTTCATGTTGACGACGACGGCGCCGCCCAGCGCGTTCAGCCCGTAGACGGGGTTCGAGCTGATCACATCGACGCGGTCGATCGCGATATCCGGGAACAGATCCCAATTGACGACATCGCCGAAGGCCTCGTTGATGCGCACGCCGTTCTGGTAGACCGCAAGGCCCTGCGGCGTGCCCAGCACCGGCGATGCTTCGAAGCCACGATAGAGGATATCGGGCTGAAAGGGATTATCGAGATCGTCGTTGATATTGACGCCGCCAAGTTGATCGGTGAGCGAACCGATCAA
>JBBCHB010000012.1:0-32928 GCA_037200015.1 Aliidongia sp. | reverse complement strand
TCGGATCGACAGGCAAACTCAGGGAAAAGGCGCGGCTACCCTAGGCATTTTCAAGCCGAATGGGAAGGCGGGACGGCACGCCGGGCGGTGGCGACGCGGTGGGCGCAGAGAGAGTCCGATGCGAGGTGGATATATCCATCTTCCCACCGGTCTTTGCCTCACAGTCCGGATTGCACGGCCTTTTCCAGGACCTTGATCACCGCTGGCAAATGCCGCGCCGAGAGGTGTACCGCCAAGCTCACCGGCGCGTCGGGCCCTTCGTTATGGCCACCCTCCACGGATCGCTTATATTTCTCGAATACGTCGTCATCCGACATGTCCTTGCGTACCACCTCTCCCTTGACAAGCAGATAGTCGCCATCCGGCTTCTTCACGAAATCTTCCTTCCCGAGCTTGATGTTTCGCCCTGTGAACTCCGGAACAATCTGCAATCCGTCCTTCTCGCGGATCGCATTGAGAAGCGCGAAATGTTCCGGCCAGACGTCAGACTCCAGATGCGCCATGGATCGGACCTTCTTCTTGTAAGCGGCGCCTTCGTGTTTCATTCGCTCAGCCTCGGCGGACTTGCGCGAGTGCTTGTAGTATAGGCCCTGGATATAGCTCGGGCTGAAGATGCTCGGCAGAGCCTCGCCCAGAATATCGACCACGCTCTTGACGACCATCGCCCCTGCCGGACGCAACTCAAATCGCCCCTCGGGTGCGCCCATCCGGTGCGCGTGGGTCATCAAGTCGTAACACTGGCTTGCGACTGCAAGCATGGTGGCGGCTTTCAGCCCGCCGCCATCACCCTTCGGCGCGACGTGCAGGTCGGCCACATTGCTGGCTCGGGTCCAGGTTCCGTAGATCAGACCTTGTTTGATCTTCACTTGCGCGTCGTCGTCGAGAACAGCCTCCATTCGCTGCACGACGCGGCGGCGGGCGATCATCGGCGGAGCAGCGGCGGAAGCGCCGCCCGCCTTCGCTGCCTTCGCCTGCTGCATCACGACATTGCCCAGGGGTGAACGGCCGGCGGGGCTAGGCCGCGCGAAGCGGGTCGGTGGGGGAGCCACGGCGCTGGGCCGGGCGTTGGCCGGCTTGGCTTGGGCTGAGGACGGCCCCATCGGAAAGCGAGTCGGAGGCGCAGGCTCCGACCGGTGACGTGTCGGCGCCGCCAATTTAGTCTGCACCGCCGGCGGCGCGAACTTCGTAGGCGGTGGAGGCTGCCGTTTCACATGCATGACCGAACGCCCGAGATTTGCGCGTCAGGCGAGAGTGACAGAAGCGACGATCGCGCGCGACGGAAAAATCGGTCCCTGCTTGTTTCGTTCCACCGTATGTCGTTCTCGGCCCTTTGGAGTTTTTGCGCGAACGGGCATGAGAAACCAAACTGCTCCATCGCCGGGAGCCCAGCCAAATCCGAATGCCCCGCGGCATGATATGCACTGGCCGGATGCGCCGCCCGCTCCTACCCTCGGCGCTCGCACGAAACGAGGGGCCGGGACCATGCGCATCGTCGATGTCGTCGAGATCACCAAGCCGATCGCCTCGCCGATCCGCAACGCCTATATCGATTTCACCAAGATGACCACGAGCCTGGTCGCGGTGGTGACCGATGTGGTGCGCGACGGCCGCCGCGTCGTGGGCTACGGCTTCAACTCGAATGGCCGCTACGGCCAGGGTGGGCTGATCCGCGAGCGCTTCCGCGACCGCATCCTGGAAGCCGATCCGGCGAGCCTGGTCGACGAGGCGGCCGGCACGCTCGACCCGGCCGGGATCTGGGCCGCGATGATGGCGAATGAGAAGCCGGGCGGCCATGGCGAGCGCTCGGTCGCGGTCGGCACGCTCGACATGGCGGTGTGGGATGCGACCGCCAAGATCGCCGGCCAGCCGCTGTTCCGCCTGCTGGCCGAACGCAAGGGCCGCGAGGCCGATCCGCGCGTCTTCGTCTATGCCGCCGGCGGCTACTACTATCCGGGCAAGGATCTCTCGGCGCTCCGCTCCGAGATGCGGCGCTATCTGGACCGCGGCTATTCCGTGGTCAAGATGAAGATCGGCGGCGCGCCGCTTGACGAAGACCGCGCCCGCATCGAGGCCGTGCTGGCCGAGATCGGCAGCCAGGCGCGGCTCGCGGTCGACGCCAATGGTCGTTTCGATCTCGAAACGGCCGTTGCCTACGCTAAGATGCTGCGCGACTACCCGCTGTTCTGGTACGAGGAGCCGGGCGACCCGCTGGATTACGCGCTGCAGGCGGCTCTGGCCGAATTCTACCCCGGCCCGATGGCGACCGGCGAGAACCTGTTCTCGCATCAGGATGCGCGCAACCTGATGCGCTATGGCGGCATGCGGCCGGACCGCGACTGGCTGCAATTCGACTGCGCGCTGTCCTATGGCCTGATCGAGTATCTGCGCACGCTGGATGTGCTGGCCCAGCACGGCTGGTCGCCGGCGCGCTGCATCCCGCATGGCGGCCACCAGATGTCGCTCAACATCGCGGCCGGCCTCGGCCTCGGCGGCAATGAGAGCTACCCGGATCTGTTCCAGCCCTATGGCGGCTTCCCCGATTCGGTTCGCGTTGAAAACGGCATCATCACCATGCCGGAACTGCCCGGCATCGGTTTTGAGGGCAAATCCGACCTGATCAAAATCATGCGCGAACTCGCCGAATAGGGAGGCAAGACAATGACCAACAGCCGCCGCTATCGCATCGCCGTCATCCCCGGTGACGGCATTGGCAAGGAAGTCGTGCCCGAAGGCGTCAAGGTGCTGGAGGCCGCCGCCAAGCATTACGGCTTCGAGCTCGACATCGACTCCTTCGATTTCGCCAGCTGCGACTATTACCAGCGCCACGGCCGCATGATGCCGGAGGATTGGAAGCAGCAAATCGGCGGCCATGACGCCATCTTCTTCGGCGCGGTCGGCTGGCCGGCCACGGTGCCGGACCATGTCTCGCTCTGGGGCTCGCTCGTGCAGTTCCGGCGCGAATTCGACCAATACGCCAATGTCCGCCCGGTGCGCCTCATGCCCGGCGTGCCCTGCCCATTGGCCGGGCGCAACCCGGGCGACATTGATTTCTATGTCGTGCGCGAGAACACCGAGGGCGAATATTCCTCGATCGGCGGCCGGATCTTCCCCGGCACCGAGCGCGAAGTGGTGATGCAGGAAACCGTGATGAGCCGCGTGGGCGTGGACCGCATCCTGCGCTACGCCTTCGAGCTGGCCCAATCCCGCGACAAGAAGCACCTGACCTCGGCCACCAAATCCAACGGCATCTCGATCACCATGCCCTATTGGGACGAGCGCGTGGTCGAGATGGCCAAGAACTACCCGGAGATCCGCTGGGACAAATACCATATCGACATCCTGACCGCGCAATTCGTGCTGCATCCGGACTGGTTCGACGTGGTCGTGGCCTCCAATCTGTTCGGCGACATCCTGAGCGATCTGGGCCCGGCCTGCACCGGCACGATCGGCATCGCCCCGGCCGGCAACATCAACCCGGAACGGGTCTATCCTTCGCTGTTCGAGCCGGTCCACGGCTCCGCCCCCGACATCGCCGGCCAGGGCATCGCCAACCCGATCGGCCAGATCTGGTGCGGTGCCATGATGCTCCACCATCTGGGCGAGGCCGAGGCGGCCAAATCCGTGGTCAAGGCGATCGAGACGGTGCTGAGCGAACAGAAACTGCGGACGCGGGATCTGGGCGGGCAGGCGGATACGGTGGAATGCGGGAGTGCGGTGGCGCAGGCGGTGGGATGAGGGGGGCGGCTGGTCCAAGAGCGACGCAGCATTCGTAGCCGCTATGGCGTTTGACGCCATGAATCGCCTATGGCATCATCCGCCATATGGATGCGGAGCTCGTGATCGCCGACAAAGTCGTCTTCGACGATGGCGCGATCCAGGAAATGGTCGTGTGGCGGGTACCGGCGCCGATCCGCCGAGTAGCCACAGCTTCAAATACTGGCTGTTCTACGGCTTCGCCGGGCGGCGTCTGGTCGGGTACGACAACGAGCGCGGCAAGGGCGACCATCGCCATCTCGATGGCCGCGAGGAGCCCTACCGGTTCCGTGGTTGGGAAGCGCTGATCGACGATTTCCTGGCCGATGTGGCGCGGATGAGGAGCAAGCTATGAAGGATATCGAACTGCATGTCGGCTATGATCCGGTCGCCGCGAAGGCCCGTATCCTCGACGCGATCCGCCGCGCGGAGGCGGGCAATGTCACCGGGGAAAGCCATGTCACCTTCGAAAGCTGGGATGGGCTGGCCCGGACGTTGAGCGGCAAGCGCCTGGAGCTTCTGCGCCATGTACGCCGGGAGCCTGCGGCGTCTGTTGCCGAGTTGGCACGAGCGCTCGGCCGGGATTATAAGCGGGTCCACGAAGATGTCGAAATCCTGGCGGTGGCCGGCCTGCTCGAGCGGACGGCGGCGGGCGGCATCCGTGCCGCCTATGACGAAATTCGGACCTCGATCAGCCTCGTTCCTGCTGCTTGATCGTCGTGGGGAAACACGGGCACCAGCAGCGCTTTGCCCGATAGGCAACGGATGGCTATGACGGGTTCGACGTGGTCGTGGCGTCCAATCTGTTCGGCGACATTCTGAGCGATCTGGGCCCGGCCTGCACCGGCACGATCGGCATCGCCCCGGCCGGCAACATCAACCCGGAACGGATTTACCCCTCGCTGTCCGAACCGGTCCACGGCTCCGCCCCCGACATCGCCGGCCAGGGCATCGCCAACCCGATCGGCCAGATCTGGTGCGGCGCCATGATGCTGGACCATCTGGGCGAGGCCGAAGCGGCCAAAGCCGTGGTCAAGGCGATCGAGACGGTGCTGAGCGAGCAGACGCTGCGGACGCGGGATCTGGGCGGGAAGGCGGATACGGTGGAGTGTGGGGGTGCTGTGGCGCAGGCGGTGGGGTGAGGAAGAACTCCGCCGTCTCCAGGATCTTTACGGCAACGGGCCGTCCTCGCTGAAATAGAGATCAATGTCGCGGTGCCCTTCCAGCACAGTCACGATCTCGACCGCATCGCCGTGATAGCGGAAGAAGATGACGTAGCCCCGAAAGGCGAAGCTCCTCATCTCCGGCCTCAGCTCGGGGCGCGGCCGCCCGAGCGTCCCCGGCAGGGCGGCGAGCTTGGCGCAATGTTGCCGGAGCAGCCCAATAAACCGGCGGCCCGTGGCGACGCTGCCGCTCTCGCGGGCGATGTACTCGAAAATGGCGACGAGATCCCGGCGGGCCGCCGCCCGGTAAACCAGGCGGCGCACTCAAGACCCTTGCTTGGCGAGCTCGCTCGCCTTGGCGTCGATCGCAGCGGCGACATCGTCATCGGTAAAGCTGCCCTCTTCGGCGACGGCCGCATTCAGCGTTTCGCGCAGCGCCTGCAATCTCGCCTCGCGTTCCTCCACCAGCCGCAGGCCCTCGCGGACCACTTCGCTGGCGGAGCCATAGCGCCCGCTCTTGACGACCTGATCGACGAATCCTTCCCAGCGATCTCCGATCGAGACGTTCACGATGCACCTCCTGGCTACCGGGCATCGTAGACCGATAACATAAAATGCGCAATTCCTGTTATCGGCGGCGCAGCTCGCTTTCCGTGCTGGACGCGCGGGCGGACACGTTGGAGCGTGGTGGCGCATGCGCTAGGGGGCGTATGGATCGTGCGCGTACCGAGGGGCAGGGGAGACTGGCGCCTCGCCGCTGAAAGCCGCGCGGCTATAGGGTAGTCGCGCCAACCCCAATTGCCACCGGGCCAGGGTGAACCAGCGAATTCACCAGAATTTTCCGGCCATCTTTCCGATAGTCTTTCTGCTGCTGTAGCTGACGATCACCACTGTGCTTGGGCTGTTGTCCTGATGGTATCTGTTGATGAGAAGATACCCGAATCAGCCTGCCGAACCGCTGCTGCGCATTCTCAGCTCGTCCGGATCGATAGGCCTCGGCGTCAGCATGATGCGGGTGTTCGGGCCGTTTTGTCGAAGCTTCTACGTCCCTTGGCAGAGCATCATCGTCAGCAGGCGGTCCCGGCTGTTCTTAACATCGGACCCCGGGCGCGCGTTGGACAGCCCCCTGCCCGTCACGCCGCCCCCCGCACCCGCGCCACGTCTCGTGGCCGCGGCGCTTCGCCGTCTTCCAGCACGCGGAACAGCGTCTTGCGCATTTCGGTCAGCTTGCTCTCATGGTCGATCTTGAGGCCGAACACGTCCTTGACGAAGAACACGTCGACCACTTTCCTCGCCATAGGTCGCGATCTTGGCGCCGGCGATCTGGACGCCGAGCGAGGTCAGCGCGCGGGTCAAATCGAACAGCAGGGCCGGGCGGTCGCGGCCGTTGACTTCGATCACGGTGTGGGCGGCGCTCGCCTTGTTGTCGATCAGCACGCGCGGCGCCACGGTGAAGACGCGCATACGGCTCGGATAGGCCGGCTCGCGCTTCAGTTCCACATTGGGGTCGGTCTTGCCGCTCAGCACGTTTTCCAGCAGCACGGCGAGCTTGGCCAGCTTGTCGCCGCGCTCGAAGGCGCCGCCGGCCAGATCCTGGATCCAGAAGGTGTCGAGCGCCATGCCGTTGGTCATGGTGACGATGCGGGCATCGACGATCTTGGCGCCGGCCAGCGACAAGGCGCCGGCAATGCGCGAGAACAGGCCGGGATGGTCGGCGGTATAGACGATGACCTCGGTGACCGAGCGATAGGCGTCGATCCGGTTGGTCACGGTCAGGGAATCGCCATTGCGGTCGGCCTGGCGGATGAGGCGCGCATGACGCGCCAGGGCGGCCGGGTCGTGGCTGAGCCAGTAGAACGGATAGCCGCGCTGGGTGTAGGCGGCGAAATCCTCGTCGCTGAATTCCGGCAGCAGCTCGCGCACCTGGCTCTGCACCTTGGCGATGCGCACGTCGCGGGCATCGGCCCACGACATTGCCGCTCATCAGCTCCTGGGCGCGCGAATAGAGCTCGCGCAGGAGGCCGCCCTTCCAGCCGTTCCAGACCTTGGGCCCGACGGCGCGGATATCGGCCGCGGTCAGGCACAGCAGCAGCTTCAGGCGCTCGGGCGATTGCACGGTCGCGACGAAATCCTGCACCGTCTTGGCATCGTCGATATCGCGCTTGAACGCGGTCCGGCTCATGTCGAGATGGTGCAGCACCAGCCAGGCGACGGTCTCGGTCTCCTCATCGGTCAGGCCGAGCCGGGGGCCGAGCTTGAGCGCGATCTTGGCGCCCATCTCGGAATGGTCGGTCGGTCGGCCCTTGGCAATGTCGTGCAGCAGCACGGCGACATAGAGGGCGGCGCGCGACGAGATGCTCTCGACCATGGACGAGATCAGCGGCAGCTCGTCCTTGAGCTCGCCCGACTCCATCTTGGCGATGTTGCCGATGGCGAAGATGGTGTGCTCGTCGACCGTATAGACATGGTACATGTCGTATTGCATCTGGGCCACGACGCGGCCGAAATCCGGGATGAAGCGGCCGAACACGCCGGCCTCGTTCAGCCGGCGCAGCGAGGTCTCGGGATCGATGCGCGAGGTCAGGATCTCCAGGAACAGCCGGTTCGCCTCGCGATTGGCGCGCAGCTTGCCGTCGATCAGCTTCAGCGACTGCGTCACCAGGCGCAGTGCCGCCGGATGGATGTCGAGCCGGTTGGTTTGCGCCACGTGGAACAGCCGGATCAGATTGACCGGATCGTCGGCAAAGGCATGCTCGCTCGCCACGGTCAGGCGCCCGCCATCGATCTTGAAGCCTTCGATCGTGCGGTTGGACGCGCTCGGCAGCAGCCGGCGCCAGAGCGAAGTCGGCTTGCGCTTCTGCTCGGCTTCGAGTGCTGCGATGAAGATCCGGGTCAGGTCGCCGACATCCTTGGCGATCAGGAAGTAATGCTTCATGAAGCGCTCGACGCCGCGCGCCCCGGCATGGTCGGTATAGCCCATGCGCCGGCCGATCTCGGTCTGCACGTCGAAGGTCAGCCGCTCCTCGGGGCGGCCGGCCAGGTAATGCAGGTGGCAGCGCACGGTCCACAGGAAGATCTGATCGCGCTCGAAGCGGCGCGCTTCGTCGGCCGACAGCACGCCGCGCTCGACCAGCGCCTCGATGCTGTTGACCCGGAACAGGTATTTCGCGATCCACAACAGGCCGTGCAGGTCGCGCAACCCGCCCTTGCCCTCCTTGATGTTGGGCTCCAGCACATAGCGGCTGTCGCCCATGCGCTGGTGGCGCGCATCGCGCTCGGCCAGCTTGGCATCGACGAAGGCGATGGCGCTGCCTTCGATGATCTCCTCGGCGAAGCGGCGTTCCAGCTCCAGGAACAGCCGATGGTCGCCGGTGATCAGCCGTGATTCCAGGAGCGCGGTGCGGATCGTGATGTCGGCCATGGCCTGGCGCAGCGACTCGTCGATCGAGCGGGTCGCATGGCCGACCTTGAGGCCGCAATCCCACAGCACATAAAGCAGGAACTCGACGACCTGCTCGGTATGCGGCGTCAGCTTGTAGGGCAGCAGGAACAGCAGATCGATATCGGAATGCGGCGCCAGCTCGCCGCGGCCATAGCCGCCCACGGCGCAGATCGCCAGATGCTCGCCCGCGGTCGGGTTGGCGGCGCGAAACAGCCGGTTGCGGATCACGCCGTAGAGCGAGGCGATCACGCTGTCCATCAGCCACGCATCGGCCGCCATGACCTGGGCGCCGTCCTGGCTGGCCATGAAGCGGCGCTCGATCTCGGCCTGGCCGGCGGCCAGCGCCGGCTTCACCGTGGCGACGATGCGCTGGCGCGCCTTGTCGGCGGGCTCGGCCGTGGCGGCGACCAGCGCGGCATCGAGTGTTGCGATATCCAGGATCCGCTCGGGCTCGGGGATGGCGGCGACCGACGCGGTGCCGCTCGGCGCCTCGGGCACGGCCGGTATCGTCGGTTGTGGGGCGGGGCGGAGGCGCCGGCGCCGGATTGCACGCATCTGTCGACCGTCTCCCGCGGCGGTGCCGTCTCATCACGGCCGGCAACAGGGTGCGACGGCGCGGCGCGGATGAGAAGCGTAAAAGCCGCCGCGCTCGCCAGCAAATCGCCGGCTTCATAACAGGCGGTTAAGGCCCCGCCGCTATATAAATGCAAATCACGCGACCGGAACACGCGCCGAGATAATCGCAACGATGGTACTTTCCACGACAATCGGATCGAACGACATGCCCCGGCCGGGTTCGCGCCGCCCGATCAAGCTCGTCATCGCGCTCGGCCTCCTCGTCATCTGCGGCGCGCTGGTGGCGCTGGAGACCTGGACCAGCTGGCGCTCGCGCCTGGCGGCCGAGGCCGATATCCGCGGCGACGCGCAGACCCTGACGCTGTCGCTGGTCGAACACACCGGCGGCAAGATCGAATCGGTCGACAGGCCTGCTGCGCCAATCGGTCGAGCTGCTGGAGCATGACGGGCTGAACGATGCCGTCACGGCCCGGCTCCATGCGCTCTATGCCGAGCGCCTGCCGGAGCTCAATCCGGTCGACGCCATCGTCGTGCTCGATGCCGAGGGCAAGTGGCGGGCGGCACCCCTGCCCGACTTCGCGAGCGACTCCGTCACGGATCAGGAGCATTTCGTCTATCACCGCGATCATGCCGATCCGGGGCTGCATTTCGGCGGCGTCGTCACGACCCGCTACAGCGGCACCCCGGTCATCGTCGTCAGCCGGCGCTTCGACCGGCCGGATGGCAGCTTCGGCGGCGCCGTCGTCGCGGCGCTCAAGCCGGATTTCTTCCAGGCCTTCTACGACAGCCTCGCGACCGGTCATGACGGCGTCGCCGCGATGCTGCTCGACGACGGCACGATGCTGGTCCGGCATCCCGAGGCGCCCGAGCTGATCGGCGCGAATTTCCGCAACATGCCGCTGTTCACCGACTACCTGCCGAAGGCGCCGGCCGGCTCGCTGTTCTCGACTTCGCGCATCGACGGCGTGCCGCGCTGGGTCTTCTATCAGCGCGTGCCCGGCACGCCCCTGATCGTGACCGCGGCGCTGTCTTCGGTCGAGAAGCTGGCGGAATGGCGCCGGCAGACCGTGACCCATGCTGGCGCGGTGGCGCTGATCCTGCTCGTGCTGGGCGGTCTCGGCGCCTTCCTCATCGTCCAGATCCGCCGCATGGAGCAGACCGAACGGGCCGCGGCCGCGGCGGCCGACGAAGCGCAGATCATGGGTGCGCAGTACCGGCTGCTGGCCGAGAACGCCAAGGACATGATCGTCTGCGTCGGCATGGACGGGATCCGCCGCTATGCCTCGCCGGCCAGTCGCGAGCTGCTGGGCTACGCGCCCGAAGAGCTGGTCGGTGCGGTGTCGGCCGATCTGGTCCATCCGGAGGACCGGCCCCGCTGGCAGGAGCATGTCCTCCTGGCGGCACGCGGGCTGGCCGAGCCCTATTGCAGCTATCGGCTGCGGCACAAGGACGGCCGTTATATCTGGGTCGAGGCGACGATCCATTTCGTCGAAGACCCCATGACCCTGGCCCCGGTCGAATTCATCAATGTCGTGCGCGACATCTCCCAGCGCCGCGAGGCGGAGCTGCGCCTGCGCGACGCGCTCGAAAGCCTCGATGACGGATTCACGCTGTGGACCGAGGATTGGCGGTTCGTGCTGTGCAACAGCCGGTACCGCGAACTCCACGCGGCGACCGCCGACCTGCAGACGCCCGGCGTCCATATCAGCACCCTCTTCGCCGAAGGTGCCCGGCGCGGGCAATATGGCGATGTCGGCGATCCCGACACTTTCGCCGCGGCCGGGCTGGCCGAGAGCATACAGCCGGGCAATCTGGTCGAGCGCGTAATCAGTGGACGCTCCGTCCTGGTCAGCAAGCGGCCGATGTCGACCGGCGGCTGGGTCGGCGTCTATACCGATGTCACGGAGCGCCGGCAGCGCGAGCGCGACCTGGCCGACGCGCATGAGCGGCTGGAGAACCAGGCGGCCGAGCTGGCGGCGCTGGCCGGCGACCTCTCGATCGCCAAGGACGGCGCGGAACGCGCCAATCGTGTGAAAAGCGATTTCCTCGCGACGATGAGCCACGAGATCCGCACGCCGATGAACGGCATCATCGGCATGAACGCGCTGCTGATGACCACGGTGCTGACCCCGGACCAGCGCAAATTCGCCGATGCGGTGCGGATCTCGGCCGATTCGCTGATGGCGATCATCAACGATATCCTCGACGTCTCGAAGCTCGAAGCCGGCAAGGTCGAGCTCGAGGACATCGATTTCTCGCTCGAAACGCTGGTCGAGGATGCAGTCGAGCTGATGGCGCCGCGCGCGCATGACAAGGGTCTCGAAATCGTCGTCGATTTGCCGCCGGCAGCCGCAGCCCCGATGCGCGGCGATCCGATCCGGCTGCGCCAGATCCTGCTGAACCTGCTGTCCAACGCAGTGAAATTCACCGAGGACGGCTATGTCGCGGTCGAATCGGCCGTGACGCCGGTCGGCGAGGACCGGCTCCGCGTGCGCATCGCCGTGGCCGATACCGGCATCGGCATCGGCGAGGACGACCGCGCCCGGATGTTCGAGCGCTTCGCCCAGGCCGACGGCTCGATCACCCGGCGCTTCGGCGGCACCGGGCTCGGGCTCCACATCTCGAAACAGCTGGTCGAGCTGATGGATGGCAGCATCGCGGTATCGGCCCGGCCGGGCGGCGGCAGCGTCTTCCAGGTCGAGTTCACCCTGCCGCGCGGCGGGGCCATTGCGCCGCTGAGCCCGCTCCGGCCGGACGCGCTGGCCGGGCGTCTCGTCCTGATCGTCGACGATCTGCCGATCAACCGCGCCATCCTGCGGCGCCAGGCGACTGGCTTCGGCGCGGTCTGCACCGAGGCCGAGGGCGGTACCGCGGCGCTGGCGACGCTGGCCGCGGCCGAGCGCTCGGGCCGCCCCTTCGATCTCGTGCTGCTCGATCAGATGATGCCGGGCATGAGCGGCGACACGGTGGCGCGTGCGATCCGGGGCCATGCCGAATGGCGCCAGCCGAAAATCGTGCTGATCTCCTCGGCCGGAATTTCGCCCGACGAAACCGAGGCTCTCGAATCCGGTCTAGACCGCGTGCTGCTGAAGCCGGTGCGGCAGCATGAGCTGTTCGCCTGTCTCGCCCGGCTGTTCGAGGCGGTCGCCCCCGAAACCGCGGCCGCCCCGGTTTCGGGCGGCGACACCGTCGCCGCGCTCCCCACGGCGCCCGATGCGCGTCCGGCCCATCTCTTGCTGGTCGAGGACCATCCGATCAACCGCGAAGTCGCCCGCGCGATCCTGGAGCGCTTCGGCTATACGGTCGACATGGCGGAAGACGGGCTGGCGGCGCTCGAGGCGTTGCAGGACGGCAGCTATGCGCTGGTGCTGATGGATATCCAGATGCCGCGGCTCGACGGGCTCGAGGCGACCCGGCGGATCCGGGCGCTCGGCAATGGCTTCGCGCAGATCCCGATCGTCGCCATGACGGCGAATGCGATGCGCGGCGACGCGCTGCGCTGTTTCGAAGCCGGCATGAACGACTATGTCGCCAAGCCGGTCGATCCGGAGGAGCTGCGCGGCAAGCTCGCCTATTGGCTCGGCCCCGGCCGCCGGCACGGCGAGGCGCTGGCGTAACCGGAAGTAGCTCTCGATCGGCCCGAGTCGAAGAAATTAGCCGATCAGGGCCGATCGGGTTACGATCGATATCTCGTAAAAGGAGTGATGGTCCGGAGCGCCGGACCAGGGGCTGGATGCCCAACGGAGGTCGTCATGCTTCCTGCTCTTGCCGCAGCGATCCTGCTTGCGGCGTCAGGGGCCGGCCGAAGAAACGGTCGTGCTGAACTACTATGACCGGCCACCCTATATGGTGCCCCAGCCGGATGGCGGCGCCACGGGCCTCACGGCCGATCCGGCGGCGGCACTGTTCAAGCGCGCCGGCGTGCCGTTTCGGTGGCAGTTGACGCCGGCGCTGCGCCAGCTGAGCGCGATCAAGGCCGGTGCCGGGCGCGATTGCGGCATCGGCTGGTTCAGCGATGCCGAGCGGGCCGGCTATGCCGTGTTCATCGGCCCGATTCACCATGACAAGCCGGCGGTGGTCCTGGCCGGGCCGGGTTTCGCCGTGCCGCCGGGCAAAGAGATCGAGCAGCTGCTGGCCGAGGCCAAACTCCCCGTGCTGGTCAAGGACGGCCTGACCTATGGCCGCTACGTCACCGACCTGATCGAGAGCGCCCGGCTCAACACCGTCGTCGTCCCGGTCGAACAGTCGCAGATGGTCGACATGCTGGCGGCGGGCCGCGCCGAACTCATGTTCGCAACCCGCGAAGAGGCCGATCTGCTGCTCGCCGCCAAACCCGCGGCCGCCCGGAAGATCCGCATCATCGAACTCGCCGGCGACAAGGGCGGCGAGGACCGCTACATCATGTGCAGCCGCAAGCTCGACCCGCATATCATCGAGATGCTGCAGGCCGCGCTGGAGGGGTAGTCGCCGCCTTATTCCTTGACCAGGCCGCGCAGGGCATAGAGCAGTTCGAGCGCGGCTTTGGGCGTCAATTCATCCGGATTGACGCCCTTGAGTGCGGTTTCGACCGCCGAAGGCTCGGCCGGCGCCGCCGGTTTCGATGGGCGGCGCGCGGCGGTGAAGAGCGGCAGATCGTCGGCGAGGCGGGTGAGCGCGCTGCCCGCCTCGCCCTGCTCCAGGATCTCCAGCACCGCTTCAGCGCGCTGGATCACCGGCTTGGGCAGGCCGGCCAGCTTCGCGACATGGATGCCGTAAGAGCGGTCGGCGGCACCCGGCGCCACTTCGTGCAGGAAGACGACGTCGCCCTGCCATTCCTTGACCCGCATGGTGTAGCAGGAAAGGTCGGCCAGATTGGCGGCCAGCGCGGTCAGCTCGTGGTAATGCGTGGCGAACAGGGCGCGGCAGCGGTTGCGGTCGTGCAGATGCTCGACCGCGGCCCAGGCGATCGAGAGGCCGTCATAGGTCGCCGTGCCGCGGCCGATCTCGTCGAGGATGACGAGGGCGCCCGGGCCGGACTGGTTCAGGATCGCTGCGGTCTCGACCATCTCGACCATGAAGGTCGACCGCCCGCGCGCCAGATCGTCGGCAGCGCCGACGCGGCTATAGAGCCGGTCGACGATGCCGATCCGCGCCGCTTCGGCCGGGACATAGCCGCCGATCTGCGCCAGCACGGCGATGAGCGCGTTCTGGCGCAGGAAGGTGCTCTTGCCGGCCATGTTCGGGCCGGTCAGGCAGCCAGAGCCGGCGGCCGGTTTCGAGCGTGCAGTCATTGCCGACGAAGCGCGTGCCGGCCGGCAGATTGGCCTCGACCACGGGGTGGCGGCCGCCGGTGATCTCGAAGGCGACGCCGGGCTCGACCACCGGCCGGCAATAGCGCTGCTCGACCGCGAGTTCGGCATGGGCGGCCGCGACGTCGAGTACGGCCAAGGCGGCGGCGGTGCGCTGGACGGCTTCGGCGCGGGCAGAGGCCTCGCCGACCAGATCGTCGAACAGGGCCAGCTCGAGCGCCAGCGCCTTGTCGCCTGCCTGGCCGATCCGCGTCTCGATCTCGCTGAGCTCGACCGTGGTGAAGCGCATGGCATTCGCCATGGTCTGGCGATGGATGAAGAGCCCGCCCGGCCCGGCATCGAGCTTGCCGGCATGGGCCGGCGTCACCTCGATGTAGTAGCCCAGCACGTTGTTGTGCCGGATCTTCAGGCCGGCAATGCCGGTCGTCTCGGCGTAGCGCGCCTGGAGATTGGCCATCATGCGCCGGCTCTCGTCGCGCAGCTGGCGCCATTCGTCGAGATCGAAGGAATAGCCCGCGGCAATGAAGCCGCCATCGCGGGCGAAGAGCGGCAGCTCGGCCGCCAGCGCCCCGGCTGAAGCGGTCGATCAGCACGCCATGTTCGCCCAGTTCCACGACCGCCTGACGCAGCAGCCCTTCGGCTGCCGCTTCCGGCCGGGACGCCAGCAGCGGCTTGAGGCGCGCCGTGATCGCAAGTCCGTCGCGCAAGCCGGCCAGATCGCGCGGTCCGCCGCGGCCGAGCGTCAGCCGCGACAGCGCCCGCGCCATGTCCGGGCATTCCTTCAGCAGCGCGCGCAGATCCTCGCGCAGCCGCTCCTCGCGCACGAAGAGCTCGACCAGGTCGAGCCGGGCGTTGATCGCCTGCGGATCGGTCAGCGGCCCGGCCAGATCGGCCGCCAGGCGCCGCGCGCCGGCCCCGGTCACGGTCCGGTCGATCGTGGCGAGCAGGCTGCCGCGCCGCTCGCCCGACAGCGTCTCGACCAGTTCCAGATTGCGCCGGGTCGAGGCATCGATCTCCATGACCGCGCCGACGCTCAGGCGGCGCGGCTGGCCGAGCTGGGGCAGTTTGCCGCGCTGGGTCAGGTCGATATATTCGACGAGGGCGCCGCCGGCAGCGCATTCCGCACGGCCGAAGGAGCCGAGCCCGTCCAGCGTGCCGACGCCATAGAGCTTGGCCAGGCGCTGGCGGCCGGATTCGCTGTCGAAGCGGGCATTGGGCTGCGGCGTCAGCACGGCACGCCATTCGGCCAGCAGCTCGAAGAGTTCGGGCTTCTGCAACAGCCGGTCGCTCAGCAGCAGCTCGCCCGGCTGAAGCCGTGCCAAGGCCGCACCGAGCCCCGGCCAGGGTGACCGGCTGGAACTCGACCTCGCCGGTCGAGAGCTCGACCGAGGCCAGGGCCAGCTCGCCGGCTGCTTCGGCCAGCGCCGCCAGGAAGTTGTTCCGCCGGGCGTCGAGCAGATTGTCTTCGGTGATGGTGCCGGCGGTCACGATGCGCACCACGCCGCGCTTCACCGGCTGCTTGCCGCCGCGCTTCTTGGCCTCGGCCGGATCCTCCATCTGCTCGCAGATGGCGACGCGGAAGCCCTGGCGGATCAGCCGCGCCAGATAGGCGTCGGCGGCATGGACCGGCACGCCGCACATCGGGATATCCGAAAACCCCGCCATCTGGGGAGGCTCAGGCCTCGGCGGTAGCGCCGGCGAGTTCCGCCTGCTGGGCCTTGCGGCGCTGGAGATCGGCGAAATCGACCGGGTTGATCAGCAGCGGCGGGAAGCCGCCGTCGCGGGTGGCATCGGCGACGATGGCGCGGGCGAAGGGGAACAGGATGCGTGGCGTCTCGACCAGGATAAGCCCGGCCGTCACCTCGGGTGCGGCATTGCGGATCGTCACGACGGAGCCGTAATCCAGCTCGATCAGGAAGGTGACCTCGTTGTTCGTGCGCGCTTCGACCTTGAGCGAGAGCACGACTTCGAAGGTTTCCGGATTGAGCTGCCGCGCCTTCACGTCGATCTCGACGCCGACTTCGGGCGGCGTGGTCTGCCCGATCAGGCTTTCCGGAGCCCGCGGATTCTCGAAGCTCAGATCGCGCAGATACTGGGCATTGACGATCAGAACGGGGCTTTGGACTGCAGCGCCGTCTTGGCCGTTGGCGGCGATTTCGGACATGGGTTCGCTCCGGATGGCAGGGAAGGCGGTGGGCTAGCACGGAACCGCGCCCGGCCACAACTGCCTCGTCGCGACGGCGAAGCCCGGCGATTCAACGCCGCGGCGACAATTCCGGCCGTTCCGGCGGCAACTCGCGGAATTCGCCCTCGATCACGGTTGGATCGGGCTGGACGACGGTGCCGAAACCGACGACGCGGATGCTGCCGCCCTCCTGCAGCCGCCGGGCGATGAGCCCGGTCAACAGCAGCGGCGGGATGAGCAGCAGCCCGCCGATCGCGCTGGAGAAGAAACCCGGTACGACCAGCAGCAGCCCGCCCAGGATCCGACCGGCGCCGTCGAGGGCCACGGGCACTGGGGTCTTGCCGGCTTCGAGGCTGGCGCGCAAGCGCATCAGCGTGGCGAGTCCGGCTTCGCGCAGCAGCGCCAGCCCCAGGAGACCGCTGACCAGCACGAAACCCAGGGTCGGCCCGACGCCGATCATGCCGCCGATCCAGGCGAAACCCGCGATCTCGATCAACGGCCAGAGCACAAGAAGCAAGAGGATTGACATGGCAAAGCTTGTCCTTTTCCCGGCTTCCACCTATCTGTGAGTGAGGCGGATCCGGCCGCACAGGCGGTATCCCGGTTCCGAGAGGACCGGTCCGGGATGGGGCGGCACCGAATGCCGCCCGCTGCACATAGTCCCTCGGTCTGGAAGAATCCATGGGTGACCAGTATATCGTTTTGATCGTCTTCGCCGGTATTGCCGGGTTTCTCGGCTATCGGCTCTGGCTTTTGCTCGGTCGCCGACCCGGGGCCGAGCCGCCGCCGCAGATCCAGCGCCCGCCTGTGCGTCAGCCGCCGCGTGAACCGCCGCCGCGCCAGGCCAGCCCGGGCAATGTGATCGGGCTGGGCGACCGGCTGCGACCGACCCCCGCGCGCGCCGCAACGCCGCTGCAGGCCGGGTTCGACGAGATCCGCGCCGCCGATCCGAGCTTCAGCCCGGAGCGCTTCATCGACGGCGCGCGCCATGCCTTCGAGATCATCGTCAAGGGCTTCGCCGAAGGCGACACGGCGACTTTGCGCCCGCTGGTCAGCGACGAGGTCTACGACACTTTCGCTGAGGCGATCCGCCATCGCCTGAGCGTGCGCGAGACCGTCGATACCCGGATCGAGCGGCTGCAGGAGCCGGAGATCATCGAGGCGCGGATGGATAGTCGCACCGCGGTCATCACCATAAAATTCGTCTCGGGCCAGGTTTCCGTGACCCGAGACAGCGAAGGCAAGATCCTCGAAGGCGATCCGGAGCGGGCGGTCGAACACACCGACCATTGGACCTTCTCGCGCAATACCCGCTCCAGCGACCCGAACTGGACCCTGCTCGGCACCGGCGCCCCGGCGTAAGGACGCTTCAGAGCTTCGAGCCGCCATCGACCCGGAGCGTGTCGCCGGTCACCCAACGGGCGTCGTCCGAGGCCAGGAAGACGACCGCGCCGGCAATGTCGTCCGGCTGGGCCACACGCTGCAGCGCCTGGATCGAGAGCGTGAAGTCGCGCCCGCTATCGGTCTTGGCGAAGCTCGACATATCCGTGTCGACCACGCCCGGCGCGACGGCGTTGACCCGGATGCCGCGCGCCCCGAGCGCTGCTGCGAAGTGCTTGACCAGGGTATCGACGGCACCTTTGGTCGCGGCATAGGCGGCCAGCGTGCCGACCGCGGCGCGGGCCGCCAGGGAGGAGACCAGGATGACGCTGCTGCCCTTGCACAGGACCGGCAGCAGCTGCTGGACCAGGAAATAGGGCGCCCGGACATTGACGGCGAAGAGCCGGTCGAAATCCTCGACCGTGACCTCCTCGATCGCGGCCGATTTCGAGACGCCGGCATTGGCGACCAGGATGTCGAGCCGCCCGCCGATGATGGTCCGGACCTGCCGGGCCAAGTCATGCGCGCCGTCCGGCGAAGCCAGATCGGCGGCGACCGCTTCGGCCCGGCCGCCGGCTGCGAGAATCTCCGAGACCACCTGCGCGGCCTCGGCCTTGCCGCTGCTGTAATGGACGAGAACTTGCGCGCCGGCCTTGGCAAGCGCGAGCGCGCTGGCGCGGCCGATGCCGCGCGACGCGCCGGTGACCAGAGCGGTCTTGCCGGTAAGATTGGTCATGATCGGTTTCCTTTCCGTGATCGGGGCATACCAATCGTCTAAAATTCTGACACGCGAGCGGTGCCGATGCCCCTCTCCCGCACTGAGCGTGTGAAAGAATCTCGATCTCTGACGCGCAGATCGATGAACTGCAAATTACGGGGCAAATCGGCCAAACCTCCCTCTCCGCCCCATTGGGGCGGAGAGGGTCGGGGTGAGGTGGGGAACGCTTCAATAGTGCAGAAATCCCAACGCTTTACGCCGGCATCGACACCCACCTCACCCTAAATCCCTCTCCCCCCTGAAGGGCGGAGAGGGACTTTTTCGGGCGATCTTATTTTCCCTTTTGCGTGGCTCGCGAGCATACGGCGGGCAACAGAGATTCTTTCACACGCTCATTGCGGGAGAGGGAGGGACCCGCGCAGCGGGAGGGTGAGGGTCTGGCGCGCAGCGCCGCATGAAAACAGCGATCTTTCAGGCTGATAGGCCTATGGCGCTGGCGCGCCGCACCCTCATCCGGCTCGCGACGCTCGCCACCTTCTCCCGCAATGCAGGAGAAGGACACCATGCGAACAGGTCATCAATTCCGGCGATTGGTATTAGCCGTTTGAGCGAGGCTTAGCCGGCGACCCGGCCGCCATCGACGGCGAGAATATGCCCGGTCATGTAGGACGACTTGTTCGAGGCGGCGAAGACGATGGCCTGGGCAATCTCGTCCGGGTCGCCGAGCCGGGCGAGCGGCGCCTGCGCGGCCAGCGCCGCCTTGTTCTCCTCCGTACCGGTGAAGCGGGTCAGCATTCCGGTTTCGGTCGCACCCGGCGCCACTGCGTTGACGCGCACGCCGAACGGTGCGGCTTCGAGCGCGGCGGAGCGGGTCAGGCCTTCCACGGCATGTTTGCTGGCGACATAGACCGATGCGCCGGCCGCGCCCTCATGGCCATAGGCCGACGAGATGTTGACGATGTTGCCGTGACCCTGCGCCAGCATCACGCGCAGCTCATGCTTCATGCTGAGCAGCGTGCCGAGCACATTGGTGTCGAAGGTCGCGGCATAGAGCTCGGCGGTCTGCTCGGTCACCGGACCGGGCTGGCCTTCGGTGCCGGCGTTGTTGACGGCAGCATCGAGCCGGCCGAAGCGGGCCACGGTGCGGTCGACCAGGTCGCGGACTTCGTCGTCATGACGGACATCGGCGCGGATGAACTCGGCCTCGACGCCCTTGCCGCGCAGCTCGGCGGCGAGCTGGGTGCCGGTCGCTTCGTTCCGGCCGGCGACGACGATGCGGTTGCCCTCGGCAGCGAAGGCGAAGGCGGCGGCGCGGCCGATACCGGTCAGGGCGCCGGTGATCAGGATAACGGGACTGCTCATGATGAAACTCCTCGGAGATATAGCCGGCCGATATGGTCGGATGGATTTCGGTGAACGGTGGTTTCGCTGGAACGACGCTCCAGACCGCCGCCGTTGGTAGAAATCTAGGTTCTCCTGGCGCGGCGGAAAAAGACTTTGTAAGTTCCTCCCCATACCTCTTAGGCATGGGGGAAAATTATGGAGCTGCGCCATCTCCGCTACTTCGTCGCGGTCGCCGAGGCCGGCAGCCTGACCGTCGCGGCCGAACAGCGCCTGCACACGGCGCAGCCGTCGCTGAGCCGGCAGATCCGCGACCTGGAATATGAAATCGGCGTGCCGCTGCTGACGCGCAGCGCGCGCGGCGTCGAGCTGACACCCGCTGGCCGCGCCTTTCTCGACCATGCCCGGCTGGCCCTGGCCCAGGTCGAGGCGGCGCGCGACGCTGCCCGGCGCGCCGCGATTCCGGCCAAACCGCTCTTTGCGCTGGGTTTCCTGACCGGCCAGGAAATGGATTGGCTGCCCGAGGCGATGCGCCTGCTCGGCGACGAGCTGCCCAATATCGAGGTGACGGTGTCGAGCCAATACTCGCCGCAGCTCGCCACGGCGCTGCAGGCCGGCAAGCCCGATCTGGCCTTCCTCCGGCCCGAACCGCAGGCGACCGAACTCGGCTACAAGCTGGTGACGCGCGAGAAGCTCGTCGCGATCCTGCCCAGCGACCACCGCCTCGCCGTGCGCGACACCGTGGCGCCGCGCGACCTCGCGGGCGAAACTTTCATCAGTGTCTCGAACACCGCGCCGGCCCTGCGCAAGGTGATCGACGACTATCTGCGCCGGACCGGTCTCGAGCTGCGACCCGACCACGAGGTCGACAATCTCGCCATGGCCATGTCGCTGATCGCCTCGACCCGCGGCGTGGCTTTGCTGCCGGCCTATGCCCGGAACTTCCTGCCCTGGTCGGTGATCAGCCGCCCGATCGAAGGCGAGGCGCCGAGCATCGACCTAGTCATCGGCTGGCACAAGGCCAACCGCTCGCCGCTGCTCCAGCTGTTCCTGGACCGCGCCGACGACATGATCGCCCGGGTGGCGAAGGCCCATGCCGGTTAGGCAGGATTGCCCCACTGGGTCACAATTCCTTGCTGTCATTGCTTCGCTGCGCTCGCAATGACAGACATTTGTCTCACAATCAACGAATCCCCGCTTAGGTCCGGGACCGTTGTGCAGCCTTGGTTTATCCGGAGATGACGCAGATGTTGCTTTAGACACGAAGGGCACGAAGTCCGAAACGCGGCGCAGCCGCGGCAAACCCCATTTTACCGCGCGACTGCACCCCTCCAGTGAGACAGGGAAATTAGACACACTCCCTTCGTGCCCTTGGTGCTCTTCGTGGTTTACTGCGGCTTCGCCGCGCTCAAGCGTCGCCGCCGCGCCTGATAGAAATCTGCGTCCATCTGCGGATAAAACCTTCTTCCGTCTCAAGCATCCGGGCGCCGATCACCAATGCTCTCCACCCTCTCCCGTCTCCGCCCGCTGCTCGCCGGTCTCGTCCTCCTGGCACCGCTCGGCTGCACGCGCGAGCCGCCGCCGGCGCCTAAGCTGGTGCTCGCACGGGCCGATTTCGCGACCCTGCCGGGCTGGACCACGGATGATCCCGCGGCGGCGCTGCCGGCACTGCTGAAATCCTGCAAGGCGATCACGGCCCTGCCGGCCGACCGCAAGCTCGGCCTCGAGCTGACCCCGGCCGATTGGCAGGCGCCCTGCGCCGCTGCTGCTGCCGTGGCACCCAGCGACAGCGCCGCGGCGCGCGCCGTCTTCGAGGCCGAGTTCGTGCCGTTCCGCGCGACCGATAACGGCACGGCCGAGGGGCTGTTCACCGGCTATTACGAGGCCGAGCTGCATGGCGCCGCTGCCCCGGATGCGCGCTACACCGTGCCGCTCTATCGCCGGCCGGCCGATCTGGTTCAGGTCGATCTCGGCCAATTCCGCCCCAGCCTCAAGGGCGAGCGCATTGCCGGCCGGGTCGCCAATGGGCATCTCCTGCCCTATGCCACGCGCAGCGAGATCGAGGCCGGGGCGCTCGCCGGCAAGGGGCTGGAGCTGCTCTGGGTCGACAGCGCGGTCGACGCCTTCTTCCTGGAGATCCAGGGCTCCGGCCGGGTGATCCTGCCCGATGGCAGCGTGGAGCGGATCGGCTATGACGGCGAGAACGGCCAGCCCTATGTCGCGATCGGCCATGTCCTGGCCGAGCGCGGTGTGCCCAAGGACGACATCACCCTGCCGTTCCTGCGTGACTGGATCGGCCGACACGGCGCCGAGGGCACCGCGCTCATGGACGCCAACCCGGCCTATGTCTTCTTCAAGAAACTGCAGGGCGACGGCCCGCTCGGCGCCGAAGGCGTGGCGCTCACGCCGGGCCGCAGCGCCGCGGTCGATCGGAGTTTCCTGTCAATGGGCGTGCCGCTCTGGATCGACGCCGCGGATCCGGTCGAGGCCTCCGGCCGGACCCAGCGGCTGTTCGTGGCCCAGGACACCGGCGGCGCCATCCGCGGGCCGGTGCGGGCGGATCTGTTCTTCGGCTACGGCGCCGAGGCGGCGAGCCATGCCGGGGTGCTGAAGGGACGGGGGTCGATGTGGGTGCTGCTGCCGAAGGGAGCGGCGGGGCGGGTGGTGGATTGAGGATCGAGCGTTCCGACGAAATGCGTGGAAGGTCCGGCTTGGCGCCGAGCCGGCAAGCCATACCGGGTGTCGATAAGGGTTCTGCTGCCAGGTCGGCGGCTCGTGATCCGGAGCCGACGCCAGAGTTCTTGAGATTACAGCGCTAATCATTGACCATGTGTACTCATCTCGGTACGGAACCGACGCGGTCGCTCATGCCGTTCTCGTTATGGAGCACGCTGTATGCCGTATGATGTCGTGAGCCTAATCCCGTTGTTCTGCGCGGGCTTTCTCGGAACCGCGACATTCGAAGAGGGTAAGATCGTCTTCCGCGAAGCTATCCCAACTGAACATATGGACTACTCGATTGGGTCACTGACGTATCTCGATAGGTACCTGGACGTAGTCGTAAGCAGAAAAGCCGAGGTAACCGGCCAAAGCTACACTAATACAGTGCTTGCCGCCGGATGCTATCTGGGTGAGGTGATTCGCCGGAATACAGAGCGAAACTATAAATGGGTAAACTATCAAGACTACTTCCCGAAGCACCCAGAAATTGCAAACCTCTTTCCAGATGGCCTCGGTACGACTGCCGTTCTCGCTAATGATCAAGGTCAAATGACAACGCCTATAAATAAAATTATCCGATATATTGAGGAAGCTCCTGAGAACAATACGAAATTTTACGCCGAGGGTGAAATAAAGGCGCGCAGGTAACGCGACAATTTTTCGGCTAGGATTTCGGTTGCCGCGCGCCATGTTCCTAGCGGCTCAGCGAAAATACTGACGAAACTCGTTCGCTGGCAAATCGAGGAGGCAGTGTTCGCAACCATGCCGACCGAACCCTTGATGCGGGCGCTGATCCTCGACGCTGCCGATGCGCTGTTCCGCCTGGCCGAGATCCCGCGGCCGGTTGCCGGGCCGGGCCAGGTGCTGGTGCGGATCCTGGCCAGCGGGCTCAATCCGCTCGATGCCAAGATCCGCGCCGGTGCTGCGGCCCATGCGTGCCAGCCACTGCCGGCGATCCTTGGGATCGATCTGGCGGGTACGGTCGAGGCGGTCGGGCCGGGGGTCGAGGGCTTCCGGACCGGCGATGCGGTCTATGGCATGACCGGCGGCGTCGGTAGCGTGCCAGGAAGCCTGGCCGAATATGCCGCGGTTGATGCCGCGCTGCTCGCCCATAAGCCGGACACTCTCTCGATGCGCGCCGCGGCAGCGTTGCCGCTGATCGTGATCACGGCCTGGGAGGGGCTGGTCGATCGCGCGCATGTCGGCGCCGGGCAGAAGGTCCTGGTCCAGGGCGGCGCCGGCAATGTCGGCCATGTCACGGTGCAGCTCGCCCGCGCCTTCGGCGCCGAGGTGTTCGCGACCGGGCGCGGCGGCCAGGACGAGTTTATCCGCGCGCTCGGCGCCGTGCCGATCGACACCGCGGCCGGCAGCGTCGCCGAGTATGTCGCGGCGCATACTGGCGGGCAGGGCTTCGACCTGGTCTACGACACGGCCGGCGGCGCGCTGCTCGACGCCTCCTTCGCGGCCGTGCGGCGCTTCGGCCATGTCGTGAGCTGCCTCGGCTGGGGCACCCATGCGCTGGCCCCGCTCTCCTTCAAGGCGGCAAGCTATTCCGGCGTGTTCACCCTGCTGCCGCTGCTGACTGGCGAAGGCCGCGCGCATCACGGCGCGATTCTGGCCGAAGCGGCGAAACTGGTCGAGGCCGGCAAGCTCGCGCCGCGCCTCGATCCGCGCGAGTTCCGCTTCGAGACGATCGAGGCGGCCTTTGACGCCATGACGGACCGCAGTGCTGTCGGCAAGATCGTCGTGTCGGTCGGTTGACGGGGTCGGCATCGTCCTGCCCGACCGGCAACTAAACGCTTCCCGGCGATGGCGTGATAAACGCCATGGTTGAAAAACGCCGCACAACCCGATAGAGCTTCTGCCACCTTCTCTACGGGCTCAGCGGCGACTCTCCGATGTTTCAATTCCTGACGCGGCGACTTCTCGCCGCTGCGGCGACCCTGCTTGCGCTCGTCGTGATCGCTTTTGCAGTGCTCAAACTGGCGCCTGGTGGTCCGTTCGATCTTAAGCCGAGCGCTTCGCCAGCGAGCTTGGCGCAGGTCCAACGCAGCTTTCACCACGATCAGCCGCTATACGCGCAGTTCGGCCACTATCTAGGGGGCGTGGTGCATCTCGATTTCGGCCCGAGCTTCGGCTTTCGCGATCATGACGTGGCCGATCTTCTGTTCCGTGGCGCTTCGATCACCATCGAGATCGTCTGCTGGGCGCTTGCCATTGCCGTCGCCGCCGGCATTCCGCTCGGCGCCCTGACCGCACGGATCCGGGGCTCGTTGCTCGATCAAGCCCTCCTGGTGCTGGGGGTGATCGGGTTGGCGGTGCCGATTTTCGTCCTGACGCCTGTCCTGCAGCTTGTGTTTGCCATCGGGCTGAACTGGCTGCCGGTGGCAGGTTGGGATGGCGGATGGGTCCACAAGATCCTGCCTGTCGCGACGCTCGTGGTGCCGCTGACGGCGGTCGTTGCGAGACTGGTGCGAGGCTCGATACGCGACGCCGCGCCGGTCGGTGCCGGCAACGGACGCGAGCGGCTCAAAGCGGGGCTCGCTGCCATACTGGCGCGAATGGGGTTCCTGGCTTCGGGCGCGCTCATCCTCTCCGTACCGCTGGAGCGGGCCTTTGCTTTGCCCGGGACCGGCCGCTACCTCGACCAGGCCGGCGCGCATCATGACTATCCGGTCCTGGCCGGCGCGCTCATTTTCTACGGTGGACTCGTCATTCTGGCCGGGCTCCTCGGCAGCCTTTTGGTCCAGTTGCTTGGCCGCGATCCGGCTTTTCCGATTGGAACCGAAGACGATGGCAGGCCTGTGGTTTCGGGGATCGATACGCTCCCGCATATTTGGCGGTCATTGCACGGCGATCGTATCGCGCTCTCAGCCGCTTGCGCTGTCCTCGCGGCCGTCGCGCTGGTTCTCGTCGTCCCGGCACTGCTGTCATTCTCGCCGGACAAAGCGGATTATGGCGCGATCTCGGTCGCGCCGTCCTGGTCGGCCGGCCACCTTCTGGGGACCGATGATCTAGGCCGCGATCTGCTGGCCGAGGCTCTGGTCGGCGGTCGGGTCTCGATCCTTCTCACTGTTGCCGCGGCATCGATTGCCGCTCTTCTCCTGTTCGTCTGGCGTGCCGCCGCAGCCCGCGGCAGGCCGTTTCGGGCCCTCGGCGGATTGATCGACGCGCTGCCGTTCCTGGTCCTCGCCATTGCCTTCCGGGCCATGGCGGCGACGGTCGTCGAGATCGCAAGCTTGGCGTGGCTGATCCTCTGGTTGTCGCATGGCGACAAGAGGGGCATCGTTCTTGCCATCTCGTCTGCCGTGCCCGCGGCGTTCACCGGCGAGGCCTATCTATCCTATTTCGACATCGGCGCGCGCGAACCGACCCTGTCGTTGGGCGGCGTGCTCGCCAATGGACTTGGCGACATCGACCTCGCGCCGTGGGAAGTGTTCGGCCCCGTCGCCGTGTTGCTGTTCATCGTCGTGAGCTTGACCCTGTTCGTGCAGCGTGTGCGAGACGCGGCCGTGCCGGGCGGCTATCATGGCATGGTCCGTTCGGGTGCCGACTGAACGGCGATAGGAGGCGTGCCATGACCGTACCGGGCCTAACGACACTTCCCAGCAGCTTCAGCGCGAAGGAAACGGCCGACCGGCTGGCGGCCGAGGTCACGGCGCGGGGCATGACAATGTTCGCCCGGATCGATCATGCCGCCGGCGCCGAGGCAGTCGGGCTGCCGCTACGCCCGACCGAGCTGTTGATCTTCGGCCATGCCAAGGGCGGCACGCCGCTGATGCAGGCCCATCAGACGAGCGGCATCGACCTGCCGCTGAAGGCCCTTGTACATCAGGACGAAGCGGGCCAAGTCTGGCTGTCCTATAATGCGCCAGGTTGGGTGGCGGAGCGGCACGGGATCGGCGCGGATCTGGCGCGGATCGTCGAGGTATTGACCGGGGCGGTCGGTGCGGTGACGGCCAAGGCGGCCGGCGGCTGATGACGCAATTCAAGGATCGGTCGCCGCGCGGTTGACTTTCCCCCGCCACTCCCTAAGTTTCGGCCGTCCCGCCAGCCCGGCTGGACGAGGCATCGCAACGAGGCGACACAGGCGTTGAATTCCCGGCTTTTCCCCGCCGCCCCGGACTCTGGAGACGCAGACTGCGATCGGCGCGCTCAGCGAGCGCAGCCGCGACATCTTTCGCCAGATCGTGGATGCCTATGTCGAAAGCGGCGAGCCGGTCGGCTCGCGCACCCTTTCGCGCCGGCTCGGCCTGGGATTGTCGCCCGCGACGATCCGCAACACCATGGCGGAGCTCGAGGAAGCCGGGCTGCTCTACGCGCCGCATACTTCGGCCGGCCGGCTGCCGACCGACCAGGGCCTGCGGCTGTTCGTCGACGGGCTGCTCGAAGTCGGGCGGCTGAGCCAGGACGAGCGGCACAATCTGGAATCGCGCTGCGTCACCGCCGGACGGTCGCTGCCGCAGATGCTGGAAGAGGCGAGCGCGGCGCTCAGCGGGTTGTCGCGCTGCGCCGGGCTGGTGCTGGCGCCGAAGACCGAGCGCTCGCTGAAGCATGTCGAATTCGTCAATCTCGGCCCCGGCCGGGCGCTGGTCGTGCTGGTCACCGAATCCGGCATGGTCGAGAACCGCATCATCGAAGTGCCGATGGGCATTCCGGCCTCGGCGCTGGTGACGGCGGGCAATTATTTGTCGTCGCGCGTCGTCGGCCATACGCTGGACGAGACCAAGGCGACGCTGGCGCAGGATGTCGAAGCCAACCGCGCCGAGCTGGACGAGATTACCTCGCGGCTGGTCGAGGCCGGTCTCGCGACCTGGGCCGGCGACAGCGAGCGCGGCGGCTCGCTGATCGTGCGCGGCCAGGCCAATCTGCTCGAGGATATCAGCGCGCTCGAAGATCTGGAGCGCGTGCGCACGCTGTTCGAGATGCTGGAGACCAAGGATGCGATGCTGCGCCTGGTCGAGGCGGCCAATCGCGGTGAGGGCGTGCAGATCTTCATCGGCGCGGCCAACCCGCTGTTCGGCGTGGCCGGCTGTTCCGTGGTGATCGCACCCTATATGAACAGCCGGGAACAGATCGTCGGCGCGATCGGCGTGATCGGACCGACGCGGATCAACTATGCCCGCATCATCCCGATGGTGGATTTCACCGCCAAGGTGATCGGGCGATTCATCGGATGAACAGGAAGAGCCTATGACCGAGTCCCCCGAAACCCCCGAGACGACACCGGATCTGCCGGACAGCCCCGAGGCGGAGCCGGCCGCGGAGCGCGCGACCGAACTCGAGAGCGAGGTCGCCAAGCTCAAGGACCAGCTGCTGCGCGCGCTGGCCGAACAGGAGAACATTCGCCGCCGTGCCCAGCGCGAGCGCGAGGACGCGGTGAAATACGCCGCGCAGAAATTCGCCAACGATCTGCTCTCGGCCGCCGACAATCTGCGCCGCGCGCTCGACAGCACGGCCTCGGCCCCGCCCCAGGACGAGTTCACCAAGACCCTGCTGGCCGGCGTCGCCGCGACCGAACGCGAGCTGCTCGCCGCCTTCGAGAAGCACGGCATTCAACGGATCGATCCCGCTGGCGAGAAGTTCGACCACAATCTGCACCAGGCAATGTTCGAGCTGGAAAACACCGGCAAGCCGGCCGGCACGATCGTCCAGGTGCTGGCGCCGGGCTATGTGCTGCAGGACCGCCTGCTGCGCGCCGCCATGGTCGGCGTCGCCAAGGGTCCCGTCGCCGAGCCCGCTCCCGAAAAGGACAAGGCCGCGCAGGACAAGCCCGATGGCTATCAGCGGATCGACCGGACGGCCTGAGGGTCGCCTTCGGGATTGCGGCATTTCTGCGGTCGACGCCGGGGAAATTGTCACAATCCGGGCGATTGAGCGCGTGCCGGCCGTTGCAGGCTCGGGACGCGACCCATATATAACGGCCAACGGATGGCGAGAGCCGTCCTGTGGTAAATCTCTCCTGGGGGAACGAGCGGTGCCCCTGCGGGCCGCTATTCCTGCTTATCGAATGAGGCACACATGAGCAAAGTCATTGGTATCGACCTCGGCACGACCAATTCCTGCGTCGCCGTGATGGAAGGCAAGTCGGCCAAGGTCATCGAGAACAGCGAAGGCGCGCGGACGACTCCGTCGATGGTCGCCTTCACCGAATCGGGCGAGCGCCTGGTCGGCCAGGCCGCCAAGCGCCAGGCCGTGACCAATCCGGAAAACACGCTGTTCGCGATCAAGCGCCTGATCGGCCGCCGCTTCACCGACAGCGTGGTGAAGAAGGACGTCGACCTCGTCCCGTACAAGATCATCGGCGCCGATAATGGCGACGCCTGGGTCGAGAGCCGCGGCCAGAAGCTGGCGCCCTCGCAGATCTCCGCCTTCATCCTGCAGAAGATGAAGGAAACCGCCGAAGCCTATCTGGGCGAAACGGTCACGCAGGCGGTCATCACCGTGCCGGCCTATTTCAACGATAGCCAGCGCCAGGCGACCAAGGATGCCGGCAAGATCGCCGGGCTGGACGTGCTGCGCATCATCAACGAGCCGACCGCGGCGGCGCTCGCCTACGGCATGGAGCGGCGCGGTACCGGCACGATCGCGGTCTACGATCTGGGGGGCGGCACCTTCGACGTATCGATCCTGGAAATCGGCGACGGCGTGTTCGAAGTGAAGTCGACCAATGGCGACACCTTCCTCGGCGGTGAAGACTTCGACAAGAACATCATCGACTATCTGGCCGACGAGTTCCGCAAGGAGCAGGGCATCGATCTGCGCAAGGACCGTCTGGCCCTGCAGCGCCTGAAGGAAGCGGCCGAGAAGGCGAAGATCGAGCTGTCGTCCTCGATGCAGACCGAAGTCAACCTGCCCTTCATCACGGCCGACCAGTCGGGCCCGAAGCATCTCAATCTGAAGCTGACCCGCGCCAAGCTGGAAAGCCTGGTCGATGATCTGGTGCAGCGGACGATCGAGCCGTGCCGTGCCGCTCTGCGCGATGCCGGCCTGAAGGCGTCGGAAGTCGACGAGGTCATCCTGGTCGGCGGCATGACCCGCATGCCCAAGATCGCCGAGACCGTGAAGCAGATCTTCGGCAAGGAGCCGAACAAGGGCGTCAACCCGGATGAAGTCGTCGCCATCGGCGCCGCGATCCAGGCCGGCGTGCTGAAGGGCGAAGTCAAGGACGTCCTACTGCTCGACGTGACGCCGCTGTCGCTCGGCATCGAGACGCTGGGCGGCGTGTTCACCCGCCTGATCGACCGCAACACGACGATCCCGACCAAGAAGGGCCAGACCTTCTCGACCGCCGAGGACAACCAGACCGCGGTCACCATCCGCGTGTTCCAGGGCGAGCGCGAGATGGCGGCGGACAACAAGCTCCTGGGCCAGTTCGATCTGATCGGCCTGCCCCCGGCGCCGCGCGGCCTGCCGCAGATCGAGGTCGGCTTCGACATCGATGCCAACGGCATCGTCAATGTCTCGGCCAAGGACAAGGGCACCGGCAAGGAGCAGCAGATCCGCATTCAGGGCCTCGGGTGGTCTCAACGACGCCGAGATCGACAAGATGGTCAAGGATGCCGAGGCGCATGCCGCCGAGGACAAGCGCAAGCGCGAGCTGGTCGAAGCCCGTAACCATGGCGAAGGCCTGGCGCATGCGACCGAGCGGACGCTGAGCGAATCGGCGGACAAGATCTCGGCCTCCGACAAGCAGGCGGCCGAGGCGGCGATCGCGGCGCTGCGCGAAGTGCTGGGCGGCGAGGATGTCGAGGCGATCAAGTCGAAGACCGAGGCGCTGACCCAGGTCTCGATGAAGGTCGGCGAAGGCATCTACAAGGCCGCGCAGTCCGAAGGCGCGCAGGCGGCGCCGGGTGCCGAAGCCGGCCCGCAGACGGGTTCGGCCACGGAAGATGACGCCAAGGTGGTGGACGCCGATTTCGAAGAGATCGACGAGAACAAGAAGGGCCACTCGGCCTGACCGCGGGTCTGAGCATGCAGTAGCAAGTCGCGCCCGGACACGGCCTTAGCGCCGTGTCCGGGCGTCATTGCGTCGGGAAAACGAGATGGCGAAGCAAGATTTCTACGAGATGCTCGGCGTGGCGCGGGGTGCGTCGGCGGATGATCTGAAGAAGGCGTATCGCAAGCTGGCGATGCAGTATCACCCGGACCGCAATCCGGGCGACAAGGCGGCGGAACACAAATTCAAGGAAATCAGCGAAGCCTATGACGTCCTGAAAGACGATCAGAAGCGCGCGGCCTATGACCGGTTCGGCCATGCCGCGTTCGAGAATGGCGGCAGCCCGCGTGCCGGCGCCGGCGCGGGCGATTTCGGCTTCGCTTCGGGCTTCGCCGATATCTTCGACGAGATGTTCGGCGATTTCGTCGGCGGCCGCCGCGGGCAGACCAACGCCCGCGGCAGCGACCTCCGCTACAATCTCGAAGTCAGCCTGGAAGAAGCCTTCAAGGGCTCGACCGCGCAGATCCGCGTGCCGACCTCGGTCGGCTGCGATCATTGCAAGGGCTCGGGCAGCGAGGCCGGCTCGCGGCCGGTCACCTGCTCGACCTGCGCCGGCGCCGGCAAGGTGCGCGCCCAGCAGGGCTTCTTCACCATCGAGCGGACCTGCCCGAGCTGCGGCGGCGCCGGTCGGGTGATCGAGAATCCCTGCAAGGTGTGCGGCGGCCAGGGCCGTGTCCGGCGCGAGAAGACGCTGTCGGTCAATATCCCGGCCGGGGTCGAGGACGGCACGCGTATCCGCCTGGCCGGTGAAGGCGAAGCGGGCTTACGCGGCTCGGCGCCGGGCGATCTCTATATCTTCCTGTCGGTCGCCCCGCACCGGCTGTTCCAGCGCGACGGCGCCAATATCCATTGCCGCGTGCCGATTCCCATGACCACGGCGGCGCTCGGCGGTCAGCTCGAAGTGCCGACCATCGACGGCGTGCGCGCCCGCGTCACCATCCCGCCGGGCACGCAATCAGGCCATCAGTTCCGCCTGAAGAGCAAAGGCATGTCGGTGCTGCGCTCCCCGGCGCGCGGCGACATGTATATCGAAGCCGTGATCGAGACCCCGGTCAGCCTGAACAAGCGTCAGCAGGAGCTGCTGAAAGAGTTCGAGCGCGCCGGCGACAAGGACAAGACCAGCCCCGAATCCGAAGGCTTCTTTGCCCGGGTCAAGGAATTCTGGGAAGATCTGCGGGACTGAACCACCAAACCCTCTCCCGCAATGAGCGTGTGAAAGAATCTCGATCTCTGACGCGCAGATCGATGAACTGCAAATTACGGGGCAAATCGGCCAAAACTCCCTCTCCGCCCCATTGGGGCGGAGAGGGACTTTTTCGGGCGATCTTATTTTCCCTTTTGCGTGGCTCGCGAGCATACGGCGGGCAACAGAGATTCTTTCATAGCCTCTTGGCGGGAGAGGGTGGCGAGTGAAGCGAGCCGGGTGACCGGCGCAGGGCAGGCCGCCGACAACCTTAGCCGGCGTGCCCACCCTCACCCGCTTCGCTCGCGCTCAGCACCCCTCTCCCGCCAAGCGGGCGAGGGTTTTTCTCCAGCCTCAGCCCGGAAACCGATCCGGGCCGGGGAAGCCGTCGCCGCCGTACCAGGCGGATTTCTCCGTCCGGATCCGCTTCGCCCAATCGCCCTTGCCGTCATAATGGTAGTGGATCAGATCCGTCACCAGGGGCAGATCGGCCGGCATCGGCTCGCCCGGCTTCAGCGCCTTGAAGCGCGGATCGTCGAAATCCGGGTGGCTCGAGACTTCGGTGATGTCGTCGAGCCGCGGCGGGTCGCCCTTGCGCCAGGCGATGCGGCGCGCCTGCACCACGGTCAGCTCGGCATGCTCGCCGCTGGCGTCGGTATAGTGCTGCCAGGCCAGCTTGTCGTCGCCCAGCGTGAAGAAATGGGTGATGATGCCGGCATAATCGCCCTCGCCCGTGCTGCAATCATCGCCCAGCGTCCAGACCGCGGCGCCGTCCGATTGCGGCATCGGCTCCAGCGACACGGCGGCGATCTCGCAATCGAGCCGCCGGTAGTCGAGCACCTTGCCGTCGTGGTCGACCAGCTCGACCATGCCGCGCAGCAGCGGCCCGCGTGCCATCGACGCGGCCAGGTCCTTGTCGCCGGCCACGCCGGGATGGTGCAGGAAATCGGCCGGGTCCTTGCTGGCGCCCCAAAGCCAGTAATGCAGCGCCGAGGTGATGCGCGCATCCTCTAGCACCTGGATCCGGCGCTCGCCCGGCTCGCCGGCATGGGCCAGCACGACGGTCTGATGCACTGCCAGCCCCTCGGTATCGGGCGGCGGCGGGCTATGCGGCTTGCAGCCGCCGACGGCGAGGATGAGGGTCAGCAGGACAGCGGATCGGCGCGGCAAGTGCTTCAT